>DASVAL010000081.1:0-5781 GCA_036376355.1 Planctomycetota bacterium
GGTCTCGCATCGCCAGCGCGCAGCGCTGGCGTCGAAGCACCCGGTGCACGTGACGCTGAAGCTGCGCCAGCACCTGCCGCGGTTGCGGCAGAAGGCCGAGTACGCCGCCCTGCGCGCGGCCTTCGTGAAGGGCAAGGACCGCTTCGGCTTCCGGCTGTGCCACTACGCGATCCTGAACGACCACCTGCACCTGATCGTCGAAGCTCCAGACCGCCGCGCGCTCGCGCGCGGCGTTCAGGGTCTTGCCATTCGCGTCGCCCGCGCGCTGAACAGGCTCTGGCGCCGCCGCGGCAAGGTCTTCGCCGACCGCTACCACGACCGGATCCTGAAGTCCCCGCGCGAGGTCCGCCACGCGCTCCGCTATGTGCTGGCCAACGGCAAGAAGCACGCCGCCGAGGGCCGCGAGGTCTCCGTGCCTGCCGCGATCGACACCTTCACGTCGGCGCCGTGGTTCGCTGGCTTCCGCGAACGAGTGACCGTTCGCGGCCTCGACACGATCGAGCGTCCGACAGCGGACGCTCGATCGTGGATGCTGACGCTCGGCTGGCGGCGGCACGGGCTGCTCTCCGTGCACGACCTACCGGCAGCCGGTTGACCTGCACGGCCGCAGTCACTGCCCGCTCAGGAAGCGCGGGCCGCCGACCCACGCCTTCCACGCCTCCTCGAGCTTCTTCCAGTCGTCGTCCGTGAAGCCGCGGAACGCGGTATCGCTCGCGAGCTTGCTGTCGCCGTGCACGAGCATGACCTTGCGGTACATGTCGAGCGCCTCGCCCCAGCGCTGCTGCCAGCCGCGCTCCTTCTCGCCGCGGCGCAGGAAGTCGATCATCGAGTAGGCCTGCGCGTAGTAGTAGGGCGCGCGCTCCGAGTAGAAGCGGCGGCGGTCCCAGTGCACGATCTCCTTGAAGGGCACGTAGTCGCCCGCGCGCACCATCTGCTTGCAGTCGGAGAAGCGCATCTTCGAGCCGACGTACTTCCAGCCCTGCTGGCCCCAGCGGAACGAGCCGAAGTAGTCGCCGTGCCCCTCGTCGAACCAGCGGTGCAGCGTGCCGTGTTTCTTCGTGTCGGGATGGTGGAAGTAGAAGTCCGCGTACTGGTGCCAGCCCTCGTGGTAGGTCACGGTCTCGGTGGCGCCGGTGCCCATCATCTTGTCGCCGCCGAGGAACACGACGAGCTCCTTGCTGGTCGGCGAGTACCAACCGACCACACCCGGCGGTGACTGGCCGTACTTCTGGAACTGCTCGTAGGTCGCGCAGAGGCGGAACACCGAGTACGGCTGGACACCGAGCTTCTCGCCGGGCGCTTCCGCATCCGCTTCGGGCTCGGCGGGCTTCGTCGCAACGCCCGTGACTGGCCCCGTGAGGCTCGGGATCGAGCTCGGGTCGGGCATGATCGCCTTCGTGCCGGTTGGGTCGAGCGGGTAGTTGCCGAGGTAGAGCTCGCGCATCTTCTCGAGCCGCGACCCGTAGTAGACGGCGTCCTTTCTCGCCTTCACGCGCTCCTCGGGCTTCTCGAAGTCCCACGCGTAGATCACGACGTAGTTCGGCTGCGTGAAGTAGTCCCAGCCCTGCAGACCCGCGATGTTCTTCTTGGCCTCGGCGAGTGCTTGCTGCTTCTCGGGAGTGTCCGCGAACTGATCGCGCTTCTTGTCGCTGTCGTCCTCGGCATCCGCGGCGGCGAGCATCCTCCCGCTCGCGATCATGCGATCGATGATCACCTTCCACTTGCTCTTCGGGATGCCGAGTTTCTCGGTCTCGAGCGGCATCTCGATCACGAGTGCGACCTCGCGGTCCTCGAACACGTAGACCGCGGCCTCGCAGTAGACGATGCCGCACGGACCGAAGTCGTTGTCCTCCTTCCAGACCCAGTGGATGTACTCGAGCTTGCCGGGGCGCGCCTTCTTGAGCTTGCCCTCGACCTCGATGGTCACCTTCTTCTTGTCCTTGTCGTCGAGCCAGTCCTTGAAGCTCTCGAGCCGCCGCTGCGCGAGAAGCTTCTTGAACTCCTCCCTGAGCTCGGGCGGCACACTGGCGGGAACGTCGGAGTCGTCGCCCGCGAGCTCCTTCCTCGTGAACTCGTACACGTCGCAGTACCAGGAGTACTGCGCCCGCACGTAGTCCTGGCGGTCGTTGGGGCGGAAGCGCGCGCGCTGGTAGGGCCCCGATTCGCCGAGCTGCATCGGCAGTCGCTCGAGGCGCCCTGGCGCGTCGATCTCGATGCCGACGTCGACGATCGGCTCGCTTCGCCATTGCTGCGCCCGCGCAGCAGGGACGGCGAGCATCAGGACCATGAAGCGCAAGGCCGCGGTCGCGAGTCGGTTCATGAGTGGCTCCGTCGAGTCGCACCACGATACAAGTCCCTGCCAACCGCCAGCAGGTGCTCGGGTTCTCACCCGATCGACGGCATGGCCTCCTGCCCGGGCGAGCGCCCACGGGAGAACCCGCGCCCGACGTCGTGAACGCCCGTTGGCCCTGGCACCCCGGCCCACGCGCGTTGTCCCGCATAGGCATCTTCACGACGAGTCCGTTGCGCCGGCGGACCGCGCGGGCTCCAACAGCCACCTCTCCGACCCGTAGCAAGACCCGTGGAAACCAGAATCGCCCATACGCTCGCCTTCCCGCTGTGGCTCACCGCACTCGCGGTGGGCCAGGCACCGCCCGTTGCTGCGCGCATCGTTCCGTACCCGATCGACCTTTCGCCGGGCTTCCAGGCCGCGATCGAGAAAGGCACGCGCACGACGACCGGACGTCCGGGCCCCAAGTACTGGACGAACTACGCGGCCTACTCGCTGACCGCCGAACTCGATCCGGTCGCCGCACGCCTGACGGGCCGCGCCGTGATGACCTACCACAACCGGTCGCCCGGAGCGCTCCAGCATCTCTTCGTGCACCTCTACCAGAACCTCATGAAGGCCGGCGCGCAACGCACGCGCACCGTCACGGCGACGCCAGGACTCGAGATCGCCGACATCCGCATCGACGGCAAGAAGCCGAGAACGGAGGGCCGCGAAACGGTGATGGCCGTGCGGCTCCCCGAACCGCTCGCGCCCGGTGCGAAGGCGACGCTCGAGATCGACTACGCGTTCACGGTGCCCGTGGCCGGCACCGCGCCGCGCATGGGCCACGAGAAGGAGGACGTGTACTACCTCGGCTACTGGTATCCGCAGTTCGCCGTCTACGACGACGTGAACGGTTGGGTCGCGGACGAGCACCGCGGCAATGGCGAGTTCTACATGGGCTACGCCGACTACGACCTCGCGATCACGGTGCCGGTCGGCTACCTCGTGCGAGCTACTGGTGAGCTGCAGAACGCCGACGAGGTCCTGACGCAGAAGGCGCGCGATGCGCTCGCCGCGGCAAGCACGAGCCACGAGATCGTGCACGTGATCGACAAGCAAGACCTCGAAGCGGGCAACGCGACGGCACCGTCGGCGAGCGGCAAGCTGACGTGGAAGTTCCGCGCCGAGAACGTGCGCGACGCCGCGGTCAGCATCGCGAGGACCTACCTCTGGGACGCCACGCACGCCGTGATCGCGGACAAGGAAGGGCCCGGCAAGCCCGGCAAGGCGATGATCCACGCGGTCTACGAGACCAACGCCGGCGACTGGGTGCGCGGGGCACGCTACGCGCAGCACACGATCGAGTACATGTCGGCGCACGTGCACCCGTATCCGTGGCCGCACATGACCGCGTGCGAGGGCATCATCCGGGGCGGCATGGAGTACCCGATGATGACGATCGTCGGCGGCCGGCAGCCGGCTGGCACGATCGCGCACGAGCTGATCCACATGTGGTTCCCGATGCTGGTCGGCAACAACGAGAAGCGATACGCGTGGCAGGACGAGGGGTTGACCGACTACTGGACCACGCTGTGCCGCGGCGACTTCACGGGCAACAAGAGCGGCGTGCAGCGCGCGATCCTGGGCTACGCCCACACCGTGAGTCGCGGTGGAGACGTGGCCTGCATGCGGCACGCGGACACGTATGGCGCCGAGGACTTCGGCTTCGCGAGCTACGACAAACCGGCCGCGATCCTGCACCAGCTGCAGGCGCTGCTCGGCGACGAGAAGTTCTTCGCGGCGTTCCGCCGCTACGCCGCCGACTGGGCCTGGAAGCACCCGTACCCACACGACTTCTTCCGCACGTTCAGCGACGTCGCCGGCCGCGATCTCGAGCCGTACTTCCGAACGTGGTTCTTCGAGGCGTGGCGGCTCGACCACGCGGTCGGCGCCGTCGAGAGCAAGGACGGCAGGACGCTCGTCACGATCGAGGACCGCGGTCGCGCCGTGCATCCGGCCGTCGTCGAGGTCACCTACCGCGACGAACGCAAGGAACGCCAGACCGTCGCCGAGGGCGCGTGGTGGACCGGTACGCGCACGGTGCTGACGTTCGGGCCCGACGTGGTCGCGGTGCAGATCGACCCCGACACGGCCTCGTTGGACTGGGACCGCAAGAACAACGCCTGGTCGCTGCCGAAGTGAGCAAGCTCGGCTCTTGGTCCGTTGGTGCTCAGTTCATCTTGAGCAGCGTGCGGTAGGCTTGCCACGTGCGCGGCGTGTGGCCGAACTCGTTGACGAACCACATCCACAGGCCGGCGAGGTTCTTGTTCGCGATGCCGGATCCCGGCGTGCCTTCGGCGACCATCTGCAGGTCGCGGCAGCCGGTCGTCTGCTCGAGGAACTGGTTCAACCGCCGCGCGCGTTTGCGATCCGACGCGTCCTCCCAGTCGATGTCGTCGAAGCGACCGGCCGCGATCACGAGCGACGTCGGCGCCTGCTTCGCGAGCGCCTCTGCGAGCCCGGGGTCGTAGCTGCGCGCGCCGAGGAACCGATCGAACTGCTCGTGGACCCGCTGGTCCGTGCGGCCGTCGAGCGTCATCACCTCGAACCCCGGCAGGTCGAGCTGCGTGGCGCGCTGCATGGGCGACAGCGGTGCCTGACTGCGGAGCAGCTCGATGTACTGGACGAGCAGGCCGTGCGCATGCTCGCGATCATGCTGCGCGATCAACGCCCACGGCGGCTCGGTCCGCGACACGAGCCCTTCGTACCGTGCCGGCACGTACAACGCGCGCAGCGTCTGTCGCGGAGAGCTGCCACCCTGCGCCACCATCGGCCCCGAAACCGTCGTGTAGGCGTATGGCTTGGGTCCACCCACCGGCATGAACACGATCGGCACGAAGACCAGCGCCGCGAACACCGCCGTCGCCGCGAGCCAGCCGCGCCGCGGCCGCCGCGGCGGCCCGGCGATCTCCGCCGCCGCGCGCATCGCCTCGCGCTGCTCCTTCCAGGTCTTGCGCTGTTCGCGCAGTCGCTTCCACGCCTGCCAGCGCCGCATGCCGTGCGTGTGGCTCCGCTTCATCGCGTCGTTGGCACTCTTCGCGGCGCGGTTCGCGACGTGCCGCGCCTGCACCATCGCCCGCCTCGCGATCTTCGCGGCG
Organism: Planctomycetota bacterium; assembly: GCA_036376355.1. Taxonomy (GTDB): domain Bacteria; phylum Planctomycetota; class UBA1135; order UBA1135; family UBA2386; genus DASVAL01. The sequence continues at coordinate 5,434 of DASVAL010000081.1, forward strand.
TGCCGGGCGGCCTCGCGCGAGGCGCGGCCGAGACCGGCGTAAGGATCCTCCGACAGCGGGGGCGGCAGCACGGACGGCAGCGGCGGCGGCACCGGACGCGGCCCTGCTGCATTGCCAGGGGTCTTGCCTGCAGGCGGCGGCTCCGCGCCCGCGACCGCGCCGGCGCGGACGTCGCTCCACGCCGCGGCGCCGACGCCCGACGGTGCGCCGAACGCCGCGATCAGGTCGTGCACGCTCTGGTAACGCGCGGCCGGGTCCTTCTGCAGGCAGCGCTGCAGCACCGCGCGTTCGAGCGCCGACAGGTGCTCGGGCAGGACCGGAGCCTCGGTCTCGTGCTTGCGCAGTACC
>DASVAL010000126.1:0-33352 GCA_036376355.1 Planctomycetota bacterium
GCATCGGGCCAGTCGCGGCTCATGGCGCGGCGTCTGGGCAGCATGGTGCCGTATGACCGGTTCGGCACGGTGTCGGTCTTCACGCACTACGACGGCGTGTCCGATGCGGCGTGGACCGAGTTCGCGCCCAGCTTCAACATCCGCATCCTGCTGCGGCCGGACGGCTGGGGCTGGATCATCCCGCTGCCGGGCCAGCGGCTCAGCATCGGCCTCGTGTCGAAGTCGAAGATCACTGCCGCGGATCTCGAAGCCGGCCTGCTGTCGGGCCCGCTCGTGCAGCGCCTCACGGCCGGCGCACGGCGGCTCGAGACGCGCGTGATCGGCAACTTCAGCTATCGCAACAAGGTCCCGTCGGGCGCGCGCTTCACGGCGATCGGCGATGCGTCGTGCTTCCTCGATCCCGTGTTCTCGTCCGGCGTGACGCTCGCGCTGCGCAACGCCGAGCGCGTCGCCGACATCCTCGCGCCTGCCCTCGAAGCGGGAACCGAAGGTGCTCCCGACGTGCTGTCGGCGCACAACGAGAGCATGGATCGCGCCTTCCGCACGTTCTCGGGCCTCATCGACCGCTTCTACAACAACCCGACGTTCGCGCAGTCGATCTTCCTCGGCGACTCGCGCGACATGGCGATCCGTCGCGGCGTCATGAGCGTGCTCGCCGGCGACGTCTGGCGCACCGGCAATCCGTTCCAGGAGATGCTGCTCTCGGCGCGCCGGGCGAGCGGCCGCGCGCGCGCCGAGCCATCGGGCTAGCAGCCCCGGAACGAACGCGGCCTACCGGGCACTCGCATGTCCGGCAGGCCGCCTGTGGTGGAGTCGAGGGGAGTCGAACCCCTGACCTATGCATTGCGAACGCATCGCTCTACCAACTGAGCTACGACCCCGCGGGTTGAGGGGGCGGCAGGTTAGCGAGCGGGCTGCGGCAGGTAAAGAGGTTGCTCCGGCAGCGGCGCCGGAATCGTCCCGACTTCACGCAGCCGCCCCGGACGCGGGCCACCGCGCGTCTGGAAGCCCGGCACCCGTTCGCGGTCCGGATCGAAGGCCCAGTCCCCCGCAGCGACGACACGCGCACCGGGAGTCGTCGCGGTGATTCCGTGCGGAACGATCAACGGGCCCGAGACGCGGGCATCGGTCATCAGGTGCAGCTCGCCGCCGACGACCAGCGCAGCGCCGAGATCGAGCGTGCTCCGGGACCAGTTCAAACCGAGGTAGACGTTGCCGCCACCTTCGATGGGCCCCGTGAACTCCCCCTCCCCGCGCAGCACGTCGCCGCCGGACCATCTGCCGTTGCCGTCGCGGTCGGCAAAGGCACGGGCCTGTGGACCGGGGACCGTCGCGAACAACAGGCGGCCTGGACCACGCACCGCGATCGACCTGCCGACGTAGAGGTTGCCGCGCACGACGATCACGAGATCGCGGGTCAGTTCGATCTCGAGCTGGCACTCGCCCGGCTCGACCCACAGGTGTCCCGGCACGACGAGCAGGTCGCCCGTCACGTTGAAGCCGCACTTGGGGCGCCGGTTGATCACGTAGTCGTCGCCGTCGGTGCCTGCGGCCCACTGCAGCAGCGCAACACCCTGGTCGCGGCGAACGGTGGGCGTCACGTCCGCAGGCACAGCGGACGCCAACGCGTGCTCGTCGACTCGCGGCAACTCACAGCGGTGGATGTGTCGCGCCCCGAGCACGCGGTCCAACACGTCGGATTCCACGACCGCAGCGCGGCTGCCGAGCACCTCGGGAGCCGCGCCGGCGAGCCGCGCGCAGAGAAACGCGAATTCGTCGCCATCGGCTCCCCGAGTCTCGACGCGCCAATCGGTGCCCTGCCAGGCGACAGTCACCTGCATGCCGGCGACCTGGATCCGAGCCGGCTCGGCGGCCGGACCCGAGAGCTGCTGCATCGCGACCATGTCCGCAGCGAGCCGCGCGCAAGCCTGCGCGGCCCTGCGCCGGACGCATTCCGCGTTCGCGAGCGCCTGGGCGACGGCGACCAGCGCCGCAAACAGGAGCACGAACGAGGCCACCGTCGACAGGAGCAGCGGCGAGGCAACGAGGCCCCACCACCGCCTTCTCGCACCGATGCCAGGTCGGGTCTTCATCGCTGCGGCCGGATGGTCAGGTACGCGCCCGTCGGAGCGATCGTCCACACGAGCTCGTGGCCAACGTAGTGACTCCCGAATGCTCCGAGGTCCGGGAACCGCGTCGGCACCGCGCCTCCGGCCCGCGTCTCGAGCCCCACGAGGCAAGCGAGCTCCTGCCGCCGCGTCTCCGTCGCCGCGTTGACGGCAGTCGCCTCGTGTCGCAACCACAGCCCTCCGCCGATGCTCGCCAGGAGCAGCAAAGCCGCGAGCATCAGCTCGCCCATCGGGTGCGCGTGGACCTTCACGGCCCGACCTTCTCCAACGGCGCCCTCACTTCCACGATGTCCCCACCCGTGTGCGCTCCGTTCGGTGGGTTCCTGTTGAGCCAATCGAGCAGTTCGTTGCACTCATCCGCCAGAGCAACGAGCAGATCGCCGCGCCGCAGCGTGATGCGAAAACCGACATCCCCGGTGCGAATCCGCTGCAGTGCCTGCAACAGCCGGGACTCGGGACCCGAGACTCGATTCGAGATCCGCACCGATTGCATGCCCACGACGGCAGCGCTGGCGGCGACGAACCCGCCTACGACCAGCACGAAGACCTTCTCGTCGATGGCCACCATGCGCCCTGCGGCGGCAGCCTGCAGCAAGCTGGTGCAATAGAAAGTCAGCGCCACGACGCAGACCAGCATCGCGGCCCCAGGAAGTCCCAGAGCAAGCCGGCGCAGCCGGCCTTTCGAAGCCCGCAGTTGCGGGGAAGAGAGTTGCCCTCGCACGGCTACAGAACTCGACGACATGGGACTTGCGGGACCCTTCCACCCCGACGGCTCGCTGCAGCACCCCACAGCACAAGCTGTCGTGACGCGCAGATCGGCAGGCGGGCGCGCTTCATTGAGCGACGCCGCCCACATCGTCCCGCAGTTGGACGCAAGCTCGGCCGAACAACCTGCCGATGAACCCACAAGCGACCGGAACGCAGAACCGACCAACCAAAATGGCCGAGCAATCGAATCAGTCCGACGAGTCGGGGAAGAGAGCAGTCATCCTCGCGGTGACTTCGGGCAAGGGCGGCGTGGGCAAGACCTCGCTCTCGGTGAACCTCGCCTGTGAGTTCAGCCGTCGAGGCCATCGCACGATCCTGATCGACACGGATCTCGGTCTCGCGAACGCGCACATCCTCGCCGGGATAAAGCCAGCCAAGACACTGTCCGACTACATCGATGGCAACGCGGAGCTCGCAGAGATCCTGGAGAACGGGCCCTGCAACGTGAAGTTCATCAGCGGCGGCAGCGGCCTGAAGGAGATGGCGAACCTCGACGACAATGGCCGCGCGCGGATCTGCGTCGCGATCGAGGAGCTCGTGCCGTTCTGCGACGTGATCCTGCTCGACACCGGTGCAGGTGTGTCGAAGGGAGTCACGGACTTCGTCACGATCGCCGACCAGACGGTTCTCGTCACGACGAGCAACTTCGCTGCGATTGCGGATGCATACGGCATCGTCAAGGTGCTGGTGCAGGACGGCTACGACAAGCCGATCCACTGTGTCGTCAATCGCGTCCGCTCGCCCGAAGAGGCCGAGCAGGTGTTCATGAAGTTGAAGGGATGCACCGAGCGCTTTTTGAGCTTCGACCTCAACTGGCTCGGAATGCTGCCGGAAGATAGTTCCGTTGAGGGCGCCGTCTTGAAGCGCGCGCCATTCAGCGAAGTCTTCCCCGGCAGCGTCGCAGCGCGTTACCTCGCAAAACTGGTCTCGGGCCTCGAGCGCTGCCTCGAAGGGCCGAAGCCGGTCACGCAGGTCGCCAAGAACTAACGGGGAAGAAACAAGAAGGCAGGCATCGGGCCCGCCGCAAGGAGCCAACGGGGAAAGGGGATTCAGAATGACGCGCACCACCAAACAAGATGCGACGGATGGGATCGATGAGGCGGGCAAGGTCTCGGCGGCCGAGGAGGCCTTCGGCCGTCAAGCCAACAAGGGGATTCTGGCCGACAAGGTCGCCGAGGAGCTCAACGTGCCGCGGCGCACCGCCGCCCGCGTGCTCGACGCCGTTCTCGATGCAGTGAGCGAGCTCTTGCGCGACCGCGGCAAGGTCGCAGTGAAGGGTTTCGGCACGTTCGAACGACGCATCCGCAAGGGGCGCGCCTACAAGCACCCGCTCACCGGTGAGAGCATCGACGTCGCGAACAAGGAGACGATCATCTTCAAGCCGAGCGACCAGCTGATCGTCGAGACGCGGACCAACGCGGCTCCGCGCGCCAAGAAGGCGCCTGGGCTGCCGACCGACGACATCCTGTTCAAGGGATGATCCGGGGCAGGGCCGCGGCCCATCGCGAAGGCCCCGCAGCCTCTTCCTCGCGAAGAGGCGCGCCGCGGCGCGACGGTATCGCGGCTGCATTCCTGGTGACCATCCGCCAAGGCGAAGGCTATCTTTGGTGTCGTGACCGGGACTGACCCCACCGTCGACGAGTTCGTTGCAGCCTGCGTGCAGTTCGATGTGCGCCCTGGCGACGTGGCTGCGAACGTCGCTGCCATGCGCGCCGGCGTCGAAGAGGCAGTCGCGGCGGGCGCTGTCCTCTGCGTGCTGCCCGAGCTCTGGTCGACGTCGTTCCTGTCGACCTTCGACGACGACGCGCTGCGCCAGGCGATGGCCGCCGAGCGCGACCTGTGCGATGTCTCGGCCCAGCACGGATTGGTCATCGTCGGCAGCTGCATAGAGGCCGACGCAGGAGAGGTCTTCAACACCGCGCGCGTGTACGAGAAGGGTCGCTGCCTCGGCTCGTATCGCAAGATCCACCTGTTCTCGCCGAACCTCGAGCATCGCAGCCACGCGTTCGGCCAGGCGCCACTCGTCGTCGAGACAGCGCTCGGGCGGCTCGGAGTCATCATCTGCTACGACCTCCGGTTTCCCGAGCTGTCTCGCTACTACTTCCACCGCGGCGTCGAGATGATGGTCGTGCCCGGGCAGTGGCCCGAGGCTCGCGCGCACCACTGGCGGACACTGCTGCGCGCGCGCGCGATCGAGAACGAGTTCTTCGTGATCGGCTGCAACCGCACGGGGCAGGAGCCCTCGCAGAAGAACGGCGAGACGCTGGCCTTCCCGGGCGACGGGCGCATCATCGACCCCACGGGCGAGGTCCTCGCGGCAGGCTCCGGCGAGGCCGGGGCGATCGTGGCGCGCGTCGAGTTGCGCAAGGTGCGGATGATGCGGCGCATCCTGCCGATCGCGCGCGACCAGCGTCCCAGCGTCTACCGGCGCATGTTCGAGGAAGTGTGGCCACTGATGGTCGAACAGAGCCGCGAGTCACACAGCCAGGACTTCGGCAGCGACGACGAGTAACCGTCGCCGCCGCTATTCGACGTAGGCCTGCAGCTGGCGCGTCTTGCCGAGTCGCTTCATCTTCTCGATCGCCGAGTTCTGCAGCTGGCGGACTCGTTCGGCAGTGATCCCGAGATTCGCTGCGATCTCGCCGAGCGTCTGCGGTGGCGTCCCGCCGAGACCGAAACGCTGGCGCAGGATGCCCTGCTCGCGCCCCGGCAGCTGGGCCATCACTTCGGCCAGATCCTCCTGCAGGTTGCCAGGCGGAATCGAATCCGGAATCGCCTGCAGGCGCTCATCGGGCAGCACCTGCGCCAGCGAGCCGCCATCCTCGCGCGACAATTCGGCGTCGAGGCTCACCGCGTAGCGGCGAGTCGACAACACCCAGGCCACCTTCTCGGCGGAGATGCCGATGCGCTTGCCGATTTCGGCGTGCGACAGCTCCTGGCCGTCGCGGCGACCCGCTTCCTGCGTGCGACGGATCTTGCCGAGCACCTTCTGCACCCAGATCGGCAGCCGCACCGTGCGAGAGTTGTTGTAGAGCATCTTCAGCACGGCCTGGTGCACCCAGAACTGCCCGTAGGTCCGGAATCGCACGTCGCGTCGCCAATCGAATCCGTCGATGGCCTGGAACAGCGACGCGTTCCCTTCCTGGATCAGGTCCGCAGTGTCGACACCGAGACCGCGATAGCGATTCACGGTGCCGAGCACGATGTAGAGGGCTCCCTCCATGTAGAGGTTGCGCAGCTCATCGAGCTGGTGAATCATCGCCTCGACCCACGCGGCATCGAGACGCCGTGGCATCGGTCGTTCGCGAACGGCGGCGATGATCTCGCGAGCCGGCCGCTTGATGAGTTCGTCGATCGCAGCGGGCTCGAGCTTGAGCTTGTCGAGGCAGCTGCGCACGAGGCTGCGCAGGAACTCGTAGCGCCGCGCCATGCGGAACTCCTCGGCCCGATCCATCGGCGCAATCCGGCGGAGGTCCGCCTGGTAGCCACTGTCACGAAAGTCAGGAAAGTCTGGCAGGGCTGCCGGGCTGGCAGTGTTGGTGCGCTCGGCCCGGTGGGCTGCAAGGTCGAGGCTCGCCCGCTCAGACGAGAACTGCTCGATCAGACGATTGACAGCAGCCTTGAATCGGGCGCTGGTCACGTCCAAGCGCGCATCCAGGTCCTTGAGCGACAACACCTCACCTGGCTTGAGCCGCGCTCTGGAAGCGGAGAAGAGCTTTGCGAGTACCATCTTGGGGTCCGGGTTGGAAGATCGGTGATACGAGGCTCGCCTCGCCTGACTCCGCAACAGTCAAGTCCGGCTCGCCACGGTCAGTTTGAGTCCAACTTCCGTGCCGGTATACCGAGCACCTCCCTGCAAGCTCGGCGTGGATCACCCGATGCGCCCTGCGGCCTGCTCGCGCTACGCGCGGCGCCTACTTCTTGCGGGCCAGTAGCAGAACGATGCCGAGCAGCAGCACGCCTCCGCCAACGAGCAGGGGAAGCGGCAGCAAGGTCTCGCTGTCATCGATTCCGACAGGAATCTCGGCAGGCGCAGGTTCGACCTGCTGCGACTGCACCGGCGCAGCCGCCGGAACGATGGCCGTGCCCTCGAGCACGCGTGCAGCAGGCTTCGGCTCGTCGACAGGCAGCGACGAAGCAGTTGGTGGCTCGACGCCTGCCCTGCGGACATCAGCTGGGCTCGCCGTTCCCGTCCTCTGTGCGATGGCTGGATCGAGCGCTCGCCCGATCTCGATCTCGGCAGACACCTGATCGATGAAGCGTCCGACGGGTTGGGCTGAGGTGCCGTTGTAGAGGTCGAAACGCATGTCGATCGCGACACGGTGCTTCTTGCCCACCTCTGCTTCCGGCGCCACGGTGACCGGAACCTCGAAGATCGCGAAGTTGTCGTAGACCGGACGCCCGAGGTATCCCTTCGCATGCTTGCCGACGTCTGCCGGCTGGAAGGACATCGCGCCGAGTGTGAAGACGCCCTGCTGCAGCGCGGCGATCATCTCCACCTGCGGTGGCGACGGGATCACCGCGTCGCCCAGCAGGATCGCCGCCACGGAGACCACGCCCGACTGGCCTGGCATCAACTTGGCTGGCTTGACCGTCGCGTGGAATCGGCAAAAGGCCGATGCCCCCGTCGTGACGTTGCGCGCCAGCATCTGCTCGGGAGTGAGGTTCTTCTCGAGGTTCTTCTCATCGTCGGCCTTGCCGCGCTTCGAGCTGTCATCGACGCCACGGATGACTTGGCCAGCCTCTTCACCGGCTTCGCCACCTTGGCATGGCGCGATGGCGACGAGACACACGAGGGCGAGCACAGTGCGGAGGAGCATGGGACGATCTACGGCAGTCACGTGGTGAAGCGGTCCAGGGAAGCTGGGCAATCATAGCCCAACGAGAAACACAGCCTAGCTCGGACGCCCCCCACGGGAGACTTCTTCCTCGCCAGCAGCCGTCCGGACGGGACGGCATTGCGCAAACATCGCAGCCAACGTCATGGCGTACTTCATGTTCCGACTTGCGGTGCCAGCGTCCGCCATTCGAGGAGCGATCTGGCTTGATATAGCTCCATTCCCAGGCTAGTTACGCGGCTCGATGCCCCAGCCACCCGCCGCCCTTGCCGAAGCTGCCGTCCTCGACGCGCTTCGGTCGGTTCATGATCCCGACCTGCATCAGGACATCGTGACCCTTGGCTTCGTCAAGAACCTTCGGATCTGCGACAGCAACGTCGCCTTCTCGATCGAGCTGACGACGCCCGCGTGTCCGGTGAAGGACCTGATGAAATCGCAGGCCGAGCGCGCAGTGACGGCAATCCCTGGCGTCAGCAAGGTCTCGATCGACATGACCGCGCGCGTCACGGCGAGCCGGCCCGTGCTGGGCGACAAGGGCCTCATCCCCGGCGTCAAGAACGTCATCGCGGTGTCATCGGGCAAGGGAGGCGTCGGTAAATCGACGATCGCCGTCAACCTGGCGTGTGCGCTGCAGCGCTCGGGTGCTCGCGTGGGCATCCTCGACGCCGACGTCTACGGTCCCAACGTCCCGCTGATGTTGGGAGTCAGCGGCCAACCGACCGTCGTCGACAAGCGGATCGTGCCGTTCGAACGGCACGGGCTGCAGGTCATGTCGATGGCGCTGCTCGTCGCCGAGGACCAGCCGGTCATCTGGCGCGGCCCGATGTTGCACTCCGCCGTGCGCCAGTTCCTCTTCGACGTCGCGTGGCACGATCTCGACTACCTCGTCGTCGACCTGCCGCCGGGCACTGGCGACGCCCAACTCTCCTTGAGCCAGCAGGCACACCTGATCGGCGCCGTGATCGTCACGACACCACAGGACGTGTCGGTGCTCGACGTCAAGAAGGCCATCCGCATGTTCCAGACCGTGAACGTGCCGATTCTCGGCGTCGTCGAGAACATGGCGTGGTTCACGCCGCCCGGACACACCGAACGCTACTACCTGTTCGGACAGGGAGGCGGTGAGAAGATCCAGCGTGAGTTCGGCGTGCCGATGCTCGGCCAGGTTCCGCTCGAGATCGGCGTTCGCGAGGGTGGCGACAGCGGGCGTCCCATCATCATCTCGGCGCCCGATTCCGCGAGCGCCAAGGCACTGACCGAGATCGCCGGACGAGTCGCGCAACAGATCAGCATCCACAACGCCGAATGAACCGGGAGACCTCATGAACGACCCCACCACGACGCAGAAGAAACGCTTCACGCCAAAGACCACGCTGCTCGAAGTCCTGACCGCTGATCACACGCTCGGCAGCGTGCTGATGCGCGACTTCCACATCGGTGGCTGCCGGAACTGCGGCTTCAACCCGCAAGACTCGATCGAGACGGTCGCCGAACAGAACGGCATCCCGACCGACCGCCTGCTCGCCGCGCTGAATCGCGACAGCTGAGTCGCGCCGCGGACGAACGAATCGAGCCAGCGCGCGACACTTGCGGCGAGCTCTTGCACTGTCCTGGTCCCTGGCCAAGATACACGGCTTCTGCGACGCTCCTCTCGCACGAACGACATCACATGGTCACCGAACTCACCGATACCAATTTCCAGAGCACTCTCCAGACGGCCAAGGTCCCGGTGCTAGTCGATTTCTCCGCGAGCTGGTGCCAGCCTTGCAAGGCTCTGGCGCCCACGATCGACAAGGTGGCCGGTGAGTACAAGGGGCGCATCGACGTCTACAAGATCGACATCGACAACGCGCAGGACTCGGCCGCGGGCCTCGGCATCATGAGCGTTCCCACGTGCGTCTTCTTCCGCGACGGGAAGGAAGTGGATCGGTTCACCGGCAATGTCGACCTGCGCACGGTCAAGAGCCACGTCGACCGCGTGCTCGGCTGAGGTTTCGCCAGAGCAGCGCCAGGCCCAGTGGCACACAGCCGACTGCGATCAGCCAGCGCCGGCGCTCTGGGACCACCGCGAACGGCGCCAGAGTCTCGACGCCGCCAATCTCGGCCGCTGCAACGAAGTCGCCGGGGGCCTCGGGCACGAACCGCACCTGACCATCGGGCCCCGTGACACCGACTGGCCGCGATGTCCCGGCGCCGCGCACGGTGATCGCGAGACCCGGGAGTGGTTGGCGCTCCAGCTCGGCACGCACTGCGACCTCCTGCCCGACCTCGACCGGAGTCGGTACCACAAGCAGCTGCTGGCAGCCGGCGATGCAGAGGATCGTTACGAGCACCGACACTCGCGATAGTCTGCCATCTTGCTGCCCGAAGTCGAGAACCTGGGTCGCGCAGCCTACGAGCCGGTGTTGACCCGCATGCGAGAGCTGCATGCCGCAGTGCACCGCGGCGGCAGCGGCCGCATCCTCTTCGTCGAGCACGAACCCGTGTACACGGCGGGCCGCGCGACACCGGGTGAAGAGCTTCGTGCTGGCATCGTGCGCATCGAGCGCGGCGGGAAGATCACCTACCACGGCCCAGGCCAGCTCGTCGTCTATCCGATCGTCCGCCTGCCTAGACGCGACGTCGGCGATTGGATGCGCCGCCTCGAGCGCTTCGGCGTTCGGATCGCAGCGGCTTTCGGTCTCGACGCGAAGCCCTCGATCGACGGCACGGGTGTCTTCGTCGACGGCCGCAAGTTCGCTTCGATCGGCGTTGCGGTGAAACACTGGATCAACCTGCACGGCATCGGCATCAACGTTGCCATGGACCTCGCGGTGTGGCAGGCAGTGCGTCCCTGCGGCCTGTCGCCGGACATCATGACGGATCTGAGCTCGGCGGCAGCTCGGCCGATCGCGATGGACGAGGCGGTCGCGGCAGCCAAGGCAGCGGTTTCCGTGCTCACCGAGGCGGACGATCCGCTATGAACGCGGTCCCATGACCGGCTCCGTCGAACTCGACCCGGACGGCACGAGCCTCTTGATCCGGTTTCCGTATCGCGAGGATCTCGTCGCGATGGTGAAGGGTCTGCCGGGACGTCGTTGGGATCCGAAGGGCAAGGTGTGGCGAGTACCTGCTGCGCACGTGGAGCAGGTCTTCACCCTGTGCTCGCGCCATCTCTTCGACTTCGCGCCTGAGATCCCGTCCCTGTTGGCAGGAACGCTGCGCACGCCGCCTGCTCGCGTGCCGAAGCCGCCGGGTCCGACCGCGGGTCAAGGAACGCTGCCGCTCGAACCTGAAACACCGGCGCGTGCGGGAGCGCTCGGTGACGTGGTCGAACCCGCACCGGCCCTCACGATCTCGGCTCTCAATGCGCGCGTGCGCGACGGCCTGCGACAGAAGTTCCCCGGCGAGCTCTGGGTCGTCGGCGAGATCGTGGACTTCGACAAGAGCGCCGGCCGGGCGCATCGTTTCTTCCAGCTCGTCGAGAAGGCCCGCGGTGAACCGCGCGCGCTGGCCGCCGTCGAAGTCGCGCTGTTCCAGAACACCGCCGAACGGCTGCTGCCGCGGCTCGCGAGCGGCGACACGCAGCTCACGCTGCGCGACGGCCTCGAGATCAAGGCGCTCGTCAAGCTCGACCTCTACGTCGCGACAGGCCGCTTCCAAGTCGTCATCTCCGACATCGACCCGACCTTCACGCTCGGCAAACTCGCGCTGACGCGCGAGCAGATCCTGCGCGAGCTGCTGCAGCAGGGCCTCGCGACGCGCAATCGCTCGCTCGGCTTCCCGGTGCCCTCGTTGCGCATCGGCGTGCTCACGAGCCCCGATTCCGACGGCTGGAACGACTTCCTGCGGCACCTGCAGGAATCGGGCGCCGGCTTCGACGTCACGCTGCTGCCCGTCAAGGTGCAGGGGCTCGACCTGAAACCGAGCCTGATGGCGGGCCTGCGCTGGTTCGCGCACCACGCCGAGCACTTCGACGTGCTGTGCATCGTGCGCGGCGGCGGCTCGCGCAGCGATCTCGCGTGGTTCGACGATCGCGACGTGGCTGTCGCGGTTGCGCGGCATCCGCTGAAGATCCTGGTCGGCATCGGCCATCAGCGCGACCAATCGGTACTCGACGCGATTGCACACTCCGAGAAGACGCCGACTGCCGTAGCCGAGCTGCTCGTACGCGGTCTCGAAGAGGCGCGCAGCAGCGTACGCGAACGCGCGCTGCGCCTGCACGACGCAGTCGCGCATCACCTGGCCGGGCGCCGCACGGAACTCGTGCGCACCGCGCGCAGCGTGCAGCGCGCGGTCGAGAACCACCTCGCCCGGCAGCACACGGCGTTGGCGACGACCGGCCGCATGCTGCAGACCACGACGCTGTTCCGCCTGCAGCGCGAACGCAACACGCTGCAGCAGGCCACGGCCGGCATCTGCCATGGCGCGGACCGGCACATGGAGCGTAACCGCGCCAGGATCGAGCAACAGGCCACGCGGCAGCGCCTGCTCGATCCGGCGCGCGTGCTCGGACGCGGCTACGTGCTGGTCCGATCGACCGAAGGGCGCGTGTTGCCGTCGGTGTCCCGGCTCACCGCGAACCAGATCGTCCGCGTACAGTTCCGCGACGGCCATGCCGACGCGCGCGTCGACCACGTGCACCCGGGCAACCCATGAGCGAAAAGAAGAAGAGCAGCGAGCCGACCTATGCGGCTGCAAGCGCCGAGCTCGAGCAGATCCTGCACGAGATCGAGTCGGGCGAGATCGACCTCGACGTACTGTCCGACAAGGTCGAGCGGGCCGCTGCGTTGCTGGCCGTCTGCCGCCAGAAGCTCGCGGCCACCGAGACGAAGGTCAAGAAGGTGACCGCGGACCTGGCGGCCTCGATGGACGGTGGCGACGCCGACGACGAGAAGGAGGCGCCATGAACTGGGAGGCGATGATCCTGTTGTTCGTGACGCTGATCATCAGCCTGACGGTGCACGAAGCCGCGCACGCGTTGTTCGCACTGTGGGGCGGCGACCGCACCGCCTACTACGCGGGACAGGTCACGCTGAATCCGCTGCCGCACATGCAGCGGGAACCGTTCGGCATGGTGGCGCTCCCGGTGCTGAGCCTCTACCTGAGCAACGGCACGATGCCCCTCGGCTTCGCCCATGCGCCGATCGACCCGATCTGGGCCTACCACAACCCGAAGAAGGCAGCACTCATGTCCGCGGCTGGACCGTTGGCGAACCTGCTGCTCGCTGCCATCGCGTTTGCCGTGTTGTGGTTCGTCGCGCGCCCCGACAGCAGTTCCATGGAGGCCGTGCGCAAGATCGCTGGGACGTTCTTCCTGCTGAACCTGCTGCTTGCGGTGTTCAACGTGATCCCGCTCGCGCCGCTCGACGGCGCAGGCATCGTCTCCGGGCTCTACCCGCGGGCACGGCGGCTGTACGACGCGATTGGACGCATCCCCTACAGCCCGATCATCATCATGGTCCTGCTGTTCTACGTGATCGGCAGGCTCTTCTGGCCCGTCTACGACACGGTCAATCGCTGGCTGCCGTATCCCTACCACCCCTGAGCTCGACTGCGATCAGAGCGGCCCCGTGATCGCCTGGCTCACGAGCTCGCCGGCCGACATGCACGGACTCATCGAGCGCTCGTAGGCGAACTCGGGATCGCGCGCTTCCTTGTCGCGCAGCAGGTAGCCGACCTCGTCGTCGCAGAGGCCGAAGACCACGAGGTCCGGACGGCGCAGTTGCGCGCGCAGACGCTGCGCGAGCGCCGGCTCCATCTCGCCGGGCACGGCCAGCGCTTCGAAGCTGCCGAGCCGCAGGAAGCCCACCGTGCTGCGCGCATGACCGTCGAACAGCTCACGCTGCAGCACCGTCGTCAGGCGGCCGATGCGGAAGCCCGGCGAGATCATCGGCAGGTAGACGTCGGCCCGCCGCACCTCGACCTCGTCGACGGGCAGCGGCTCGGCCTGCTGCAGCGCCTTCTCGCAGAGGTCGCAGGCGGCCTTGCCGAACGCGACCACGCCCGTCTCGTCTCGCGGGTGCATGTCGGGCGAGATCATCGCGCCGAGCGCACCGTTCGCGAACACGGCCTGTCCGTGGCCACGCGCGCGCCACTCGTCGCACAGCGCCCCGACGAAGTCGGCGCTGATCAGCGTGTTGCGGCGTGCCTGCACCTCGGGATGGCAGGCGAGGTGCAGCAGCGAACCGAGCGGGCGGCCGTCGTCGACGGCGCGTGCATGCAGCACCGTGACGCGGCGGTCGAAGACCTGCGCGCGGTTCGCGTTCTTGACGAGGCCCGCAGGCGGCAGCATCGCCTGACCGCGCAGCAGCTTCGCAGGCGCCGCGTTGGCGCGCGCCTCGGCCACGGCCGCCGCCGTCGCGTCGCGCACCTTGGCGAGGTATTCGCGGTCGCGGCCCGAGGACATGAAGTAGTAGCCCCACAGGCCGATCAGGTCCGGCCCCGCATGCGTGTGGCTCGAGCACACGAACACGTCGCCGTTCCGGAACCCGGCGAGCCCCGATTTGATCCAGTCCGCGTCCTCGCGCATGACGCCGAGGTTGTCGATGCCGACGATCGCGATGCGCCGCGCTCCGGTCTCCAGGACCAGGGCTCGCACCTTGAGCGGCGACGCGACACCGGTGCTCGTGCGCGCCGGGTCGAAGCCTGCGAGATAGCAACCGACGTCGGGCGTCACGTCGCGTTCCGCGCTGCCGACGCTCAACCCGGCCGAGGCGTCGGTGACTGCCGCCCACGTCTGCGGCACGTCCGGCCTTGCATGCTGGAAGATCCCCGAACAGCCCGCGAGCGCGGGCACGCCGACCGCCAGGGCCGCGATCCTCACGCGTGCGGCCGACACGTCAGGCTTCGAGCAACGCGAGCGCGTGCCCCAGGGTCTGTTCGGTCTCGGGTGCGGCCCGGTGACGGGCGGCACGCTGCAGGCAGCGCAGATAGTGGATCAGCAGCTCGCGATCGGTCAGGTCGCGCAAGTGGTCGCGAACCTGATCGTGACCGCTCGAGCGCAGGTAGCGCGAGCAATCGGCCTTCGTGATCGTGCGGCCGCCGTGGTAGGGATCGACGAGCACGGGCCGCACGCCGTGCAGCCGCACGAGGAAGTGGTCCGGCAGCGCGACGCCGGCGACCGACAGCCCGGCCCACCGCGCGACGAGCAGGTAGATCAGCGACAGCGAGACCGGAATGCCGGTGCGCTGCTCGAGCACACGATCGATCAGCACGTGGTCGAGCTCGAGCACGCTGGCCTTGCCGCCCTGCAGCCCGAGCGTGTCGTGCAGGCGCTCGGCGAGCAGCCTCGCGCAGGTCGGCAGGCTCCGGCCCGCGCAGTCGCCGCGCAGCTCGTTCGCGTGGCGCCGCAGGAGCGCCGCGAGCTCCGCTGCATCGGGCACGAACGTGCGCACCATCTTCGAGAGCAGCACCGCGCCCTCGATCAGCGCAGGAGCGGAACCGCGCCCGAGCCGCCCGAGGCGCAGCTTCGAGAACCGGCGCAGGCAAGCGCGGATCTCGAGCGTGCGCAGCAGCGCGCGGCAACGGGCACGCTTGCGCACGCTGTCCGCTTCGGCACCTTCGCGCAGGGGCCCGACGGCGAGCTCCCCCCACCGCAGCAGCCGCTCGCGGGCCGCGGCCTGGATCGGCCCCCGATCGTCGCCGAGCAGGTCGATCACGGCGGCGACCTGCGCCTTCGTGGGACGTGACGGTTCGGAGTTTCCGGGCTGGCTCTTCATCGGGATTCGCAGGCCAACTCGTGGCCGACACCACGAGCGGGCGAAGCGGGGAGCATACACACTCGACGCCTGCTTCCACGGACCTTGTCGCCGGCTCGTGCAGGCGAACGCACACGCGCTCGAGTGGTTGGCGTCCGCCGCCGGCCGTGGTACGAGAACGGCTGCGGCGGAAACGCCGGTCCCATCGCCACTGTCCCTTTCGCACCACCCTTGCGTGGCATGCGCTTCGCGCGCACGACAACGATCCGAGCATGAGCGCCCCTCCTCCCGACGTCCCGCTGTCGATGACCCCCGAGGACTTCCGACGCTTCGGCCACCAGGTCGTCGACTGGATCGCCGACTACCGGACGCGCGCGCCGCAGCTGCCGATCCACACGCGAGCACAGCCAGGCGACGTGCTCGCGTCGCTGCCGAAGGAGCCGCCGCAGGCGCCCGAGGGATTCGCCGCGGTGCTCGCCGACCTGGACCGCGTGATCCTGCCGGCCCTCTCGCACTGGCAGCATCCACGCTTCTTCGGCTACTTCCCGAGCAACGGCGACCTCGCATCGGTGCTCGGCGACTTCCTGAGCACGGGTCTCGGCGTGCTCGGGCTCGCCTGGCAGTCCGCACCCGCGCTGACCGAGCTCGAGGAGCGCGTCGTCGACTGGCTGCGCCAGATGTCGGGCCTCTCGACCGCCTGGCAAGGCGTGATCCAGGACACGGCGTCGACCTGCACGCTGCTCGCGCTGATCTGCGCGCGCGAACGCTCCACGAACCACGCCGCTTCGGGCAGGGGCATGATGGACGGCGGCCGGCCGCTCGTCGTCTACACGAGCCGCGACGCGCACAGCTCGGTCGAGAAGGCCGCGCTGCTGGCCGGTTTCGGCCGCGACCACGTCCGCAGGGTCGAAGTCGACGCCGCACGAGCGCTCGACTCAGCGGCGCTGGGCCGCAGCATCGCGAACGACCTCGAGGCAGGCTTGCGCCCGTGTGCGATCGTCGCCACGACCGGAACGACCGCGACGACGGCCATGGACCCTATCGCCGCCTGCGCCGAGCTGGCCCGGCGCCACGGCCTCTGGCTGCACGTCGACGCCGCGATGGCCGGCTCCGCGATGATCCTGCCCGAGTGCCGTTCGCTGTGGCACGGCATCGAGGGGGCCGATTCGCTGGTCGTGAACCCGCACAAGTGGCTCGGCGCGGCATTCGACTGCTCGGTCTACTGGGTGCGCGACGAGGAGCACCTCGTGCGCGTGATGTCGACGAACCCGAGCTACCTGCGCAGCGCCGTCGACGATCGCGTCAAGAACTACCGCGACTGGGGCATCGCGCTGGGCCGGCGCTTCCGCGCTCTGAAGCTCTGGGCCCTGGTCCGCACGCACGGCACCGAGCGGCTGCAGGCGCGGCTGCGCCGTGACCTCGCGAACGCGAGGTGGCTCGCCGAACGCGTCGCCGCGACTCCACCGTGGCGGCTGCTGACGCCCGCTCCGCTGCAGACCGTGTGCATCCGGCACGAGCCGCCGGGACTCGCCGGCGAGGCCCTCGACCGCCACACGCTCGGCGTGATAGACGCCGTGCATCGCGCCGGCAGTGGCTGGCTGACTCCCGCCCAGCTCGACGGACGCTGGTTCGTGCGCATCTCGATCGGAGCGCTCCCGACCGAGCGCGAACACGTCGCCGACCTCTGGCAGGCACTGCAAGCCGCCGTGCGCTGAGCCCGGGCTGGCTGCGAACGCCGCACGCGGCGCTCAGCCGACCGGCTCCGCCGTCACGTGCGCGGGCAGGATCACGCGGAACGTCGAGCCGACGCCGAGCTGGCTCGCGACCTCGATGCGCCCACCGTGCCGCTCGACCGTGCTCTTCGTGAGCGCAAGGCCGAGACCCGCGCCGCGGGCCTTGTCGATCATCTGGTCGCGGCCGACCTGCCGGAACGGTTCGAAGAGCTGCGCGAGCTCGGACTTCGCGATGCCGACGCCCTTGTCGATGAACTCGACGACGATCTCGCCGTCGCGCCGCCGTGCGAGAATCTCGATCGGGCTGCCCCGTTCGCTGAACTTGCCGGCGTTGTCGAGCAGGCGATGCCAGATGTTCGTGAGCCGCAACGAGCTGCCCATCACGGGCGGCAGGTCGCGCGCGATCTCGGGCCGGATGCGCTCGCGGACCTCTGCCGGCATCGCGTCGATCGCGGCGGCGATCGTGGCTGCCACGTCGACGGGTTCCTGCTCCCACGCGTTCGTGGAACCGAGCTCGAGCACGTCGTCGACGAGCCGCGCAAGGCGGCGCGCGCCGCTCAGCGTGATCGTCGAGAACTCGAGCCGCGACGCCTCGTCACCCGACTCGAGCTGGTGCAGGATCTCGGCCGCGCCGAGGATCTCGGTCATCGGCGTGCGGAACTCGTGCGAGACGTTCGTGACGAACTCGGCCTTTGCGCGCGCCGCGGCCAACGCGGCGTCGCGCGAGGCCGTCAGCTCGCGTTCGGTCTGCTCGCGCCGCTGCACGCTCTCGGCGAGCTGCTCGGCCATGTGATTGAACGCGGCACCGAGGTCCGCGAATTCGTCGCCTCTGATGATCGAGACACGCGCGCCGAGGTCCCCCTGCGCGACGCGACGCGTGCCCGCGTGCAGCGACATGATCGGCCCGAGCGTGCGCCTCATCTGCACGAGGCTCGCGCCGAGCACGCAGAGCATCGTGCAGAGCGCGGTCAGCAGCAGCGATCGCGAGAATTCGTCGAGCACGCGGAACGCCTCACGGCGCGACTTCGAGTGCACGACGAGCATGTCGAAGTCGTACTGCGGCCGCAGGAACACGCGCCAGTAGCGCGCCAGGTGCGGCTCGTCCTCGACGCGCCACTCGATCGTGCCCGAGGCCGGCTGCTGCTTGACGGCCGCCAGCAGCGGAGTCGCCGGCGGCGGCTGCGGAAAGGAATGCACGACGAGCCGCCCGTCTTCGTCGAAGACCGCGAACTCCGAGTCCGCGTTGCGCAGCTCGTCCGCGCTCCAGAACCTGTCTTCGTCCAAAGCGGCGACGAGCAGCCGCGTGGCGGCCGGGTTCGACCCGACGAGGCGGATCATCGCGAGCTGTGGCGGCGAGCCGAGCGTCCGCACGAGCGCGTTGCCGGCGGCCAGATGCGCGCGTTCGCGCGGCGCGAGGGCCGGCAGCAGCAGCACCTGCTCACCACGCAGCAGCTCGATGTGCTCGCCGTCGACGATCCACACCGAGCTGCACATGGCGGCCACCTGGTTCAGGCGGTCGCGTCCACGCGCCGCGACCGTACCGTGCTGCTCGACGAGGTCGTTGACCACGGCCAGGTCGCCCGCAACCTTGCTCAGGCGCGCGGCAATGCCCATGCCGGCCGTCTTCGCGCCGAGATGCAGGGCCTCGCGCGCATCGTCGTGCATCTGCCCGGTGACCCGCGTCAGCGTCAACCAGGAGAACGCCACCAACGGCAGCAGCGCGCAGCCGAGGAACATCACGACGAAGCGGCGGCCGATGCGCGACTTCATCACGCCGATCGCCCGCGGCTCCACGACTTTCTCGACCACTCAGCGACCCTCGCTGCCCGAGGCCGTGAGCGCGAGGGATGCTCGCGGCTCTGCAAGCCCCGGGATCAGCTCGTCGCGTGGATCCACGCTCGTGAATCCTCCGAGGCTGCGCTCCAACTCGCGGCTCGCGAGGACCACGGGCTCGAGTTCGGCAGCGGCGTGCCCTGGCATGGCCGACAGCGCGACTGCCAGCTCGCGGCTCACGGCGAGCTGCGCCTTGCGGATCGCTCCGACGCGCTCCGCGACGCCCGCCACCGCCTGGTTCAGGCAGGAGACCTCCTCCTGCAGGTAGTCGTGGTCGCGCGTGCGCAGCGGCGGCGTCAGCTGTCCGTTCGCCAGCAGCCGGAGGTTCCGCTTGGCGCGCACGAGCGGCCCCGCGATGCGATGCGAGAGCTTGATCGCGCCCAGCCCGACGAGCGCGAAGCAGAGCAGCGCGATGAACCAGAACCGCTCGTGCATGTAGACCATCACGAACGCCTGCTCGTTCGGCCCGGGGCCACGCGGCATCTGGTCCAGCGACTGCAGCAGCGGCAGGAAGATGCCCGCGCCGACCACGAGGATCATGAGCCCGCCGTAGATCAACACGTGGGCGCACAGGCTGCCCTGCAGCTTCCAGTCGACCACCATTCGCCGCCGCAAGGGCCTTCCTGCCATGGTCAGTACTCCGATGCCGGGCCGAAGAAGCCGCCGTTGTTGGCGCGGATCACGTCGTCCTGGCCGAGCGTCTCGCCGAGCGAGACCGACGTGAGCCCGTTCGGGCCGAGACTGAAGAGGTCGTAGTCCGTGTTGAGCGGGAACAGGTAGCGGTCCCGGCGACGCGTCGGCTCGACCGGCACCCTCGTGAAGACGCTCGCGCCGCTGACCATCGAGCTGGTCAGGTCGGCGAGCTCGGCGGGCGCGACCGTACGAACGACCCTCGAAACGATGTCCGTCACCTTGGCCCCGCTCGACGTGCCATCGGCCTCGCGCCCCTGCTCCGAGACGATCCCTGTCCCCGGCGACTGCGGGAACAGCGAGCCGAGTACTCCCGCGAGCCTCGGGCGCCGAGCGCCAGCGCCTCCATCGCCCATCGAGACGGTCACGACGGCCAAAGGATCGACGAGCCCGGCCTGGATCGCCCAGTGCAGTCCGTCGCCCGTTCCGTCGCCGTAGTTCAGGTAGCAATAGGGCAGACCCCACGGATCGAGCCTGCCGCCGAAGCCGACCTGGTAGAGCGTCAACGGCAGATGGCCCCCGTTGCTCGCCTGGTAGGAACTGATCGCGTGCGCGATCGTGACGAGATCGTGCCTGGCCTTGCCGATGCGCGCGATCCGCAGCGCCGAGAGGTACTGCGGCACACCCATGCTCGCGACGATCGCGAGGATCGCGACGACGATCATCAGCTCGAGCAGCGTGAAGCCGCGCGATGCATCACACTGCCGGATGGACAGTGGCTGCCGTGCGACGGGAGTCGCCCCCCTGCCCTCGAGACTGCTCATGGCGAGCGTATCGGTCGCGTGAAAGCGCGCTCATTAGGCACTCGCGCGGCCATTCACGTGCGCAGCGTGCGCAGCGTGACGAGGTCCAACGCACGCGTGCCCGTGTCGCGGAACACGACACACGGACCATTGCGAGGAAGCTCGGACCGAGCAGCAAGGTAACGCCGCAGCGGGGCTGGGTACGTTGCTTCGCTGGAGCAGCTCCCCGCGTCGCGGCGTTGCGACATGACCGGAGCCTGGTCGCCCCTGGGGCGAGCAGGCTCCGTATTGGTGCCCAGGACAGGAGTTGAACCTGCAAGCCCTTTTGGGGCGCCAGCACCTCAAGCTGGTGCGTCTGCCAATTCCGCCACCTGGGCCGGTCGCGAGGGCAAAGAAGGTAGCGAGCGGGAGCCCGATTGCAACACTGTGCAGCCGCAGCTCAGCCGCCCCTCACCGGGCGTTGGCCATGACCCGGGCCTGGAAGCGGATGTAGTTGTTCTCGAGCTGCACGTGCACGCACGCGGCCTTGACCATCTGCGCCAACGCACGCAGCTGCTTCATGTACTCGCGGTCGGCGGCCGTGAAGTTCGTGCGCTCCTTCTGCCACATCTCGCGCAGGTGGCCGACCACGGCGAGGTCGAAATCGCCACCCTGATCGGTCATCGACTTCGGCATGCTCGCTTTGCTCGGATACTGCGGGAAACGTGTGCGCCGCACGTGCTCTTCGGCTGCCGGCCGGCTCTGCATCATCCATTCCGGATCGGGCAACTCGCTGTCGGCCGCCGCGAACGTGATGTAGTCGTCGATGACCGGCAACATGCTCTCGCCGTGCAGCCAGATCATCCCGTTCAGCTCGGCGGGCAGCTCACGCTTCGCCGACTCGAACTCGGGCAGCTCGCGCGCCGACTTCGCACCGGTCTGCGCGCCGTAGCGCGTGCGCAGGATGTCGCGGATCAGCGGGCCCGAGTTCGACATCACGAAGAACTCGCGGAACACGATCATCGCGATCTCGCCCGTCCCCGGGATCCACGGGTTCGTGAACTCATGCACGGGTTCCGGCAGTTGGCTGTCGCCGAATGGCACCTTGAGGTGGTACGGCTTGATGAAGCCGAATCCCCTGTAGTAGCTGTGCAGCATCGTGACGAGCTCCTGCACGAGTTGCGACCGGTTGGGGCTCAACCAGAACACCCAGGCCACCTGCGGCATCGGCGATCGCGCGGTCACCGGCACCATGAGCTCACCCTTCTCGTCGCGCGTCGTGTCGGGCAGGTTGCGACGGAACACGAACCCGGTGCGCTGCAGGAAGGCCACCCTGATGCGTTCGATCAGGTCGCGCACGTCGTTCAGTGGTGTGCCAGCGAAGGTCGCCTTGCGCACGGCCTCGTTGAACCGGTTCTTGTCGCCCTCCTCGAGCGCCTCGAACATGGCGTGCAGGAACTCGCCGGCCGGCATGCGCATCGCGGCCGCGGCGCACGCGTTGTCGGGCACCATCGCGAGGAACGGGTCGAGCCAGTCCTCGCGCCGCTGCTGCTCCTCGCGGTAGAAGCTGCTCTGGAACGGCGTGTGCTGCTTGCTGTTCAGGCCGACCTGGCCCGTCGCCGCCAGCACCTGGTCGCCGAACAGGATGCCGCCCGTCACCTGGAGCCAGCCCTTGAGGTTCAGGAAGCTCGCGAGCACGCGCTCGTTCATGCTGTCTTTGTTCTGCGGATTCGGCCAGCTCGTTGCGAGGCGCCGGAATCCGTCGAACGCATTCGGCTCGACGACGAACTCGATGACGTTCGCCGGATCGGCCGAGTTGACGTCGGCCCAGCGCTCGATCCTCTTCACGGCGCCGTCGGTGTAGGCCGGCATCTGGCCGATGGTCTCTTCCTCGCGATTGCCGTCGAGCAGACGCTGCGCCTTCTCGAAGAGCAGCTTGTGGTTCCCGATCATGAGGACGTCGAGATGTCGCTTGCAGTAGAGCGGCCCCGCCATCCCCGGCAGCTTCGCGACGAGCAGGTCGCCGTCGCTCGCGAGGTCGACACCCTGGCTGCGCAGCCGGTCCTGAACGAAGCCGAAGCGCGCGAGCCCGAACCCTGCCTTCACGCGCCAGCTGACGCGCGTGTAGCAGCACCACCATGGCTCGGGGAGCGGACGCGGATCCGACTGCGAGTAGTCCTGCACGTAGCCCGCCACGACGACTTCGGTGCCGATCAGGTCGCGCATCAGGTCGAGCCACCCACCGCTGTCCGTCTGCACGCGTTGCATCGCATCGCGCGCCTGCTGCAGCGAGCGGTCGAGTCCGGCCCGGCGCCAGTCCTGCGCGACGCTCCCGTTCGTGAGGTCCGTGAAGCCGCGCGCCTCGGCGAGCTCCGACCAGAACCTCGGCTCGGGGAAGGCCGTGAAATCGTCGGCCAGCCGCTGCTTGCGCACGAAGAAGTTGATGTCGCGCGGCACGATGTCGGGCACCTGCGGCAGCGAGCCCTCGAAGGGGTTGAAGATGAACGCCACCACGAACAGCAGCAGGAACACCACGAAGGCCGCCACGGCGATCCCGAGGTTCCGCAGCAACCGTCGCATTCTCGATTTCGGCTTCGGCATCTTCACGCAGCGTAGCGAGCCGTGCGCACGGCAAGGAGGACGAGCTGGCTAGACGGCGTCGCGGCGCGCATCTTCCCTCGAGCGCTGAACCACCTGAACCACCCCGCAGGCTTTGCCTTCGCCCGCCGGGCGGGTTCTACTGCGGCCATGGCCGGTCCCGTCCCCAACGCCCGCTCCCGCCGGATCGAGGAATCGGCGACCCTCGCGATCATGGCGAAGGCCGCGCGCATGAAGCAGAGCGGCCTCGACGTGGTGTCACTCGGCGCCGGCGAACCCGACTTCCCGACGCCCGGGCCGATCGCACGAGCCGGCATCCGCGCGATCGAGCAGGGCAAGACGCGCTACACGGCGACCTCCGGCATTCCGGAACTGCGTGCAGCCGGAGCGAAGTGGTTCGGCAGCACCTTCGGTCTCGATTACGCCGCCGACGAGGTGATGGTCTGCGCCGGCGCGAAGGCCGCGTTGCACATGGCACTCGACGCGATCGTCGAACCGGGCGACGCGGTGCTGATCCTCGCGCCGTACTGGGTCTCGTACCCGGCACTCGTGACGATGGCCTCCGGCACGCCGATCGTGCTGCCGGCCGTGCCCGAGCAGGGCCTCGTGCACGGCAGTGCTTCGATCGAAGCCGCGGCGAAGAAGCACCGCGCGAAGGGCGTCATCCTGAACTTCCCGAACAACCCGTCCGGCGCGTGCCCGGACCGCGCGCAGGTGCAGGCGATCGTCGACACCGCGAAGGCCAACGAGCTCTGGCTGCTGTCGGACGAGATCTACGCGACGCTGCTCTACGACGGCGCCGTGCACGTCTCGCCGGCCTCGCTGCCGGGCGGCCGCGAACGCACGATCGTCGTCAACGGCTTCACGAAGAGCCACACGCTGACGGGCTGGCGCACGAGCTTCCTCGCGGGTCCGCGCGCGGTCGTCGAGGCCGCGGGCCGCATCCAGAGCCAGGTGCTCGGCAACGCGTGCACGATCAGCCAGGAGGCGATGCTCGCGGCCTGCAACACGCCGCTGCCCGACGAGCTGGCGAACCGCATGCGCGCGTTCGACGAGCGCCGCCAGTATCTCGTGCGCGAAGTGAACAAGATCCCGGGCCTGCACCTGACGGCGCCGCGCGGCGCGTTCTACGCGCTCGTCGACGCGCGCGAGTTGTGCAAACAGCGCGGCATCGACGACGTGACGATCTGCGAACAGCTGCTGGACCAGCACCTGCTCGCAACCGTGCCGGGCAGCGCGTTCGCGATCCCGGGCTTCGTGCGGCTCAGCTACGCGGCTGCGATGGACCAGCTGAGCCACGCGGTGGTGCGGCTGCGCGCCTACGCGGAGGCGCGGTGAACGACGACGAGATGCAGCAACGCGTGCCCCGGGCCGAGAATCTCGCGGCCCTCGAGGTGGCCGACCACCCATGGGACGTGTTCGCGCAACTGCGCGGCATCAAAGAGCTGCTGACGAAGGACCAGAAGCCGTTCCTCGTCGTGCAGCTCGCCGACGTGCACGCGGTGATCGAGGCCAAGATCTGGGACAACACGCCCGAGGCGATGGCGGCGGCGCGCGCCGCCGAGCTGTTCGGCATCGTCAAGGTGCGCGGCCGCGTGAAGGAATGGCAGGGCCAGCAGCAGCTCGTGATCGAGAAGTTCAGAGCCATCGATCCCGCGCAAGCCCCCGAGGGCATCGACATGGGCCAGCTCGTCGATCCGGCGCTGGCTGCCGTCGAGGACCTCTGCTGCAGGACGCTCGTCTTCGACATCGAAACGGTGCCTGCGTTCGATCGCAGGGATCTGCCGCACGACATCGCCGAGGCGCTGATCGGCTACACGACGCGCAAGTTCGCCGAGCCCGACGTCGTCGAGGCCGAATCGAAGAAGTTCATGGGCATGAGCCCGTTCTTCGGGAAGGTCGTGTCGCTCGCGATCGGCGACGGCGACGCGCCGGCCGGCGACGAAGCGGTGACCGTGCTCGCGGTGCCGCCCGAGGGAACGACGTTGCCCGACTGCCCGGCCTGGCTGCGGCCGATGAGCGAAGCCGACTTGCTGCGTTCGTTCTGGGCGCTCGCGTGCAAGGCCGAGACCGTCGTGTCGTTCAACGGCCGCGGCTTCGACCTGCCGTTCCTCGTCACGCGCAGCCTCATGCACGGCATCCCGGCGCGGCGCGACCTGCTGTCGGATCGCTGGTCGCTGCGCCCCCACCTCGACCTGTTCGAGCTGCTGACGCAGCGCAATCGCGGCCCGTCGAGCCTCAACGTCGTGTGCTGGGCACTCGGCATCGAGAGCCCGAAGGAAGTCATGGACGGGTCGATGGTCGCGCCGGCTTACGCGCGCGGCGAGATCGTGAAGATCGCCGAGTACAACGCGCACGACGTGCGGGCCACGAGTGCCGTCTATCGCAAGGTGCGCAACCTCGTGTTGCGGTATCGCGGCGACTGGACGGCCAGCAAGCAGTGAGCTGTCCGCTGCGGGCGGAGCCAATCACAATACGAGCGCGTTGCGGCACCCGGCCGGCAACGTGGCGAGGCACATCTCCTGCAGCCGCCGGCGCACGGTCTTGTCCTCGGCCGACGTGAACACGTAGAGCTTCCACATGCGCGGGTAGCTCTCGGCGAGGTCGCGCAGGCGCGGGATCTCCTCGCTGAACGCGTCGAGCGGCAGCGTGCGGTCGCCCGAGCCCGGGAAGCGCACGAGCGTCTTCGCCTCCTTCAACTGCATGCGGCGCTTCGGGCAGTAGAGGATCACGTCCATCGGCTGGTCGAACGCGGCCTTCGCCTTCGCCTCCATCGCCGCCTCCCATGCAAAACGCGGCTCGGGCTGCCCCGGCGCGAAGTAGGTCGCGAGCAGCTCGTCCTGCACGGACTGGTTCTGGTAGTACGGCAGCACGAGCACGCGCTTCGGCAGCGCGCGGCGGCGGAAGCGCTGCACGAAGCGATGCAGCCGCTGCGTGGACACTGCTTCGCCGAGGTCGAGCTGCCCGAGGTGCACGACGAGCGACTCGTCGGTCATCTGCTGCAGCTCCGCGGCCGTGAGCCGCCCGGCGCGCATCGCGAGCTCGACCATGCGCGACAGCAGGGCCCCCGCGGCGATCTTCGCGTGGTGGTAGTAGACGCGCTCGCTGAAGTGGTAGCGGCACTCGAGCACACGCAGCAGCTCGGACACGATGTCCTCGCGCAGCATGCCGTTCTTCTCGCAGTCGACGAACAGCCGCCCGCCCTGGCGGTCGATGCGGAAGTAGTCGATCACGCGCCGGTCGTAGCGCAGCTCGAGTCCCGTGTAGTGGGCGTCGCGGCGCAGGTAGTCGAGCAGATCGGCATCGACCGTGTCGCTGACGACCTGGCGCCAGAACGCCGGCACGGCGCGGCCCGCGCCGGTCAGGATCGAGAGCACGTCGGCGCGCAGGCCCTGGCGGTCGAGCTCGGCGCCGAGCTCGGTGTCGCCGAGCACGGCCTCGAAGCGCTCGGGCCGATCGTGCCTCGGCAGCAGGCCAGTCTGGTCCTCGATGTTGTGTCCGTACGGAATGTGCGTGACGTCGTGCAGCAGCGCGGCCGTGCGCAGGATGCGGCGCTCCTCGTCGGTCACGCGGTGGCAGCCGGCCGGATCGCGCGCCGCGTTCCTGTTGCAGGCCGAAAGCAGCTGCTCGCACACGTGCAGCGTGCCGATCGAGTGCTCGAAGCGCGAATGCGTGGCCCCCGGATAGACGAGGCATGCGCTGCCGAGCTGCTTGATGCCGCGCAGCCGCTGGAACTCGGCGGTGTCGACGAGCCGCAGCTCGTCGCGCGACAGCTCGATGTCGCCGTGGACCGGATCGCGCAGGATGCTCACGGGCAGCGACCGTAGCACCGCGCGGGCACGCGGCAAAGCGTGCGAGCGCGCGGGCCCGGCCACCGGAGGCCGCGCCGGCGCCTGCGAATGCGCATCGACCGACTCGTGGAAAGACGGAGGTGGGAACGCGTCCAGTGGTCGGGCCGGGCTGCCTGGCTTCGGGTCCTCCGGTGGTCTGGCTCCCTACGCGGAGCGTCACGCTCCAGGCTCATCGTTGTTCCGGAAAGTTGCGCGGGAGCTCACTGCGGCCGCGGCGCCTGCAGCTCGACGAGTCCGGTGGCGTGCACGTCGTGCAAGGTCTCCGACGCACGCTCCGTCTCGCCGACGAACGTCGTGAGCCTCACGTCGAAGCGGCCCGCGTGCGGCAGCGAGACGAGCCACGGCTGGTCCTTCTCGAGCGTGTTGCGCACGCCGCCGGCCAGGTCGGCTTCGGCAACCCAGGCCACGCCGGCCGCGGGCGGCAGCAGGCGCAACGACGGCTCGCCGCCGAGCCACGGCGGTAGCACGAGCCGTGGCGCGGCCGCGACGTCGGCCCAGACGAGGTCGCGCCCGGCCCGGCCCGGCGCGCGCAGCGACAGCACCGCACCGGCCCCCCGAAGGCCGCCGACGACGAAGGCACCCTGCTCGTCCGTGCGCGATGGGCAAGCTCCCTGCACGGACAGGTGCGGCGGCAGCAGGCGGAGCGATCCAGCGGCATCGAGCCTGCCGCGCGCCGGCAGCGACCACAGCGACACGCCTGCCAGCGCCTGGCCGTCGGGATCGACGACCTGTCCGGACCACCTCGTCGCCGCGAGTTCCAGCGGCACGATCGCCGGCTCCTTGCCGCCGAGTGCCAGCTCGTGCGGGGAGGTGCCGGGAGCCATGGCGTGGCGGACGACGACGCCGACCTGACCGGTCCTCGGCAGTCCGTCGATCCTGCCGCGCCCGTT
The DNA here is from genome assembly GCA_036376355.1 of Planctomycetota bacterium. Classification (GTDB taxonomy): domain Bacteria; phylum Planctomycetota; class UBA1135; order UBA1135; family UBA2386; genus DASVAL01. Next base: position 27,732 of record DASVAL010000126.1, read on the forward strand.
CGCGTCGACGGCAAAGCCGTCCGTGATCGCCTGCAGGAAGAACGGGAATTGCGACAGCTCGGACGTCACGGTCGCGCGCGGGACGACGAACAGCCGCGCCTGGTCGAGGTCCGCGCCGAGCACCGCGAGCTGCACCTCGAGCGCGTGGCCTGGCTGCATGATCATCTGCAGGTCCGGGCCCGGCGGCGCCACGCTGACCACCCGCCACGCCGTGGCACATGTCTCGGCGCCGACGACGAACGGCACGCCGTCGCCGGACGGTGTATCGAGCTCGAACGCGCCATCGGCGTCGGTCAGGGCTTCGCGCGGAAGGCCTTCGGCATCCTGCTCGCCGAGCCAGACGCGTGCGCCGGCGATCGGCTTCTGGGCCGCGTCGTGCACGCGTCCGCGCACGGTGACGCGCGCTCCGACGACGGTCCGGCTCACGGTTTCGCCGACGGGCACCTGCCGCACGAGTCGAACGCCCTCGAAGTCGATCACCGCCGCGGCAATGCCCGCGTTGCGGCCCGTCGCGTCGAAGCCGGCGCCGACGCCGGCCACGAGCCGAGTCGGCAACTCGATGCCATCGGCGGCGCGCACGGCCACCGCGCGCTGTTGCGGCGGCTCGACGTAGCGTTCGCGCGCGAGGACCTCGACGCGGACGCGCAGCGTGTCGAGCGGCAGCGGCGGCGCGCCGTCCGCCGGTTCTGGCGCAACCGTTCGCTGCACTGGTCCCGGCCCCGGCGGCACGGGCAGCTCGTCGTCCACGACGACCCACCACGCCACGGCGGCGGCTCCGACCAGCATGGCAGCAGCCAACAGGAACCTGGCGAAGCTTCGTTGCATGCGGGTCCGGACGGGAAGGAGGATACCGTCGCCACCGTCTCCGTGTCGCCGCGTCCCCATCGCGCCCCCAACCTCGTGGCCCTGCCGATCGCCCTCGACTACCGCCCCGCCCTGCTGTCCGCGACCGGCATCGGGCGCGCCACGCGCGAGCTCGCACGTGCCCTGGCCGAACGCGACGACGTCGAGCTGCACCTGTTCGCCCACTCGCTGGCGCGCGCGCGGTGCCGCGAGCAGCCGCCCGCAGCAGCGCGCCTGCATCGCCTGCCGATCCCGGGGCGTTGCCTGCCGTTCCTGAGCCGCCTCGGGCTCGGTTCCGACCGCCTCGCCGGCGGTGCACCGGTGTTCCACTGGACCGACTACGTGCAGCCGCCCGTCTCGCAGGCCGCCGCGGTACTGACCGTGCACGACCTCGCGTTCGTGCGCGACCCGAGCTGGCATGGCACGAGCTCCGACACGCTGCGCGAACGCACGCAGGCCGCGATCGCGCAGGCCCGCGCCGTCGTCGTGCCGTCGCAGGCGACGGCCGCCGACGTGCGTGCGTTCGCACCCGGTGCCAACGTGCACGTCGTGCCGTTCGGCGCCGACCACGTGCGCAACGCAGCGCAGAGCCCGCATCCGCTCGGCGGCCGCCCGTACGTGCTCTGCCTCGGCACGGTCGAGCCGCGCAAGAACCACGCTGCGCTGCTGCAGGCGTGGTCGTCGCTGCGCGGCGAACGGCCGCTGCTCGTCGTCGTCGGCCGCATCGGCTGGGCTTGCGACGGCATCGTGGCTTCGCTGCGCGAGGCGGCCCAGCGCGGCGTCGTCGACTGGCGCCCCGACGCCGGCGACGACGTGGTCTGGCCGCTGCTCGAGCACGCGCAGCTGCTCGTGTATCCGTCGCTGTGGGAAGGCTTCGGCTTTCCGCCGCTCGAAGCGATGCAGCTCGGCGTGCCCGTGATCGCGAACGACATCGCGCCGCTGCGTGAGCTCGGCGACCTCGCGTTCGTCGACGCCGCGGACGCGCAAGCCCTCGCCGAAGCGATCGAACGCACGCTGCGCGACGACGCCCTGCGCGACCGCTTGCGCACGGCCGGCCGCGCGGCCGCGGCCAGGTTCCGCTGGCGCGACTGCGCCGCGGCCCACGTGGCCATCTACCGCAAGGTGCGGGCGTGGTGACCGTCGTCTTCGATGGCGCCTGCCTCGGCGACGGCCCGGTCACGGGCGTCGGCCGCGCGTTCCTGAACGCGCTCGCGGCCTACGCGGCGAGTACCGAGAACCGGTGTGTGCTGCTCGTGCCGGCGCGCGCACCGGCGCCGACGCTCGCCGGCGTCGAGCCTGTCGAGGCGCCGCGCGGCGCCCTGCGCCGCCAGGTCGCCGTGCCCCGCCTGCTGCGCGCGCTCGGCGCCAGCGTGCTGCACAGCTCGGTCGCCGCGGTGCCGCTGCGTGCCCCGTGCGCGACGATCGCGACGGTGCACGATCTGCCGTGGTTGCATCGCGACCTCGACGAGCACACGACCATGTGGCGCAGGTTCGCGACGCGTCGCTCGCTGCGCTCGGCCGCGGCGATCGTCTCGCCGTCGGCCTTCACGGCCCGCGACGTCGCCTCGCTGCTCGGATCCGGCGCACCGCCCGTCCACGTGATCGCACACTGCACGGCGCTCGGCGAGGAGCCGCGGCCTGGCGCGGCAGCGCGGCGCTCCGGCCCACTGCTCGTGCTCGGCGACGACCGGCCGCGCAAGAACCGCGAGCGCGTGCGGCAGGCACACACGCTCGCGCAGAAGCGGTGCCCGCACCTGCCCGAGCTGCGCTTCGTCGGTCCGCCGCACGACTGGGTCGACGAGGGGGCGAAGCTGCAGCTGCTCGGCGCCTGCCGCGCCGTCGTGCAGTGCTCCCTGTTCGAGGGCTTCGGCATGCCCGTGATCGAGGCGCTCGCGAACGGCGCCCCCGTGCTGTGCTCCGACATCGCGCCGTTCCGCGAGATCACGGACGGCACCGCGCTGCTCGCCGACCCGCAGTCGGTCGAAGCGATCGCCGCCGGCCTCGTGCGGATCCACGAGGACGACGCGCTGCGCGAGCACCTCGCCGCGTCCGGATGGCGACGCGCGTCCCGGTTCCAGTGCAGCACGGTCGCCGGGCAATGGCGCGGCCTGCACACCTCTCTCGCGCGATGACGATGCACGTCGCCGTCTCCGGTTGGCTGCTCGGGCCCCCATCGGGCGCGAACCGGCGCCTGTTGTCGCTGCTCGCGCACACGGGCACGCAGCTCGCGCCCGGCGAACGCATCACCGTGCTGCACCGGCCCGACTTCACGCCGCCGCAGCTGCCTCGCATCGAATGGCGCAGCGTGCGAATCCCCGGCGCGCCGCCGTGGCGCCGCGTGCTCGCCGAACGGCGGCTGCTGCCCGGCTGCCTGCGCGAGCTCGGTGCTTCGCTCTGCGACCACGGTTTCCTGCCGCTGCCCGACCTGCCGGTGCCGGTGTGCCTCCTGCTGCACGACCTGCGCGCGAGCGAAGGCTTCACACGCTGGCCGCGGTGGCTCGCGCTCTCCGTGCTGCGCCGTTCGTGCGCGCGCGCCGCGGCGGTCGTCGTGCCGAGCAACTGGACCGCGCAGCGCCTGCGAACACTCGCGCCGGGGACCGCTCCACGCGTCGTGCACAACGGCGTCGAGCTGCCGGCGCCCTCGCCGCGGTCGCTGCCGGAATCACCGCCGGGCCCGCTGCCGCCGCGTGGTTACCTGCTGCACGTGGGCCACCTCGAAGCGCGCAAGAACCTCGCTCTGCTCGTGCAGGCGCTCGCCTGCGTCCCCATCGGCGAACGGCCCGAGCTCTGGCTCGCGGGCCGCGACGCCGGGGAGCGCTCGCGGCTCGAAGGCCTCGCGGCGCGCCTGCAGTGCGGCGCGTTCGTGCGTTTGCTCGGCGTCGTCGCCGATCGCGAGCTCGACGCGCTCTACGGCCACGCGCGCGCCGTCGTCGTGCCGTCCGTCTACGAGGGCTTCGGCTTGTGCGCGCTCGAAGGCCTCGCTCATGGCCGGCCCGTGCTCGCGAGCCAGGCAACGTCGTTGCCCGAAGTCGTCGGGACCGCAGGCCAGCTGCTGCCGCCGCACGACGTGCAGGCCTGGGCCGCGGCGATCGGCGCCACGAGGTCCGACGACTCGGCCGCCGCGGCCCGGCGGCGCGCGCAGGCCGCGCGGTTCGGTTGGCGCGAGGCGGCCGCCGCGCTGCTCGAGACGTGGCGTCTGTGCCACGCGGGCCGAGGCAGCGCCCCAGGGGGGCTGGCTGCGTCGGTTCGCCCGTGATCGGTCCCCGCGTCGGGGCGCTTCAGTATGCCTGAGCTGCACCGCCCGCCGCGGGCGGGGCAGCTCACCGCACGAGCACCATGACGCCCCACGCGAGGGCCGCGGCGAGCACCAGCACGACCGCGAAGATCAGCGATCGCGCGCCGCCGCTCAGCTGCGACAGGTCGTCGCGCAGCAGGCCAGTGCCGCCCTTCTGCTTCTGGAACTGCAGCACGCGCGAGGGCGAAGCAACGACGGGCGCCCCGGCCGACACAATCGCGGGCTTGCTCGGAGCCGGCTTGTCGGCACGCCGGATCTCGACGACTTCGTCGGCGAACTCGACGACGGCCGGGCGCGGCGGCGGTGCAGGAGGAGGTGCTTGCGTACGCACGGGCGTCGGCACCGGCGCCGCCGGCGGGCTCGACGGACGCGGCGACGTCGGAGCCACGGCGGCGGGCCTCGACATGCTCGGCGCAGGCGGCGGCGGCACAGGCGGCGGTGCTGTGCGCGAGGACGGCGCCGACGGAGCGACCAACGACGTGGCCGTCGCGGAGTCGCTGCCGAACAGGTCGTTGTCCTCGTCGACGACGGGCTTGCTCACGGCGCCGGACCCAACGGGCATCACACCCTCGCGAAACGTGATGATCGTCTTGCCGATCTGCACCTGGTCGCCGTCGCGCAGCATGCGGCGCGTCACGGGCTTGTTGTTCAGCAGGGTGCCGTTGCTGCTGCCGAGGTCCTCGATCTCGACGACGCCGCTCTCGACGACGAACCGCGCGTGGCGTCGCGACGCCTTCGCATCGTTGATGACGAGATCACAGCCAGCGACGCGCCCGACGACGACGCCATTGCTGACGGGAAGGGTCCGACCATCGGACAACGACAAGTAGCCGCTCACACGCACTCCACGCCGGAGCCCGGCGGTCACGAGGAAACAGGGGCCACCCAGGATACCATCGGCGCCCACATGGCAACCGCCATCTCGTGCAAGCAGCTCGCGGTCACCTTCAAGGGGCGGGGAAAGAAGGGGCCGGTGACAGCCTTGCACTCGCTCGACTTCGAGGTCGCGAGCGGCCGCATCGTCGGCGTGCTCGGCCCGAACGGCTCGGGCAAGACGACGCTGCTGCGTGTGCTCGCGGGACTGCAGCAGCCGACAGGCGGCACCGCGACGCTGCTCGGCGAGCGGCCGACGGCCGGCTCGCTGCGGCGCCGCGTGGCGTTCCAGCCCGAAGGTGCGCTGCCGCTCGGCGTGCTGTCGGCGGCCGAGTTCCTCGCCTACATCGGCGCCGAGCTCGGGCTGCCGAACGCCGAGTCGGACGCGAGGGCAAGCCACTGGCTCGAACGGCTCGACCTGCTGCGCCCCGGCAAGCGCTGGATCCGCACGTTCAGCACCGGCATGCAGAAGCGCCTCGCACTGGCCGCGGCGCTGCTCGGCGATCCCGAGATCCTGCTGCTCGACGAACCGACCGCGGGACTCGATCCGTTCGGCAGCGAGATCGTGATGGGCATCCTGCGCGAACGCGCCGCGGCGGGCGCGACGGTG
>DASVAL010000094.1:0-21185 GCA_036376355.1 Planctomycetota bacterium
CTCGGGATCGGTCGCGCCGAACGGAGCCAGGTCGAAGGTCATGCGCACGTCGTCACCGTTCGGTGCGATGCCGTCGAAGATGCCGTTGCTGCCGGGCCGCAACCTGTGAGCGAGGACCTTGTCGCCACCGATGATCCACAGCTCGCCCTTCGTGTTGTCGAAGGCCACGTCCTCGGCGTCGGGGCAGAAGTTGCGCACGCTGAAGTAGCGGATCGAGTCGTCGGCAGTGTGCAGCAACCCGTCCGTGCCCGCGGCGATGACGTAGATCCGGTCCTTGTCGTCGTCGCTGACGAAGAACGTCCGATTCGCGACGTCGAGCGCGATCCCCGTCGGTTCCGGCGTGTAGCCGAGCGTCGCGCTGCCACGCGACAGGATGCCCGTGCGACTGGTTTCGAACGCATTGGCGCCCGCGTAGATCGGCATCTCGTCGACTTCGCCGTCCGTGAGGACGAGCCGGTCGAGAAGCGGATCGTAGACGACGCCCGACGGATCCGGGCTCGACGGCGACCACGAGCTGGTCGCCACGATGGCCCGCAGTGCCGCAGTCACCACGTCGACGCCCGAGGCATTCCAGGTCCACTGCGAGGTCAGCAAGCGGTCGTCGCCACTGCTGACGAACAGGTCGTGATCGCCCGTCTCGGTCGGCGCGAAGCAGAACGCGAGCACCGCGGGCACGGGCCGCAGCAGGCCTGCGTCCGTCGTCGGATCGTTCGGCGAGTACTGCAGCAGCGCGCCCTTGGCCGGGTCGAAGCCGACGATGCGGTTTCGCGCGCCGTCGTAGGCGAGTCCCCTGACCGCGCTCCACTGCGGCGGCAACGGCGTCGACTGGAACCGCGCCGTTCCCGCGCGCAGGTCCGCGAGATCGATCCACAGGAACTCGGGTCCCCTGGCGTCGAGCAGCACGACCTGCTCCTTCTCGGCGTCGATGCAGACTCCCGCGGGCAGATGCCACTTCAACGACGGGATCGGCAGCGCGAACAACTCGAGCGACGACGAGGCATCGAGCAGCACGATCGCACAACGCGGCAGTGCGAACACGAGCTGTGCGACCTCGGCCCCCAGGTAGTTCGCAGCACACAACAGCGGGTCGGGTGCGTAGAGGGCATCCGCACCGGCGCGCAACGCGGGGTGCGGCACCGGGGAGAATGCGAGCTGCTTCGACGAGAGGCCGTGAACGGGCAGCAGGAGCTGCGCGGCGACATGAGGTTCGAGCACGCCCGCGAGTTGTGGCTGCTCGACGACGGCGCTGGTCTGGGCAACGAGAGACGTTGCTGCGATAAAAATTGCGATAAGGGTGCGCATCAGGGGATCCAGCCAAAGGGCGCATCTGAAAGACGACGCGCCGGTAATGAAAGACGCTCAAGAGTACACCGCGCGGTGCCCGCTGCAGGCTGTCGTGAGTCACCTGGCACGCGCGCCGAGGTGAAGCAGGGCGCAGAGCCGACGACCAGGCACCGCGTTCGCGCAGCTTCCCGCCTCACGATCGACAGGCGCTCGGATGCGAGTCGCAGAGCGACCCCGCAGCGCGCGGCCCTCTGATTGCCGCCTGACGAGGAACCCCCATTGGCAGCGTCGGTTCACAGGCACTCACACGGCGTTCGCAATGACCACCACACAGGCGCGTTGCGGATCACGGGCCCTCGATTGGTGGCTGCACGGCCCTCACTTCCGTGAACCGACGCGATGTGTGTGGATGACGCGCGCGTCTCATTTCGGAGCGTTCTGTTGCAGGGCGTTTCGGGCTCCAGGTCGAACTTGGTGGCGCGCACGCGAGTGAAAAATGTGACGCAGCGGCGTGCATCCAATGGCGACGCTCTCTCAGAACACCACGCGTGCCGCGGCAAGCGATGCATTGCTGATTGGCTTTGGCAAGCATTATCCTCGCGCGCGCACAAGCACCCGGGAGTTTCATCATGGCGACCACCAGAGCTCGAGTACGTACCATTGCCGCGCTGCTCATCACCATTGGCGCGATCACTGCGCCAAGCGCAGCACAGAGCACGCAACTGCGTCAGACGGATTGGCGGTTCTACAATGACGCCGCAACCGACGCTGCGATGTCACCACTAGGAGCGATGAACACCGAGACAGCCCTCGGTTCGGCATCGATCCACAACGGCACGATCCGCCTGCGCGTTCTGCTCGCCGAGATCGGCGGACTCGGCGATGCGAACGAGATCGCGAAGCTGCAATACAGCGCCGACCTGACGACGTGGACCGACGTCGCGACACAGGCGACCACGACTGGCGTGCCGTTCCACTACGTGAACGGCGCCGCGACCAACGGCGCCTTGCTCGGCAGCCTGTTGTTGCTCGCCGGCAACACCCTCGGCCACTACCACGAGACGGGCACCGGCGTCGAGAGCATCGCGGCCCTCGAAGCAGGCCTCGAGATGGACTTCGCGATCAAGTGCCATTGGCCCACGACCGGCACGTGGTACTTCCGACTGAACTGGGACGGCGTCGCCGTGCAGCCGACCGCAGTCGGCTACCCGCGCGTGACGATCTCGGCGGCCGATCGCACGCACGTCGTCACGTCGGTTGGCAACCACTTCGGCAGCGAGGGCCTGTGCGAGGAACTGCGCATCGGCGACTACAAGCGGCTCTGGTTCGACGGCACGCGCTACTGGATCTTCTACACGGTGGCCGGTGCTCCGAGCGGCGCGACGCTGTTCTATCGGCACTGGTCGGGCATCGGCGAGTGGTCGGCACCGGCCAGCCTCGCGTGCTCCGGTCTCACCAACGATGGTCGCCATCGGCCGTGGGTCGAGAACATCGGCGGCATCAACACGGTGTTCCTGCTGCTCGGCAACGGTCAAGGCGCGAACCCGCGTTGGCTGCGCCGCGGCACGATCTCCGGCACGACGATCAACTGGGACCCCGAGCTGCCGTTCACGGCCAACTTCGGCGACGAGGCGAACGGCATCGGCGTCGACGACGGCGACTACGTCTGGGTCGCGGGCGTCGTGAACGGCGGCGGCACCGTGTGGGCGCGGCGCTCCACGAACCCGAACGACCTGTCGTCGTTCCTGCCCGCCCGCACGATCGTCGACACGGGCGCGCACGAGGGCCGCGCCTGCCACGTGATCGGCCTGGGCAGCAACAAGGCGCTCGTGCTCTGGTACAAGACAAGCAACACCGACGTGCGCTATTCGATCGTGACCGAGCCTGGTGGCTTCGGCCCGATCGCCTCCGTGAACACGTCGGGTTGCCAGGATCAGGACTGGGGCTTCACGGTCGACAAGCAGAACGGCTTCGTCTACCTCGTGCATACGAACAGCACGACCAACGGCGCGGGCGACTTCGTGCTGCGTGTCTTCGACATCGCGAGCCAGACGTGGTCGACGGCTACCCCACCGCCTGCCGGTGTCGGCAACCGGCCGTTCGGCGGTGACGACCACGCGGCCGTCCAGCTCGTCGGCAACGACGTGTACGTGTTCTTCGCGATCTCCGACGTCGGCGAGGATCGAGCCGTGGCCTACCACAAGTACACCGGACCCGGCACGACCGGCACCTGGAACAGCGGCGCGACGCGACTCAGCGCTTCGGGCCGCTGCAACCTCGACCGGATCGTCACCGTCGGACCCGGCACACCGGCGAATCGTGTGCTCGCGGTCGTCGCCGCCGGCGACAACCCGAACGCCGGCAGTCCGATCGACCTCGAGTTCTGGGACGAGCCACTGGGCCCCGAGGCGACGTTCGGGAGCTTCGGCGCCGGCTGCGCTGGCTCGTCGGGTGTGCCGGCGCTCGGTGCCATCGCCGGCTCGAGGCCGGTGCTCGGGCACAACATGGCCATGCAGTTCAGCTCGTTGCCGCCGGGCCCACTGAACGTGGTCCTCGCGATCTTCGGGCTCTCGGACACGCAATGGCCACCGTTCCCACTGCCGCTGCCGCTGGATGCGATCGGCATGCCCGGGTGCATGGCCTACGTGAGCCTCGACTTCTGGTTCGCGCTCACGGGTCAGGACACGGTGTGCAACTGGACGATCGGGATCCCGAACGAGCCATCGCTCGCGGGCTTCCAGTTCTATGTGCAAGGTCTCGCGCTCGACATCGGCACGAACCCGGCCGGGGTGACGGCTTCCAACGCCGCCGCGGCCCGCCTCGGCACGCACTGATCCATCGCAAGCCCGGAAGCCGCGCGCGGTTGCTGCACGAAGTACCGCGGCGCGGTTCGAACACCGTGTGGGATCTTCGCGCGAGTGCGTCGTGGCGACTCCGGTGTGCATCCGCAAAGGGAGTTGACAGCGAAGCGGGCTCGAAGGATTCCTTTGCGGCTTCGTCTCCACCCATGCCCCGTGCGGAGGGAACTGATGGCCCCGCCCCGCGAGAATCGTCTGCAGCACCACCTGCATCAGCCGTCGCCGCGTGATTGGCTGTCTGCTGGCACCACTCGAATCCATGCCTGCGCCGCGCTGCTGATAGCGCTCGGCGCAATCGCGTCGCCGATCGCTGCGCAGACCACACAGCTGTCGCAGACGAGCTGGCGGTTCTACGACAACACCACGCCCGACGGCGCCATGGCACCGCTCGCGGCCGTGGACACGGCCGCGACGCTCGGCTCGACGTTCATCCAGAACGGCACGATCCGGCTGCGCGTGCTGCTGGCCGAGACCGGCGGCCTCGGCGACGTCGACAAGGCCGCGACGCTGCAGTTCAGCGCCGACCAGACGACGTGGACCAACATCGCGCCGCAGTCGTCGAGCTCGGGCGAGCCGTTCCTCTACGTCAATGGCGCCGCGATCAACGGCAACTTCCTCGGCAGCCTGTTGCTGCCCGCTGGCAACGCGCTCGGCCACTACCACGAGACGGGCAACGTGCTCGAGAGCATCGCGGCGTTCGAACCCGGCCTCGAGCTGGACTTCGCGATCAAGTGCCATTGGCCCGCGACCGGCAACTGGTACTTCCGCGTGGCCTGGAACGGCGCCGGCGTGCCGCCGACAGCTGCCGGCTACCCTCAGGTGACGATCACCGCGGACAACCGCACGCACGTCGTGACCTCGGTCGGCAACCTCTTCGGCGGCGAAGGCCTGTCCGAGGAACTGCGCGTCGGCGACTACAAGCGGCTCTGGTACGACGGCTCCAGGTACTGGATCTTCTACACGGTCGCCGATTCGGCGACGCCCACGATGCTGTTCTATCGCCACTGGTCGGGCAGCGGCGCGTGGTCGCCGCCGGTCGGCCTGCCGTGTTCCGACGAGACCAACAACGGCCGCCATCGCCCATGGGTCGAGAACATCGGCGGCACGCACACGGTGTTCTTGCTGCTCGGCGACAACGAGGGAACGAGCTCGCGCTACCTGCGCCGCGGCACGATCAACGGCGCGACCATCGTGTGGGACGCCGAGCAATCGATCACGGCCAACTTCGGTGACGAAGCCAACGCGATCGGCGTCGACGATGGCGACTACGTGTGGCTCGCGGGCGTCGCCAACAGCGGCGGCACCGTGTGGGCACGGCGCTCCACGAATCCCGACAGCGTCTCGTCGTTCTTGCCGGCCCGCACCGTCGCGGATCAAGGCGCGAGCGACAACCATTCGTGCCACGTGATCGGCCTCGGCGGCAGCACGGCGCTAGTGCTCTGGTACAAGGACAGCCTCACGGACGTGCGCCATGCGGTCGTGAGCGAGCCTGCGGGCTTCGGCCCCGTCGCTTCGGTGAACACGGCGGGTTGCCAGGACCAGGACTGGGGCTTCACGGTCGACAAGCAGAACGGATTCGTCTACCTCGTGCATACGGACAGCACGATCAACGGCGCTGGCAACCTGGTGCTGCGTGTCTTCGACATCGCGACCGGGACCTGGTCGACCGGGACCGCGCCGCCGTCGGGCGTCGGCAACCGGCCGTTCGGCGGCGACGACCACGCGCCGATCCAGCTGATCGGCAACGACCTCTACGTCTTCTTCACGCTGGCCGACGGCGGCGAGGACCGCGCGGTGGCCTACCACAAGTACACAGGACCCGGCGCTTCCGGCAGCTGGAGCAGCAGCGCAACGGCGCTCAGCGATTCGGGCCGTTGCAACCTCGACCGCATCGTCACCGTGGGACCTGGCACACCTGCCGATCGCATCCTCGCGGTAGTCGCCGCGGGCGACAACCCGAACCACAGCAGTCCGATCGATCTCGAATGGTGGGACGAACCGCTGGGCCCGACTGCGACGTTCGCGCCGTTCGGCACGGGCTGCCTCGGATCAGGCGGTGTGCCGTCGCTGACCGCGCCGCCGGGCGAGAGGCCGATTCTCGGGCAGGACCTGGACCTGCAGTTCACCTCCCTCGCCCCGTTCCCGATCAACCCGGTCTTCGCGACGCTCGGGTTCTCGAACACGGTCTGGCCGCCGTTCTCGCTGCCGCTGCCGCTGGCAGTGCTCGGCATGCCGGGCTGCAATGCCTATGTGAGCCTCGAGATCTGGGCCCTGCTGACGAGCGTGAACGGCGCGTGCAACTGGACGATCCCGATCCCGAACCACCAGTCGCTCGCGGGCGTGCGGTTCTACGTGCAGGGCCTCGTGCCCGACGTCGACGTGAACCCACTCGGACTCGTGACCACGAACGGCGGCGCCGGCCGCATCGGCACGCAGTAGCTGCGCCGGCGCGGCAGGCTCACTGGTAGTTGACGATCAACTGCGCAGCGACCGCGGGGCTCTGGTCGTAAGCGGACGCATTGCGGCAGCCAGTGCCCGTGATCACGAAGACCATCGCGTTGCCGGAAACCCAGCCGGAACGGTTCGTGATCTCCTGCACGATGCTCGCGAGGTTCGGCGTGCGCTGGTTCGGGCCGGCTTCGTTCGCGATGGTCCAGGGCGCCGGTGCCCAGCCGACCGTGGCCGCCGTGCGCGGCCGGCTCGAGATGCTGTTCGCCGTCGTCAGGAACGTCGCGGCGTTGTCGGCGGCCTGCCCTGCGATCGCCAGCTGCGTCGGAGCCGACCGGGCGTCCTTGGCAGTGAACTGCACGTAGGCGGACGTGATCACGGCACCAGGCGGGATCGCGATGTTCGTGAACCGCAGGCCGACCGCCGAGTGCGTCACCGTGCCGTCGACCATCATCTCGAGGTCGTTGTTGCCACGCGTCACGGCAGTCGGCAGCTCTTCGGCATCGTCGTGGCCGGTCGCGATGGATCGCACGACGCTGCCGGCTCCCTCGACCGTGACCACGACCGAGTCCGTGGTCGTCAGCGCGCCATCGGAGACGCTGAGCCGCAGCGTGTAGCTGCCGAGCGCCGAGAACGAAACATCGGTCGTCGCTGCCGCCGGCGCCGTGAACGTCGCCGTGCCGGGTCCGGTCAGCTTGCTCCATTGGATCGTCAGTGGGCCAGGCAGACCGTCGTCGCTGGCGGTGCCTGCGAGGTGCGCCGGCGACGTGATCTGGACCGTGCTGTCGGGCCCGGCATTGGCGACGGGCGCCTGGTTCGTCGGCGCCTGCTGCACCGCGACCACGACCGTGTCCGTGCTCGTCAGCGCGCCATCGGAGGCGCTGAGCTGCAGCGTGTAGCTGCCGGCCGCCGAGAACGAGACGCTCGTCGCGGCTTGTGCCGCCGCCGTGAAGGTCGCCGTGCCCGGGCCCGAGAGCTTGCTCCATTGGATCGTCAGCGGGCCAGGCAGGCCGTCGTCGCTGGCCGTGCCCGCGAGCTGCGCGGACGCCGTGCTCAGGATCGAGACATCGGGTCCGGCATCGACGGCGGGCGGCTGATTGACGGGCAGCGTGGACTGATAGTCGACGACGAGCCTGGGCGCCACGGTCGGGCTGAACTCGTAGGCGCACGCGATGCGGCGGCCCGTGCCCGTGATCACGAAGGCGATCGAGTTGCCGGCGATCCAGCCCGGACGGCTCGTGATCTGCTGCACGATGCTCGCGAGATTCGGCGTGCGCTGGTTCGGGCCGGCTTCGTTGACGACGTTCCAGGATGCAGGCGCCCAGGCGACCGTGGCCGTGGTGCGGGGCCGGCTCGAGATGTTGCCAGCCGTCGTGGTGAACGTGGCGGGGTTGTCGCTGGCCTGCGCCGCGATCGTGAGCTGCGTCGCCGTCGACGTGCCCGACTTGGCCGTGAACTGCAGGTACGCGGACGTGATCACGGAGCCAGCCGGAATCGCGAGGCCCTGGAACCGCAGTCCGACGATCTGGGTCACCGTGCCGTCGACGACCATTTCGAGGTCGCTGCTCGTGCGATTCACCGAGGTCGTTCCTTCTTCGGCGTCGTCGCTGCCGATCGCGATGGTCCGCTCCACGGTGCCGCCAGAGGGCGGCTCCTGCACGGTGACCACGACCGTGTCGGTGCGCGTGAACTCACCGTCCGAGGCGCTGAGCTGACACGTGTAGCTGCCGGCCGCCGAGAACGAGACGTTCGTCGTCGGGGACGTCGGCGCCGTGAAGGTCGCGGCGCCAGGACCCGCGACCAGGCTCCATTGGATCACGAGCGGGATCCCCGGAATGCCGTCGTCGCCGACGCTGCCGGCGAGGCTCGCTGCCGCCGTGATCAGGATCGTGACGTCGGGCCCTGCACTGACGATCGGAGGCTGGTTCGGGGCCACTGTCGACGACACGCCGTACTCGAGCAGCAGGCCGTCGTTCTCGTTCGGGCTGCCGTCGTTGTCGATGTGGCGGTCGACGAGGAACAGACTGTCGCCAGCGCCGACCGAGCTCGGAGCAAACGTGAGGCCCGCGGGTCTCATCAGCCCAGTGCTCGGCAGCGTGATCGCGCGCACCATCTGCCCGAGGTCGTTCATGTGCAGCAGGCGGGTCTTCGGCAGGCCCAGCACGTAGAGGCCGCCGTCGGAGGGGCGGAACGCGACGCCGCCGACGTCCGTCACGCCGAACCCCGCCGTGTCGAAGCTGGCGAGCACGTCGTCGCCGTTCGGCGGCGTGCCGTCGAAGATCCCGTTGGGGCCCGGTCGCAGCTTGTGCAGCAGATTCGAGATGCCGCCGGCGATCCACAGCGTGCCCGTCGCGCTGTCGAAAGCGAGGCTCTCCGCGTCGAGACAGAAGTTGTTGACCCGGAACGAACGGACCGAGTCGTCCGCCGTGTGCAGCAACCCGTCTGGCCCCGTCGCGACGACGAACATCTTGTCGCGGTCGTCGTCAGCGATGTAGAAGGTGCGCGTGGCAGTGTCGAGCGTCATCCCCGACGGTTCGGGCGAGTAGGCCAGCGTCGTGCTCGTGTGCACGAGGAAGCCGGCGCGAGTCGCCTCGAACATGTTGGCGCCCTGGTAGATCAGCATCTCGTCGACTTCGCTGTCGGCGACGACGAGCCGATCGTAGAGCGGATCGTAGGTCACTGCCGCCGGGTCCGGACTGGGCGGCAGCCAGCCTGCCGTCGACACGGTTGCGCGCAGCGTCGCTGTCTCCTCGTCGGTCCCCACGGCGTTCCACGTCCACTGGTCGGTCAGCATGCGCTGATCGCCACTCGTGACGAACAGGTCGTGGTTGAAGTTCTCGGTCGGCACGAAGCCGAACGCGAGCACGGAAGGCAAGGGGCGCAGCGTCCCGGCGTTGATCGCCGGATCGTCGACCGAGAGCTGCAGCAGGTCGCCCGACACCGGGTCGAAGCCGACGAGGCGATCGCGCGCGAGGTCGAGGGCGATTCCCCTGACCAAGCTCCACGCCGGCGGCAACGGCGTCGACTCGAACTTCTCCTTGCCCGCGCGCACATCCGCGAGGTCGATGCGCAGCAGACTGGGGCCCGCGGCGTCGAGCACCACGACCTGATCGTGCTCGCCGTCGATGCAGATTCCCGCCGGCCTGGTCCAGGTCGAATGAGAAACCGGCAGCACGTGCAACGCCAACGACGACGATGCGTCGAGGAGCACGAGTGCGCCCTGTGGCACGGCGAACACGATCTGCGCCACTTCGGTCCCGAGGTAGTTGGCAGAACACAACAGAGGATCCGGCGCGTAGAGACTCGTGTCGCCGACACGCAGCGCAGGATGAGGAAGGGGGGCGTATGCGAGCTGCGTCGACCCGAACCCATGAAGCGGCAACAGGAGTTGCGCGGCGGAATGAGGATCGAGCACGCCTGCGAGCTGCGGCCCTTCCACGAGAGGGCTTTGAGCAACGAGAGCCGCAGCGGCGAGAGGAACGGCGAGAGTGGTGCGCATCAAAGGGGCCTCCAACCAACCAGGGGGGACCCCAGAGCGTACCTCCACCCGTACTGTGCGGCGGCTACGTTGCCGACGGCGTCGAGCTGCTCGCATCGTTCGAGCTCGACAGCGTGCAGTGGACCCGGCGCTCCAACACCGAGATGCGCATCGGACCGCGCAACAGGGCATCGCTCAGGCGCCGCTGTCACGCGAGTCGCGCGCTCACGATTCCGTGCGGCGAAATCGCGCGCCGCCTCGATGCACACGCCCGCAGACGCCTCGGTCTGCTGCGCAGTCTCATTCTGAACTCGCTGCAATGACTGCTGCGGACGTCTCGAGGTCCCGCGGCCGCGAGCCGCGAACCCTCACTGATAACTGACGATCAGCTGCGCGGCGACGCCGGGACTCAGGTCGTAGGCGGCTGCATTGCGGCAGCCGGTGCCCGAGATCACGAAGACCATCGCGTTGCCGGGGGTCCAGCCAGCGCGGTTCGTGATCTCCTGCACGATGCTCGCGAGGTTCGGCGTGCGCTGGTTCGGGCCCGCTTCGTTCGCGATGGTCCAGGGCGCCGGTGCCCAGCCGACCGTGGCCGCAGTGCGCGGCCGGTTCGAGATGCTGCCCGCCGTGGTCAGGAACGTGCCGGCGTTGTCGCTGGCGTGCCCCGCGATCGTGAGCTGCGTCGGGGCCGACTGCGCGTCCTTGGCGGTGAACTGCACGTAGGCCGACGTCACCACGGCGCCGCGCGGGATCACGACGTTCGTGAAACGCAGGCCGACCGCTGCGTGGGTCACCGTGCCGTCGACCATCATCTCGATGTCGTTGCTGCCACGCGTGACGGCCGTAGGCAGCTCTTCGGCGTCGTCGTGGCCGGTCGCGATGGATCGCACGACGCTGCCGGAGCCTTCCACGGTCACGGCAACCGTGTCCGTGGTCGTCAGCGCGCCATCGGAGGCGCTGAGCCTCAACGTGTAGACGCCGAGCGCCGAGAACGACACGTCGGTCGTCGCTGCCGCCGGCGCAGTGAACGTCGCCGTGCCGGGTCCCGTGAGCTTGCTCCATTGGATCGCCAGCGGCCCCGGCAGACCGTCGTCGCTGATGGTGCCGACGAGGCTCGCCGGCGACGTGATCAGGACCGTGACGTCGGGTCCGGCACTGACGACCGGCGCCTGGTTCGTCGGCGCCTGCTGCACCGTGACCACGACCGTGTCCGTGCTCGTCAACGCGCCATCGGAAGCACTGAGCTGCAGCGTGTAGCTGCCCGCCACCGAGAACGACACGTTCGTCGCGGCCTGGGCCGGCGCAGCGAAGGTCGCGGTGCCAGGACCGGAGAGCTTGCTCCACTGGATCGTCAGCGGGCCGCCCGGCAGACCGTCGTCACTGACGCTGCCCGCGAGCTGCGCGGATGCCGTGCTCAGGATCGAGACGTCGGGTCCGGCACTGACGACCGGCGCCTGATTGACGGGTGGCTCCACCGTGACGACGGCGGTGTCCGTGCGCGTGAACTCGCCATCGAAGCAGCTGAGCTGGACCGTGTAGCTGCCGGCGACGGAGAACGAAGCGCTGGTCGCGGCTTGCGTTGGCGCCGTGAAGGACACCGTGCCGGGGCCCGAGAGCTTGCTCCATTGGATCGTCAGTGGCGCATTCAGGCCATCGTCACTGATGCTGCCTGCAAGGCTCGCAGCCGATGTGATGACGATGGTGACATCGGGCCCGGCATCGACGACGGGCGGCTGGTTCACGGGCGCCGAAGACTGGTAGTTGACGATCAGCTTGGCGGCTGCCGCGGGGCTGTGGTCGTACGCCGTCGCAATGCGGCAACCGGTGCCCGTGATCACGAAGACCATCGCGTTGCCCGAGATCCAGCCCGGGCGATTCACGATCTCCTGCACGACGCTCCCGAGATTGGGCGTGCGCTGGTTGAGCCCGGCTTCGTTGACGACGGTCCAAGGCACGGGAGCCCACGCGACCGTGGCTGTGGTGCGAGGTCGCGTAGAGATGCTGGAGGCTGTCGTCCTGAACTCAGCTGCGCTGTCGCTGGCCTGCCCCGCGATCGTGAGCTGGGTAGCAGTCGACTTGGTCGTGTCGGTCGTGAACTGCACGTACGCGGACGTGATCACGGCGCCCGCCGGAATCGTGAGGTTCTGGAAGCGGACTCCGACGACCTGACTCACCGAGCCGTCCACCACCATCTCGAGATCGCTGCTGGTGCGGTTCACCGCGGTCGTCCCCTCTTCGGCGTCGTCGGACGAAGCTGCGACGGCGCGCTCGAGGATGGTGCCGGTCGGCGGTGCCTGCACCGTGACCACGACCACGTCCGTGCGCGTGAATTCGCTGTCGGAGGCCGTGAGCTCACACGTGTAGCTGCCCGTCACCGAGAACGTGGCATTGGTCGCGGCTTGCGTCGGCGCCGTGAAGGTCACGGTGCCAGGGCCGGAAACCAGGCTCCATTGGATCGTCAGCGGGCCAGGCAGGCCGTCGTCGTTGGCGGTCCCCGCAAGGCTCGCGGCCGCTGAGCCCACGATGGTGACATCGGGCCCGGCATCGACGACTGGGGGTTGGTTGGTGGGCGCCGCCAAAGACACGCCGTACTCGAGCAGCAAGCCGTCGTTCTCGTTCGGATTGAGGTCGTTGTCGACGCCGCGGTCGACGAGGAACAGGCTGTCACCGGGGCCGACCGTGCTCGGAGCCCACGTGATACCGGCGGGCTTGATGAGCCCCGTGCTCGGCAGCGTGATCGTTCGCAGGAGTTGCCCCAGGGCATTCAAGTGCAGGAGCAGCGTCCTCGGCTTGCCGGCCACGTAGATGCCGCCGTCGCTGGGACGGATCGCGATGCCCTCTGGATCGGTCGCGCCGAACGGCGCCAAATCGAAACTGACGAGCACGTCGTCGCCGTTCGGTGCAGTGCCGTCGAAGACGCCGTTGGGGCCGGGCTGCAGCTTGTGAGCGATGACCGTGTCGCCGCCGATGACCCACAAGTCGCGGGTCGTGTTGTCGAAGGCGACGTCCTCGGGGTCCGTAGTGAAGTTGCCTACGCTGAACGAGCGCACGGAGTCGTCGGCCGTGTTCAGCAATCCATCTGGTCCAGCAGCCACGACGTACACCTTGTCGCGGTCGTCGTCGCTGAGATAGAAGGTCCGAGTCGCGGTGTCGAGCGCGACCCCCGCTGGTTCCGGCGTGTAGCCCACCGTCGCACTCGTGCGCGCGAGGATGCCTGTCCGGCTCGGTTCGAAGAAGTTGACTCCCGCGTAGATCGTCATCTCGTCGACTTCGCCATCGGTGAGCATCAGTCGATCGAAGAGCGGATCGTAGGCAACCCCCGACGGATCGGGACTGGAAGGCGACCACGAGCTCGTCGCGATGGTTGCCCGCAACGTCGCGGTCTCCACATCGATGCCGCCGGAGTTCCAGGTCCATTGGCTGGTCAGCAGACGTTGGTCGCCGCTGCTGACGAACAGGTCCTGATCGAGGCTCTCGGCCGGCGCGAAGCCGAACGCGAGCACTTCGGGCACGGGCCGCAACGTCCCGGCGCCCGGGCTCGGATCCTCGGCAGAATGCTGCAGCAGGTCGCCCGTCGCCGGCTCGAAGCCGACGATGCGCTCCCGCGCGACGTCGAAGGCGATCCCCCTGACCGTGCTCCATGCAGACGGCAGCGGAGCCGACAGGAACTTCGCCCTTCCCGCGCGCACGTCCGCGAGGTCGATGCGCAGGAAGCTCGGGCCCGCGGCGTCGAGCAGGACGACTTGCTCGTGCTCGCCGTCGATGCAGATTCCGGCCAGCGAGGCCCACGTCGCATGAGGAACTGCGAGTACATGCAGCGACAGCGACGACGAGGCATCGAGCAGCACGATGGCGCCCTGCGGCAACGCGAACACGAGTTGGGACACCTCGGCACCGAGATAGCTCGCGGAACACAACAGCGGATCCGGCACGTAGAGGGTCGCGGCTCCGGCTAGCAGTGCCGGATGAGGCACCGGGGAATAAGCGAGGTGCGTCGAACCGAACCCATGAAACGGCAACGACATTTGCGCGGCTGCATGAGGCTCGAGGATGTCCGCGAGCTTGGGCTCCACGATGACATGGCTGGATTGTGCGGCGAGAGCGGTTGCGGCGAGAGCTATGGAAAGAGTGGTGCGGATCAAGTGGCTCCAACGACGGAAAGGCCTGGTAGCGTACCCCATTCTGAGACACGCGACGGCCAGGTGCCGAGCCGGTGCGAAGTCTCGACGCGGTTGCCGCTGTTCGAGTTGCGGCGGTTGCGCTGGCATCGCCGACTCCCGCAGATGCGCGGCTAGGCAATGACGCGCTGCGCATGCTCGCGACTCGGTGTCGACCGCCCGGCAGTGGCTCAACCGGACTCGCCTTACATCCTCGCCGCGCGTTCTAGTCGGCATTGAGCACTCCGCGACGCGCCAGGACAGTCGCGCACTGACCGTGTTGCTCGCAAGGCCTCCAAAGGGCTCGGACATGCCCGTTCTCTCACCCCACTTGACGAAGTCGCGCAGAGCTGTTCTATCAAACTCGCAGCAAGCGGTTCCACACGGGGGTGGGGAATCACCTCGTGTGTTTCTGCATGGCGCTCACTCGCATCCTGATCCCGATCCATGTGGTCGCTGGACTCCTCATCGTGATTGGTAGAAGCGGCCCTTCGATCGCCGCATCGACCACGCACCTGACCCAGACCGATTGGTGCTTCTACAATGACGCCGCTCCGGACGGAGCCATGGTCCCCCTCGCCGCGTTGAACACGCCGCCGGCGCTGGACTCCAGCTCCATCCAGAACGGCACGATCCGACTGCGCGTGTTGTTGGCCGAGTCTGGCGGCCACGACGATCCGAGTCGAGTCGCCAAGCTGCAGTTCAGCGCGGACCAGGCGACGTGGACCGACATCGCCGCGCAGGCGACGAGCACAGGCGTGCCGTTCCTCTGCGTCAATGGCGCCGCGACGAACGGCGTCGTGCTCGACACGCTGTTGTTGCCCACCGGCAACACACGTGGCCACTACCACGAGACACGCACCGGGCTCGAGAGCATCACGGCCTTCGAATCGGGTCTCGAGATGGACTTCGCGATCAAATGCCATTGGCCCACCACCGGCACGTGGTACTTCCGCATCTCCTGGCACGGCGCCGGCGTCCAGCCTTCTGCCGCCGGCTATCCGAGCGTGACCATCGCGGCTGCCGACCGTTCGCACGTCGTCACGTCCGTGGGCAATCTGTTCGGCAGCGAGGGTCTCTCGGAAGAGCTGCGCATTGGCGACTACAAGCGGCTCTGGTACGACGGCACCAGGTACTGGATGTTCTACACGGTTGCCGATGCTCAGACCGGCACGACGCTGTTCTACCGGCACTGGTCGGGCAGCGGCGAATGGTCGGCGGCGGCCAGCCTGCCGTCTTCCGTCGTGACCAACGACGGCCGCCATCGGCCGTGGGTCGAGAACATCGACGGCACGCACACGGTGTTCCTGCTGCTCGGCAACAGTCAGGGAACGAGCACGCGCTACCTGCGCCGCGGCGCGATCCATGGCACGACGATTTCGTGGGATCCAGAGCTGCCAGTCACGGCGAACTTCGGCGACGAGGCCAACGCGGTCGGCGTCGACGACGGCGACCACGTCTGGCTCGCCGGAGTCGCCAACCACGGCGGCAACGTGTGGGCGCGGCGTGCCACGAATCCGAACAGCGTCGCGTCGTTCGAGCCGATCCTCACGGTCGTCGATGCAGCGGCCAGCGAGAACCACTCGTGCCACGTGGTCGGTCTCGGCAGCAGCAAGGCGCTCGTGCTCTGGTACAAGAACAGCAACACCGACGTACGCTACTCGATCGTGACCGAGCCCGGCGGCTTCGGCCCGGTCGCTTCGGTCAACACGTCGGGTTGCCAGGACCAGGACTGGGGCTTCACGGTCGACAAGCAGAACGGCTTCGTCTACGTCGTGCATACGAACAGCACGACGAACGGCGATGGCGACCTCGTCCTATGTGTCTTCGACATCGCGACCGAGACCTGGTCGACGGGGACTCCGCCGCCGTCGGGTTTCGGCAACCGGCCGTTCGGCGGCGACGACCACGCGCCGATCCAGCTGATCGACAACGACCTCTACGTGTTCTTCACGCTGGCCGACGGCGGCGAGGATCGGGCCGTCGCCTACCACAAGTACTCGGGACCCGGCGCCTCAGGCACCTGGAGCGCGACTGCGACGCTGCTCAGCGCCTCGGGCCGCTGCAACCTCGACCGGATCGCGACCGTGGGACCAGGCACACCCGCCGATCGCATCCTCGCGGTCGTCGCCGCAGGTGACAACCCGAACGAGAGCGGGCCGATCGACATCGAATGGTGGGACGAGCCAGTGGGCACGTTCGCGACGTTCCACACGTTCGGCGCCGGGTGCCCTGGATCGGCGGGCGTCCCGTCGCTCGTTGCGCTGCCCGGCGAGAGGCCGACGTTCGGACAGAACCTCGACCTGGAGTTCGGGGCGCTGCCCTCGGGCCCGATCAACGCGGTGCTCGCGATCTTCGGATTCTCCAACACGAGTTGGCCACCACTCTCGCTGCCGTTGCCGCTCGACGCGATCGGCATGCCCGGCTGCACCGGCTACGTGAGCCTCGACCTCTCGTTCGTGCTCACCGGCCAGAACGGTGCGTGTCCGTGGACGATCGCGATCCCGAGCGTCCCGGCCCTGTCGGGGTTGCAGTTCTACGTGCAGGGGCTCGTTCTCGACGTCGGCGTGAACCCGATGGGATTCGTCGCGACCAACGCGGGCGCCGGTCTCGTCGGCTCGCGCTAGGAGATCGAGCGGCGCCGCAGTCGATGCGGCATGTCGCTCAATACGCGCCGTCGCGGCGCAGCACGACACCGACGGTGCGCGCGAGGATGTAGAGGTCGAGAGAGAGCGACCAGTTGCGCACGTAGTGGGCGTCCAGCCAGACGCGCTGCTCGTAGCTCGTGTTGTTCCGGCCGGAGACCTGCCAGAGACCGGTGATGCCCGGTGGCACGCGCAGGTAGAGCGGGAGGACCGTGCCGTACTTCTCGACTTCGTCGTCGACGATCGGACGCGGGCCGACCAGGCTCATGTCCCCGCGCAGCACGTTCCAGAGCTGCGGCAGCTCGTCGAGGCTCGTGCGGCGAAGGATGGCCCCGATCTTCGTGACGCGGGGATCGTTCTTGAGCTTCTGCGTCGCGGCCCACTCCGCGGCGGCCTCCGGGTTCTTCGCCAGGTAATCGCGCAGGATCTGGTCTCCGCAGTGCATCGTGCGGAACTTCAGGGCGCGGAAATGGCGGCCCCCGCGGCCGATCCGGTTGTGCCCGAAGAACACGGGTCCCGGTGACGACAACCGCACCGCGATCGCGATCGCCGCAAACAGCGGTGCCAGCACCGCGAGCAGCGAGACGACGCAAGCGATGTCGAACAGACGCTTCGCGTTCAAGTAACCGCGGCGATAGAGCTTCGGGCTCACGTGGATCGCCGAGAACGAACGCAGCGGCAGGCTCCTCGCGAGCCGGTCGGCCAGCGCACGACGCTCCGGATCGACGACGAGCAGGTGCCTGGCGCCGAGGCGAACTGCCCAGTCGTAGGCTTCCTCGTCGGAGAGCTGGCCCGAGGTCGCCAGCACGACCCAACCCTGGACGGCGCCCTGCCGCGACAGGATCGGGGTGCTCGGCGCCGCCTCGACGGGTCGCAGCCCCTGGCGCGGGTTGCGGTGCATGAGCTCGACGACCTTCTGGGCCGCCGCGCGATCACCGACCACGGTGACCGAAATGCCCCACCACGGCCGGCGGCCGAGCCAGCGGCGCGCGAAGGTGCGGGCGAGTACGATCGAGACTGCCGAGAGGCCCCATGTGGCGAACGCGAAGCCGAGTCCGATGTCGGCGTCGGCGATCAGGAGCACGGAGACGCACGAGATCGCCGTGGCGATCGCCGTGCCGAGAGTCAGGCGACGGCCTTCGTCGACGGGATCGAGCATCACGCCCGGGTACAGCCGGAGCCAGGCGAGCACAGCCCAGACGGCGCTGGTGTGCACGGCCGCGAAGGGCACGACGTTGGAATCCGGTATTCCCGTTGCGATCACCGTGGTGGCAAGCGCAGCCGAAGCGACCATCGCCAGCGCGTCCACGGTGAGGATCGAGACCAAGGTCGCGTGACCCTGGCTCTTGCGACCCTCGCGCACGTGCGCCAGGCTCTGAGTGCGAACGGGGTTCGAAGGAACGGTCGAACCGCTAAGTCCAGTGAGTGTCATACCGATCGAGGTGTCAGCGAGTCCCAGAATCCCCCGCGCGCCGGAGGATCCCTTTCCCGAGATGGGCCAGGATCTCCGGTCACACCGAAGTTGTCAACCCGGCTCTTCTTCTGAGGTTTGTGCAAACCTCACGCAAGCCAGAATACACTCAAGCAGCACCATGTGCGGTGCACAAGGGGGGGCGGCTTGCGCCTTGCCGGATTCGAGTGGGCCCGAACGCCGGCTAGGACGCCGGAGGCCCGAAAGAAAACCTCGCGCTTCGCGGTGCAAGGAAGGTCGTTGGCATCGCTGCCGGGTAACCACCCGAGCCGACTTGACTCGCAGTTGTCGCAACGGCTCCTCGGTCTGAAGCAGAACAGGTTTTCGACGAGAAGAAAATCTGTACGAAGCGCACGCGGTCCTCTTCGCTCTCGCGGCGCCCGGGAGCGAACCGCGCGTTCCGATCTCTGCGTGATCCATCGGACACCGCCAGCCCCGCTCGAACGCGTGCCGCAAGCTGCGACTGGCTCGACCAAGGCGCCGTCGCATCGACGCTGCAGAACCGTCGATGCCGACGGCAAGACGCCCGAGTTTCCAGACAAAGTAGCGTTTCGTGTCCGCGCAAGGCAGTATCCTGACCGGGTTACTGCCTGATCTCTCTCCCCTGCTGGAACCCGCCCCCCACGGCGGGTTCAATCCTCGACCGCGCAGCCGCTGTCTGTGCTGCAGCTCCTGCAAAGGGAAAACGATTTTGACCGTCCTCTCCGCTCGTCAGGATCCGATAACGCGCGCCGGCGAATCGGCGAGTCCCCAGCGCCGGCAGGGCCCATGGTCCCGGTGACTCCAATCGTCCTTGCCGCCGGGATCAACCGGCGCCTCGGCCGGACACCCGTTCCGAAGTCCCTCCTGCCGTTGACCCGAGACGAGCGGGGTCCGAGCTTCCTCGAGCGCCACGTGGCAGTGCTGCGCCAGCTCGGCGTGCCCGAAGTGCTCGTCGTGCTCAGTGAGCCAGCGCACGCGAGTTGCCCGAGCTTCGAAGGCATGCGCATCGTCGTCAACCGCTTCGATACGGCCGAAACCGGATCGACTCTCAGCATGCTCTGCGCGCTGCGGGGCGCGACGACGCCAGCCGGTCACGGCCTGCTGATCATGGACGCCGACATCGTCTACGAGCGGGCGCTGATGCGCTGGGTGATCGAGCACTGCGGCTCGGCGAGCTGCCTGTTCGTGGCGCCGGCGACTGCAGGTGACGACGAGGAGGTCCGCGTCTACGGTCACAGTCACGAGGATCCCCGCTTCATCGGCAAGGGCCTCACGCCCGACATGGTGAAGGACATGAGCCTGCTCGGGGAGAGTCTGGGCGTCATCTACACAGCACCGCAAGACCTGCCGTTCCTGCGCGCAACGAGCGAGTGGCTGGCCGGATGGTCGCCGGAACGCAAGGCCTACGGTTACGCGAAGGCGCGGTCCGAGCACGAGGAGGCCTGGCAGTACTTCTTCGCAGCCCGTCGCATGCGCATCGCCCAGGTGTCCGCAGACTTGCTGTACACGGAGTGCGACACGAAGGAAGACTACGACCACGTCCGCGATGCTCTCTACCCGGCCATCCTCGAGCATGACGGTAAGCGCCCCTAGCTGCGAAGGGAGGTTCTCCGCATGAACGGCGAGCTCCGGTCGGGTGCACTGCTCGGGACTGCACTGCTGCGTCCGTTCCAGTTCCTCCTCTACTTCCTGTCGGGATTCGTCCCGCGCCGGGCCGACGTCTGGGTCTTCGGCTCGTGGGGTGGTCACCGCTTCGCGGACAATGCCGCCGCGTTCTTCCAGTTCTGCCACAAGCGACTCGGCGGTTCCGTGCAGCTGGTCTGGATCTCCCGCAACCGCGCCATCGTCGCCCGCCTGCGCCAACAGGGCTTCGAGGCGCACTGGGTGTGGTCGCCGAAGGGCATGCTGCGCTGCCTGCGCGCGAAGCTCCACTTGTTCGACTGTTTCGCGAAGGACGTGAACTTCTGGCTCTCGCGCGGCGCGAAGAAGGTGAATCTGTGGAGCGGCGTGCCGCTGAAGACCTTCGAGCGCGACATCGACAACCCGAACAACCGCTACTACCGCGTGTTCCACGGCACGCCGCTCCAGCGGCTGGTCTACGGCATGATGATGCCCTGGCACGTGAACCGCCCCGACTTGATCATCGCGATGTCGGAGGAGACCAAGGCAATCACGGCGCGCGCGTTCGACATGCCGAAGCAGGCTGTGTGGGTGACCGGGTTCCCGCGCAACGACTCGCTGTTCGACGGCGCGGCCCGCGACGGCAAGCGCTGTCCGGCAGCGGTCCTCGATGCAGCTCGCGCCGGCAAGAAGGTCTTCCTGTACCTGCCGACGTTCCGCGACCACGGCAAACCGTTCGTCAAGATCGACTGGAAGAGCCTGCATGAGTTGATGGAGCGCCTCGATGCGGTGTTCTTCATCAAGTTCCACCCGGTCGACGCGACGCAGTTCAAGGACGCGTCGCCGCGCATCGTCCAGCTGTTCCAGGACACGGACGTCTACGACGTGATGCCGCACTCGAGCGCGCTGATCAGCGACTACTCGTCGATCATCTTCGACTACATGCTGCTCGATCGGCCGATCATCTACTACACGCCCGACCTCGAGGACTTCATCGCGGGCTGCCGGCGCTTCAACTTCCATCCAGTCGACGTCGCCGTGGGACCGCTCTGCTCGGACTACGCCCAGCTCGCGAAGGCTCTCGAGGACGCAGCCGCGGGGAAAGCCGTCGACGCACGAGGAACCGGCCACCGCGCCGAGGTCATGAAGCGCCTGCACGCCTACGTCGACGCCAACTCGAGTGAGCGGGTGCTCGAGGCGATCCAGCGCCAGCTGCTGCCGAACGGCGCGCCGACGGTTCCA
>DASVAL010000129.1:0-28481 GCA_036376355.1 Planctomycetota bacterium
CGTGATGCGCCGGGTCCGCTTCGTCGTCGTCGGTCGTGTGCAGGGTGTCGCGTTCCGCGCCTGCACGCAAAAGGCGGCGCAGCAGTTCGGGATCGTCGGGTTCGTGCAGAACCGCGCCGACGGCGCGGTCGAGGGGCAGGCCCAGGGTGAGGAAGGTGCGGTCGCCGATTTCGTCGCGTGGCTCCACAGGGGCTCGCCCTGGTCACGAGTCGACGACGTCGAGGTCGAGGAACTCGCGGTCGTCGCGGCCGAGCAGGCTTTCGACGTGCGGCGCGGAAGGTGAACGCGTTCCACCGTTCGACGGGCGCCCGTTCGCGTCATCGCACGCGGCGCGCGACGAAGGCGAGGAAGCTGACGACCCACGCCACCACGATCACGCCCGCGCAGCACATCCCGACGCTCGTCAGGAATCCACCGATGCCTGCAACGATCGCCGTGCAGATGGCCTCCATCATCGGTAGCGCGATGTACCAGCAGAACAGCAGGTACGCGCTGAGTTGCAGCAAGGTCTCGATCATGGCCGCCACATGAGTCTAGCTGCTGCGCGACTCACCGCTCGCCGGTGGACACCGACGATGTGGTGCTACTAGGTCTCGAACTTCTCGCGTGGGACCTGTGACTGGCGAATGATTGCGAGGAGGGTCCCCGTTTTGAGCTCCTTGTGATCTGTACGGGCACGGTGATGGTCGTTGCTACCTCGCGACGTTGCATGACGACGTGACTGCCGCGCTGGCGAACCAGGACGAAACCGTGGTCCTGCAGAATCCCGCATAACTCCCGTCCGGAGAGGCGGCGTAACCTAGACAACCCGAACCTCGACGCGCGTCACGAAGACTTCGTCGTGCAACCGTTGCTTGATCTCTTCAGGCGAGCCCCCAGCTCACGAGAGCTGCAGGAGTCCATCACGCAACTCCGCTGCGCCGGTTACCGCTCGACCGCCGCGACCTTGCGCAGCGCGGCGCGCAGCTTCCTGTGCCCGTCGAGCAACCGCACGTAGTCGCTCTCGCGGCGGCCACCCTTTGCGCGTACGACGGCAACGAGCGCACCGCGCTCGGCGGCCGACCACTTCGCGACGCCGGGCAGCACGAGGATCAGCGGGCTCCAGCGCAACCACCAGAGTCGTTCGCCATCGGCCCACTTCTGCCAGCCGCGCACTGAGCACAGCTCCGCGGCTTCGTCCGCGCACCGGGCCTCGCCACGTTCGCGATCGGCGCCGAAACGCTGCGCGAGGTAGTCGGTGATCGCGAGCCCGATGTTCGCGAGCGGGAAGATGCCGATCACGTCGTCGCGCGGCTTGCCGGCCGACCAGTAGACGTTGTACTCGGCGAGCCGCTGCAGCGTGCCGATGCTCGAGCGATGCGACTTGTTCTTCGCGATCGCCGCGAGCTCACGCTGCATCAGCCCGAGCACCTCGTGCTCGCGCGCGCGGAAGCCGAGCTTCTGGTAGAACCACCACGAGCCCGACTTCAGGCCCTCGGTGTTGCCTCCGCCGCCGAGCTGGTACGGATAGATCGTGAACGTGTCGGAGCCGTAGATCTGCTTCGTCACGGCGAGCACGCGGCCGTAGACGAGGCCCGCTTCACCGCCGCGCCACGTGTCGAAGACGTTGTAGGCGACTTCCGAGCTCGCGAAGAACCCGCTCGTCAGCACGTAGCCGATCGGCACGCCGTTCTTGAGCGTCACGTAGCCATAGACCGCTTCGAGCAGCAGGCGCCGCTCGGGGATCACGCCGATCACGGCGAACTCGAGTCCGCCGCCGCAGTCGAACAGCCGCACGTCGCGGCGGTCGCCGTACGCGAACGCGTCGAGGTCGCGGTGCCGCAGCACCATCGCCTCGCGCGCGAGCGTCACGATGCGTTCGCCGAGCGCCTCGTCGACCGGGCGCTCGACCGCGCGCTGCGCAAGCTCGCGCCGCAGCTCGGGCCGTTCGCGCGCGAACGGCTGCTGCTGGAAGCAGACGTGGCGTCCCGCGAGCAGCGCGTGCGAACGCGACGGCGTGCCGGGCCCGGCACGCAGCTCGAGCTCGACGTCGAGCTCGTCGTAGAAGGTCTCACGTTCCTGATCGCTGCGGCCGAGCTGCGCGCAGCGCCGGATCAGGAAGTCGGCGTCGGTCGTGTCGGGGCCCGCGAGGCGGCGCAGCCAGTCGCGCATCGGCATGTCGATCTCGTCGAGCCCCGGCGTCTCGGGCCACGTCGCGAACAGCGACAGGCGCTGGTTCAGCAGGTCGGCGTTCGCGAAGCCGGGCCACACGATCCGCAAAGCACCTGGGAACCGTTCGCTGAGCCAGCGCGCCGTGCTCGCGAAGAACGAGTAGCGTATTGGCGTGCCCGCGATGCCGGAGTCCATCAGCGCGCGGCGATGCGCGCGCAGATCGCGGCGCTGATCGAAGCGCTGCAGCATCGCGGCGACCTGCTCGAGCACGGCAGCGTCGTCGGGATACGCGCGCAGGAAGCACAGCGCCTCGTGCAGCCGCAGCACGCCTGCCGCCGTCGGCATGCGCGCACGGTCGAGAGCCTGCAGCAGCGCGAGCTTCTGCGCCGGTGCGTCGCCGCCGAAGGTCGCTCTCGTCTGTTCGAGGGAACGCAGCAGACCGGTGGGGGATCGCGCCGACTCGGGCATCGTGCGGATGATGGCCGGTGGCGGCTCCGATCGCCACGAAGCAGCACGGCCCTTCTCGCTGGGAGAACGCGTGTGCGTCGTCGTTCGACCGGACCCTCCGTCCTGCGATGCGCTCGCTCAGCTCCTCGCTGCCGGTGCCCGTGTCTTGCGCGCGGCTCTGCGGTCTACGGACAGATCACGAGGTCGACGCCGTTCGTCAGCGTGAGCGGCGGGTCGAACAGCGCCTGGAACGCGACGCGCAGGCCGATCAGCGGCGGCGTGACCGGGATCGGCACGCCCAGCGCACCACCTCCGCCCGCGTCGGTGCCGATCGGCACCAGCGTGATGAGCACGCCGGGATCGACGACGAGGATGCCCTGCGGCAACACGAGGTGCGCTCGCGCGAGCGAGAGCGCGAACAGGCCGCCGACCGACGGGGCCGCGGCACTCCAGACGAAGATCGGGAACCCACCGGGGCTCGTCGAGCCGCTGGCCGACAGGAGCGACGTGTTCGTGCCGCCGAGGCCGAGCGCGTAGCTCTGCAGGCCGCAGATCCAGAACGACTGCTGCGTCGTCGTCGTGCTGTTGCCGCGCCAGTCCACGGCGGTGACCGTGAAGCTGACCGTGGCGCCGTTCGTCACGACGCCGGGCGGCGGCGTGAGATCGCCACGGTAGAAGAGGCCGCCGCGGAACTGCATCGGAGTGCTGCCTGTGGTCACGCCGCCGAGGTGCGTGATCGACCAGTCCATCCTGACGCTCGCGATCGACGTCTCGCCGTCGTCGACGGCCGAGTCCTGGACGGTCGCTCGCACGGCCCACGGTCCGTCCGGGTTCGTCGACACGGCCGGAAGTTGCTGGACGCGCACGAAGCGCGGCGGCTGCGTGTCGGCCGGGCCCGTGCCGTAGTAGGCGCGGTTCAGGAAGCTGCCCGACTCACCCTGCGCGGTGACCATGTCGAACACGCCGTCGCCGTTCAGGTCGCCGACCGCGACGTCGAGCGTCGAGTCGACGAGCGGCGAGAAGCCGTTCGTGCCGGTCGCGCGCGCGAACGAGAACGCGCCGTTGTTGATGTAGAGCTTCTCGCCGTTCGACTGCAGCGAGCCGTTCACGATGTCGAGGAAGCCGTCGTTGTTGGCGTCGACGAAGACCCACTCGTTGTCGTCTTCGCCGTTGCCGCCCGTGAGTGCCGTGGTCAGGCTCGTGAACGAGAGGAAGCCCGACGGGACCAACTCGTTGCGCAGCACGGTGTCGGTGAGTCCTGACACGGACAACATCGTGAGGTCGAGGTCGCCGTCGTGGTCGAGGTCCGCGGCCTCGGCTTCGTAGGTCAGGCCCGTGCCCGCCGGCAGCAGCGCCGTGTTGACGGTCGGGAAGTGGCCCGTGCCGTCGTTGAAGAAGATCTGCTGGCCCGTCGACTTGCCGATGTTGATCACGTCGAGGTCCCAGTCGTTGTCGATGTCGCAGACGACCACGTCCTGCTGGTTCGTCTTCGGGGCCGACACGACGTGCGTCGGGGTGACGTTCGTGAACACGCCGTTGCTGTCGTTCAGGAACAGCTTGAGCTGGCCGTTCGTGAGCTCGTCGTTGAAGAACAGGTCGAGGTCGCCGTCCTGGTCGACGTCGCCGTAGGCGCAGCCGGCCGCGGCGATGCTCAGCACGGGCAGGCGCGTCGCGGTCTCGTCCGCGAACGCACCGGCGCCGTTGTTCACGTAGATGCGCTGCTGGCTCGGGCCGTTGCACGAGAAGACGAGGTCCTTGTCGCCGTCGCCTTCGATGTCGAACGCGATCGCGAGCGTGGCGCGGATCGCGAGCGCCGGCAGCCGTGACGCGGTCTCGTCGACGAGGCCGAGGCTCTGGTTGATCTTGTTGATCAGCAGCGTCGGCTGGATCGCGCTTCCGGAGCTCGACAGCACGTAGCCGTTCGCGAACACGACGTCGAGGTCCGTGTCGCCGTCGACGTCGACGAGCAGGCAGCCCTCGGTCATCACGACCGGCCCCGTCACGAGCCCGACCTGCTGCGTGTAGAGGTATTGGGCGCGTGCGAGGGAACCGAGAGTACAGAGCACGAGCGCGGCGAGCAGCGAGGAGGGGTTCTTCACGGCCTTGGTGCGGATCCGGCGCCGAGGGCAGGGTGTGGCGCGCGCGGCGGAGTCTAGTGCATTCGCCCGCGCCGGCAACCCTGCGACGTGTCGACGAGTCGACGGACATGACGACGTGCGGGCGAGATGCAGCAGTCGGCTGCGCGAAGGTTCCGCAAGCGGCATGATCGCCCGTGCGAACGTGGTTCCTCCCTCCGACACTCGAGCGCCGAGCGCAACGCAGCCGCCTGGTCCTTCCGAACGACCGCATGCGCTGCTCGCCGCCGTCGTGCTGCTGACGTTCTGGCCCGCGCTGCTCGGCACCCACGTTGCGGACGACATCCGGCTGCTGGCGCTCAACCCGGCGATCCGTTCGGCGGACATCGGTGCCCTGCTGACGCAGCCGATGTTCGGCGCGCAGGGCGGCTATTGGCGGCCGCTGACGATGCTG
The DNA here is from genome assembly GCA_036376355.1 of Planctomycetota bacterium. Lineage (GTDB taxonomy): Bacteria > Planctomycetota > UBA1135 > UBA1135 > UBA2386 > DASVAL01. Next base: position 5,128 of record DASVAL010000129.1, read on the forward strand.
ACGTTCTTCGCCGGCGACGCGCTGGGAGGCGCGTTCGGCGTGCACGCGATCGGGCTCTTGCTGCACGTCGTCAACGCGTGGGCCGTGCACGCGCTCGCGCGGCGCTTCGTCGGTGCAAGCACCGCGACGTGGGTCGCGGCGCTGTTCGCAGTCCACCCGGTGCAGGTCGAGAGCGTCGCGTGGTGCGCGGCGGTCAACGATCCGTTGTGGGTCGCGGCGACGCTGCAGGCGATGCTCGCGGCGATCCGTTGGCGCGAGAACGGCGCGCGCGGGCTGCCGTGGCTCGCGTGCCTGTGCGTCTTCGCCGCGATGCTCGCGAAGGAGACCGGCGCCGTCGCGATCCCGCTCGTCGTCGCCGCGGTGTGGCTGCTGCCGTCTGCCGGCGCGGCGCCGGGCCGCAGGCACCTCGCGTCGTTGGCCGCCGCGGTGGTCGCAACCGGTGCGCTGTGGTTCCTGCTGCGTTCGCTCGTGCAGCGCGAGCCGGTCGGTGCCTTGCTGCTCGGCCCGAGCGTGCCGGCGTTCGACGAGTTCTCGCCGCTGCGCGCGGTGCAGGTTCTCGGCGCGCAGCTGTGGCTCCTGTGCTGGCCGTGGCCGACGATCTGCGTGCGCTCGGTGGCGCCGTGGCCCGACGGCAGCTGGTGGCCCGTGGCCGGCGCGGTGGCCGCGATCGCAGGGCTCGGCTGGCTGCTGCTCGCCCCGCTGCGCAAGGAACTGCGCTTCGCTGGCCTGCTCGTGCTCGCGCCGCTCGTGCCGGCCGCGCTCTACGGCCGCGTGATCGGCGTCTATCCGATCGCGGACCGCTACCTGTACCTGTGCGTGGCCGGGTTCGCGTTGGCACTCGCCGTGCTGTCGCGCGTCGGCACGTGGGGCGTCGTGCGCTGGCTTCCGATCGCGGTGCTCGCCCTCGCGAGCTTCATGGCGACGTGGAACTGGCGCGACGCCGAAGGCCTCGTCATGCACTCGTTGGCCGGAGCGCCCGACGACCCGATGGTGCTCGTGATGGCCGGCGACCTGGCGCTCGAGCGCGCGTACCGCGGCGACGGCGGCGCGCTGCACGACGCACGCACCCTGTATGGTCGTGCGCTGGCCGAGGTCGGCGAGACGTCCCGCGGCGAGCAGGCGCGTCGCGCCGAAGCGAAGGCGCGCGTGCAGCTCGGGTGGTGCACGCTGCTGCGGCACAAGAGGGGCGACAGCACGCCCGCGGAAGTGATCTCCGCGTTCGAGGCGGCTACGCAGTTCGCACCGCGCGAGCCGACGGCGTGGCTCGGACTCGGCGCGGCGAACCTCGAGCTCGGGCGTCTCGACGCAGCCGAAGCCGCGTTCCAGCAGGTGCTGCAGATCGAACCGGGCAGCGCACCAGCGGCGTCCGGCATCGAGCGGGTCCAGGCCGCGCGCCGCCGCTGACCGCTCCGAACAGATCCCCCGCGCGCCTGCGCACATCGGCCGATGCCGGCCGACACGGCTGCCGACGAACGTCTGGGCATGACCACCGTCTTCGAGCCGTTCCGCATCAAGGCCGTCGAGCCGATCCGGATCACGACTGCCGCCGAACGCAGGCCGCTGCTCGCGGCCGCGGACCACAACCTGTTCCGGCTGCGCGCCGACGACGTGATGATCGACCTCCTGACCGACTCGGGCACGGGTGCCATGTCGACGCTGCAGTGGGCCGCGATCATGACCGGCGACGAGAGCTACGCGGGCAGCCGGTCGTTCGAGGAGCTCGAAGCCGTCGTGCGCGAGCTGACCGGCAAGAAGCACGTGTTCCCCGTGCACCAGGGCCGCGCGGCCGAACGCATCCTGTTCGGGGCCATGGTCGCCGCAGGCCAGTCGGTGCCGAACAACGCGCACTTCGACACGACGCGCGCGAACGTCGAGTGCCTCGGCGCTTCGGCGATCGACTTCGTCGCGCCCGCGGCCGCCGACCTGCGCAAGCAGACGCCGTGGAAGGGCGATCTCGACGTCGACCGGCTCGAGCGCTGGTTGCGCGCGCAGCCTCGCGGCAGCGTGCCGCTCGGTCTGCTGACGATCACGAACAACCGCGTCGGCGGCCAGCCCGTGTCGATGCAGAACCTGCGCGCCGTCAGCGAGCTCTACCGCCGCTTCGGCATCCCGTTCTTCCTCGACGCGGCGCGCTTCGCCGAGAACGCGTTCTGGATCCACCGGCTCGATCCGCAGTGGCAGCGGGTGCCGCTGCCGAAGGTCGCGCGCGCGATGTTCGAGCTCGCCGACGGCTGCATGATCTCGGCCAAGAAGGACGGGCTCGTGAACATCGGCGGGCTCTTGTGCGTCGACGACGACGCGCTGGCCGACAAGGTGCGCAACCTGCTGATCCTCGGCGAAGGCTTCCCGACCTACGGTGGGCTCGCGGGGCGCGACCTCGCGGCGCTCGCGCAGGGCCTGCGTGAGGTGCTCGATCCCGAGTACCTGCGCTACCGCGAGGCGAGCGCGCGCTACCTCGGCGACCACCTCGACCACCTCGGCGTGCCCGTGGTGCGGCCGTTCGGCCTGCACGCGATCTACATCGATGCCGCCGCGATGTTGCCGCGGATCCCGCCGCACGAGCTGCCGGGGCAGGCGCTCGCGTGCGAGCTGTATCTCGAGGGCGGCATCCGCAGCGTCGAGATCGGCACGCTGATGTTCGGGCGGTCCGATCCGACGACCGGCGCGGCGCTCGTCGCGGACCACGAGCTCGTGCGTCTGTGCCTGCCGCGCCGCGTCTACACGCAGAGCCACGTCGACTGGGTCGTCGAGTGCTTCGCGTCGCTGATGGCGCGGCGGCACGAGCTGGCCGGGCTCGAGATCGTCGCCGAGCCGCCGTTCCTGCGCGCGTTCACCGCGCGGTTGCGGCCGCTGCGGGCCGCGGCCGGCGTGGCGGTGCTGCCGCACTAGCCTCCGCACTGGCCTGCCGCACCGGCCGGCCGTTCGGCAAGAACGCCTCGCGATGCGGCGGCAGCGACCGCGGCAGCGCCGATGCTCTGTTCGAATCCGTGACGGATCCGGACGCGAGCGGGGAAGTCCGTTCGCCCCCGATCGCCTGTCCACTCGAACTCCGATGCGGAAACCCCTGCTCGCCGTCTTCCTGTCGACCTCGTTCGCGCTCGCCCAGCAGCCGATCTTCCCGCCGCCGCCGTTTCCACCGGGCAATCAGCCCACGGCGAACAAGGTGCTGCTCGGCAAGGCGCTGTTCTGGGACGAGCAGCTCGCGACGACGCGCTCGGTCGCGTGCGGCTCGTGCCACATCCTCGCTCACGGCGGCGCCGATCCGCGCAGTGCGACCGCGTTGCACCCGGGCCCCGACGGCGTGTTCGGCACGGCGGACGATCGCCATGCGTCACCGGGCGTGCCGCGCTCGCTCGGCAACGGGGTCTACTCTTGGGTCGCGGGCTTCGGTTCGAGTCCGCAGGTGACGCCGCGCACGGCGCCCACGATCGTGAACGCGGCCTACCTCTCGAAGCTGTTCTGGGACGGGCGCGCCGAGAGCGGCACGTTCCGCGATCCCGTGACGAACCAGGTCGTGTTGAGCACAGGCGCGCAGCTCGAGAACCTGATTGCCGCACCGCCCGTCGACAGCGTCGAGATGGGCCATCCCGGTCGGACCTGGTCGGACGTCACGGGGCGTGTGCAGGCCGTCGCGCCGCTCGCGCTCGCGTCGAACCTGCCGGGCCCGCTGCAGACGTTCGTCGCGGGCAGGACCTACCCGCAGCTGTTCCAGCAGGCGTTCGGCTCGCCGACCGTCGACGCCTCGCGCATCGTCATGGCGATCGCGAGCTACGTGCGCACGCTGGTCAGCGACCAGTCGCCCGCGGACCTGTTCTTCGCGGGCCAAGGTCCGCTGTCGCCGCAGGCGACGAACGGCTTCTTCCTCGTGGCGTCGCACTGCAGGGGCTGCCACGTCGACGCCAGTCCCATCGCGCATGCGGCAGGACCGACAACGGTGGACTTCCGCAATACGGGCGTGCGGCCGATCGCCGAGGACCAGGGCAGGGCCGCGATCACGAGCGACCCGGGTGACGCGGGCCGGTTCAAGGTCCCCGACCTGCGGAACGTCGCGCTGCGTGGACCCTTCTTCCACAACGGCAGCCGAACGACGCTCGCCGCGGTGGTCGACTTCTACAACGCGGGCGGCGACTTCCACGTCAACCAGGATCCGGACGTCATCGCGATCACGGGTCAGCTGACCGCGAACGACCGCGCCGACATCGTCGCGTTCCTGCACGCCCTGACCGATCCGCGCGTCCAGAACGAGCTGCCGCCGTTCGACCGGCCGCGGCTGTTCGCGGAGGGGACGAACCAGATCGTGCATTTCGGCGCGGGCACGCCCGGCACCGGCGGCATCGCGCCGCGCGCGGTCGCCGTCGAGCCGTCGCGGCTCGGCACGGCGTCGCTGACGGTCGCCGTCGATCGCGCGGTGCCGAACCAGCTCGCGTTCCTCGCCTGGGACGTGGCACAGGCACCGGCGCCGATCGTGGTCGGCGGGCTCACGGTGCACCTCGCAGTGACCCCGGCCATGAACCTGTTCGGCGCGGGCGTGCTGCAGGGCAGTGCCGGACCGGGCAGCGGCCATCGGTCGTGGTCGTTCGCGGTGCCGTCGCTGCCGTCGCTGCAGGGCTTTCAGCTGTTCGGCCAGTGGCTCGTGACGGACCCGGCCGGGCCGCTCGGGCTCGCGACGTCGGGTGCGTTCCGCCTGACTTTGTTCTGATGGAGGGGCAGGCGCTCACGCCGCGACCCGAGGTGCTCATGACCGCGCAACCGCACGAAGACTGGCTGGCTACCGAGTTCCTGGTCCGGCTGCGCAGCGACGAGCAGCGCGGTGCGCGCCGGCCGCTGCGTGAGTATCTCGCGGAGTATCCGGGCAGCGAGGAGATCGTCGCGCGCGAGTTCGTGCTCGCGACCGCGGTTGCCGGCGCCGAACGTCAGCCGGCCTGTGCGGCGGACCCGGAAGCGGCGGTCGGGCCGGCGCAGATCGGGCCGTTCCGGCTCCTGCACGAGCTCGGCCGCGGCAGCCAGGGAGCGGTCCACCTCGCCGAGGACACGCGCCTGCAACGGCTCGTCGCGCTCAAGGTCCTGATCGAGGACGACCCGACGACGCGCCTGCACATGCTGCGCGAAGCGACCGCCGCGGCGCGCCTGCAGCATGCGGGCATCGCAGCGCTGCTCGAAGCAGGCGAGAGCGACGGGCGGCCGTGGCTCGCGATGCAGTACGTCCCGGGCTCTTCGCTGCGCGAGCGGCTGCAGCAGGGGCCGCTCGGGCAGGTGGAAGCCGTCGACATCGTGCGCCGTCTCTGCACAGCGCTGCACACGGCACACGAACGCGGTCTCGTGCACCGCGACATCAAGCCCTCGAACGTGCTGCTCGGCGCGGAGGGCCCCGTGCTGCTCGACTTCGGCCTCGCGCACGACGAGCGAGGTCACCTGCCGACGGTGACGCGCGGTGACGCGTGCGGCACGCCCGACTACATGTCGCCCGAACAGCTGACGCCCGCGCACCGCATCGACCGGCGCGCCGACGTATGGGCGCTCGGCGTCGTCCTCTACGAATGCCTGACCGGTGTGCTGCCGTTCCGCGCCCCGTCGCGCGAGGGAGTCTGCCATGCAGTGCTGCAGCAGGAGCTGAGCCTGCCGCGACGTCTGCCGCGCGCATTGCGCGCCGTCGTCACCACGGCGCTGCAGCGCGATGCACGCCGCCGCTACGCGACGGCCGCCGCGTTCGCAGAGGACCTGCAGCGGTTCCAGGCGGGTGAGCCCGTCGCAGCGCTGCTGCCGGGACGCGTCGAGCGCACGATGCGCTGGCTGCGCCGCCATGCCGTGCTGTCCGCGGTCGCCGCCACGACCGCGATAGCGCTCGTGGCGGGCCTGGCGCTCTCGATGTCGTTCTGGCGCACGGAGTCGCACTTGCGCCGCCGCGCAGAGACCGCGTTCGCGGACGTGCGGGAGCTCGCGCGCACGCTCGCGTTCGACGTGCACGACGCGCTGCGCGGCATAGCCGGCGCCACGAAGGCCCGGCACCTCGTGCACGCGCGCGCCATGGCGCTGTTCGAGCGGCTCGTGCGCGAGAGTGAGTTCGACCCGGGCCTCGAGAACGAACTCGTCGCCTCGCTGACGAAGCTCGGCGACGTGCTCGGCCACGACGGCACCGACAACCTCGGAGACCTCGACGCCGCGAGGGAGTGTTACGCGCGCGCCGCCGGCATCGCTGCGCGTCGCTTGCAGCGAGGAGTCGTGGACCCCGAGGAGGCCGCGACGCTGCTCACGGCACGGCTCAAGGACGCGGACCTGCGGTGCTTCGTCGATGCGAAGGCCGCGGCGGCGGCCTACGGCGAGGCGCTGCGCGACCTCGCGACAGCGCGTGCACGATGGCCGGCGAGCCGCAGGCTGCGGTCGGTCGAGGCATGCGCGCTGCTGAACCGCGGCTCGCTCGCGCAGGCAATGGGCGAGAACGACGCCGCGACGTCGTTCCTGGCGGCGGCTCTCGCCGGCGTGCGCGGGCTCACGGCTGACCCCGACGGTGCGCGCGCGCACGGGGAGCAACTGGTCACGACGATGACCGCGTACGGCCGCGCGCAGTTCCGCAGCGGCCGGCGTCCGGAAGGAATCGCGACGCTGCGAGAGACCGTCGCGACGGCCGCGGATGCCCGCTTCGAGGTCAGCGCCTCGGCGCGCGCAACGGCGTGCCTGTTCCTCGGCACGATCCTGCTCGCGGGCGAGGAGCACGAGGAGGGCGCAGCGCTGCTCGAGACGGTGATCGACATCCGGACCGCCGTCCGTGCGGCGAACCCCGAGGACGTCTCGGCGACGTTGCGCCTCGCTTCGGTGCACTTCGAGCGCGCGTGCCTGATGCCCGAGTTGGCGGCGGCCGATCTCGAGGCGGCGCGCGTGCTGTGCGACGAGGTGCGTGTGCTCCACCCGGAGCACGCCGGTGCTCAGGTGCAGACCGCGCGGCTGCACCTGCTCGCCGCGCAACTTGCCTCGGACACTGCACTCGCACGCTCACACCTCGCCGAGGCCGAGTCGGTCGTGGCGCTGCTCGCATCGCGCGCGCCGGCGCACGCGGACCTGCCCGCCATCGAGCAGTGGTTGCAGCAGGTGAGGAGGAGTCTGGCCGACCGCTGAGCGACGTTCAGTCCGGCAGCAGGTCCGCGAGCTTCGCGCGCACGCGGCGCCACCGCGTCTCGGCGGTGCCGGGCGGGATCCGCATGCGCGCACCGACGTCGGCGTGCGGCAGGCCTTCGATGCCGCGGAACAGCACGAGCTGGCGTTCCTCCTCGGAGAGCGTCTCGACGATCGCGATCAGCCTCGCGACCCGCTCGGTGCGCGACAGGCGGGTGACGACGCTCGTGCCGCCGTCGGTGCTGCGATTGGCGAGCGACGCTTCGTGACGGCGCCGCCGGTCGAATGCGCGCAGCTGCTTCTTGAGCACGTTGTACGCGATGCCGAAGAGCCACGCGCGGAACGGACCGCGCGCCGCATCGAACCGCGCGAAGTCGGCGAAGGCACGGCTCCACACTTCCTGCGCGAGGTCGTCCGGATCGAGCCGGGGCCGCAGCGATGGCCGCACCTGGACTTCTGCCCAGGCACAGAGATCGTCGTTGAACGCGCGGTGGAGCTCGGCGAAGGACGGACCCATGCTGCTCGAGAAGTAGCCACTTTCATCGCCGTCGTCACGGCACTTGGTGCGCCGTCGTGGATCCACGTAGACTCTGCTCCACGCAATGGAGGCTTTGCTGACCGCGATCGTGGCCCTAGTGGCCATCGTGCCGATCTGGGCGACGCAGCGGCGCGCGGCGGGGGGGCGGTCATGGCGTGTGCTGGTGACGCTCGGCGCGTGCGCCGTCGGGGTGACGGCGTTCGCGACGCAGCGCAGCGAGGCCGCGGTGCCGGAGACGCGGCCGCTCGAAGTGCACGGGGACGGCTACGTCGGCTCGGGCGCCTGCCGCTCCTGCCATCCCGAGCAGCACGCATCGTGGCACGACTCGTTCCATCGCACGATGACGCAGGCCTTCCGCCGCGAAGCGCTCGTGCCGAAGTTCGACCGCCTGCAGCTCGACTGGTTCGGCAAGCCGGTCGTGCTCGAGTGGCGCTCCGAGACGCTGTGGGCCACGTTCGAGCGCGGCGGCAACCAGCCGGCGTCCGTGCACCGGCCCGTCGAGCAGATCACCGGCTCGCACCACCTGCAGGTGCTCTGGTACTCGACCGGCAAGGGCCGCGAGCTCGCTCCGGTGCCGCTCTGCTATCACATCGAAGAGCGGATCTGGCTGCCGATCGCGGCCGCGTTCGTGCTGCCGCCTGAACACCGCGATCCGCCGGACCCTGGCGCGTGGAGCCAGAGCTGCCACATGTGCCACGCGACGCACGCGAAGCCGCGGTTCGACGCGGGGCACAACGACACGCAGGTCGCCGAGCTCGGCATCGCGTGCGAGGCGTGCCACGGGCCCGGCGCTCAGCACGCCGCCGCGAACAGGAACCCGCTGCGCCGCTACACGCGGCACCGCGCGGGCAGCGACGACACGATCGTGAATCCGGGCACGCTGCCGCCCGCGCGCTCGGCCGAAGCCTGCGGCCAGTGCCACTCGGTCTCGATCCTGCGGCAGCAGCACTTCGAGCGCTGGAGCGACGAAGGCCTGCCGTTCCGTCCCGGCCAGGACCTGCAGGCGACGAACCTCGTGATCGGCCCGGGCGACCGCGATGCGCCCGAGCTGCGGCGCGAGCTGCAGAAGAACCCGAACTTCTTCGCGAGCTCGTTCTGGTCCGACGGCCAGGTCCGCTTGTCGGGGCGCGAGTTCAGCGGGCTGCGCCTGTCGCCGTGCTACACGCACGGCGACGTGACGAAGCAGATGGACTGCACGTCGTGCCACACGATGCACCGCGAGCCCGGCGCCGACGCGGCTGCGTGGCGCGACGACCAGCTCGCGATCGGCAAACGCGGCAACGAAGCGTGCACGCAGTGCCACGCGGAGTTCCGCGAGGCGGCAGCGCTCGCGGCGCACACGCACCACGCGCCCGGGTCGGCGGGTAGCAGCTGCTACAACTGCCACATGGGCTACACGACGTTCGGGCTCATGAAGGCGATGCGCAGCCACACGATCACGAGCCCGAACGTGCAGAGTGAGCTCGCGACGGGGCGGCCGAACGCGTGCAACCAGTGCCACCTCGACCGCACGCTGTCGTGGACGAGCGAGCAGCTGCAGGCGAAGTGGAACATCGCGCCGCCGGCACTCGACGACGAGCAGCGTACGGTCGCCGCGTCGGTGCGGTGGCTCCTGTCGGGCGACGCGGGCCAGCGTGTGCTCGCGGCGTGGAGCTTCGGCTGGGCCGACGCGCGGCAGGCCTCGGGCACCGACTGGATGCAGCCCTACCTCGCGCGCCTGCTCGACGATCCGTACTACGTCGTGCGCTTCAACGCCGCGCGCTCGCTGCGTTCGCTGCCCGGCGGCGGCGCGTCGCTGACCGGCTACGACTTCCTCGCGGAGCCCGAGGCCGCGCGCAAGTTCGCCGACGCCGTGCAATCGGCCTGGCGGGCCGGTTACCGTGGCGCGCCGCGTCCGGCCGTGCTGCTCGGCGACGCGGGCCTGCAGCTCGAGGTCTTCGAGCGGCTCTACGCACGCCGCGACAACCGCCCGGTCTACCTCGCCGAATGAACTCCGATCCCGAACGGGCGAACCTGCGCGCGAGACATCTACGGTTCGGTTGGGTGAGCCTCGGGGTGTTCGCGGTGCTCGGTGGCGTGCTCGAGTCGATGCACGGCTTCAAGCTCGACTGGTACCTCGCGGTCGGCAACGAGACGCGGCGGCTGCTCTGGCGGCTCGCGCACGCGCACGGCACGTTCCTCTCGATCGTGCACCTCGCGTTCGCGTTCTCGCTCTCGCACGCCGGCGAACGCCTGCCGCAGCTCGGCTCGGCGTGCCTGATCGGCGCGAGCGTCGCGTTGCCCGGCGGGTTCCTGCTCGGCGGCTTCGGCGCAGAGGCCGGTGACCCGGGCGTCGGCATCCTGCTCGTGCCGCTCGGGCTCGTGCTGCTGCTCGTCGCGGTGGGGGCGATGGTGCGCGCGCTGAAGCAGTGAGCTGTCGCGCGCCGGAGTCCCTTCGATTCATGCGGTTGCTGGCAGATCGTGCACGGAGAGCAGGCCGTGCCGACGCCAGCGGATCGTCAGCATCCATGTCTTTGCGTCGGTCACCGGCCGCATGATCATTTCCAGACCGCGAATGCTCACGCGTTCGCGGAAGCCGTCGAACCACGGTGCCGACGTGAACGTGTCGATCGGCCCGGGCACGGAGATCTCGCGCCCTTCGGCCGCATGCTTCTTGCCGTTCGCGAGCACGTAGCGGAGCGCGTTGCGGACCTCGCGCGGGAACTTCAGGATGCGGTCGTGGTAGCGGTCCGCGAATACCTGCCGCGGCGGCGCCAGAGCCTGTTCAGCGCGCGAGCGATGCGGATCGCGAGGCCCTGCAGACCGCGCCGCAGAGCGGCGCGGTCTGGAGCTTCGACGATCAGATGGAGGTGGTCGTTCAGGACCGCGCAGTGGCACAGCCGGAAACCAAAGCGGCCCTTGCCCTTCACGAAGGCCGCGCTCAGCGCTGCGTACTCGGCTTTCTGCCGCAGCCGCGGTAACCCCTTGCGCAGCTTCAAGGTGACGTGCACGAGGAACCTCATCGCGAGCGCGGGGCGCTCGCGATGAGACACGCCAGCCTCGCCGCTCTTGGGCTTGCGACCCGAGCCCTTGCGAGGGCCACCCCAGCCCTTGAACGGGAGCTCACGCTGCTTCGGCGTCCGACTCCGGGTCACTGCGGACTTCGCGACCTTCATCTTGGTAGGGCACTAATCGCAGCGGCGTTGCCAGGCCGCGTCAACGATGTTCATGGTTGAACAGTTCGGGTTCAGACCGCATACCCTGTATCCACTCAGACCGGGGCCTCGGATTGCATGAGCGAAGTTGAAGTGCCTGGGTGACCAGGGACAAAGGACGCATTGCGCCCGCGAGCAGACCACCGCACACGCCCCCAGCGGGCGGAGCCCGCTGGGGGCGTGGAAAACTCCCGCGCTCGCGGGGCTCGACGGCGACGGCGGCTGCGCGAAGAATGAGCCGCCACCGAACAATCAGGAGCCCGCACATGCTGCGTTCCCTCTTCGCTTCCCTGTCGTTGCTCGCCGTCGTCTGCGCTCAATCGCCCGTGGTGTCCACGTTCACGGGCGGTCTCGTCATCAGCAACCCGGGCCCGGCGGCCGCGACGATGTACTTCGACGTCAACGTCGTCGATCCCGCCGGGATCATGGTCACGCAGTTCGACTGCAACATCAACACGACCTCCGGTACGACCGGCACGCTCGGCGTGTGGATCACCGGCCTCGGCGGCACGCACGTCGGCGCCACGACGACCGCGTCGCTGTGGACCCAGGTCGGCACCGCGACGCGCACACACACCGGCGGGCGGACCTCCTTCCTGCTGCAGACGCCGTTCTACCTGGCGCCGGGCACGCGCGGCATGGCGCTGCATCACGTCGGCATGAACCCCGTCTACACGAATCCGGCCACGCCCGTGCCACCGCTGCCCACGACGTACAGCACGGCCGAGGTGACGCTGAACATGACCGTGGCGCGGTCGCGCACGTCGACGGTGCTCGATCCGTTCGGCGGCACGGCCGCAGGCAACTCGCCGCGGCACGCGAACATCGCGATGTTCTACGTGTCCGGTTCGGTCGCCGTCGACTTCTCGGGCACGCCGACGCGCGGCGCGTCGCCGCTGACCGTGCAGTTCACGAGCAACGCCGCCTCGGGCAATCCCGGCGGAATCATCGCCTACTCGTGGGACTTCGACGGCGACAGCGTCCCCGACTCGAACGCCGTGCACCCGCAGTGGACCTACGTCGCCTGCGGCAACTACACGGTCAGTCTGACGATCTTCGACAGCGTCGGCGCGACGACGGCGAGCAAGACGAACTACGTGCGGACCGACATCATCGTGCCGAGCTTCACGAACACGATCATCGGCCCGAACGTCGTGCAGTTCACGGACACGTCGTCGCCGACGCCGGCGACGTGGGCCTGGGACCTCGACGGCGACTCGATCGTCGACTCGAACGCCCAGCATCCGCTGTTCGTCTACCCGAACGCCTGCGGCGAAGTGAACGTCACGCTGACGACGACGCTCGCGTGCCAACCGACCGTGACGCTGACCAAACGCATCGCGGTCGCGTCGACGATCGAGACGTCGTTCGCGGGTGGTCTCGTCACGACGACCACCGCGACGGGAGGCGTCAACTTCATCGACGTCGCGGTCGCCAACCCGCTCGGCATCACGGTCTGCGCGATGCACGTGAACAGCAATGTGCCGAACCTGAGCCCGCTCACGATCAACGTGTGGCAGAAGGAAGGCACCTACGTCGGAGCCCTGACCGACCCGACGTTGTGGCGGCTCGTCGGCACCTCGACGGTCACGTCGCGCGGTCCCAACGCGCGCACGTTCGTGCCGTTCACCTCGCCGATCCACCTCGCAGCAGGTGCGCACGGCCTCGGCATCGAGCACGTCGGTGCGTCGCCGATGTACACGAACTCGGGCGTGCCCCTGACCTTCTCGAACGCGGACGTCGCGATCACCGCGGGACTCACGCAGTCGTCGCCGATCTTCGCCGCCACGTCGACGACGTTCTCGCCGCGCATCTGGAACGGAGCGATCCACTACGCGACGAGCAGTTCGACGGGCGCGGCTGGCTACGGCTACATCGGTGCCGGCTGTCCTGGCTCGCTCGGCATACCGACGAACGTGACGACGTCGCAGCCCGTGCTCGGCGGCGCCGCGAACATCACGATCGACCGGCTGCCATTCGGCATCGGCGTGATGATCCTCGGCATGGTCCGGTTCCCGGTCCCCGTCGATCTCGTCATCATCGGCATGCCGGGCTGCCCGCTGCGCGTCTCGCCCGACGTCACGGCGACGATCGTCGGCGCACCGACCACTGCCTCGATGGTGTTCCCGGTGCCGAACGTCCCGGCGCTGATCGGCGTGCAGGTCTACACGCAGGCGCTCGGCCTCGACCTCGGCCTGAACCCGTTCGGGTTCTCGATCTCGGACGCGGCCGTGATGCTGGTCGGCCAGTAGCGCGGGCTCACGCCTTCTTCGGCGTCTGGAAGATGTGCACGGCCATGCTGTGCACGGCTTCGGCGGCTTCCATGATCGCCTCGGGCAGCGTCGGGTGCGCGTGGATCGTCGATGCGAGGTCGGACACCGTTGCTCCGACCTCGATCGCGAGCGCTGCTTCGGCCACGAGCTCCGTGACCTCGGGGCCGATCATGTGCACACCGAGCAGCTTGTCGGTCTTCTTGTCGCCGACGACCTTGACCCAGCCTTCGGTCTCGTTGATCGACATCGCCCGGCCCGACGCGCCGAACGGGAACTTGCCCTCGACGGGCTCGAAGCCGGCCTTGCGCGCCTCCGCTGCGGTCAGGCCGACCGACGCGATCTCGGGGTCGGTGAAGATGACGGCCGGGATGCACGCGGGGTCGAAGGCCGCACCCTTGTCGCCCGCGATCGCGGCCGCGGCGACGAGGCCTTCGTGCGAGCCCTTGTGTGCGAGCATCGGCTGGCCCGCGACGTCGCCGATCGCGTAGATGCCCTGCACGTTCGTCATGCGGCGCGCGTCGACGGGCACGAAGCCGCGCTCGTCGACCTTGACGCCGGCTGCTTCGAGGCCGAGGCCCTTGCCGTTCGGCTTGCGGCCGACGCACGACAGCACGACGTCGCACTCGAACGTCTGCGCCTTGCCGTCGACCTCGGCCGCGACCTCGAGGCCGTTCTTGGTCTTCTTGAAGCCGGTCGCCTTCGTCTTCAGGTGCGTCTCGATCTTCTTCTTCTTGAGCGAACGCCCCATCTCGGAGCTGAGGTCCTCCTCCATGCCGGGCAGCACGCGGTCCATGAACTCGAGCACACGCACCTGCGTGCCGAGCTTGTGGTAGACGAGGCCGAGCTCGAGGCCGATGTAGCCGCCGCCGATCACGATCATGCGCTGGGGCACCGCCTTCGGCGCGAGCGCGTGCGTCGACGACCAGACGCTGTCGCCGTCGAACGCAAAGCCCGGGATCTCGATCGGCGAGCTGCCGGGGGCCACGACGAGGTTCTTCGCTTCGAGGGTCTTCGTGCCGTCCTTGCTCGCGACCTCGACCTGTCCTTTGCCCTTCCAGACGACCTTCGCGTCGCCCATGAAGACGTCGACCTTGTGGGCCTTCAGCAGGCCGCCGACGCCCGAGGTCAGCTTGTTCACGATGCCGGCCTTCCACGCGACGAGGGCAGAGACGTCGAGGCCTTCGTACTTGGCCTTGATGCCCATGACGCCCGCCTTCTGGATCTTGTCGACGAGCTTCGACGCGGCGATCAGCGCCTTGCTCGGGATGCAGCCGACGTTGAGGCAGACGCCGCCGAGGGTCTCCTTCTCGACGATGGCCGTCTTGAGGCCGAGCTGGGCGCTGCGAATCGCGCAGACGTAGCCGGCGGGGCCGGCACCGATCACGAGGACGTCGTAGGTCATGGGAGGGGCGCAGAAGATACGGAGACCCGTTCCGCTGTCCAAGACTTCGGCGCCGTCAGCTCGCTCAGAAAGCGTCGGTCGCGAGGTCCATGAGCCAGTGCGCGACACCCAGGGCGACCACGTCGCGGTAGCGGGCGAGCACGAGCAGCACGATCGTCACGAAGACCGTGTTGAAGACGAAGAAGGAGACGGTGGTCGCCGCGCTGTCGTTGCCCGACCCGGGAACGTGCGCGAGTGCGAACAAGAGGCCCGGAATCAGCGCAGCGAGCCAGCGGCCGACGGCCCAGCGCAGTCGCACGAAGACGTAGGCGAGTCCGACCCCCTCGAGGTAGACCGGTGCTGCATACGCGAGCGCGCGCAAGGTCAGCGCCTCGTTCGCGATCGACGGCCAGCGCGACAGCTCACCGCGCGCGGCCAGGTAGAACGTGACGCCGATGGCGCCGAGGACGAACCCGACCAGAAGCCGCGTCGCGAGATGGTCGGGGCCCGTCCAGGCACTCGCCGCTTTCTGGCGCCGGAACCACAGCGCGAACGGCAGCGGCGACCAGATGATGAGTTGCTGCAGCAGGAACGCGAGGTGGTCCCAGGCACCGGGCCAGCGCCACCGCAGCCAGCCGTCCCGCCACACCTGGCCGAGGCCGATGATCGCCGCGGCGACGAGCAGTGCGATGCCGAGGTCGAGCCGCGGCATCCAGCTGCGGGACGTGTCGGCGGCGGGCCAGACGGACCGCCGGAGCCGGCGCGCAACCTCGAGTCCGAGGAAGATGGCGACCCAGGCGGCCACGACGGGCACGTAGAACGAGGCGGTCGCGGTCTGTTGTTCCAGGATCATTGCGCTCGCCAGGGGAAGCGGTGAGAAGTGGAATCACACCTCCGGTAAACGCTCAGCACCACGGGCGGCGTGAAGTGCCGCATCAGTGTGCTGCGCCTTGATCTCGTCGCCTCGTTTGGCGAAGCAAGTGTACGAGCTTGAATCGCCGTGGCCCGTTCATCGCCAGGGGCCTCCCGGGGGCCAGGTCTTGCCGAACGGATTGCCACGACCCACTGCGAGGAGCACCGGACCCGCGAACGCGGCCACAGCCGCGATCACCGCCTCGAAGTCGCTGGAAGCGGAGGAACCTGGCAACCGACGCACGAAGCCGCTCCATTGCGCGCCCTTTCCCTCGATCGCCGCGAAGGCACTCGTCAGTGCGATCGGCATCTCGGTCGGCACGGGCGTCCGGCGCCGGGCGAAGGTGGAGACGATGGCGTTTCCGAGAACCGCACCGTCGAATGCGTGGGCCGCGGCGAGTGCGCGCACATCGAAGAAGTCGCGCATCCGGCTGTTCCTCGAGCCCAGCTCGACCATGGCATGCAGCTTCTCCGCGATGGTCGTCTCGGGTCGGTAGGCCCGCAGCCGCGGCCGCGGCATATCGAGCAGGCTCGGATAATCGATCCATTGCGGTTCCGGAACGACCGCGTCGCCGATGCCGACGTCTACCTGAACCCGGAGCCGGGCCTTCCCCAGCCGAGCGAGCATCTCCACACGCTGTCCGCCATAGGCGTCTTCGATGCGGATCGGACCGACGTGCAGGGACCCGGAGTCGAAATCGAGGCCGTCCGGCTCGACGGCCAGGGCGCAGACGTCCGCGAAGATCCTGCGCAGCGACTCGGGGTCGAGATCGCCGAAGCCCAACAGGTCGGCGTCCCGCGTCGGTCGGATCGCCTCGCCCAACCACACGAGCAGCAACAGAGCCCCCTTCAGCACGAAGCGGTCGGCGTGTGGAGACTTCGAAAGGCGATACAGCAAGCGCTCGCACGCATAGCGCGCGAGCACGTTGTTGGGGTCGATGCCGACCTGCTTCGCATGGCGGACGAGGCGCACCTGTACCGAGTGGGCGAGCCCCGTGGTCATGCGACCACCGCCTCCACGTAGGGACGCATGACGCGCTCCACCCGGCAGGAGCGCGCGGCCCGATCGAGCTCAGTCATCGTGAAGCGCCGGTTGCGCCACGCCTCACGCAGCGCTTCCACGGCCACGTCGAGCCCGACGCGGTTGCGCGCCTTGAAGAGGTCGGCGAGCGTCTTGGCCACGCTGTAGACGCGGACGCGCTGCCGCTCGACCTCGTGGACCTCGATGCCCTCCGAGAACGCCCGCCCGCTGTAGTGCACGATTCGGAGCCGGAGCTTCGGGATCTTGGGCTCCGTCCTGCCCCGCTCGACGGCAAGCCAGACCTCTGCCGGGAGCTGCGTGCCGATCCCGTGGAAGCTCAGGGCGGAGAGGAGGCAGACGACGCTGACGGGCGCGGCGACCGCTGCCAGCACGAGGCCATGGTGCTCGGAGACTTCAGCCTTCGCGAGGCGATACCGACCCCGGGCGACTCGCTCCAGCGTGCCCTCGGCGAGGAGGCGGGTCAGGGCTTGCGTGTGGATTCCGGCTCGGGCCACGGCCCTCGCATCGATGAAGCCCTTGGCCCGAGCGAGCGCCGCGACACGATCCCGAGCGGTTTTCACCATGTGGGAAACCATAGTCAGATGTACGCATCTGTCAACAGTTTCCCACATATGCGGAGCTTCCGGCCCGGCACCCAACCTCCCGTCGGCTGCGCCCGTTGATCCGCGGCGTAAGGCGACTACTTGCCGTCGCCGTTGCCGTCGCTCGCGAACAGCGCAGGCGCCGCTGTCTTCAGCGCCTCGAGCATGGGTGCCAGCAGCTCGGCAGCCTCCTTCGCTGCTTCGGCGGCGGCCTTGTCGCGGTCCGCCTTCACGTCGCCGACCCGCTTCATGTTCTCGGCCTCGGCGGCGCCTGCGTCCGCGAGCGTTTTCGCGAGCGTCTCGAAGAGCTCTCCGGCGCGCGCCGACAGGAACGCTTCTTCGTACGCCTTCGCAGCTGCGGCCCGCGAGTCCTTGGTCGGCTTCTCGAGTCCCTTCAGGGCCTTCTCGACAAGCTTGTCGTGGCGGTTCGCGAGGTCCTTCGGCTTCTGCATGCCCTTCTTCCACGTCGGGTGCTCGGCGAACCAGTCGTCCGCGAGCAGGAACCGCGGCACCCAGGGGCCGTACGCGGCCTTCGGATCGAGCACGGCCGGCTCGGCGAGCAGCTTCTCGCTCAGCGCGGCCAGCGTCTTGTCGAGGAACGCGCCGAGCGCGTCGAGCTGCGGCGGCAGGTCCTTCTTGTCGGCGTCGTCTCCCTTCGGCAGCAGCTTCTTCGCCTTCTGCCATTGCTCGGCGATCACGGCGAGGTCGGGCTGCTTGCGCTGCAGTTCGCTCGCTGCCGTGCGCACCGCCTGCGCGGCCGACTGCGTCGACACCTGGTCGCACCACGCGAGCATCTTCGCGACCTGGATCGGCAGCGGCCAATGGCCACTCTGCTCCGTCAGCCCGTCGACGATCTCGAGCTTCAGCTTCTCGTAGCCCTGCTCGCGGTAGATCTTCTCGGTGCGGATCGCGCAGTCGACCGGCACGACGGCGTCGGCGCGGCCGTGCAGGATCCCGATCGCGACCTTCTGCTTGCCGAGCTTGCCGTGCTTGACGTCGAGCACGTTGCCCGCGTGCGCGACGATGCCGTCGATCAGCTCCGGATGCTCGCCCGCGAACCAGTAGCAGAAGAACGCGCCCTGGCTGTGGCCGTAGAGGTAGACGCGGCCGATCGGGAAGCGCTTCTTGAAGTCGGTGATGAGGCCGGCGATCTGCTCACCGTCCTTCGCGCCCTGCACGAAGTTGAACGTGGTGCCCTGGCCCGGCGTCATGCCGTCCGGCGAGACCACGATGTCGCGCTTCCGGAAATCGCCGAGGATCGGGTAGTTCCAGAAGCTCCAGCCGTGGTTGAGCCCGGTGCCGTGCAGCATGATCAGCAGGTCCGGCGGGTTCTTCGGCTCGATGTCCTTCGGCAGCCGGTACCAGTAGGTCTTCGCCTGCGCGCTCTTCCACTCGAGCAGCTTGCCGCGCGGCACCTTCAGCGAAGGCTCGACGATCGCATCGGCCTCCTTCTGTGCCGGAGACGCGGCCGCGAGGACCGTGATGCAGAGCAGCGAGGCGAGCGTGGTGGAGTGCATGTCCGTGTCGAGGGAACCCCGGGATCCTATCCGGGTCTTCCCCGTGGCATCGATGGCGCGGTCTCCGCGTGCCACGCAGCGCGGGCTCGTCCTATCGGGACGACTGCGGGCAATCGCGGCCAATCGTGGCCGCGGCGGCATTCGGAACCGAGCGGCCGGACCGGGCAGTCGCTAGCATTCCGCGCTCACTACCCCTTTGGAGACTCTGGAGACTGCATGACCGACGTACTCGATTCCGTCCGCGCAAAGAACCCGGAGCAGCATGAGTTCCACCAGGCCGTGGACGAGGTGTTCCAGTCGGTCCAGCCCGTGCTCGAACGCCACCCGGAGTTTCGCAAGGCGAAGGTGTTCGAACGCCTGGTCGAGCCCGAACGCCAGGTCATGTTCCGCGTCGCGTGGACGGACGACAAGCGCGAGGTGCAGGTCAACCGCGGCTACCGCGTGCAGTTCAGCTCCGTGATCGGACCCTACAAGGGCGGCCTGCGCTTCCACCCGAGCGTGAACCTCGGCGTCGTGAAGTTCCTCGGCTTCGAGCAGATCCTCAAGAACGCGCTGACCGGCCTGCCGATGGGCGGCGCGAAGGGCGGCGCGGACTTCGATCCGAAGGGCAAGAGCGACGCCGAGGTCATGCACTTCTGCCAGGCGTTCGTCTGCGAGCTCTACCGCCACATCGGCGCCGACACCGACGTGCCCGCGGGCGACATCGGCGTCGGCGGCCGCGAGGTCGCATTCATGGCCGGCCAGTACCGGCGCCTCGCGAACGTCTGGGACGGCACCTACACGGGCAAGGGCGTCGTGTTCGGCGGCTCGCTCGTGCGCACCGAGGCGACCGGCTACGGCCTCTGCTACTTCACCGAGGAGATGCTGCGCGCGCGCAACGAGTCGCTGAAGGGCAAGACCGTCGTCGTGTCGGGCTCCGGCAACGTCTCGATCTACGCGGTGCAGAAGGCGCACGAGCTGGGCGCCAAGGTCGTCGCGATGAGCGACTCGGACGGCTTCGTGCACGATCCGAGCGGCATCAAGCTCGACACGGTCCGCGAGATCAAGGAAACGCGGCGCGGCCGCATCCGCGAGTACACGGACCGGCACAAGGAGGCGAGATTCACGGCGGGCCCGGGCGTGTGGCACATCCCGTGCGACGTCGCGCTGCCGTGCGCGACGCAGAACGAGATCGACGGCGAGGACGCGCAGCTGCTGCTCAAGAACGGCTGCCGGGTCGTCGCCGAGGGAGCCAACATGCCGAGCTCGCCCGAGGCCGTGCACATGTTCCTCGAGCACAAGATCGCGTTCGGTCCGGCCAAGGCCGCGAACGCGGGCGGCGTCGCGACGTCGGGCCTCGAGATGCAGCAGAACAGCATGCGCGAGTCGTGGAGCTTCGCCGACGTCGACCGCCGCCTGCAGGGCATCATGAAGAACATCCACGCGACCTGCGCGCGGACTGCGGCGGAGTACGGCAAGCCCGGCAACCTCGTCGACGGCGCGAACATCGCCGGCTTCCTGAAGGTCGGACAGGCGATGCTCGCGCAGGGCGTGATGTAGTCGCCCGATCAGATCCGCCGCTTGGCGCGCGTCAGGAGAGCTTCGAAGACGGCGAGCAGGTCCTTGTCGCGGGCAAAGCCACGTCCACTGATGAGTTCGCAGCAGGCGCGCGCTGCTCGCAGCGCTGCGTCGTCAGCGTGCGAGATCAACTGCATCAGGTCGACGCGATCCTGGCTACGCGAGTGTTCGTTCTCGGCGAGTACTTTCATCGCGATCAGGTGTGGGATCGCAGCGATGGGGACGCGGACGTCGCCCCAGATCTCGACGGGCTCGGCGGCATCGACGATTTCGCGCTCGATGCCGCACGCCGCGAACAGCAGATCCAGATCGGGCTCGTCGCCCGCTGCTGCAGGCGTCAGAAGCCTGACGGTTGCCAGGCGGCCAGTGTCGATCTGTTGCAGGATCTGGCGCGCGGTGTAGCCCGCACCACACAGCCTGTGGACGACCTGCTCGGCCTGCCGATCGGATGCCACGGCAACGGAGAAATCCACGTCCTTGGTGGTGCGCGGTCTCGTGCGCAGCCCGACCGCGATGCCGCCAACCAGGGCGCACCGAACACCCAGGCGGGCGAGGTCGAGGTAGACGCTGGCAGCGCAGCTGATGGGATCATTCACCGGTGATCCTGCGCCATCGCTCCCTCGAGACGGGCTGCCATGGGTGGTCCGCCGGCACTTCCTGCTCGTGCAACCAGGCCACGACCCGCATCGTGATCGTCCCCTCGTCGGCCCGTGGATCTTCGCGACGCAGGCGGATCCGCGTCGACTCGAGCGCCGTGCGGAACAGGGCGGCGATGTCGCGGGCCCGCTTGTTCATCAGCAGTTGCCCACCGCGGTGCAGGGCTGCCCGCAACTCGCGCCAATCCTCGGTCGAGAAATCGACAACCCCGGTCGGTTCGCTTGTTTCGCGCACCGCCGGCGGCGGCGGCGATTGCCATGGTGCATCCACGCCAGGCACCGCTGCCGCGGGCGCTGTTGCCGCGGGTGCCGGTGCAGGCGCCGCCTGGTCGTGGCGGATCAGCACGCGGATGTACTCGCTGACGTTGCCGAACCCGCCGCGCCGCACACGTTGTTCGACGTAGCTGCGCAGTTGCTTCGGCAGTGAGATGTTCAGTGCGGCGAAGCGGTTCTTCCGGATGGCCATGGCGCTTCCATCGGCGGCTCGATGCAGATGCCATTAGATGTTATCCAGACTGGAGGCGAGCGCAAGCTGGTGGCTCCGATGCCTGGGCTGCCAAGGCTGCCAAGGGTGCGACTTGACCGGGTTCCGCACGCGGGGGATCGTGAGGGGTGGTCCCACCTGGTCCGGGACGCTTGCTTCAGTTCTCGACACTCCCTGTGAGGTGCCCGTGCTGCGCCGCTCGCTCCCAGTCCTTGCCTGCCTCGCCGTAGTCGCTTCGACCCTCCCCGCCCAAGTCGACACCTGGACCCTGCTGTCGCCAGCGAACGCTCCGTCGGCGCGACGGTCGGCGGCGATGGCGTTCGACGCGGCGCGCCAGCGAATGGTGCTGTTCGGCGGCTGGTCGACGACGAGCACGATCCTCGGCGACGCCTGGCAGTGGGATGGCACGAACTGGACGGCGAGCTTCTCGACGCACTATCCGCCGGCGCGCTGGAACAGTGCGATGGCCTACGACGCCGCCCGCCAGCGCATCGTCCTGTTCGGCGGCTTGTCCATCAGTGGCGCCGTCGGCGACACGTGGGAGTGGGACGGCGTCGACTGGCTGCAGCGCACGCCGGCGGTCGCACCGTCCGCGCGCTGGAGCCATGCGCTCGCGTACGACTCGGCGCGCCAGCGCACGGTGTTGTTCGGCGGCTTCGTGCAGGGCGTCGTCAATGCCACGACGTGGGAGTGGGACGGCAATGCGTGGTTGCAGCGCCTGCCGACGACCGTGCCGCCGCCGCGCGCCGAGCACTCGCTCGCGTACGACCCGGTGCGGCAGCGCACGGTGATGTTCGGCGGCACCGATGGCAACAACGCCAGAAGCGACACGTGGGAGTGGGATGGCACTACGTGGCAGCAGCGCGTGACCACGGGCGTGCTGCTGTCCGGCCGCCGCGAGCACGCGATGGCGTACGATGCCGCGCGCCAGCGCGTGGTGCTGTTCGGCGGCAACCCGGGCGGTACCCTGAGCGCCGACACCGTCGAGTGGGACGGCACCGTGTGGACGCAGGCGCAGCCGGTCGTGAGTCCGTCGGCGCGCTTCGGCCACGCGATGGCGTACGACCTGACTCGGCAGCGGCTAGTGCTGTTCTCGGGTGCGGTCCCGGTCGCCGACACGTGGACGCGCGGCGTCCTCGGCACGCCGGCCGTGGCGACGGCGTACGGCAACGGTTGCGGCATTCCGCCGGTCGGCTTCGAGCCGGCGCCTGCGGCGCGCCCGATCGTCGGGCAGAACGCTGGCGCGACGATCACGAACGTGACGACGCCGCTCGGCGCGGTCGCGATGGGATGGAGCAACACCAGCTACGGGCCGTTCACGCTGCCCGTGACGCTCGGCGGCATCGGCATGCCCGGCTGCGACCTCCTGCAGTCGGCAGACGTGCTCGGGCTACCGGCGACCGTGGCGACAGCGACTTCGCTGGCGTTCTCGCTCGCGATCCCGCCCGGCCCGAGCCTGATCGGCGCCCGCGTGTACCTGCAGGCCTACGTGTTCGCGCCGGGTGCGAACCCCCTGCAGGTGCTCACCAGCAACGGCATCGAGTGGACGTTCGGCGACGTCTGACGGGCTGCCGGGTCGGCGCTGGCGCCGGCCGCCGGGCCGTGCAGCGACGCGACGACGGGCCGTCAGGCCGCGTGACGCGGGGGAGCTCCTCGAGCCCACGCCATGGCCGCCTTCTCCGCGAGCTGCGTGAGCACGCCTTCCCGGCCGGTCGGCAACCTCGGCTTCGTTGCCGATCATGGACCCCGAGAGTTCCTGCGAGCGAGGCCGAAGCTCACAGCATGGCCCCCTGACACGGAACGTGGTGGGGCAGGATTCAGGCGACCCCGTCCTACAGCGGGAACGCGCCCTCGTTGACAGAGCGCCCTTCGAGCGCGAGCACTTCGGCGAGCTGCTCCCGGAGCTGCGGCGTGACCTGCGCGTACACGTCGGTCACGAGACTCTCCTCGGCGGGCGGGCCGTTCTTCTCGGCCGCCGCGATCGCGTCGTTGACGGCCTGAGCGATGCGCTGCTTCAACGCCGCCTCCTTCTCGTCGTCCCAGAGACCCCTCTTCGCGAGGTAGCTGCGGAAGCGGTCGACGGGGTCCTTCTTCTCCCAGAGCTTGACCTCG
>DASVAL010000118.1:0-2520 GCA_036376355.1 Planctomycetota bacterium
TGATGCACCTGCTGCGTCGCGACCTGCAGTGCGACCTCGTGCCGCTCGCGTGCACCGGCATCCGCCGCGCCGGCGCCGGTTTCGCCGTCGAGCTCACCGATGCGCCGGCGCTGGCCGCCGATGGCGTGCTCGTCGCGACCGGCATGCACAGCCCGCTGCGCCAGGCGATCTCCCCGGGTGCCACACCGCGCTCCTGCCACCGCAACTCGTGGCGCGGCCTCGTCGCGTTCGCCGACCCGCAGCTGCGGAGCGGCGTCGCGATCGAAACGCTGGGCCGCGGTTGTCGCGTCGGCCTGTTCCCGGTCGGGGCGGGACTCGTCTACTGGTTCGTGCAGGACAACCAGCGGGATCGTGGCGCGAAGCTGCCTTCGCCCGGCGCCGCACTGGCCGCGCGCCTGGCCGACTGGCCCGATCCGATCGCGCGCGTGTTGGCGGCCACGCCGGATGCCGCAATCGTCGAGACACCGATCGAGGAGATGCTGCCCGGTCCGCCATGGCATGCCGGCAACGCGCTGCTGCTCGGCGACGCGGCGCACGGCATGGCCCCCGATCTCGGGCGCGGGGCGTGCACCGCGATCGTGAACCTGCTGGAGCTCGATCGCCAACTCGCACGGCAGCCGTCGTTCGCCGAAGCAGTCGCCGCGTTCACGCGGGCCCGGCGCTGGCGAACCCGCATGATCCAGCACGCCAGTCGCCTCGCCGGCGAAGTGCGGCAGATCGAGAACGCGCTGCTCTATCGCCTGCGCAACACGATGTGGCGGTACCTGCCTCCGCTGTGGTTGCTGCGCAGCGTCGTCGCACCGATCCTGGCCAGGCGGGCCAAGGCGTGAACGCGCTCGAGACCACCGGCAACGATGGTGGCTGTCGGCAGCGGCGGGGCGCCGCGTGTTCGGTCGGGCAGGCATCAAGTGAGCGACTTGACGGGGTTCCACACCCGCGGGATCGTGGTCCGATTGGTTCCGGGTGGTCCGGGACGCAGTGCGGCTCACCACGAAAGGCACATTCATGCTGACCACCCTCCTCCTCGCGCCGCTGCTCGGCGCGCTTCCCCAGGGCCCCCAATTCGAACCGCCGGTTCGATTGAAAGCCGGCGACGACTACGTGCGCGTCGAGAAGCCAGGGTTCGCGTACCCGTGCTGGCACGACGTCGACGGCGATGGCAACAAGGACCTCATCGTCGGCCAGTTCCACAAGGGCAAGATGAAGGTCTACAAGAACCAGGGCAGCGGCAAACTCGCCGCCGGCGAGTGGCTGCAAGCCGAGGGAGCCATCGCCGAAGTCCCCGACGTCTGGTGATGCACCTCGTCGACTCCACAGTTCGTGGAGCTCAATGGCGACGGCCACATCGACATCCTGTCGGGCACGTACTCGCGCAAGGACGAGGACATGGCCGGCTTGTTCCAGGTCCTCTGGGGCACCAAGGACGGCTGGAAGAGGGCAGAGATCCTGAAGGGCACCGACGGCGAGCCGCTGATCCTGCCGCAGTCGGAAGAAGTGACGGATCGCATCTGCACGCGGCCGTTCGCGGTCGACTACGACGGTGACGGCAAACTCGACATCGTCGCCGGCAACTTCAGCGGCACGTTCGGCCTCTTCCGCGGCGAAGGCGGCGGCAAGTTCGCGCCGAAGGCGACGTGGCTCGAAGGCAGCGGCGGCAAGCTGCAGGTCGACAGCCACGGCGATCCGTTCTTCGTCGATTGGGACAAGGACGGCGACCTCGACCTGATCTCCGGATCGGCGCGGGGCGGCGTCTACCTGTTCACGAACGACGGCAACCGCACCGAGCCGAAGTACGGCACACGCGCGACGCTCGTCGAGGCAGTCGGCCACGGCAACGCCAGCGGCAGCGAGGGCGTCCAGTTCGGCGACGCGCACTGCAAGGCGCCCGCGGGCGACACGCGCGTGTGGGTCGACGATGTCGACGGCGACGGCAAGCTCGATCTGCTGATCGGCGACCAGATCACGCTGCTGCACCTGGGCAAGGGCGTCGAGGAAGCCGACGCGCGCAAGCGGCTAGCCGAGTGGCAGAAGAAGCAGCAGGACTTCTTCCAGGCCGAGCGCGGCGACGGCGCGGAAGCGCAGAAGAAGTGGCGGGAGCAGTACGACGCGCTCGAGAAGGAGCGCGACGAGTTCGCCCGCGAGGAGATGACCGGCTTCGTCTGGCTGCTGCGGCAGAAGGCGAACGGCCAGAAGGCGAACGGCCAGTAGGCAGCGGTCGGTAGCCGAGAGCGGCGCGCCGCGGCCGCAGTGATCCGGCGGCGCGTCAGCGGCGCAGCCACGACGCCGGCAGCGTGCGCTCGACGGGGGCATGCACTCATTCTCTACCCGCGGCGGCTGGCGCGGAGTGAGGGAATGGGTGGTGAGCCGGCGTTGCTACCGCACGCGGACGTCGGACCAGGCGGTGCGCGCGCCGGCCGGACCGCCGAAGCCCCAGCGGCCGCTGATGTCGAGGTCGGCGGGTGTCAGCCCGAGCACGCGCTTGCGGGCGACCTCGACGTCGATCCGGCCCGCGCGCACGAG
>DASVAL010000135.1:0-27432 GCA_036376355.1 Planctomycetota bacterium
GCCAGCACGACGAGCGGCAACAACACGTGCAGCAGGAAGCCCTTCATCGCTCGATCGACTCCGGAGTGTCGGCGCCGGCCAGGAAGCCGCCGCCGAGCGCCGCGAACAACGTGATCCTCGCGTCGATGCGCGCGAGCTTTGCCGCGAGCAGCTGGCTGTCGGCCTCCTGCGCGCGGCGTTGCGCCTCGAGCAGCGTGATGATGCCCTCGAGCCCCCTGCCGTAGCGCGACGTCGCGTCGGCCGCCGCGGCGTTCGCCGCGACGGCGGCCCGATCGACCTGCTGCTCGCGTTCGGCCAGTACGGCTTCGACGACGAGCGCCGTCTCGACTTCGGCAAACGCCCTCTGCGCGACTGCCGCGTACTCTGCACACACCTGGCGCAGGAACGCCTCCTGCAGCGCGACCTCGCCGCGCAAGGCACCGCCGCGGAACAGCGGCGCCGTCAGGTTGCCGAGCAGCGACCAGACCAGGAAGTCCGGATCGAGCACGTTCTCGAGGTCCTCGCTCTGCGTGCCGCCGCTCGCCGTCAGCACGAGGCGCGGATACAGCGCGGCCACCGCCTCGGCCACGCGGTGGTCCTGCGCCGTGGCGCGCCGCTCGGCAGCGACCACGTCGGGGCGGCGCCGCAACAGCTCGGCCGGCAGGCCCGCCGGCGGCGGCCCGCCGACGCCGGGCAGGTTCGCGCCGGCAACCAGCGTGCCGTCGGGATAGCGGCCGAGCAGCAGCTCGAGCTGGCGCACCGCGCGTTGCCGCTGCTCGATGCGGCCCGCGTGGACGGCCTGCGCCGCATAGAGGCTCGAGTCGACGAGGTGCACGTCGAACGCGGGCCGCACGCCGGACTCGAAGCGCCGCCGCACCGCCTCGGCCGTGTCGGTCCAGCTGCCGACCGAGCGCAGCGCGAGGTCCTCCTGCAGCGTGGCCTCGACGAGCGAGAACCAGGCGCGCGCGATCTGCGCCGCGAGCGAGACGCGCACGCCGTGCACCTCGGCCGCCGTGGCTTCGAAGTCGGCGACTGCCGCCGAGGTGCTTGCGCGCACGCGGCCCCAGAGGTCGAGCTCCCAGCTCGACGTCAGGTCCACGCCGTAGCTGCTGAACGTCGTGTGCGCGCTGTCACCGCCGCCCGGCAACGGCAGGCCCGGGAAGTTCTGTCGCCGCCGCGCGGCATCGAAGCCGGCGTCGAGCGTCGGCAACAGAGCGGCGTCCGCGATGTCGGCCTGCACCGCTGCTGCATCGAGGCGCGCGACTGCCGCGAGCAGGTCCTGGTTGTGCTCGAGGCCCGCGAGCACGAGTTCGTCGAGCTTCGGATCGCCGAAGGTCTTCCACCAGTCGGCCTGCACGGAGCCCGCGGGTGTCGCCGTGCCGAAGCTGGACGGAGTCTCGACGCCGGTCGACATCGGCACCTGGAGCCGCGTCGAGGCGCACGCCGCGAGCACCAACAGCAGGAGCGCGGGCCAGCGCACATCGATGACATGCGGGAGTTCGCCGTGGACGTGCATGCGGTGCGAGAGCGTGCCGAGCAGATGGATCTGGCGCCAGCACGAGCTCCGGCGTCTGACCCGGCAGTCAGCTGCCGTGGCCATGCCGAACGCCATCGCATCCGTCGAATTGCACGTGCTGCTCGCCCCTCGACGCCATTCGCGCAGCGCTTTGCCTCATCCTGCGTGAGTCGAGCACGATCGGCACGAGCCGCACACCGCCGCGTGCAAGCGCTCCGCGGGTTGTGGGGCCTCCAAGGCGCAGCTATTGTCCTCGGCATGGGCGACGCGCTTCGAGTCGACTACTACCTCTCACCCGAGGCCTACCTCGAGGCTGAGCGCACTCGCAAGCACAAGCACGAATACCTGGCGGGCGCGGAGTACCAGATGGCGGGTGCGAGCGCCGGCCACAATCGGATCGCCGGAAACCTGTTTGCCGAAGTGCGCAGCCAGCTCCTTGGCAAGCCCTGCGAGGTGTTCGCTTCGGACCTCAAGGTTCGCATCCGCACCAACACGGCTGAGTTCTACTACTACCCGGATGTCACCGTAGACTGCTCAGGAGTCGCCAACGCGGCGCTGTTCGCGGAGCAGCCGCGCGTGATCTTCGAAGTGCTCTCGCCCGAAACCGAGCGCATCGACCGTGGTGAGAAGATGCGCAACTACCAGGCGCTGCCCTCCCTCGACGCCTATGTGCTCGTGGACCAGCACCGCGTTGCGGTCACGCTGTATCGTCGCAGCGAGGGCGGCTGGACGCGCGAGCTGCTGACCGGCAAGACCGACGCGCTGGCTTTGCCGACCATCGCGTGCTCGCTATCGGTGTCAGCGATCTACCAGCGCACCGGACTCTAGCCATCCTTCTGGGCCAGGACGCGGCCGGACACTTGCGTTGCGGTCGCAGTGGATCGAGTCGGCCATGCGGCCTTGTACTCGCGCTACTTGGCGGACACGCGGTAACACTTCGCCTCGGTGTCCCAGCGAAGATCCGCCTTCGTCTTCGTGTACCAACCGCGCAGAAAGGCCGCGATCTCGCGCGAGCAGTGCTCGTCCATCGACGCCCCGTCGGCCGCCTGGAGCGTCATGCCGAGCTGCCTCGTCAGGATCCAGAGCGTGTTGTCGCAGATGCGGTAGTCACCCCAGCCGAGCGAGCGCTCGTCGCCGAGCAGCTCGAGCAGTCGGTCGATCGGCATCGGCGCGTGCACGTAGAACAGCGCCTGCAGCACTTCGGCGACCAGCCGCAGGTCGCGCGATTCGAGCGCCCGCGCCATCACCTCCGCGACTTCGGGCTGCGACGTGCCGTCGCTCATGACGAGCAGGTCCTTGATGCCGTCCACCGCCTGCGACCGCACGCCCACGGGATGCTGTTCGCCGGCAAACCCGAGCAGTGCCTGCATGCAACGCTGCTCCTTGTGCATGCCGATCGAGTTCACGAGATGCGGGTGCGCCCAGGCCGGCGTCGACGGATCCTGCATGCGTTCGATGAGCCACGGCGTGCTCTCGGGCAGACGCATCCTCCCGAGCACGACGGCTGCGTGACGGGCCGCGGTTGCGTTCTTCAGCAGCGCGTTGCGCATGGCCGACGACGCCGCGCGGCCGACTGCCCCGAGTTCCACCATCGCCTTGTTCTGGCTGTGTACCCAGTCGCTGAGAGCCCCGTCCTCCGGCTGTTTGCCGCCGAGCCACCGCTGCAACTTCTCGCCGACCGAAGCACCGGGAGCCGGCGTGCCGATCACCGCGACCCGTGCGTCGATGTACTGCTGCAGCTCGGGCGACGTCTTGCCCGAGATCTCGAACTCGGCGATGCCGAGCAGCGGCTGCACCTCGTCGGCGCGCGGGGCCTGCGGCAGCGCGAGGTAGCGCTGCGCAGCCGCGTGCAGGGCGGGCCAATCGCACAGCTGCCGTGCCGTGCTGCAGGCCGACCACAGCGCGTTCTCGAGCGTCGTGGACTTGCGCTCGGGGTCGAGCCGCTCGATCGCGCGCAGCTGCTCCGCCGCCTGCGCCGTGTCGTTGCGGCGCAGGTAGAACTCGACGAGTGCGCCGTGATGCTCGATCGCGCTCTTGGCGACCTCCGCGGCGTTCTCGCTGCCGCGCCGCAGCTCGCCGAGGAACCGCGCGGCCTCGCCGCCACCCTCCCAGCGGTGCAGCTCGAC
Organism: Planctomycetota bacterium; assembly: GCA_036376355.1. Lineage (GTDB taxonomy): Bacteria > Planctomycetota > UBA1135 > UBA1135 > UBA2386 > DASVAL01. Next base: position 3,622 of record DASVAL010000135.1, read on the forward strand.
GCCGGCTTCGCTGCACAACACGAACGTGGGAATGCCCTCGCTGCCGAGCAGCCGCCGGCAGACGTCGCGGTTCGCCTCCGCATCGATGTCGATGCGCGCGATCGCGATGTCGGCGAGCGCCGTCTTGACCTCCTCGTCCGGGAACGTCACGCGTTCCATCTCCTTGCACGGCCCTCACCACTTCGCCGTGAAGAACAAGAGCAGGTTCGTGTGGCGCTGCTTCGCCGCGGCTTCGGCGGCCGCGAACGACTCGAGCCACGCAGGCCCGGCTTGGGTCGGCCCTTCGGGCTTCCGAGGCACGAGCCGGAACGGTGGATCCTGCGCAGGCAGCTGCGCCAATGCCGCGATGGCGAGGCAAGCGAGGGTGTGGAGCTTCATCGGGAGCGCGCAATCCTAACGACGGCGGGCAACGCGGTGATATGCCGGCAACGTGCGGCGGTCACTGCGCCGCTGCCGGCGGGAACAGCCTGCCCGCCGGCGGGCAGGCGCCCGGTAGCACTTCGCCTCCGCGTCCCAGCGCAGCTCCGCCTTCGCCTCCGCGTACCAACGGCGCAGGAACGCCGCGAGCTCGCGCGAGCAGTGCTCGTCCACGGGCGACCCATCGGCCTTCTGCGGGGTCATTCCGAGCTGCTTCATGAGGATCCACAGCGCACGGTCGCAGATGCGGCAGAGATCGAGCGATCGCCGGTCGCCGAGCAGCTCGAGCAGGCGATCGAGCGGCATCGGAGCATGCACCTGCCACAGCGCCTGCAGCGCTTCGTCGAGCAGCTGCAGGTCGCGCGATGCGAGCGCCTTCGCGATCACATCCGCGACGTCCTGCCGCGCCGTGCCGTCCGTCATGACGAGCAGACGCTCGATGCCGTCGACGGCCTCCGCGCGCACCGCAGCGGGATGTTCTTCGCCCGCGAAAGCGAGCAGCGCCGGCAGGCAGCGCTGCTCCTTGTGCATCCTGATCGATGCCACGACGTGCACGCGCGCCCACTCCGGCGTCGACGGGTCCTTCATGCGCTCGACGAGCCACGGCGTGCTCTCCGGCAGATGCAGCCGCGCGAGCACGGCGCCAGCGCTCCGGGCCGCGGCCGGCTTGCCGAGCAGCGCGTCGCGCAGGCTCGCCGCCGCCGCGCCGCCGACCGCCGCGAGTTCGTCCGTCGCCTTGTTCTGGCTCGCGACCCAGGCGCGCACCGCGTCCGTCGGCTTCGAGCTGCCGAGCCATCGCTGCAACCGCTCGCCGATCGAAGAACCGGGAGCCGGCGTGCCCATCACCGCGAGCCGCGCGTCGATCCAGTGCTGCAGCTCGGGCGACATCCTGCCCGAGGTCTGGAACTCGGCGATGCCGAGCAGCGGCCGCACCTCCTCGGCGCGAGGTGCCTGCGGCAGCGCGAGGTAACGGACGGCCGCCGCACGCAGCGCGGGCCAGTCGCTGAGCCGCTTCGCGAAGCTGCAGGCCGACCACAGCGCGTTCTCGAGCGTCGTGGACTTGCGCTCGGGATCGAGCCGCTCGATCGCGCGCACCTGCTCTGCCGCCTGCTGCGCGTCGTTCCGGCGCAGGTAGTACTCGGCGAGTGCTCCGTGATGCTCGATCGCGCTCCTGGCCGCCGCCTCGGCGTTCTCGCCGCCGCGCCGCAGCTGACCGAGGAACTGCGCCGCGTCGCCACTGCCGACCCAGCGGTGCAACTCGACGCCCGTCTCGTCGAGCACGACGAACGTCGGGATGCCCTCGTTGCCGAGCAGCCGCCGGCAGACCTCGTGGTTCGCTTCGGCATCGACGTCGATGCGCGCGATCGCGATCTCTGCCAGCACCGTCTCGACCTCCGCGTCCGGGAACGTCACGCGTTCCATCTCCTTGCACGGCCCTCACCACTTCGCGGTGAAGAACAGCAGCAGGTCCGTGTGCCGCTGCTTCGCGGCGGCCTCGGCAGCCGCAAACGACTCGAGCCACGCGGGCCCGGCAGGTGTTGGCGCCTCGGGCGGACGAGGCACGAGACGGAACGCGGGATCCTGCGCGGGCAGCCGCGCCAATGCCGCGACGGCGAGGCAAGCGAGAGCGTGGAGCTTCATCGTGGAGCGCGAACCCAACGACGGTGGACGACGCGTCGGTATTCCGGCGAGGCCGGCAACGGTGACCAGGCGCAAGGCGCCACGTCGTGGTGCGTGGTCACTTCACGGTTGCGGGAGCGATGCAGGGCCCGCAGCATTCCCTCCCTCGGGCCTCGCGCGTCGCAACGCACCGGGCCGAAGGCAACGCATGAAGCTCCCGCTCTCCTCATCCCTCCTGCTGGGTCTGGTGCTCGCGTACCCCGCGTGGGCACAGACGCCCGGCGAGTTCGCGATCGGCACCTGGAACCTCGAGTTCCTCGGCGCGCCCGGCCAACTGCGCAACGAGATCGCGCCGCGCACCGACGCCGACCTCGCGGCGATCGGCGCGAAGGTGAAGGCGCTCGGGGTCGCGGTGCTCGCGGTGCAGGAGATCTGCGGCGAGGCGCCGCTGCAGCAGGTCGCGAGCCACATCGGCCGCAGCTGGAAGTTCGTGCTCGGCACCACGGGCGGCTGGGACGACGGCAAGACGGCGCAGAACATCGGCTTCCTCTACGATGGCGCGGTCGTCGAGCTGCTGTCCGCCGAGGAGCTGCTGGCGTTCCCGCGCACGCTCGAGGGAGTGCCGATCTTCCACCGCGTGCCGGTGACCGTGTGCTTCCGCGTTCGCGCGACCGGCTTCGACTTCCGCCTGGTCACGGTGCACCTGAAGGCCGGCCAGAAGGCGCTGGACGAGCAGAAGCGGCGACTCGAGGCGACGACGTTGCACGGCTGGCTCGAGAAGCTGCAGGCCACGCCGGGTGAGGACCAGGACATCGCCGTGCTCGGCGACTTCAACAGCACGTATGGCAGCGAGCCCGAGTCCGTGCTCGAAGGGGCGACCACGATGCGCTACCTCGAGCCGAAGGCACCGTCGCCGACGATCATGCACTTCCCCGAGCCGATCGATCACGTGGTCGTGGCGCCCGGGTTCGAGGAGGTGCGCGCGGACTCGTTCACCGTTCACGCGGATTGCGGCGGCCTCGACAAGAACGCGTGGCGCAAGATCTACAGCGACCACTTCCCGGTCACCGCGACGATCGCCGCGAGCGCGGACGGAGATCCGGCGGCGACGTTCGCGCGCGGTCCGGCCGAGCACACGCTGCCGGCCTCGCATCGTCCGGCCACCGCTGCGGCCTCGGCCGCCCCCGCTGTTGCTGCCGCGCCGGCTGCCGCGGCCGCGAAGACCGGCACGTGGCCACCGTTGCCCGGCACGACGATCCGCGTCACGAACCTCGCGCGCCAGGTCTTCGAGGGCAGCCTCGTGCAGACGCTGCCCGACGGACCCGGGGGCTGGATCGCGCTCGCGATCGGCGGCGAAACGACCGCGATCCCGATGGCGCAGGTCGCTCTCGTGCAGATGAAGTGAGGCCGGGACTGCTTCGCGCGAGGCCGGGGCGCTACGGCGCGCCGAGCATCCAGAGTTCGCCGCGCGGGCCGTGCAGCACCCACGGCATCTTGCCGAGCACGTCCCTTCCGAGCCGTCCCTCGTCGCCGGTGATCAGCAGGTCGTCGAACCGCCGCTGCCCGATGTCGAGCCGCCGCAGGTGATGCAGCGAGGCTTTGCGCTCGACTTCGTGCACGCCGATCGAGCTGCCGTCCGACGGAGTCACGCGCACCGTTGCCTGCAGACCGGCGCGCGCGAACGCGGCCTGCCACTCGGCGGCCTCCTGCTCGGCCCGCCGCTGCGCGAGCTCGTCGCCGGCCGGCAGATCGAGTGCTTCGACGACTTCGCGCGGCAGGCTCGTCGAGCCGGCGCCCGTGTCGAGCAGCAGCTCGACGTCGAGCTGGCCTTCGAGGCGCACGCGCACGAACGGACGCAGCGGGTCCGCGCCGAGCGGCAGCCGTGCGAGGACGCGCTGGCCGCGCGCGAGCAGGTGCTCTTCGAGACCTTCGGGAGGCAGGATGTGCACGATGCCGGCCGCGACGTCGAACCACCACGCCGCCGGCCGCAGCACGTTCATGCCGAGGATGCCGTCCCAGCCGAAGCGCGCGCTGACCGGCAGGCACGGCACGACGAAGTCGTCCCAGGTCGTGGCTCCGAGGCGCAGATCGACGATGCGCACCTGGTGCCCGACCTGGCGCACCTCGTTCGAGGAGTCCGTCATCGACACGGCGCGACCACCGGTCGGGACGTCGTCCAGCTCGAGCCGCTGTGCCGCCTCGGTCTTGAGCAGCGAATGGTTGCTGCCGGTGTCCAGCACGAGCTTGACGCCCTCTCCGGCGATCGTCGCTTCGACCTCGAACCGCGCGGAGATCGGCAACGTCGAGGGAGGAATGACGGCCGCGCAGCCGCAGTCGATCAGCAGCAGCAAGGCGCTCGCGACGCTGGCGAGGAAAGAGCGCGCCGGTGTTGGCCGGCCGCGCAACGGGTTCGTTCTCGTCACCGGGCCATTCTACAGCGACCCGTTCGCGGCATGCGGCGCAGCACGACGACCGTCTCGCGCTACAGCACGGTCAGCGCGAGCAGAGCCAGCGCCGTGAGGATCGCGACGAGCGCGACCCACACCCGGCGCGGAGCTGCCGACAGGTCGCCAGGGTGATCGGGATCCTCGCTGTAGCCCTCCGGGATGTACTCGCCCTGGTAGTCGATCTCTTCCTGATCCTGCCAGCCCGTCGCGGCATCGCTGCCGCATTCGCGGCATGCCTTGGCCCCCACCGGGACGCTGGCGCCGCAGTTCGGGCACTCGAAGGTCTCACGCTGCCGCCGCCGCGCCATGCCGGCCACGATACCACGGCTGCGCACATGCGCGTGCTGCGCCGTTGACGCTCGCGACCCGATCGCGACGATGCGCGCCGTGCGTCTCCCCCCGTTCGCCAGCACGCCGCTCGCATTGCTGCTCGTCGCCGCGAGCCTCCGCGCACAGGACCCAAGCACCTACGACCCGAACCACGGGCTCGATCCCGACGGCCGCATCCCGAAGCCTGCAGTGCCCGACGACATCCCGCATCCCGAGCGCTGGCGCTACACGCCGCCGGGCCGCATCAAGCCGGGCAACGTGCTCGACCGGTTCCTCGTCTCGAGCTTCCTGTCGCCGATCCTGTTCAGCGAGCAGGACATCGGCTTCGGCGGCGGCTTCGCGCTGACCGACGTCGACTTCCGCGACACGCGTTTCCGCGAGTTCGCGAACATCCTCGTCACCTACTCGGCGGAAGGGCAGCAGGCCTACCGCATCAACTGGTCGCGCTGGCTCAACGTGCGCGACCTCGAGAACGGCGGCGTGATGCGCGAGGAACGCGGGCGGCTCTACGGCCGCCTCGGCTACGAGAAGACTCTGACGCGCCGCTTCTACGGGCTCGGCAGCGAGACGCCGAAGTCCGCCGAGACGAGCTACACGGAGGAGCTGTCGGCGATCGGCTTCGGCATCCGGATGTCGCTGCCGGACCCGGGCAGCGACTGGCTGCTGCGCGCCGACCTGCACGCGGAGCACCACGGTCTGTCGCAGGGCCGCGTGATCGGCGTGCCGAGCACCGAGCAGGTGTTTCCCGAGCTGTTCGAGGCCGGCGACGGTGAGGACCAGCTCTGGCTGCTGACGTCGTTCGGCTGGGACAGTCGCGATTGCATCCACCAGCCGTACGAGGGCAAACGGCTCGGCGTCTCCGCGAACGTCGCCTACGGCACCGGCGGCGACTTCGGCGCCGTGCTCGGCCTCGACGCGCAGCACGTGTTCTCGCTGCCGCCGCTGCTGCACCGCGGTGCTTCGGGGCACGAGGAGAACCCGCCGACCGACGTGCTCGCGTTCTCGGGCTACGTGCAGGACACCGTCGGCGAGCTGCCGTACTACAGCCTGCCGACGCTCGGCGGGTCGCACACGCTGCGCGGCTACATCCAGAACCGCTTCACGGACCGCGCCGCCACGCACTTCTCGGCCGAGTACCGGCTCGGCCTGATCCCGCGCGGCATGACGTTCACGGACACGATCCGCATCGAGCGCATCGGCCTCTGCGCCTTCTACGAGTTCGGCACCGTCGCCGGCGGCATCGAGGACCTGCACGACGGCAAGTTCCTCGACAGCTACGGCGTCGGCCTGCGCATCGCGTTCTCGCGCGAAGCGGTGTTCCGCGCCGACTTCGGCTACAGCGACGAAGGCAACAACTTCACGCTCGCCTTCGGGAACACCTTCTGAGCTGTTCCAAAGGCGTCTGGCGGACCCGACTCAGCCGTTGCCGACCAGGATCTGGCAACCGCGCGAGCTGCCGAACGGCAGCGCCACGCCGAGCGCCGGATCGAAGTCGAAGAACTGCGCCGCGAGCAGCGTGCCGATCAGCACGTTCGCGGGCGGGATCGGGACCGCGAGCGCGCTCGTGCCCTGCTGGCTGTTGAAGACCGTGAACAGGAACGTCGGCGCCGCATAGAGCAGCAGCGTCGGCGGCGCGCCCGGCACCGGCAGGCCCGGCAGCAGGTTGCCGCCGTCGACCGCGAGCAGGCTGAGCCCGAACGGGATCATGCCCGTCGCGTCGATCGAGAACGCGAGGTTGCCGACCGACGGCAGACCGCCCGACGTCGTGATGTTCGGCAGGCCGACCGTCGTCGGCGACGGCGTGCCCGCGAAGGTCACGCTCGAGTCGACCGTGCCGTAGATCTCGAGGTGATCGATCACGAGCGGCCGCATGTTCGCGTTCGTCAGGATGCACTCGCGGTACTGCAGGTAGACGTGGCCGAAGTTGCGCGGCGGCACCGTCGCGGTGAAGCGCTGGCCGTCGTCGAAACCGAAGTTGCCGCCGAAGTTCGCGACGATGTCGTTGCCCGACGCGCGGATGCGCAGGCGCTGCCAGCCGTTGTTCACGGCCTGCGTGGCCGTGATCGGGCCCGCGAGGATCGTGAAGCCGGGGCCGCCGTCGTTCATGTCGACGAGGTAGATGTCGGTCTGGTTCGTCGTGTTGTAGCCGACCCACGCGATGCCCGTCGCACCGGGGCCGTTGCCGATGCTACAGAGCAGGCCGGGGTAGTAGGTCCCGGTGACGTCGGGGGGGTGGGCGTAGAAATCGGTCGTGCCGACGCCGATCGCCCAGGCATCCTTCTCGCTCGAAGGGAAGGTCGGGTTGCCGCCTGCGACGTAGACGTAGCACTCGACCAGGTAGTTGATGCCGACCTGATTCAACGAGATGTGCGAGTTGCCGCCGCCCGACGCGTCGTGCAGGGACGCGACATTGCCGCCCTGCGGCGAAGGCGTCAGCGCCCAGGTCGTGGGCGGAATCGGCAGGGCCGGGTCGCGCGTCGTCAGCGCCACGAACGACGACGAGAAGTAGCCAGTCGTCGTCGAGCCGGGCATGCCGTCGAAGTCCAGCGTGATCGGGATCGGCAACAGATTGAAGGCGCCGTTCGCGGCGCCGGGGGTCCACGCCATCGCGAGGAAGTCCGCGCCGTTGTTGTTCGAGTCGAAGCCGTCGATCCAGCGCTGCGGCGTCACGCCGTCGAGCAACGGAGGGCCGTTCAGGATCCAGGCACCCTGCAACCCCGTGCCTTCGAGCCAGGCCGGCACCGGGGCGGTCCACCCCGCGTGCTCCCAGGTCACTCCATCGACGACGTTGCCGAGGTCGTCGCGCAACGTCAGGCCGTCGCTCCCGACGGCCGCCGGGGCGCCACCGTTCTCCATCATGGTGGCCGGCATCACGTACAGCGGATTGTGGTTCGGCACGAGCGGCTGCGAGACGAGCAGGTACTGGCCGGGGCCGATCACCGTCGTCATCGAGCCCGGTCCGCCCGGGAACGTGAACGTTCCGTTCGCTGTTCCGCTCAGGTCGCCCTCTTCGCCGCGCAGCTGCCAGCCCGAGATGTCGACCGGCACCGGCATGCGATTCCACAGCTCGACGAACTCGAGGTCGTCGGTGCCATTGTCGTCGTAGTTGAACTCGTTGATGACGACGGGAGCGAGAGACGGACCGGGACCTTGCGGTGCAAGGGCGGTCACAAGGGCAAGAGTGAGTAGCATGACAGGTTCTCAGAACCGGTAGGGACGCCCGATCGACGGGCAACAAGGGCGAGGTCCCGACACGGTAGCAGTCTCGCGGAGCCGCCCCAACTCCCGGCGGGCTTTCGCGGCTTTCGCCCGTCGCGGGCGAGGGGCAGTTTGCGCCGCACAGCAGACTCGGTGCAGTCTCGCTCGGCAGCGGCGAGGGCGTTCGAGTCGACCTGAACGGCACGAGGCACGCCGGGCAACCGTGCTCGAGGCGCTCACGACGTCGTCCGTAAGGCGCTCGGTTTTCTCGACACCACCGACACGATCAGTCGCTGCTGGCCTTCATGGTCGCAGGACCAACCTCAGCAAAGAAGGAGACGTGATGTTCAGGAACCGCGACCTGTGGGCCGCGGCGAGTGGGCTCTGTTTGCTCGCGAGCCTCGCCCCGTGCCAGACCTTCGTCCGCAAGATCCCGAATCGCCCCGCACTCGGCGTGGCCAACGACGTCGCCGTCGACGCCGCCGGCAACATGTGGGTGGCGGGAGCATTCGACGAACTGGTGAAGCTCGATGCGAGGGGCAACGAGTTGTTCCGCATCGCCCGCCAGTTCCGCTCGGGCACGGGCGCGAACCAGATGTTCCAGCCCACCAGCGTCGCGATGGGTCACGCCAACGACGTCTACGTGGCCACGAAGCAGAACTACGTCGTGCGGTTCGACTTGAACGGGAACTACCTCGGCGCGTTCGGCGGACCTGGCGCCGCGAACGGGCAGTTCGGCGGCACGAGTTGCGGTGGGCTCGCCGTGGCGGCCAACGGCGATGTTCTGGCGGTCGACATCGGTGGGCATCGCGTGCAGCGCTTCGACGCCTCGGGCAGCTTCCTGATGGCGTTCGGCTCCCCGGGCTCCGGTGCGGGCCAGTTCGACTTCGTGGACGGCGTGATTCCCATGCAGGGGGCCGGAATCGTGGAGGACGTCAACGGTGACATCCTCGTCGTCGATCGCGGCAATCAGAGGGTCCAGCGATTCGACGCAAGTGGCGCACCACTGTCCTCGTTCACGACGAGTGCCAGCGGCTCCTTCGGCGGAGCCCTGTCCGACATCGTGATCGACGGTGGAGGACGCATCCTCGTCAGCGGCGCGGCTGCCCAGCTGCAAGCGTTCAACGCCGCAGGCACGCTGCTGCAGAACGCCTTCCCGAGCTTCGGTGGTTTCGCCGGCGCGATCCAGGGGCTCGGGCTCGACGCTGCCGGCAACGTGTTCGCAGCCAGTAGTGCCGGTGGGCGCGTGCTCCAACTGAACTCGAGTCTGGCTGCAATCGCCGCGTTCGGGAACCCGTACCAGACCAACACGGATGGTGTGTTCGCGATGAGCTCGGGGCAGGTGTTGTTCGATGCCAACGGCGACCTGCGCGTCGGCGAGTCCCAGACGCTGCGCCTGCAGCGTTTCGATGGCAACGGCGCGTTCGTCAGCAAGCTGAACTGGGCGCCGGCGCCGGGGACTGGTGTGAACGCTGGCTTCGGCCTCGCGCGTGACAGCGCAGGCTCCTACTACGTCGCCGGTTCCGCCGGCGGCGTGCAATGCGTACACAAGTTCTCTGCGGCCGGCGTGTACGTGCAGTCGGTCGGCAACTTCGGGTCGAACCTCGTACGTGGCATCGCCGTCGATGCGGCAGACACGCTGTGGGTCAGCACCGGGAGCAACGTGTCGCATCTGGATGCGACCGGGACTCCAGTCGTCACGATCGCGACTACGAACGCGTTCGGCGTGGCACTCGATCGGGCTGGTCGTGTCTACATCGCCGACGCCACACTCGGCGTCCGGGTCCACGAGCCCAACGGGGCGCTCGTGAGCACGGTGACGGCGACCGGCTTGTTCGCGCGATCCGTGCTCGTCGACGGATCGGGTCGCATCTTCGTCGGGTCGAGCAACGGCGGGGTCTCCATCTTCAACCCCGCCGGCGTGAAGCTGGTGACCTTCGGGGCCCGCGGCACCGGGGATGGTGACATCACGTCCGTCTCCTCGCTGGCGCTGCACAACGGCCTGCTCGCGGTCGCCGATCCGGGCGCCAACCGCGTGCAGATCTTCGACGTCAGCCTGCTCGACCAGCAGATCCCGGTCGTGCAGATCCTCGCGCCGGCGCTGACGAACGCGACCGATGGTGCCGTCGTGACCGCGAACACGATCCCGGTCACCGTGCACGTGCAGGACGACAGCGCGACGACCGTGACGTCGAACATGGCGGGCGTGTTCGGCCTGCTGCCCGCGGGCGGCGGGCAGGTCACCGGCAGCGTCGTGTATCCGCTCGGCGTCGACGGCTCGTTCAACCTCGCGGTGAACGCCGCCGACGCCTCGGGCAACGTCGCCGGCACGACGCGCATGGTCACGCGCGACACCGCGCCGCCGGTGTTCGGCAGCGTCACGCCCGCGGACGGCACCGTGTTCGGCACGGCCGCGGTCAACCTCGTGGTGAACGTCGCCGACCTGACCAGCAAGACGCTCGTCGTGTCGCACGGCGGCGGCAGCTTCGCGCAGGCCGGCTCGACGTTGCTGACGGCAACCGTGCCGGTCACGTTGCTGCACGGCACCAACACGATCCTGCTCGAGGCAACCGATGCCGCTGGCCACGTCACGACGATGACGCGCACGCTGATCGCGGACTTCACGGTGCCGATCGTCGAGTTCGTCGGCCTCGGCGGTCCGAGCGACCCCGACTGCTTCGGCCCGGGCCAATCGCTGCTGCCCGTCACCGTCGGCGTCACCGACCTGTCGGCGACGACGGTGTCGTCCTCGCCCGCCGGGGTCTCCGGTGCCTTGCCGGCCGGAGGCGGCTTCGTCACCGGCGCCGTCACCCTCGTCGAAGGCGCCAACACGATCACCGTGTCGGCGAGCGACGGCTACCGCTCGGCCTCCGCGGTCGTGAACGTGACCTACGACGTCACGGCGCCGACCTTGGCGTTCGATTCGCCGGGCCCGAGCGAGGTCGTGCAGGGCACGATGCACGTCGTCGCTGCTGCCGACGACGACTTCGCGAACGACACGCCGGGCTGCGGCATCGCGACGATGGTGTTCACCATCGACGGCAACCTGGTCGAGATGCAGGCCGGCAACGGCGACGGGCTCTACGAGCTCGACTTCGACACCACGACGCTCGCGAACGGCACGCACGTGCTGGTCGCCACGGCGACGGACGGCGTCGGCAACGCCGCAAGCGCCAGCGTGACGTTCGTCGTCGACAACGCGCCGCCGGTCAGCCTGACCTTCGACTTCGCGCCGGACAGCCTGAACCTGAAGAACAAGGGGCAGGGTGTGGTCACGGCGCACCTCGAGGGCGCTTCGGTGCCGTCGCTGGTGCCGATCGCGAGCCACACGATCGAGCTGCGCGTGCGCGGCGGCAACGCCGTCGGTGCGCTCGCCGCCGGCGGCGTCGGCGATGCCGACGACGACCAGATCCCGGACCTGACGATCCGGTTCGACCGCTCGGCCCTGATCGCGTCGATCAAGGCCGGCATCCTCGGCAACCTGTTGCCCGCGAACGGCACCGTCGACGTCGAGTTGTGGATCGACGGCGCGCTCGCCGGCTCGTCCCCCGTGCAGGTGAAGACCTGAGCCATGGGTCCCCGCGGCTCGATCCCGGTCGCGATGGTCGCGATCGTGCTCGCCGCGGCGTGGACTGCCGCGGAGCCCGGGCAGCCACCGGCACCTTCCCCGGTCGCAACGCCGCCACCGACCGCGGCGGTCGCGGACCGACTGCCACCGCCGCCCGCGACGCGGACCAGCGGCGCGTTCGTGGCCGAGCCGCAGTCGATGGCGGACGTGCATCGGCTGCGCGAGCAGACCGCCGCGGCGACGGCGGACGCGCTCCCCGACCTGCGCACGCTGGCGCTGACCGCCAGGGACCCGATCGCCGTCGGCTGTGCCCTCGAGGCCCTGGCGCGGCTCGGGGCCCTGCCGGGCGACCAGCAGGTGGCCGCGTTGGCGCACGATCCGCGCCCGCGCGTGCGGCAGCAGTTCGCTTTGGCCCTGGGACAGTGCGGCGAAGCAGCGGTGCCGCGGCTGCTGGCGATGGGGAACGGGGACGATGCCGCGGTGCGGTCGCTCGCGATCCTGGCGCTCGGCCGCATCGGCGGGAGGGACGCACTCGCGGCACTCGCGACGATCGCGCAGGCCGACGACCTCGACGTACCGACTCGCGCCCGGCTCCAGGCGGCCCGGCAGCGTGCGGCCGACCCGGGCCTCGGCCGGCGCATCGGTCGGTGAGGCCCGCATGCGTCGCCTGCGGGCCGCGGCAAAGGCCGGACGATGGCCGCGTGACAGACGCGCGAGGCGGTGCGAAGATCGTCAGGACATGCCCGCCGCGCACACGATCTCCTGCGCCTTGCTGCTGCCCCTGCTGGCCGTGGGTGCGGCGCAAGCGCAGCAGGGCGGCATCCGCTACGGGCGCGACGTGCGTCCGATCCTCGCCGACCGCTGCTTCCGCTGCCACGGCCCCGACGCCTCCACGCGCGAGGCGAACCTGCGGCTCGACGTGCGCGACGAGGCGCTGCGCGTGCGCGACGGCAGTGCCGCGATCGTGCCCGGCGACAGCAAGCAGAGCCTGCTCTGGCAGCGCGTTCGCCACGAAGACGACAGCGAGCGCATGCCGCCGAAGACCAGCGGCAAACCGTGGCTGTCCGAGGCCGAGGTCGCGACGCTCGAGCGCTGGATCGAGGCCGGTGCACCCTACGAGCCGCACTGGGCCTTCTCGCCGCCGGTGCGACCGCAGCCGCCAACGTCGCCCTCCGCTGGCGGGAACAGCACGCCGAAGAACGCGATCGACCGCTTCGTGCATGCGCAGCTCGCGGCCGCCGGCCGGCAGCCGAGCCCCGAAGCGGACCGCGAGACGCTCGTGCGCCGCGTGTTCCTCGTGCTGACGGGCCTGCCGCCGACACCGGCGGAGATCGACGCGTTCCTGCGCGACACGCGCGAGCACGCCTACGAAGCGCTCGTCGACCGGCTGCTGACCGAAGAGCCGTATCGCACGCGTGGCGCCGAGCACCTTGCCCAGCCATGGCTCGACGCCGCGCGGTACGCCGACACGAGCGGCATCCACATGGACGCGGGCCGCCAGGCGTGGCCGTGGCGCGACTGGCTGCTGCAGGCCCTGCACGCGGACATGCCGTTCGACCAGTTCGTGCTCGAGCAGCTGGCCGGCGATCTGCTGCCCGGCGCTTCGCAGAGCCAGAAGGTCGCGAGCGGATTCCTGCGGCAGCACGTGACGACGGACGAAGGCGGCGCGATCGACGAGGAGTACAAGATCGAGTACGCGGCCGAACGCACGGCGACGCTCGGCAGCGTGTTCCTCGGCCTCACGCTCGGCTGCGCGCGGTGCCACGACCACAAGTACGACCCGATCCGGCAGGAGGACTACTACCGCCTCTTCGCGTTCTTCAACAACAACCAGGAGCCGGGCCTCTACTCGCAGTCGCAGGACAGCAACCGCGCGCTCGAGCCGTTCATGGACGTGCCGACGCCCGAGCAGGCCGAGCAGCGCGCGCAGCTGCAGGCGCAGCTCGACGCCGCGAAGAAGCTGCTCGACGAACGTACGCCGGCCGACCTGCAGGCGCTCGACGCGTTCCGCGCCGAGGTGGCCCGAGGCCTCGGCACGTGGTCGGTGCCGGCGGTCGAGACCGCGTCGTCGCAGGAAGGTGCCGTGCTGACCGTGCAGGCCGACGGCTCGGTGCTCGCGAGCGGCGCGAACCCGGCTAGAGACGTGCACACGCTCGTGCTTCGCACCGACGCGTGCGACCAGCGCCTCGTGTGCCTCGAGGTCATGGGTGACCCGAGCCTGTCGGAAGGCCGCGTCGGCCGCGCCGGCAACGGCAACGCGGTGCTGCAGCACCTGCAGCTCGAAGCGCGGCCCGCCGGCGGAGCCGCGGACTTCGCACCGGTCCCGTTCGTCTGGGCGATGGCCGACGTCGAGCAGGAGAACGGCGACTACGTCGCGACGAACGTCATCGCCGACGACGACCGCGGCTGGGCCGTCGCGGCGCACCAGCGCAAGCCCGGGCCACGCCGCTGCCTCCTGCTGACCGCGGCTCCGTTCGGCTCGCCGGGCGGCACCGAGCTGCGCGTGACCTTGCGCTACACGTCCGTGCACGCGCAGCACGTCTTCGGGCGCGTGCGCGTGCACATCGGCGACGTGACCCCGGCGATGCTCGAGCGGCTGCCGCTCACCGCGAGCGGGTTCCACCTCGTCGGACCGTTCGAAGGCGAACCCGACCTCTACGCGGCGAGCTTCGGCCCCGAGACCGTGCTGGCCGTCGACGGCAAGCAGCGCTGGGGCAAGCAGGCCTGGAAGTTCGATGCGAGCCTCGCGGGCAAGGCGACCGCGAAGCTGCCGAACGGCCGCAACGTGACCTACGTCGCGCAGCGCATCCACAGCTCGTGTGCACGCACGGTCGAGGTCTCGCTCGGCAGCGACGACGGCTTCCAGCTCTACCTGAACGGTGCCTTCCAGACCGAACGGCGCGTCGAACGCTCGCTGGCCGCCGATCAGGACCAGGCCGAGCTGCAACTGCCCGAAGGAGCTTCGTTGCTCGTGTTGAAGGTCGTGAACACGGGAGGCGACGCCGGCTTCGCGCTGCGCCACGTCGCGCGCGATCGCGAGCTGCAGGGTGACCTGCGCCTGATGCTGCTGCCGCCCGCCGTGCAGGACGAGGCGCTGCTCGAGCGCAGCGCCCTCGCGTTCCGCGAGACGAGCTCGCCGGTGCACAAGGTCCGCAAGGCCGAGGTCGAGCGCCTGAAGCAGGCGACCCAAGCACTCGACGCGAAGATCCCGCGCTCGATGGTCATGCAGGAGTCGACCGAGCAACGCCGCACGTTCCTGCTGATGCGCGGCGAGTACGACAAGCCGGACCGCAACCGCCCGATCGCGCGCGAGCTGCCCGCGCTGTTCGGCGCCCTGCCGCCCGACGCGCCGCGCAACCGGCTCGGTCTCGCGCAGTGGCTCGTGTCGGCCGACAACCCGCTGTTCCTGCGCGTCGCCGCGAACCGGCTCTGGGAGTTCGTGTTCGGCACCGGGATCGTGCGCACGAGCGAGGACTTCGGCCTGCAGGGTGAGTGGCCGAGCCACCCCGAGCTGCTCGACTGGCTCGCGACCGAGTTCCGCGCGCGCGGCCACAGCGTGCGCTCGATGCTGCGGCTGCTCGTCACGAGTGCCGTGTTCCGCCAGCAGAGCCGCACCGCCCCGGCCGCGGGCGACCGCGACAACCGGCTGCTCGGCTGGTTCCCGCGCCGCCGGCTCACGGCCGAGGCGATCCGCGATCAGGCGCTCTACGTCTCGGGGCTGCTCGTCGAACGCACGGGCGGGCCGAGCGTGAAGCCCTACCAGCCCGAAGGTCTGTGGCAGGAAGTCGCGATGGTGCAGTCGAACACGCGCCGCTTCGTGCAAGGCACCGGCGACGAGCTCTGGCGCCGCAGCCTCTACACGTACTGGAAGCGCGCGTGCCCGCCGCCGAGCCTGCTCGTGCTCGATGCGCCGACGCGCGAGTTCTGCACGGTCCGCCGGTCGGGAACGAACACGCCGCTGCAGGCGCTCGTGCTCTGGAACGACGAGCAGTTCGTCGAGGCCGCGCGCGTGCTCGCCGAACGCTGTCTGCGCGAGCCGTGCCCGGACGGCGTCGACGCCGATGAGCTCCGGCTGCAGAGCATGCATCGACAGTGCACGGGCCACGCGATGGATGCCGAGCGGCTCGCGCTCGCGCGCCGTTGCCTGCTGGCCGTGCGCGAGCGCTTCACGGCGAATCCCGAGGACGCGAAGGCACTGGTCCGCACGGGCCAGGCGCAGATCGACGCGAGCCAGCAGCCCGCCGAGGTCGCCGCGTTCCTGCTGCTCGCGAACGCGTTCCTGAACCTCGACGCGTGCCTCTTCCTCGATTGACCATGCCCCCCCACCGCGATTCCGACTCCAGCCTCGACCTCGCGTTCACACGCCGCCGCTTCTTCGCGCGCTCGGCGACCGGTCTCTCGGCGGCACTCGGCACGACGGCGCTCGCGACGAGCCAACCCGCGAGCACGCTCCCGGGCGGCACCCACTTCCTGCCGAAGGCGAAGCGCGTCGTCTACCTGCACATGGAAGGCGGGCCGAGCCAGCTCGACCTGTTCGACTACAAGCCGCGCCTGCACGACTGGTACGACAAGGACCTGCCGGACTCGGTGCGCGGCGGCCAGCGCCTGACCGGCATGACGTCGGGCCAGAAGCGCTTCCCGATCGCACCGTCGATGTTCCAGTGGAAGCGCTGGGACAACGGCGGCGACGGTGCCTGGATCAGCGAGCTGATGCCGCACCTCGGCAGCGTCGCGCACGAGCTGTGCTTCGTGCACTCGATGCACACCGAGGCGATCAATCACGAGCCGGCGATCACGTTCTTCCAGACCGGCAGCCAGCAGCCCGGGCGCCCGAGCTTCGGCGCATGGGCCAGCTACGGGCTCGGCAGCGACAACAACGACCTGCCGACGTTCGTCGTGCTCATCACCCAGGGTTTCGGCAACATGCAGGCGCTGGCCGCGCGCTTCTGGGGCAGCGGCTTCCTGCCGAGCCAGCACCAGGGCTGCAAGCTGCGCAGCAGCGGCGATCCGGTGCTGTTCCTGCGCGACCCGCACGGCATGACGCGCGAGGACCGGCGCGCGATGCTCGACCTCGTCGGCAACTTCGGCCGGCGCGAGCTCGCGTCGAGCCTCGACCCCGAGATCGAGGCGCGCATCGCGCAACAGGAGATGGCCTACCGCATGCAGGTCTCGGTGCCCGAGCTGACCGACCTGAGCCAGGAAGGCGAGTCGACGTGGAGCCTCTACGGCGAGGAGGCGAAGCAGCCGAGCACGTTCGCGAGCAGCTGCCTGCTCGCACGGCGCCTCGTCGAGCGCGGCGTGCGCTTCGTGCAGCTCTACATGCGCGGCTGGGACCAGCACGGCAACCTGCCGGGCGAGATGCGACAGCAGTGCAAGGCGGTCGACCGGCCGATCGCCGCCCTGCTCGTCGACCTGCGCCGCCGCGGCCTGCTCGACGACACGCTCGTGCTCTGGGGCGGCGAGTTCGGCCGCACGGTCTACAGCCAGGGCGGCCTGAGCCGCGACAACTACGGGCGCGACCACCATCCGCGCTGCTTCACGGTCTGGATGGCCGGAGGCGGCGTGCGCCCGGGCTTCCGCTACGGCGAGACCTGCGACCACGGCTACAACATCGTGAACAACCCGGTCTCCGTGCACGACCTGCACGCGACGATGCTGCACCTGCTCGGCTTCGACCACCAGCGGCTCGTCTATCGCCATCAGGGCCGCGACTTCCGTCTCACCGACGTCTTCGGCCACGTCGTGCGCGACCTGCTCGCGTGATCGACGACTGGCGAACGACTACTGGTCCGGCCGATACCTGGGCTGACCGATTCTCTGGCCTGAATGGCTGCCGCGAATGATCTGCGAACTCCTGCTCCCGTCCAGTGAACCCTCACCGTGGCTCGCCGTGTTCGGCAGGGCCCACATCGTGCTGCTGCACGCGCCGCTCGGCATCCTGCCCGCGATGGCGCTGCTCGAGTTCGGCGCCCCGCTGCTGCGCCGCGAAGCGCCGCGTGGTCCGGTGCTCGCGCTGGCCTGGTTCGCTGCGGTCGCCTGCGTGCTGGCGGCCGCTTCGGGACTCGTGCTCGCCGAGGAGGACGCGGGTCCGAACGAGACGCGCGGCCAGCACAAGGTGCTCGGCCTCGTGCTGACCGGACTCTGCGTCGTGCTCGCCGCGCTGGCCGTGCGGCGCGGCCGCCGGCCGTTCCGCATCCTGCTGCTCGCCGCCCTCGGCGTCATGGTCCCAACCGGCCACCTCGGCGGCACGATGACGCACGGGAGCAACTTCCTGTTCGCCCCGCTGCGTGAAGCCTCGAAGAGCGACGCTGCGAAGAACGCCGCGCCGGCAACCTACGAGCCCACGGCAGCCGCCGCCAACAGCGGCGACACGACGCCGGCGAGCGAGTTCCAGCGCACGATCGCGCCGATCCTCGAGCGCTGCTGCACGAAGTGCCACAACCCCGACAAGAAGAAGGGTGAGCTCTTGATGACGACGCCCGAGGGCATCCAGGCCGGCGGGGAGAACGGCGCCATCGTCGTGGCCGGCAAGCCCGACGAGAGCCCGATGCTGCAGCGGTGCCTGTTGCCGCTCGACCACGACGACCACATGCCGCCCGATGGCAAGCCGCAGCCCACGGCCGCCGAGCTCGAAGCGCTGAAGGCCTGGATCGCCGGCGGCGCGAAGTATTGAGTCCCGCCGGCCGCGCGGTGATGCTGCCCGTGTGCGCCGCCGCTCTCTGTTCGCCCTGCTGCTGATCGCCGCGTGCCGGTCGGGAACCGATCCCACGGCCGGCCCCGCCGAGCCGCCCGAGGTCGCGCTGGTCGTGCGCCTGCCAGCCGGCACGCAGGTCCACGCGGCCGTCGCCGACGGCCTGCCCGACGAGACGCTCTGGCGCGCGGCGGCGGTCTGGTGGCGCGAGGCGCTGCGCCAGACGAGCGCGTTCGGGCTCGACGAGAGCCGCGGCGGCACAGTGCTCGAGCTGGCGATCGATCCGGCCAAGAAGTCGCTCGCGGCGTTCCTTCGCCAGCAGGGAACCGAACAGGTGCTCGCCGGCGGCTCGTTCGCATCGATGCCGCTCTGCGCGGCGATCGATCGCCTGGCGTGGGCCGCGCGTCTCGCGCTCGGCGAAGAGGTCGCGGCGCCGATGCCGGTCGCGGCCTGCACGTCGGCAGATCCCGAAGTCGTGGTCACTGTCGAGGACGCGATGGCGCTGCTGCAGACCGGAGCGGTCAATCGCGCGCACGACGCACTGCGCCAGGCACGCGCGCGCGACGGCGGCGCCCCGTACGTGCTCGACGGCCTCGCGTCGGTCGAGCTGATGCGCGGCAGGCTCGACGACGCCGAGCGCATCTGCCGCGAAGCGCTGAGCTACGCGGACCGCCAGCAGGCCACGACGCAGCATCGCCTCCTGCGCACGATGCTGCTGACGCGCGCCTCGCTGCATCCGATCGATGCGGCGCGCCACGACCGCGAGCTGTTGGCACTCGGCGACACGGGCCATCGCGAGCGCCCGTTCGACTGGCAGCCGCGGTTCACGCAGGCGATCGCGCACAACTTCCTCGGCAGCTTCGCGCAGGCGCTGCCGCTGCTGCAATCGCTGCGCGCGGGCCAGCCCGAGCAGGGGCTCGTCGCCTACCACCTCGGCTGGGCCTGTCTCGGCACCGGGGATGCGAAGGCCGCCGTGCGCGCGTTCGGCGACGCGACCTCGAGGCTGCCCGAGGCGTGGGTCGCGCTGCCGCGCGTGATCGCGCTCTACGAAGCGGGCCAGCACGAAGAGCTCGCCGAGCTGCTGAAGACCATGCTCGCCGAGTCCGCCGCCGGAGCGAGCGAGCTCTGCCACGACATCCACCGCATGCAAGCGGCCCATGCGCTGCTGCGCGGCGACCAGGCCGCGGCGCGAAAGCTGATCGTGCACGACCTGAACTGGCTGGTCAGGCAACCGAGCGCGCTCGAGAAACGCAGCGGTGAGTTCGCCGAGCAGTGCGCCGTGCTGGTGCGGCTCGGCGGCGGCGGCGACCTGCCGCCGCTGCTGCAGACGATCCAGAGCCAGCATGCGACCACGCCGGTGGCCGACGCGTGCGTCTTCGTCGGCGGCCTCGTGCAGATCGCCGAACGACGCGAGCGGATCGCGGCCGTCGAAGCGCGACTCGGCCGAGGCGGCGAGAGCGTGTGGTCGTCGCTGCTGGCCGCCTTCGCGCACGAGATGCGCGGCGAGCTCGCCGACATGCAGCTCGAGATGGCGCGCGCCGCGCGCCTCTCGGCGACGCCGATGACGAAGGCGCTGCTGGCACGCAGCCTGCGCGCGACCGGCAAGGTCGCCGAAGCCGAACAGCTGCAGCAGACGCTGCGCAGCGAGATGCGTGCGATCTGGCTGCGGCGCCGCAGCGAGCACCCGCTGCTCGGCCCCGAGCTGGCGTTCGCGTTCCTCGCCGAGTGAGTCAGGCCAACAGCAGGAGCCGGCACCGGCCCGCGAGCGCCATGCCCGCGCGTTCGTAGGCGGCGCGCGCCGGCGAATTGTGCATGCCGACGTGCAGGCAGACGGTGCCGGAGGCGCGGTGCAGGCACGTGGCCACGAGCCGCGACGCGAGCCCGGCACCGCGATGCTCCGGGAACGTGAACACACCCTCGAGCACCAGCCCGCCGGGACCGTCGCTGCCGAAGTCGAGCTTGCAGCGCAGGCCGCCGACCGGCCCGAGCACGCGCGTCAAGCCGCCCGCGATGCGTTCGTCGATCGTGTCGCGCAGCCAGCGCCGGTCGACGCGGTCCTGGTCGATGTTCAGATCGCTCGAGTTGAGCAGCAACGTCGCCTGCAGCAGCCGGTCGCGGTCCGCACGCCCGGCCGTGCGCACATCCGCGTCGACGAGGGCGGGCGCAGCGTGGCTGGCCGTGCCGATGTAGTAGACCTGGTCGCGCAGCATCAGCGGCTTGCCGATCGTGAGCTCGCGCAGCGCGTTCACGATCGTGGTCGGGCCCATCGCGATGCGCCACGGATGCTGCGAGAGCCGTACGGCTTCGGCGACCGCCTCGGCGCCCGACGGTGAGATGCCCTCGGGTCCGAGGATCACGAGGTTGCCGCGCGCGCCGAACCAGCACAGGCCCACGTCTTCGCCGTGCAGCCCGATCACGAAGCCGAGGCCCTCGTTGCGTACGAGCGCGTTGTGCGCATAGATCCCGTGCACGCCAGCCGACTTCGCGAGGGCGAGCGCCACGGCATCGTCGGCGTGCAGCTCGCGCGTCGAGAGTCCGGAGGGGTGGAGCATCAGTCCTCAAGAATCCGGTGCGAAGGTCCGATCAGCAACAGTGCTCCCGACCCCGGACACTGCTTTGGACACGAACGACTTCCCCGCCGACCCCCGCGCCATCCCGCTGCAACAGCGCCGCATCAACCAGAGCCGGCTGCACAAGGAGCAGAAGTTCTGGCTCGAACGGTTGCGCCAGCTCGCCGAGGGTCCCCCGCCCGACAAGGACTTCCCTGCCTTCCTGCTGGCCACGCCCACGTTCCGCGAGCTCGCGCAGCACCTCGCGAAGGCGACGGCGCGCGCGCAGTTGCCGGGGCTCGTCGCCGACGAGATGGACTGGTTCCTGCAGGCGTTCTGCAACTACTTGCGCACGAGCGACGGCGAGGATTCCTTCACGTCGAGCAAACAGCCGCGCTGATCACCCGTTACCGGAAGTCCACGCCGCGGCGAGACGCGCTGCGATCGCCGCCATCACCGCGGGCTCGAGCGGCGGACCGTCGAGCCCCGGCACCTGACCCGGTGCATCGGTCGGCACGAGATGCACGTGCGCGTGGCGGACGACCCACCCGATCACGCTGACGCACACACGCTGGCACGGCAGGCGCTCGCGCATCACGACCGCCGTCTCGCGCACGAACGCCCACAACGCGGCGTGCGCCTCGGGCGACAGGTCGAAGACACCGTCGACGAGCGCCGTCGTCGCGACGACGACGTGGCCCGCGCGGACCGGCCGCTCCGCGAGGAACGCGACGTGCTGCGCGTCGCGCCGGATCACGTGCACCGGCCGCTGCCCCGCGACGACGTCGAGCAGGTTCGGATGGCTCATTTTCCTGCTCCGCGTCCGGCGGCTCCGGGATCGGCGGTTCCGGGTCTGGCCGCCCCGAGGCCCGCGATCAGCTTCGCGGGGTCGGTGACCGGAGCCGCGCAGACGCCGCGCCGGCACACCCAGGCGGCCGGCACGCCGCCGACGGGTCCCTTGCCGTCGAACACCTTCGACAGCGCCGCGAGCGCCTTGCGGTTGCCTTCGTGCACGAGTGCCGTGACGTGATGGTCCGGGAACGCGCGCCACGCAGCCGAGAGCAGCGCCTTGGTGCGTTCATCCTGCGGCTCGCCGGCGATCACGACCTCCTGCGGGCCCGCGAGGTGGAACTGCAGCGCCACCACGAGCGACGGCGCCGCGACCGGCGAGTGCTGCAGCAGCGCGTGGTTCGCGCGCAGGGCGGCGACCCCCATCCCGTAGAGCTGCTCGTCGCCGAGCAGCAGCCCGGCCCGCAGGCAGGCGCGCACGGCCGCGGCCGTGCCCGACGGCGTCGACGACTCGCTGGCACTCTTCGTACGCGCGAGCAGCTGCTCGTGATCGTCGGCCGTGAACCAGAAGCCGCCGTCGTCGGCCAGGAAGTGCTTGCGCACACGCTGCAGCAGGTCGCGGCTCGCCGCGAGCCAGCGCGGATCGGCGTCGACCTCGAACAGCGACACGAGGCCGTCGGCGAGCATCGTGTAGTCCTCGAGGTATCCCTGGTGGCGTGCAATGCCGCCGTGCCAGCTGCGCCGGCAGCGGCCCTCGACGACCAGCTCCGCGAGCAGGAAGTCCGCCAGCTTGCGCGCCGCGTCGAGGTAGCGCTCCTCGCCGAGGTGACGGTAGCCGGCCGCGAGCGCGCCGAGCGCGAGCCCGTTCCAGGCGCACAGGACCTTGTCGTCGGTCCCGGGATGTACACGCTTCTCGCGCGCCGCGAACAACGCGGTGCGTGCCTGCTGCAGGCGGGCTCTCGTCGCGTCGAGCGCCGTGTTCGGCGCCGCCAGCGCTTCGGCCCGGTGCGCGAGCACGAGCACGTTCGTGTGCTCCCAGTTGCCGTCGGCCGTGACGCCGAAGTGGCGGCCCGCGATCTCGGCCAGGTCGCCGAGCACGGCGTCGAACTCGGCCTTCGACCAGACGAAGAACCTGCCCTCGACGCCTTCGCTCTGCGCGTCCTGGCTCGAGTAGAAGCCAGAGCGCTCGTGCCGCATCTCGCGCAGCAGGTAGTCGAGCGTCTCGCGCGCGACGACCGCGTGGTCCGCGTCACCGGTGCGAGCGAACGCGTCGAGGTAACACGGTGCCAACAGCGCGTTGTCGTAGAGCATCTTCTCGAAGTGCGGCACGAGCCACTGCCGGTCCGTGCTGTAACGATGGAAGCCGCCGCCGAGCTGGTCGTAGATGCCGCCGCTGCGCATGGCCGCGAGCGTACGTTGCGCGATGTCGAGCGCCTTCTCGCCGGGCAGCCGCAGCAGCGCCTGCAGCTCGCTCGCGTGCGGGAACTTCGGCGCCCAACGCGGCGGATGCGCGAAGCCGCCGTGCTGCGCGTCGAACCGCTGCTCGGACTGCGGCAGCACCTTCGCGAGCAGCTCCACTGTCGGCTCGCCGGCCTCGACCTTCGGCGCGAGCACGGTGCGCAGGTGGTCCGCGAGTCCGTCGGCCTGCTTGCTGACTTCCTGCTTCTGCTCGCGCCACGCCTTCGCGAGCGCCTCGAGCACGCGGCGGAAACCCGGCCGGCCGTGCGCGTCCTCGGGCGGGAAGTAGGTACCGCCGTAGAACGGACGCCCGTCGGGCGTCAGCCATGCCGACAGCGGCCAGCCACCCTGCTGCCCCATCGCCTGCAGCGCGGCCATGTAGATCTCGTCGATGTCGGGGCGCTCTTCGCGGTCGACCTTGATGCAGACGAAGTGCTCGTTCATGACCGCCGCGACCGCGGGGTCCGCGAAGCTCTCGCCCGCCATCACGTGGCACCAGTGGCAGGCCGCGTAGCCGATGCTGAGGAAGATCGGCTTGTCCTCCTTCTTCGCGCGCGCCAGCGCCTCCGCTCCCCACGGATACCAGTCGACCGGGTTGTGGCGATGCTGGCGAAGGTACGGCGACGCTTCCTTGGCGAGGCGGTTCTCGGACTTCGACTGCGCTGCATCGGGAGGCTTGGCCACCGGCGGATCCTGCGCCGCGATCGCCGCCGCGGCAACCACCGCGACGCCGCACCGCCATCC
>DASVAL010000137.1:0-79804 GCA_036376355.1 Planctomycetota bacterium
ACTACTGACGACTCCTCCACTGATACGCCCGCGACGACGCGCATCGATCGGCTCCCGCGGCGGGTCATGACGGACACGGACAGGCCTTGGGGGATAGAGGCCGGGTCGGGATCGATCACGGAATCAGGACCGCACGGAAGCGCACCTTGTTGTCCATCATCCTCGCGAACGCTGCATCGGCCTGGTCGAGGGGGAAGCGCTCGATTCGCGCGCGCACGCCGGTGCGAGCACTGAACGCCAGCGTCGCCTCCGAATCGATGGAGGCGCCGGCCGGCCAGCCGGCGACGCACTTGCCGCTCAGCAGCGAGAGCGCGGAGACCGGGATCGGCTCCGACGCGACTGCGACGATCAGCAGCTTGCCGCGGGGCACGAGGCCGGCGACGGTGCTGCCGATCGCGTCCGCGTGCGGCGCCGTCGCGAGGACCACGTGGGCGCCGCCGAGTCGCTGCAGTCCCTCCGCCGCCGACTGCTTCGAGGTGTCGACGTAGTCGTGGGCGCCGAGCTCGCGCGCCATGGCCTCCTTGTCTGCGCCATGCGACAGGGCCACCGTCCGGAACCCGAGCTTGCTCGCGTACTGAATCCCCAGGTGGCCCAGCCCGCCGATGCCCTGGACCGCGACGGTGTCGCCCGGCCGGGCGCCGCTGTTGCGCAGCGCGTTGAACGTCGTGATGCCCGCGCAAACGAGAGGCCCGGCCGCCGCAGCGTCGAGCGCGTCCGGGATGCGCACGAGCGCCTGGACGGGAGCCACCAGGTACTCCGCGTAGCCGCCGTCGAAGGTGACGCCGGTGATCTTCCCGTTCCTACAGTTCACGAAGTCGCCGCGGCGGCAGTGGTCGCAATGCCCGCAATGGCCGCCGTACCAGCCCACGCCCACGCGCTGGCCGGGCTCCCAGCCCGGAACCCCGCTGCCGAGCGCGTCGATGCGCCCGGCGACCTCGTGGCCCGGGATGCGCGGCAGGGTCAGTCCGGGGTAGTGACCGCCCTTCACGACCGCGTCGCTGTGGCAAATCCCGCAGGCCTCTACCTTCACGCGCGCCTCCCCAGGACCGGGCTCCGGCACCTCGCGCTCGACGACCTGGAACGGCCCGCCGGGCCTGGCTACTTGCACGGCACGCATCTTCTTCATTGGATCCTCTCGGTTTGGAGTGAGCACCGCGGTCAGGCCGTGCGCGGAACGCACGAGGGCCACTTCCGCATCGTGCACGCGACTGAGCGTGGACAGATGGTCAGGTGACGCGAGCCTGGGCTCAGCCCCGGCATGTCCACCTGGTTCCGCCCAGTCGGTCATGCTCCGCTACTCGAGGTGTCCATGAGCGTCGTGCGGGCCGCCGCGGTCCAACTGAGCCCTGTGCTCTACAGCCGCGAGGCCACGGTCGAAAAGGTCGCGCGGATGATCCGCGAGCTCGGCCGGCAAGGGGTCCGGTTCGCAACGTTCCCGGAGACCGTGGTCCCCTATTACCCGTACTTCTCCTTCGTCCAGTCCCCCGTGCAGAACATCGCCGGGCCCGAGCAGAGGAAGCTGCTCGACCAGGCGGTGACCGTGCCGTCTCCCGTCACGGACGCCATCGGCGCAGCCGCCAGGCAGGCCGGAATCGTCGTTTCCATTGGAGTGAACGAGCGCGACGGGGGAACGCTCTACAACACGCAGCTCCTCTTCGATGCCGATGGCGCTCTGATCCAGCGGCGCCGCAAGATCTCCCCCACCTATCACGAGCGCATGATCTGGGGCCAAGGGGATGGCTCCGGCCTGCGCGCCGTCGACAGCAACGTCGGCCGCATCGGTCAGCTGGCCTGCTGGGAGCATTACAACCCCCTCGCGCGGTACGCGCTGATCGCCGACGGGGAGCAGATCCACTCGGCCATGTATCCGGGTTCGATATTCGGTGATCTGTTCTCCGAGCAGACGTCGGTCAACATCCGGCAGCATGCACTCGAGTCCGCGTGCTTCGTCGTCTGCGCGACCGCCTGGCTGGATCGCGAGCAGCAGGCGCAGATCATGAAGGACACCGGCTGCAGCAGCGGCCCGATCTCCAGCGGCTGCTTCACCGCGATCGTCGCGCCCGATGGAACGCTGCTGGGTGAGCCCCTCCGCTCGGGCGAAGGCGTCGTGGTCGCCGACCTCGACTTCGCGCTGATCGACAAGCGCAAGCAGCTGATGGACTCGCGCGGCCACTACAGCCGGCCCGAGCTGCTGAGCCTCCGGATCGACCGCACACCGGCCGCGCACGTCCACGATCGCGTCGAGCCAGGCTCGGAGAGCTCTTCGCCGCGGTCGTCCGGCACTGAGAGCGACGTGCGACGGCTGGCGACGATGCAGGTCCCGGTCCGGCGCTCCAGGGTCGTCTCGTCCCGGCCCTTCGAGGAGGTCGTCGCAAGGCTCACGGCCGCCATCGGTCGTCCGGACCCTGGCGAGTTCCACGGCGCGCTCGCCGCGGCCACCACCGTCACAGCTCTGGAAGCGGTCGTGCGAAGCGCCGTCGGAGCCTCGGACCTGATCGAGTTCGCGCGCTTCGATGCCGGCCACGTCCTGCGTGCCGGAGGCGGAGCAGCGCCCAAGATCCTGCGGCTGGTCGTTGGCAATCCGCTGATCATGAAGGCGATGGCCGAGACCGTTCCCGACGCGGCAGCCTACGCGCCGCTCACGATCCTCGTCGACGAGCGCGCCGATGGAGTGCACCTCTCCTACGACTCGATGGCGAGCCTCGTCGCTCCGTACGGGAGCCAGGCGGCGCTCACGGTCGCGAGGAATCTCGACGCGAAGATCGAGGGACTTCTCGGATCGGCCGCACGGGGACCGGCCGGAGCCGAGCAAGCGCCGACGCCGACCTGACGGCTAGCCCTGCGATGGGACCCACGGCGCGACCCCCCCACAGCCCGGCCTCGCGCTATGCTTCGCCGCTCGGTCACTGCGCGTTCTCCAGCCCGCGAACGGATTCTGGAATGACCATCGACCCTCGCGTCCAGAAGCTGCTCGAGCAGATGCTGGAGAGTGGACTGCCGCCCGAGGCCGTCTGTGCAGAGGCGCCCGAGCTGCTACCCGAGGTCGAGCGGCGCTGGCGACAGGTGCGCCAGCTGGACGTCGCGATGGACGCGGTCTTTCCCGACGCCGACGCCACGACACCGCCGCCGATCACGCCCGACATCCCCGGCTACGCTGTCGAAGGGGTGCTCGGCCGCGGCGGCATGGGCATCGTCTACCGCGCCCGTCAGCTGCGACTCGATCGGGCGGTGGCCATCAAGATGCTGCTCGCCGGCGCGTACGCCGGGCCCCAGGCGATGGAGCGCTTCCACCGCGAGGCGAGGCTGGTGGCCGCGCTGACCCACCCGCACGTCGTGCAGGTGTTCGACAGCGGCGAGTTCGAGGGCTGGCCGTACCTCGCGATGGAGCTCGTCGACGGCGGCACCCTCGCAGCGCAGATCGCGGGACGGCCGCTGCACGCGCGTCGCGCTGCGACGATGACCGGCACGTTGGCGAGCGCGGTCCACGCGCTGCATCGGTGCGGCGTCGTGCACCGAGACCTCAAGCCTGGGAACATCCTGCTCACGCGCGACGGGACGCCGAAGATCAGCGACTTCGGGCTGGCGCGTCGGTTCGGCAATGATCCGAGCATTACCGGCAGCGGCGCCATGCTGGGCACGCCGTCGTACATGGCTCCAGAGCAGGCGGCCGGCCGCTCCCACGAGATTGGCCCGGCTTCCGACGTCTACGCACTCGGAGTGATCCTCTACGAGTTGCTGACCGGCCGTCCGCCGTTCCGCGGCGCGACCGCCGCAGAGATCGTGCGCCGCCTGTCGTCCGACGACCCGGTGCCGCCGTCGCGCGTCCAGGCGCGGGTGCCGCGCGACCTCGAGACGATCTGCCTGCAATGCCTGCACAAGGATCCGGCTCGCCGCTACGCGACCGCCGCCGACCTCGCGGCCGAACTCGAGCGCTTCCTGAACCACGAGCCGATCCAGGCCCGGCGCATCGGCAGGGTCACCCGGACGCTGCGCTGGGCCCGGCGCAAGCCTGCCGCCGCCACGCTGGTCCTGCTGCTCTCGGTGCTGCTGGTCGTCGGCAGCGGCTTGCTGGCGCGAGACCACGTGCTCGCTGCGGCCAAGCAGGAGAACTCCCTGCGCGTGGGGCCGCAGGTCGAGCTCGTTGCCCACTTCCTCGGCGAAGGCCATGACATCGAGAAGGCCCAGGTCCTGCTCAACCAGATCGCCGGCCCGTTGACCGACGATGTGCAGCAGCGCGTCCGCGCGCTGCGAGGCGAGCTGCAGCTCGCCACCGACCTCGGCGCGGTGCGGCTCGGCCGGATCAGCGTCCGCGACGGGCGCTTCGACATGCGCGCCAACGGCCGCCGCGCCGACATGGAGTACGAGCGCCTGTTCCAGGACGCCGGATTCGCCGTGGACATCGACGATCCGCCCGCCGCCGCGGCGCGGATCCGGAGCATGCAGGTGCGTACCAGGCTGGTCGCGGCGTTGGACGATTGGGCGCTGTGCGCAACGAAGCCGGCGCGCGTGGCCTGGGTCCTCGCGGTGGCGCGCCGAGCCGACCCCGATCCCGGCGGCTGGCGCGACCGGGTCCGCGATCCCTCGATGTTCCAGCGTCCACAGCAGCTGCAGCAGCTGGCCGACGAGGCCCCGCTCGAGGGACAGCCGGTCCAGATCCTCGTCGGCCTGGCCGAGGAGATGCACCGTTCTGGCGTCGACAACGTGGCGTTCCTGCGCCGCGTCCAGCGGGTCTTTCCGGGCGATCTCTGGGTCAACCTCCTGCTTGGCGTGGAGCTCGGGCCGGAGAACATCGAAGAGGCCATCCGCTACTTCCACGCGGCGCTCGCGATCCGGCCACAGGCGGCGGTCGCGCACGTGGAGCTCGGGCGAGCGCTGGCGTCGGCCAACCGCATGACCGAAGCGCGCGACTGCTTCCTGGCGGCGACGCGCCTCGAGCCGGGGTATGCCGCCGCCCACACCGACCTCGGCCGCGTCTACCAGGCGCTCGGCCAGGACCAGGACGCTCTGTCGCTGCTCGAGAAGGCCGTGGGGCTCGACCCGGAATACGGTCCCGGCCGCCTGAACCTCGGCTGCATGCTGCTCTACGTCGGCAAGGTCGACGCCGCCATCGCCGAGTTGCAGCAGGCAGTCCGCCTCGCAGCCAAGGATGCGGAGAGCCACAGCTGGCTCGGCAAGGCCTTGGAGGCCGCAGGGAGGCACGACGAAGCCAAGAGCGCGTACGAGACCTCACGACGCCTTGGCAAGCACGGCCTCCGGACGCTCCTCGTCGAGAACCGGCTCGGCGAAGCGCTGACCGCGATGACCGAGGCAGCGGCTTCGGATCGGTCGGCAACGACGCTCTGCCTGCTGGGCGACTGCCTTGCCAGGCTCGGCCGGCACGCGGATGCTGTCGCGCAATTCCGTTCGGCACTCGTTGACCAGCCGGCGAACGCCCATGCCCGCCAGCGCCTGCGCGGCCTGCTGGTCGCGCTCCGGCGCGACTCGGAGGCCGTCGCCGCCTGCGAGCAGGCCGTCGCGGCTCGTCCCGCAGAGCTGCAGGCCTGGGATGGCTACGCCGAACTGTGCCTCTACCTCGGCCGTACTGACGAGTACCGCCGTGTGTGTGCCCAGCTACTCGAGCGCTTCGGTGCCGATAGCGGCGCGGTCGCGTGCGAACGCGCAGGTCTCGCCTGCTTGTTGCTGCCTCCGGCGGACGACGTGCTGCAGCGTGCGACCGCGATGCTCGACCGTGCCCGTGCCGCCGACCCGACGACGTATCCCGCCGGGGCGTTGCCCCACTTCCACTTCGCCAGGGCGGTCGCGGACTACCGCGCCGGACGCTTCAAGGACACGGTCGCCGCGGTGCGCGGCGATGCGGGCAACGTCTTGCTGCCGGCGCCGATGCTCGTCGGCGCGATGGCGTACCATCGCCTGGGCGAGACCGAGCTGGCGCGGCGAATGCTGGCGTTTGCCGTCCTGACCTTCGACTGGGACCCCACGCACGCCACCGACCGGGTGGCCTGGCTGGGCCACCTGTTCCGGCGCGAGGCGGAAGCCCTCATCGCCCCCCAGCTGCCGGACCTCCTCGCCGGGCGCCGGGGCCCTGCGGACGATGTGGAATGCGGCATCCTCCTCGGGGCCAGCGTCGCGGCGCGGCACCACGCGGTGGCCGCGCGGCTCAATGCGAAGCTCATGGCCAGCAAGGGCAGTCTCGCTCCAATCGCGGTCAAGCAGCGCTATCGGGCAGCGCGCCTGGCGGTGGCCGCGAGCGCGGGGGTCGGCGCCGACGCCGACACGCTCGACGAGGCCGGGCGCACGCAGTGTCGCGGTTGGGCGCGTAGCTGGCTCGCCGACGAACTGACCGCCAAGGCCGCGGTCGCGGCAGCCGCGGTCCCGGCCGAGCGCCAGCACCTCACCAACGAGCTGAGGTTCTGGAGCCATGACCCCGCGCTCGGGCCGGTGCGCGAGTCGGCGGCGCTGCAGGCCCTTCCGACCGCGCAGGCGGAGGAGTGGCGGCAGCTGTGGGAACAATTGACGGTCCTGCTGTCGCGAGCTGAGGGTGGCGAATCGGCGCCAGCACGCTCCGAGTCCCTCCCTGCCGAACCGTCGCGGCCGTCGCGGGGCCGCTGAGCTGCGGGCTCCGGAACGGCTTCAATGCAGCCAAGGCCGCAGCAGTCGCGTCAGCCACGGCATGATCACCCACACGAGCAGCGCAATGGCGATCGCCGTCGTGAGCGCGACGTCGAGTGGATGGGGAATCGAGGCCGGCAGCAGCTCGTCCAGGAGCAGCACCTGCGGCAGCAGCGCCGCCCACAGGATCACCGCTGTCTTCCATGCGGGGGGCGGCGGCGAGAACGGGAGGCCGGAGGATGCGAACCAGCCCGACAGGGCGAGTCGCCGCTGCAGGCGGTCCGTGCCGACTGCCAGGGACGCCACCGCCTTGAACAATGCGATGGTCTCCGCCGCGCCCGTGAAGGCATCGAGGTGCGCCCGAGTCGCGAACCGAAGGAGCACGAAGTAGTCCCGTCCGGTAGACAATACGCTCAGTCCTTCGAGGCCTCCGGAGCGCGCCGCTCGGTCGAGCAGCCGCTGCACCCACCGTTCGAAGGGCCGGTGCATGCCGGGCCTGACGTGCCACTCGAGGACGATCTTGCCGCCGGCGGATGCGGAGTCGGACACGGGTGGTTCTCCTGCGCCACGGCCGTCGTTCACCACGCTCTTCCTAGGCGTGAGAGGGGAGACACCACACTCCCTTGTCCAGGCCGTACGCCCAGCAGTGGCGGAGCCGAGAACCACATGCACACGCAAATGACGGCGCCTTCCTTGCACCGAGATCGAGTGCACCTTGTCGGCACGAGGCCGTCGATGGCCGGTCCGCGCACGACGGTGGTCGTGCAGGGCTACCTCGACGCCATCGCGCGGGATCCGAATCCGGAGACCGAGGTCCGCGAGCTGCTGGAGCAAGCCGTCAACCGCCTGCACCTGCTATGCGGCAATCTCCTGCGACGCAGCTACCCGCGCTTGATGCGGCCACCACTCAACCTGCAACCCGAGGAGATGTTGTCGGGCGTCGTCGAGCGGTTGCTCAAAGCACTGCGCACGGCCCGGCCCGAGAACGTTCGTGGCTTCTTCGCGCTCGCCAACCGCCACATGCGCTGGGAGCTCAACGACCTGGCCCGCAAGCTGGACCACCAACCTCGGGCCGAGCCGATCGTCGAGAGTGCGGTTGCCGCCGCGATGAGCAGCACTTCCGAGCCTTCGCCGAACACCAGGCGGATGCTGCAGGCGATCGACGAGCTCCTGCCCGACGAGCGCGAGGTCTTCTGCCTCGTGCGCCTCCACGGCCTGAGCCACGCCGATGCTGCAGCGGTGCTCGACGTTTCGTGCAAGACTGTGCAGCGCCGATTGCACCGAGGCATGCTGCTGCTGGTGGAGGCGCTCAACGACCTCCAGCCGCCGGTGGCGTAGGGCCAGGCGTGGCGTCGGAGGTCGCCGAGAGGCTCGTCGCCCGCGGACTCGGGGCTGTCCAGCGGCCGCGCTCAGGAAGGTGCTGGCGGCTCGCGACGTTGCGGGCCAGCCGAGGCCCGGATCCGCGCCGTGACCGAAGACCATGCTCGCCCGCGCTCCGGGCCGGGCGCCGAGTGGTTAACGTTTCCCGTCGTCCCTTCAAGAAGTGAGTCCCCCATGAAGACCTGGCTCCCGCTCCTCCCCTTGTCACTCGTCGCCGCCACGCTGGCCGGCAACGTCGCGTTCCCCTCCAGCTCGGCAGCGTCCGCGGATCTCGCCTGCGCCCGCATGACCGGCGGGCCACCCGGACCGCTGCTCGATCCAGCCGACACGATCGTCTGCCTGCTCGACCACCAGACGGGCTTGTTCCAGACGGTGAAGGACATCGCCGTACGCGACCTGCGCGCCAACACCGTCGTCCTCGCCAAGGTCGCCGAGCTGGGCAAGGCGCCGATCCTGACGACCGCGTCCGAACCCGCCGGCACCAATGGCCCGCTGATGGCCGAGCTCACGCAGGCGGCGCCGAACGCCAAGTACATCCCGCGCAAGGGCGAGATCAGCGCGTGGGACAACGAGGACTTCCGGAAGGCAGTGCAGGCAACCGGGCGGAAGACGCTCGTGATGGCCGGTGTCTGGACCAGCGTGTGCGTCGCTTTCCCGGCGTTGCAGGCGAAGGCCGACGGCTACAAGGTCTACGCGGTCATCGACGCGTCCGGTGACATGAGCCAGGCGGCGGCCGACGTAGCCGTCGCGCGGATGACCGCGGCCGGGATCGTGCCGGTCACGACCAACGCGGTGCTCTGCGAGTTCCAGCGGACGTGGGCGCGGCCCGACGCCGCCGCGTATGGCGCGCTCTACAGCGAGCTGGTGCCGAACTACCACGCCGTCGCCGAGAGCTACGCGCGTGCGCAGGAAGCGGCGCTGCAGAAGAAGTGATCGCGAGCGGGCACGGCCCCGCAAGGAGAGACCCATGCAGTTGCTTCCGTCGGTGCCGGGATCCGTGCTGGCGTGCCTGAGTGCTCTGTGGTCCGCGGGGCCTTCGCTGCAGGCGCAGGAGCCCGCCGACCTCGTCGTCACGAATGCCAAGGTCGTTACTGTGGACGCCGGACGGCCGTTGGCCGCGGCGTTCGCGATACGAGACGGCAAGTTCGTGGCCGTTGGCGCAGAAGCAGACGTGGCGCCGCATCGCGGCGACCGGACCAGGGTCATCGACGCGCAGGGCCGCACGATCGTCCCCGGCCTCGACGACTCGCACAGCCACGTGATCCGGCAGGGCCGGCTCTACAACCTGGAGCTGCGTTGGGACGGGTTGGACTCGCTCGAGCGGGGGCTCGCGATGATCCGCGAGCAGGCCACGCGCACGCCGAAGGGGCAGTGGGTCGCCGTGGTCGGGGGCTGGTCGCCGTACCAGTTCCGCGAGCGGCGCCTGCCCACGGTCGCGGAGTTGAACGACGCGGCGCCGGACACCCCGGTGCTGGTGCTGTTCCTCTACAGCCTCGGCATGCTCAACCGTGCGGGCGTCGAAGCCATGGGGCTCGGCCCCGAGACCAAGGCGCCGCCTGGCGGCCGCTACGAGTTCGTCGCGGGCGGCGGCGCCCTGCTGCACGCGGAGCCGCGGCCGACCATCCTCTACCAGGCCGTCGGCAGGCTGCCCGCGATGTCGACGGAGGAGCAGGCGAACTCGAGCAGGCACTGGTTCCGCGAGCTGAACCGCTTCGGCCTGACGAGCATGGTGGACGCGGGCGGCGGCGCGCACTTCTTCCCGCGGGACTACGCCGTCGCCGATGCGCTCGCGGAACGGAACGAGATCCCGCTGCGGTTGTCGATGTTCCTGTTCGCGCAGACCGCCGGCACGGAGCTGCAGGACTACGAGAAGTGGACTGCCGAGGTGCAGCTCCACGTGAGCCGCGCGAGTGCGCTGCTGAACGGCTACGTGCTCGAGGGTGCAGGCGAGAACCTGGTCGCCGCCGCGGCCGACTACGAGAACTTCATGGCGCCGCCGCCCGAGCTCGCCGACCGCAAACTGCGCGCGGATCTCGGCGCGGTCACCAGGCTGCTGGTCGAGAAGGGCTGGCCGATCCGGATCCACGCCACCTACGACGCCACGATCACGAAGATCCTCGACGTCTTCGAGGAGGCGTTCGCGGCCGAGGGTTTCCGCGGGCGGTGGATCATCGACCACGCCGAAGGGATCTCGGACGGCAACATCGCGCGGGTCAAGAAACTCGGCGGCGGCGTCGCGGTGCAGAACCGGATGGCCTTCGCCGGCGAGCTCTACGCGGAGCGCTACGGCAGAGATGCGGCGGCGGTGGCACCGCCGCTGCGCAAGTTGCTGGACAGCGGCGTGCCGCTCGGTGCGGGGACCGACCTCACGCGCGTGAGCAGCTACAACCCGTGGCTGTCGTTGTACTGGATGGTGTCTGGCAAGACGGTCGGAGGGACGCAGATCTATCCGGAGAGCAACCGGCTCACGCGCGAGGAGGCGCTGCGGCTCTTCACGGCCGGCAGCGCCTGGTTCAGCGGCGAAGAGGCGCAGAAGGGTCGCATCGCCGTGGGCCAGCTGGCCGACTTCGCCGTGCTGTCCGCCGACTACTTGTCGGTGCCCGAGCACGAGATCAAGGACATCGAGTCGGTGCTCACGGTGCTCGGCGGCAAGGTGGTCTACGCAGCTCCACCGTTCGAAGGGTTGGCGCCGCCGCCTCTGCCGGCCGTGATTCCCGCGTGGTCGGCGGTCGCGCACTTCGGCGGCTACCAACGCGCCGCGAGATCAGGGGCGCAGAAGTGAGCCTCGGAACTCGAGGGTGATCCAAGCCGGCGCGCGGGCGTGTGGCTCGCGACGGCAAGTCGGTGCCCAGCGCCTGCCTGACTCAGCGGACGCGGCAGACAGCACGTACCTGTCCAGTCTCCCCGCTCAGGATGCACGTGGCAGCTTCGCAACTAGAACCCAACGAGTCCCGGGCGCGATCAAGACCCGAGCTGCTGTTCGCGCCGCGGCACATGGCGTTCGCCGAGCGTCCGTATGATCCGGTGATGCAGCCCGAGCAGACCACCATCCTGATCCAGCGCTATCTCGACCGGATCCCTGGGGATGCGCACGCGGAGACGCTGGTTCGCGAGCTTCTCGCCCAGGCCGTGCAGCGCCTGCACCGCTTGTGCTCGAACCTGCTGCACCGCAGGTATCCGCGGCTGGCCAGGCCCCCCGTGAACCTGCAGGCGGAGGATCTGCTGTCGGCGGTCGTGGCGCGCCTGCTGCGGGCGCTGCGCGCCGTCCAGCCTGGCAACGTGCGGCAGTTCTTCGCCCTGGCCAACCAGCACATGCGCTGGGAACTGAACGACCTCGCGCGGCGGCTCGACGAACAGCCGCGGGCCAGATCGATCAGCGACAGCTCCGTTCCCGCACCGGCGAGCAGCGACAGCGGGCTGTCCATCAATGCACGCCGGATGCTGGCAGCCATCGAAGGCATGCCCGAGGAAGAGCGCGAGGTCTTCAGCCTCGTGCGCATCCAGGGCCTGAGCCACGTGGAAGCGGCCGAGATCATGGGCGTGTGCACCAAGACCGTGCAGCGCCGCATCCATCGCAGCATGCTGCTCCTGGCCGAGGCGCTCGACGACCTGCGCCCGCAGGACCCGCCGTAGCGCCATGGAGGAAGCGGAAGCACTGCTGCTGCGGCTGCTCGAAGAATTGCTCGAGACCGGCCGGACCGTGGAGGTCGTTTGTGCCGCCCACCCCGAGCTGATCCCGGAGGTGCGCCGGCGCCTCGCTCTCGTGCGGGGCCTGCAAGCGCAAATGGACGCCTTGTTCCCGCCGCAGACTCCGGACACCGAGATCGGCTCCAACGGCAACGCGTCGAAACCCGACTGACGGGCGACCGTGACCGGCTTTGACCAGCGCGCAGCGTATGGGGAACGGGCCGGTGTCGGCGCCTGCTCGCTGTCGTGAGCCAGACGGCCGGGCTCACCGCGTCAGCGGGCGTAGCGCGTGAAGACTGCGTCCGCCGCCTTCGCGTGGCAGGGAGCGCAACTGCTGAGCATCGCCGCGTCGACGGGCTTGCCGTCGTCGAACTGCGCGTAGCCCCAGCCGCCGGTGGCTGCGTAGCGCCGCGAGTCCTTGACCATGAACTGCACGTTCGTCGCGGGGCCGGCCACGAAAGACTGCTCGCGGCCGAAGGCCCTGTTGTTCTCTTCCGATGGGACATGGCGCCAGGCGAGTCGGGCGATGATGGCGCCGTCGGGGAACGGGAACCTGCCCTCACGGTACGCCGCGATCGCGACGTCGTTGCCGAGGACGGCTCGCAGGTCCTTGAGATCGCCCTCCTCGTGGGCCACGGAGATCAGCTTCCAGTCGCGGTAGCCCGGCGGGAGCACGTCGAGGACCGGCGCGGTCTCGCCGTCGTGCGGTGCGGGCGCCGGAGCCGTGCAGGCGACGACGCCCAGCGCGGCTGCTGCGAACAGCTGGAACCCCGCCCAAGCGGTGCTCCTGGCTCTCCGACCACGATGGCAGGTGCCTGCTCGGTCACGTGCGATCGGCGTGGTCGCTCGGGTCGAGACGTTGTCGACAGCGGTCATCGGTGTGCTCCTTCGTGCGGAGTGTGTCGCCGCGTGGTCGTTCGCATTCCATTGCGCACCACGCGATCCGTCCTCACTGAGCGCCGCAACTGGACAGTACGGCTTGCCGAGCGCGCGGCTTCGAGGGGTGAACGACTCCATCGAACGGCTCTGCGCAGTTCTTCGGCCGCATCGAGTGCTTGGTGGGATGGACCTCGCACCGCCCGCAGCCCACCGCTCCAGACATGCGGCGGCTGTGGCCTGCGGCCGTCGCGAAAAACGTCCAGTTGCGTCCCCCGCGTCCCGATCGCACCATGACCGCTTCCGCCACCCGATGGACAGCTCCATGCGAGACCTCGCGATCCCCCGCTTCTTCTCCATGCTGCTCCCGCTTCTGGCGTCGTGCGCGGGCGGGAGCTCGGCGTCCCGCGCTGACCCGGCCGACGGCCAGACGGTCGAGCGCCGGGCCGTGCTCTCCACCGGCATCGACGCGAAGTGGATCGAGGTCGGCGACCCTCGCGGCGCGCCAGTCCTCTTCCTGCACGGCTACACCGACACGAGCCGCTCGTTCCTGCCCACGCTGCACGCCCTCACGACGCTGCGCCCGGAGCTGCGCCTGATCGCGCTCGACCAGCGAGGGCACGGCGGCAGCTCGCTCCCGGCGGACGACGGTTGCCCCGCGGCACCGGAGCGGTGCTTCGAGGCCGCGCGCCTCGCGGCGGACGCGCTCGCGCTGCTCGATCGCGAGGGGATCGAAAGGGCCCACCTCGTCGGTCATTCGATGGGCAGCGTCGTCGCACAGGAGATCGCGCTCACGCACCCCGGGCGCATCGACCGCCTCGTGCTGATCGGCACGAGTTCTCGCATGGCGGGGAGCCCCATCCTGAAGGACATGATGAGCGACGGACTCGTCGAGGGCGCCTGGAAGAAAGCGGTCGAAGCGCGCGGCCTGCGCTTCCCGGCGGACGCCTGGGCGATGTCGCCACGCGACCTCGACCCGCAGATCGAGACGTGGCTCGCCGCGAACTGGGTCGCCGAGCCCGGTGCGGATCCCGCGCACGTCGCGGCGATCGTGCCAGAGACGGCGAGCGTGCCGCTCGGCACGTGGATCGGCGCGCTGCGCATGCAGCTCGCCCACGACGGCCGCGAGCGGCTCGCCGCCCTGCGCGCGCCGACGCTCGTGCTCTTCCCGATCCAGGACATGTTCTTCCAGGAGGACCCCGACCAGCGCGACTTGCGCGCCGCGTTGCAGCGTGCGTCGGCGACGCACGGCACGAAGTGGTTCTGGAAGCGCTACGGCCGGCGCGCGCCGGGCGAGGGACCGCAGAACGACCTCGGCCACAACCTCCATTGGGCCGCCCCGGGTCCGGTGGCGCGCGACCTCGCGGCGTTCCTGCGACCCGACGGGGCGCCGACCGCCGACCTCGCATTCCTCGAAGGCGGCGAAGCGCCGCGGCTCGCCGTGGAGGCCGGCGGAGCGCTCGTGCTCGGGCCGGAGGCGCGGTGACCTGCCGAGGATCTGGAACGCCCCGACCGTGCAAGTCAGCGCGTTCGAGTTCGTGATGGCAGTGATGCTCATCGCGAGGTCGATCTCGAACGGCACGACGTAGTGATGGAACGTCTGCGCTACTCACGCCTCCTGCCGTCGTGAGCTCCCGTGCGGCGCCTACCGCGGACGCGGCCGCTGGGCGAGCAGGAGGAACAACAGGTTGTCCGTGAACACGGGGTTCCGTGTCAGCCCGAGGTGGTCGTCCGGGAGGAACGTCACGCTGCTCCATGGCACCGGGCTGTCGAGCCAGCTCGCGGGGCCGGTGCCGCCGGTGCCGCGCTCGGCAAGGGCCGAGTATCGCGCAACCGTGCCGTCGCCCGATTCATGCAGGCCGTCGCCGGCGAACACCGGCCGCAGCTGCCCGCCTGCGTCCGGGCGCAGTCGCGCGCGCACGAGCGTCTGTTCCGTGTCTGCCGCGAACAACCGGATCTCCGCCGGACACGGCGTTTCCGCATCGCAGTCGAGCGCCGCGTGGAAAGCTCGCGCGCGCGCAAGGCACCAGGCGACGTACGCGCGCGCCTGGGTTCGCCGCGCGCCCGCGTCGGCAACATCGGGCAGCAGCCACTCGAGAACGCCTGCACTCGCGGGATCGAGCAGACCCCAGCCGTTGCGCTCCCAGACCGCGACGTCGAACAGGTCGACTGGCGCTGGACGACCGTCGGCGTCGAGCAGCAACCCGTTTGCCGGATGCGGCAGGAGCTGATAGATGGCGGGCATCGTGCCCAGCAAGGCTGCGTCGTAGCTCGGCAGCAGGATGCTCGGCGCATAGCCGTCCACCAGCGTCATCAGCGACTCCATCGACCCGGAGTTCGGCGTGCCGACCAGTACCAGCCGGTCGATGTCCTTCGCGCCGCGCCAGTCCAATCGCGGCGCGGCGCCGTCGGCACCGAGGTCCTGAGCTCCGTACTGAAGCCAGTACCGCGCGATCAGGCCCCCCATCGAGTGCGCGACGACGTCGAAGCGGAACCCGTGCCCGAGCCACTCGGCCAGTTCGTCCGCCGCCTGCAGCGAGTCGGCGTCGCCGAGCGCGCGCAGCCGCAGGATCCTGCGCTGGGCACGCACGGTGATGTCGGCGCGGCGAACGTCGAGCCAGCGCCCGAACTCCATCGCGTTCTCGACGCAGTCGCGGCGCCAGTCATAGAAGAACGTGTGGCACGTGAAGTGGTCGTCCCCGTACTCGGGGCTGTTCGGCTCGAC
This sequence comes from Planctomycetota bacterium, assembly GCA_036376355.1. Lineage (GTDB taxonomy): Bacteria > Planctomycetota > UBA1135 > UBA1135 > UBA2386 > DASVAL01. The sequence continues at coordinate 15,278 of DASVAL010000137.1, forward strand.
CAGGACGCGGTCGCTGTAACCGCCGACGCCGAGCGAGCGCAGGATGTCGGCGTAGATCTGCACGTTGATGACCGTGAACAGGAACCCGACCTGCAACGCCTGCAGCGGCCCGGCCGCGAACACTTCGGCTGTGGCGGGGTCGTGTGCGACTGCCGAGACCGGCGGCACGAGCGGGAGCGCCAGCGCACGCGCGCCGTCGGGGGTGCCGGGATCCATGCCGTCGCCCGTGAACGCGCCCCAGACGTTGCGCCCCGTCGAGCGCTGCTCGAGCCGGGCACCGAGGATCCCGTGGATGACGACGACCGGGTTGCGCGTCTCGCGTCGCGCCGACGCGCGGTAGAGCTCGCGTACCTGCGGGTCGCGGTCGCGCGGCGAGACGCAGGCCGGTAGCAGAGCGGCGGCCGCAAGCACGAGCAGTCTGGCGGTCGCAGCGCGGTGCGGTGCAGCTGTCGCGTCCATGCCGTTACGCCGTCCGCGTGGTTGCAGCGCGGCGCCGCAGCGACGCGGAGAGGTCCACGGTCGGGAACCACAGCGTCCGCGGCGGCTCGATGCCGGAGCGGCGATCGAGCCGGGCCACGCATTCGGCGACGCGGCGCGGCGTGCCGAGGTCGGTCCAGCCGCACGCGGGAACGAGGCGCAACCGCAGGTCCGCGGCCGCGGCGCCGAGCACGGAGCGCGAGAAGTCGGTTGCCGGCAGCTCCGCATAGGTCGCAGAGAGCGCCGCCGTTCGCTCGGTCCGCGGCCCCGCGAACGCGCGGGCGATCGCGTCCGCCGTGGCCGGCACGAATCGCTGGCACAGGTCCCACAGCTTCCCTGCGGCGGCCACGAGCAGGAACGAGTTCCAGACTGCGCCGTCGGCCATCAGTGCGACCGCGCGGGCGTGCTCGGGCTTCTCGACGAACGCGGCGACGTCGTACACACCGCCGCGCCCCGGTCCGGGGACGATCCAACCGTACTCCGTCTCTGGCGCATCGGGGGCGATCCCGAGCAGCACGACCCGGTCCGGCTCGCGCCCAAGGTCGCTCCATGCCTGGCGCAGCGCCGAGATCAGGACCTCCGGCTCCTCCACGTGGTGGTCGCTCGGCATCACGACGACGCGTGCGCGCGGATCGCGCGCGCAGATGTGTGCGAGCGGAAGCAGCAGGCCCGCCACCGTGCCGCGGTTCTTCGGCTGCACGACGACGTTGCTCGGGTCGATCCAGCCGAGCTGCGGCCGCCACCATCGCTCGTGTTCTTCGGCGACGACGACGAGGATCCGCCGGCGAGGCGCCAGGTGTCGCGCGCGACCGATCGCGTCGTCGAGCAGACTGCGTCCGCCGGAAAGCGAGCAGAACTGCTTCGGCACGGCGGTCCCGTCGGGACCGACGGTCAGCTCTTGGAGGCGGCTGCCGTTTCCGGCGGCGAGGACGATGACCCAGGGCGTGTGCTCCATGCCGATTCGATGCCGGACAGCGCCGGAGGTTACCGCGGGCTCGAACCCTGCGCTGCCGCGCCTGCAGGTGCCGGCCCTGCCAGCAGCGCGCGGTGGCCGTCGGGATCGCGCACGAGCATCAGGCGAGCGCTCCGGTCCGGCCGCACGACCGGAGCCGGCGAGACCGCAGCTCCCGCGCGCAGTAGCCGCTCCGCGAAGGGATCGAGCCCGCCGACGCGCACGGCGACGGTCCAGTGCCAGAGGTCGTTGGCTGCCGTGTCGGCCGGCATCGGCCGGCCGGTCCGCGGCGTCAGGTACTCGAGCAGCTCGACGCCGGGTCCGCCGCTGCCGCGCAGCGTCGTGATGCGCAACCTCGCGCCGAACACGTTGTTGAGCCGCTCCTGCTCCTCGCCGTGGTTGTCGCTGACGCCGGTGACCGCGAGCCCGAGCGTATCGCGCCAGAAGCCGAGGCTCCGCGCCGTGTCGGCGACGACGATCGCCGTGTGGTCGATGCCGAGGAACAGGTCGTTGCCGGGTCGGTGCCACTTCGGGTCGCCTTTGCCCGGAGGGAACTGCAGCACCTCGAGCGCGTGGCCGTCGGGGTCCTGGAAGTAGAAGGCGCGGATGCCGGCGGCCGCCGTGTTCCACTCCGGCAGCGTCTGCGGCCGCGGCGACGCATGGCGCACGCGGTGGCGTCGCAGGTGCGCGTAGGCGGCGTCCATGTCGCGCACGATGATCGCGACGTGCTGGAACCAGTGGTCGTTGCTGCGCGCATCGACCGGCAGCGGCCGCCCGCGCGGCGCCAGGAACGCGGTCAGCTCGAGCACCTCGTCGCCGAGCTGCAGCCGCGCGCCCTCGGTGTGCACCCCGAACACGCCGAGCAGCCGCTCCTCGGTGGCCCCGTCGCGCTCCGTGGTCTCGAGCACGCGGAACCCGAGCACGTCCGTGTAGAAGCGGACGGAGGTCTCGAGGTCGTCGACCGTGAGGCCGACCTGCACGACCGCGGGCGCCGCCGGCGCCTGCGCGGCGAGCGGCAGGGCCAGCAGCGTCCACAGACACCCGAGCCCGCGCATCATCGGCCGGCGGCCGCGGTCGTCGCGGCCCCCAGACGCTGCAGCAGGTGGTCACCCACCCGCAGCGCATTGGCCATGATCGTCAGCGCCGGATTGACCGCCGAGCTCGACACGAAGAACGAGCCGTCGACGACGTAGAGGTTGTCCAGTTCGTGCGCCTTGCAGTCGCGGTCGAGCGCCGAGGTCCGGGGATCGTCGCCGAAGCGCACGGTGCCGCACTGGTGGGCGACGCCGGCCAGCGGGATCCGCTGCGACAGGAACAGCGGCGGGATCCGGCTGCGGCGGCGCGTGATGCGGCGCAGCACCGCGCGCAGCTGGCGCTGCAGCAGCCTGTGCGCGGTCTCGTTGTTCGGCCGGTAGTCGAGCACGATGCGGCCGTCGCCGTCGAGGCGCACGCGGTTCTCCGGCTGCGGCAGGTCCTCGCTCGTGAGCCAGAAGTCGATCGCGTGGCGCGCCATCCAGTCGAGCGCTGCGCTGGGCGCGAACCACGGCGCGCCGGCCTGCAACACGACGCGGTCGGACTTGCCGACCATCGAGACGTGCCCGAGCGGCAGCTCCGAGCCCGGCGCCGCGAAGTACCAGTCGTTCAGCGCGATGGTCTTCTGGAACACCGTCGGATTCGGCTCGCTCCCGACCATCAGCATCACGGAGTTCAGGTGGCTCATGTAGTGCCGGCCGACGACGCCCGAGCCGTTGGCGAGCCCGTGCGGGTGCCGCTCGTTCGCCGAGCGCAGCAGCAGCGCGGCCGAGTTCACGGCGCCGCAGGCGACGACGACGAGGTCGCCCGAGTACTGCTCGCGCACGCCGCCGCGTTCGACGACGACGCGCGTCACGGCCGTGCCGGCGCCGTTGGTCTCGAGCCGCTGCACCACGGCACCGGTCAGCAGCGTGACGTTCTCGCGCCGCAGCGCCGGCCGCACGCACAGCGTCTCGCTGTCGGCCTTGGCCTGCACGAGGCACGGGAAGCCATCGCAGGTCGCGCAGCGGATGCAGGCGCTGTCGGGCCGCCCTTGGTCGAGCTGGATGCCGAGCGGCACGTGGAACGGCCGCAGCCCTTCGCGCACGAGGTCGTCGTGCAGCTGCTGGATGCGCGGTTCGTGCTCGACGCGCGGGAACGGATAGGGCCGGCTGGCCCAGGGCTCCGTCGGATCGCCGCCGCGGTCGCCGCGCACGCGGTAGAGCTGCTCGGCCTCGCCGTAGTGCGGCTCGAGGTCGGCGTAGCGGATCGGCCAGGCCGGCGACACGCCGCCGTGGTGTTGCACCTGCTCGAAGTCGCGCTCGCGGAAGCGGAACAGCGCGGCGCCGTAGACCTTCGTGTTGCCGCCGACGCAGTAGTGCGTGCCCGGGTGGAACGGCCGCCCGCGCGCGTCGCGCCATTCCTCGCGGGTCTTGTAGCGGCCGTCGCGGAACACGGCGCCCGGGTCCCAGTTCGCGCGCTCGCGCGGCAGGAAGCCGCCGCGCTCGAGCACCAGGATGCGCCGGCCCGACGCGGCGAGCTTGTGCAGCAGCGTGCCGCCGCCGGCACCGGTCCCGATCAAAACGACGTCGTAGTGGTCCATGGCTGCGTCCTCGGATGGCTAGGTGCCTTTCGATGCCGCGCGGCCGCCGGCGTTTCCGGGACAGCCCCATCGGCAGCGGAACGTGCAGCGGTACGGGTTGTCGTGGTGCAGCTTCGCGCAGCGCACGGCCCCTTCACCGCGCAACCGCACGAACCACTCGGCGGCGAGCAGCATGCCGCAGAGGGGCGCCATGAAGTAGATCCACAAACCGGTGAAGTCGCGGGCCAGCAGCGCGCTGGCGAACGTGCGCGCCGGATTCAGGCTCATGCCCGAGATCGGAGCCTCGACCGTGATGTAGAGCGCCACGAGCGAGCCGGCGACCACTCCGGTCCAGCGGTTCCAGCGCCGGCTCTGGCTCGTGCGCAGCACGATGCTCATCAGCACGAACGTCATCGCCAGCTCGGCAACGAACGCGAAGCCGTGGCCGAAGGCGCCCGGCACCGTGGCGACGAAGTGCACCTCGGGCGCGGCGATGCGAGGCCCCAGAAGCAGCGCGGCGAGCGCGAGCCCGGCAGCGCCGCCGGCGAACTGGGCGAGCACGTAGCCGACCGCCTGGCGCGGCGCCACGCGGCCGAGCCGCCAGAACGTCACCGTCGTCGCCGGGTTGAGGTGCGCGCCACTGCGCTTGCCGAGCGGCGAGTAGATCAGCGCCACCGCGGTCAGGCCCATCGCGAACCCCATCAGCAGCCGCCGCAGCAGCGGCGGCTCGAGCCCGGCGCGCAGCGGCGAGCCCGGCCACTCGAGCAGCGTCGCGAAGCAGGCCGCCGAGACCATGAACACGCCGAGCCCCAGGCCGTCGAGCAGGGCTGCCGTGCGCCAGCCCTCGGGAGTCGCTTGCAACGCCGTCGCCGTCATGCGCCGTTGGATGCGCGACGGCGCGCGGCGTTACCGCGCCAGCTGCCGGTCGTGCCGCCGCCCCGGCGTCGGGACGACGACCGGCTGCTGACTGTGCCGATGCTGCGCCAGGTCCTCGAGGCAGCGGTTCACGAGCGCCGTCCAGCCGGTCTGGTGGCTGGCGCCGCAGCCGCGCCCCGTGTCGCCGTCGAAGTACTCGTGGAACAGCAGCAGCTCGCGCCGGTGCGGGCACGCGAACGCCTCGTCGGCGCCGTAGCACGGCCGCTGCCCGTCGGCCGCCGGCACGAAGAGGCGCGCGAGCCGTTGGTTCAGCTCGTGCGCGACCTCCTGCAGCGTCAGCATGTTGCCCGAGCCGGTCGGGCACTCGACGCGCAGGTCGTCGCCGTAGAAGTGGTGGTAGCGCTGGAGCGCCTCGATCAGCAGGTGGTTCATGGGGAACCAGATCGGGCCGCGCCAATTGCTGTTGCCGCCGAACAGCCGCGTGTCGCTCTCGCCGGGCACGTAGTCGACGCGGTGCTGCTGGCCGTCGACCTCGAGCACGAACGGCCGTTCCCGGTGCACGGCCGACAGCGAACGCACGCCGTGCGGCGACAGGAACTCGCGCTCGTCGAGCATGTAGCGCAGCACGCGCACGAGCTGGTCGCGCGACGGGATCGCCAGCAGCATGTGGCCGTGGCCGCCCTCGTCGCAGGCGCCGTTGCGCGTCACGTGGCGCGCGAGGCGCGGCCGGTTCGCGAGGAACCACTCCATTCGCTTCTTGAAGCCGGGCAGCCGGTCGATGACGTCCTGCTCGAGGATCTCGCAGGCCAGCAGCGGGATCAGCCCGACCATCGACCGCACCCTGAGCCGCTGCGGCGCCTTGCCGCCGTGGATCTCGTCGTACCAGAAACCGTCCTCTTCGTCCCAGAGGCCGGTGCCGCCGAGCGTGTTGATCGCGTCCGTGATGGCGACGAAGTGTTCGAAGAACTTCGACGCCGCGTCCTCGTAGGCGGGATCGTCCTTCGCCAGCTCGAGCGCCATCGACAGCATCGTCGCGCAGTAGAACGCCATCCAGGCCGTGCCGTCCGCCTGTTCGAGGTGGCCGCCCGTCGGCAGCGGCTTGCTGCGGTCGAACACCCCGATGTTGTCGAGGCCCAGGAAGCCGCCCGCGAAGATGTGCTTGCCGTGCTCGTCCTTGCGGTTGACCCACCACGTGAAGTTGAGCAGCAGCTTCTGGAACGCGCGCGCCAGGAACACGCGATCGCGGGCGCCGCGCCGGCCGGTCAGCTTGTAGACGCGCCAGCAGGCCCAGGCGTGCACGGGCGGGTTGGCGTCGCCGAACGCGAACTCGTAGGCCGGCAGCTGCCCGTTCGGCAGCATGTACCACTCGCGCAGCAGCAGCACGAGCTGCTCCTTCGCGAACTGCGGGTCGAGGCGCGCGAACGGGATCATGTGGAAGGCCAGGTCCCAGGCCGCGTACCACGGGTACTCCCACTTGTCCGGCATCGACACGACGTCGCGGTTGTAGAGGTGCAGCCACTCGTTGTTGCGGCCGTGCCAGCGCGCGGGCGGCGGGGCCGGCTGCGCCGGGTCGCCTTCGAGCCAGGCGCGCACGTCGAGGTGGTAGAACTGCTTGCTCCACAGAAGGCCCGCGCTGGCCTGCCGGTAGACGAGCTGCTCGTCGCGCGACAGACCCGGGGGCATCACCGCGCGGTAGAAGGCGTCGGCTTCGGCGCGGCGCGCCGCGAACACCGCGTCGAAGCCGGGCCCGAACGGCGCGCCGCTGCGGGGCGCGTCCTGCACGAGCCTCAGCTCGATCGTGCGGCTGCCGCCGGCTGGCACCGTCAGCCGGTACCAGGCCGCGGCCTTGGTGCCGGTGCCGTCGGGCCGCACCGCGCTCGCGTCGCCGCCGACGACGCGCCGGTGGAACGCGTCCTTGACGTACGGCTGCGGGTTGCTGCCGCCGAACAGGCGCGCGACGTCGGTCTCGTTCTCCGTGAACAAGAACTCCGGCGCGACGCCTTCGTGCGGCGAAGCACACAAGAGGAAGCGCCCGAGCGTCTCGTGCTCGGCCAGCAGCCGGTCGGCGCCGTCGCGGCGGATGCCGGGCCGCCCCCAGTAACCCTCGCCGCTGCGGCCCCACGACCACGTGTTGCGGAACCACAGCTGCGGCAGCACGTGCAGCGGGGCGTCCTCGGCGCCGCGGTTGTGCACCGTGATGCGCACCAGCACGTCGTCGGGTCCGGCTTTGCAGTACTCGACCTGCACGTCGAACCAGCGGCCGTCGGCGAACACGCCCGTGTCCGCGAGCTCGAGCTCGCGGTCGCGCAGGCCGCGCTCGCGGTTGCCGCGCACGAGCTGCTCGTACGGGAACGCCGCCTGCGGGTACTGGTAGAGCCCGCGCAGGTACGAGTGCGTCGGCGTCGAGTCGAGGTAGAAGTAGCTCTCCTTGACGTCTTCGCCGTGGTTGCCCTCGGGCCCCGTCAACCCGAACAGGCGCTCCTTGAGGATCGGGTCGCGCTCGTTCCAGAGCGCCAGCGAGAAGCACAGGCGGCACTCGCGGTCGGTGATGCCGAGCAGCCCGTCCTCGCCCCAGCGGTAGGCGCGGCTGCGCGCATGGTCGTGCGGCAAGTAGTTCCAGCAGTCGCCGTCCGGCGAGTAGTCCTCGCGCACGGTGCCCCACTGGCGCTCGGCCAGGTAGGGTCCCCACCGTTTCCAGTTCCGTTCGCGCCGCTGGTCCTCGGCCAGGCGTTCGAGCTCGGCCCGATCTTCGTTCGTCGTCATCGTACAGGTTCCTCCAGGGTTTTCGATTCGCGCGTGCGCGGGCCGTCGGCCAGCACGCAGAGCTCCAGGCGCAGCAGCTCGCCGAGCGACCAGGCCTGGAACGGACAGCCGCGAGGTGTGTGAGGCGGCTCGGCGTCGGCGATCTCGCTGACGTGGCCGAGGCCGGCGTGCCGCAGGTGCAGGCGCAGCGGCGCCAGGAAGCGGCGCCGCGCCTCGGCCTTCGCCGCCGCCGTGCCGCCGCGCACGCGCACCCACGCCTCGACGAACGGCCCCAGCAGCCACGGCCAGACGGTGCCGTTGTGGTAGGCGGCGTCGCGCACCGCGGGCCCGCCCTCGTAGCGCGGGTTGTAGCCGGGATCGCCAGGCGCCAGCGAGCGCAGCCCGAGCGGCGTCCAGAGCTCGCGCTCGACGGCGTCGACGACGGACCGCGCGCGCTCGCCGACGAGCAGCGCAGACGGCAGCCCGCCGACCGCGAGCACCTGGTTCGGGCGCACGCGGTCGTCGACCGCGCCGGAAACGTGCCCGTCGTCGACCACGTCGTGCAGACAGCCGCGCGCCTCGTTCCAGAACCTCGCGCCGAACGAGTCGTGCGCTCGCGCTGCCGGCCGCCGCCAGCGGTCGTCGAGCCGCGCTGCGATCCGCAGCGCGTTGATCCACAGCGCCTGCACCTCGACCGGCTTGCCGATGCGCGCAGTGACGACGCGCCCGTCGACGATCGCGTCCATCCAGGTCAGCTGCCGGCCGCGCTCGCCGGCGCGCAACAGGCCGTCGTCGTCCATCGCGATGCCGTGCCGCGTGCCGGCCGCGTAGCCTGCGACGATCGCGAGCATCGCACGCCGCAGCAGCCCGGCGTCGTCCGGCGTCACGGCGCCGCCGAGCAGGTGCTCGTGGGCCGCCACGACGAACCACAGCGCCGCGTCGACGGTGTGGTACTCGACCTCGCCGCCGTCGGGGAAGCGGTTCGGCAGCATGCCGTCCGAGACGTGCCGCGCCCACTCGCACAGGATGTCGCGCGCGACGGCGCGCTGGCCGCTCGCGTGACACAGCCCGCGCAGCGCGAGGAACGTGTCGCGGCCCCAGTCCGTGAACCACGGGTAGCCGGCGATCAGCGTGCGGCCGCGGCCGCGCGCGACGACGTAGGCGTCGGCGGCGCGGTGCAGCGGCGAAGGGAACGCTGCCCGGCGCGCCCGTTCGCGTTCCCGCAGCGCCGGCACTGCCGCGGCCCCGCCGGCCAACGCCGCCGGCAGCCCGCCCGCCGCGAACGCGAGCACGGCCTCGGTCCGCCGCAGATCGAAGCGGAACACGCCGGGCGCGAGCAGGTCCTCGACCGCGTCGAAGCCGCGCGCCTGCTCCTCGCGGTACAGGAAGTCGCGGTACCAGATCGGCTCCTCGCGGTAGCTGCCGTTGCCGCAGGCGACGACATCGGGCCCCGCGTCGCCGAGCAGCCAGCGCACGCCGTCCGGCTCCTGCCGCTGCGCGAGCGGCAGGCCGTCGCGTTCGCGGCGCAGCTGGTGATGGTCGCGGCAGGCCACGAACGGGCGCACCTCGAGCCAGACCGGCACGCCGTCCGGCACCGTGCCGTCGAGCCGCCAGGCCAGCACGACCGCGCTGCTGCCGTGCGGCACGAACAGCTCGTGGCGCACGCGCAGGCCGCCCGGCAGCTCCGCGGGCAGCTGGTCCGCGGGCAGCTGGTCCGCGGACAGCGCGAACTCCCAGGCCGGCCACGGCTCGGCCGTGAACGACACGATCGAGCGGTCGCCGCGCGGGTGCACGACGTCGGGCAGGTAGCGCTGCGCAGAGAGCGGCAGCTCGTGCCGGCCGACGTGCAGCACGGCGTCGTAGCCGGCGACCAGCACGAACCGGCCGGTCGGCGGCGTCGTCGCGGCGCACAGCAGAGCGTGGTAGCGCCGCGTGCGCACGAGCCCGGCCGTGCCCATCGCGAAGCCGCCGAGGCCGTCGGCTTCGAGCCACTCGCTGTCCGATTCGATCGCGTCCATTCGTTTCCTCTCACTGCGGCCGCGCGGGCCGCGGTCTCTCAACCGATCTCGATCACGTGTTTGATGCCCGGCGTGCGCTGCAGCAGCAGTTCCGCGAAGCGCTCCATCGGATGCCGGCCGCTGATCAGCGCCGGCACCGCATCGGGCCACAGCTCGACGAAACGCTGCAGGTCCGCGACCGCGGCCGCGAACGCGTCGCTGCCGGCGTTGACGGTGCCGAGCACGACCTGGTTCCTGAGCACCATGTTGCGCATCAGCAGGTCGGTGTCGATCGCGACCGGCGCCTTGCGGCCCGGCACGCCCGTGAACACGAACACGCCGTTCTGGCCCAGCGCCGCCATCGCCTCGAACGAGGTCTGCGAGGCCCCCATCGCCTCGTAGATCAGGTCGATGCCTCCGAGCTCGTCGCCGAGGCGAGAGGCCGGCACCTGCTCGGCCGGCACGAAGCGCGCGCCGAACGCCTCGACGATCGCCTGCCGCTCGCCGCCGTCGCTGCGCGAGTAGACGTAGGTGTCGAAGTTCGACGCGACGAGTTTCATCGCGCCGAGCAGGCCGACGGGCCCCGCACCGAGCACGACCGCCTTGTGGCAGTACTGCCGGCCGCCCGGCTGCACGGTGCAGGCCCACGGCAGCCGCTGCTGCAGCAGCTCGACCTGCATCATCGCCTTCTCGGCGATCGTCAGCGGCTCGATCAGCACGCCGACCTCGCGCAGCGACGGCGGCACGACGTTCATGTAGCGCTGGTCGTCGACGACGAACTCGGTCATGAACCCGTGCAGCTCCTTGATGCCGCGCTCGCGGAAGTCGCCCGTGATGCAGAAGTCCTGGCGACCGGTCCGGCACGGAACGCAGTGCGCGTGCCGGCACGGCCGCCGCACGGTCGGCACGACCAGGTCCCCGGGCTGCACGCCCGCGACCTCGGGCCCGACCTCGACGACCTCGGCCAGCGCCTCGTGGCCGATCACGAGGTGCTCGCCGCCCGACGGCGGCGTCCCGTAGTCCATCGCGCAGATCTCGCGGTCGGTGCCGCAGACGCCGACTTCGAGCATGCGCAGCCTGACGGCGCTCGGCGAATCGAGCTGCGGCGCCTCGACGGCCAGCAGCTCGACGGCGCGCCGCGCCGGAGCGACGGCGATGGCCTTCATGCGCGTGCCTCCTGCGCCGCAGGCGGCGTGTCCAGCGCGGCCGCGACGCGCGAGCGCAACAGGCGGTCGAGCGACCACCGGCCGGGGCCGAAGGCCAGCACGACCAGCGCCGCGACCAGGTACGAGTACGGCGCCGCCTCGACGAAGCCGCGCACGCTGCCAAGGTCGGCCCGATGCGCCGTCAGGTAGGCGACGAGCATGTTGCCGGCCAGGAGCAGCGCCGCGGGCCGGCTGCCGAGACCGAGCAGCAGCAACAGACCGCCAGCGCATTCGAGCAGGCCGACGAACAGTGCGTTGGCTGCGGCGAGAGGCAGACCAAGACTGGCGAAGTACTCGGCCGTGCCCGCGAGGTTGCCGAGCTTGCCCCAGCCGGTCGCGCAGAACAGCCAGCCCATCGTCAGACGAACCAGCAGCAGCACCGGGTCGCGCACGCGGTCGAACACGCGCGCGGCGATCCGGTCGTAGAGAGGAAGCAGTGTCGATGCGTTCATGCTCTCTCCGATGCCGGCGGCGGCCCGCGGTTACGTCGCGTGGCCTTTCGAAACCATCCGTGCGGCGCCGCATCGAACGGCGCGGACGGCGAGCGGCGTGTGGCCGCTGCGTCGCTCCGCAACGAACGACGCGGCACGGCCGCAAAAGGATGAGTTCCGTGAAGAAGAATGGCACGAAGGCGAAGTTTCTCGTCGGCGCAGCGATCGCCGGCCTCATGATCGGTGCTGTGGCGCCGCTGGCTTCCTGCAGCGGCGACGCGAGCGCGAAGGAGCGCAACGGCTGCAACGGCCCCAACGGCTGCGGCGGCCACGGCGACAAGAAGGAGGCCAACGGCTGCAACGGTCCCAACGGCTGCAACGGCCACGGCAACAAGAAGGAGGCCAACGGCTGCAACGGCCCCAATGGCTGCAACGGCCAAGAGAAGAAGAAGTGAGCAGCGATCCCGGGAGCAGCGACGGGGCAGCGGCGGCGCCCGGACGGCACCGCCGCGGCGCCGCATTCCGTGCTCCGGCGCGAAACCTCGGCTGCCGCTCACGCAACGAATGCGGAAGGCGGCTAGGCTTCGCAGGCGGATCCAGCCTCGAGCCAGGTGACCGATGACCATCCCCGACCAGGCCAACGCTGCAGCCGAGCACGACGTGTGCGATCAGGTCGCGACTGCTGCCGCCGCAGAGCAACGCCTGCTCCTCGGGCTGCAGCGCCGCGACGGCGACGCCTACGCCGTCCTCGTGCGCGAGCACGGCAGGCAGATGCTGCTGACCGCCCGGCGCATGCTCGGCAACGAGGAGGACGCGCGCGACGTGATGCAGGAAGCGTTCGTCGCCGCGTTCCGCGCCATCGACACGTTCGAGGCCAAGAGCCGGCTCACGACGTGGCTGCACCGGATCGTCGTCAACTCGGCGCTGATGAAGCTGCGCAGCCGGCGCTGCCGGCCCGCTTGCTCGATCGAGGACCTGCTCCCGCGCTTCGGCGAAGACGGTCACCACCTCGAGCCGCCCTGCCCGCGCAGCGGCAGCGCCGAACGCGAGCTCGACCGCAGCGAAGTCCGCGCCCGCGTGCGCGCTGCGATCGACGAGCTGCCCGACAACTACCGCGAGGTGATCCTGCTGCGCGACATCGAGGAGCTGTCGACCGACGAGGCCAGCCGTATGCTCAGCATCAGTTCCAACGCGCTGAAGATCCGCCTGCATCGCGCGCGACAAGCCCTGCGCACGTTGCTCGAGCGCCAACGCGAGGATAGACATCATGACCTGCCGTGAGTTCACCGAGTTCCTCGACGCCTACCTCGCCGGCAGCCTGCCTGCTGGGCAGGGCGCCGCCTTCGAACGCCATCTCGCCGTCTGCGCCGACTGCGTTGCCTACATGGACAGCTACCGGCGGACCGTCGATGCGTGCCGCGGCCTGCGCGACAACGACCAGGTGCCGCCCGAGGTGCCCGAGGAACTGGTCGAGGCAATCCTGCGGTCGCGCAGCCAGGGCCGATGACGCGTGGAGCCGAAGCCGTGGTCTCCTGCCGCGAGTTCCTGGATCTGTTCCTCGACGACTGGCTGGCCGGCGAGCTGCCGGCGCGGCGCTGGCGCGACTGCGACGCCCACCTCGACCGCTGCCGCAAGTGCAGCGAGTACGTAGCGAGCTACCGGACGACGGTCCGCCTGATCCAAGCCAGCGCGCGCGCCGAGCCGACAGGGGACCTGCCCGAGGACCTCGTGCAGGAGATCCTGCGGTCGCTGCGCGCGTAGCCGAGACGAGACGGCCCTTCTGCGCGACCCGATCAGCCGCCGAGAGCCTGCAGCTCGCCGATCCGGTGCGCCGGCTCGTTCCACGCGCGCGTGTGCTCGAGCCACCGCGTCGCGTCAGCAGCAGGGACCACGACCAGCATCGGGCAGCCGAGGCTGCAGGCCGACGCCGCCGCTCCCATCCCGGCTCCGCGCGCGAGCAGCTGCGGGAACGGCTCCGGCGCCGGCCACGCGGTCAGGTCGAGCTCGGCACCCACACCGGCGGGCAGCGCCGCGGCCAGGCTGCCGGCGAGCCCGCCCTCGCCGACGGCGACGAGCCGCACAGGCCAGCCCTGCCGCAAGGGATCGCGCAGCACGTCCAGGCAGCAAGCCTGCGGTGCAAGCAGCGCGTCGCCGAGGCGGTCGCCGGCGGGCAGCGGTTGCTCGAGGTCGAGCTCCAGTTGCTGCAGCCGCCGCCACGCCCATTCGAAGTCGACATCGCAGAGCCCGTTCCGGCGCAGCGCGAGCACGACCCAGCCCGGCGCCGGTGTGCTCGCGGCAGCGATGACGCCACCAACCAGCACGAGGCTCACGTGCTCGGTGTCCGGAGCCACGCTCGCCTCGCCGCACGCGATCTCGACGCCGTGCGCGCGGCAGCCGCGCACGATCCCCGCGACGGCGCCCTCCGCCAGCGCCGCGTCGTCCGCCGCTTCGACGTGCAGCGCCGCCGCGCGCGGCAGGGCGCCGCGCGCCAGCAGTTCGGCAACCGCGGCGTTGACCATGTCGATCCCGAGCGAAGTGCCGAGCCCGCGCCTTCGCGCCAGTTCGCGGCGCCGGCCGAGGCCCCGGACGGCCAACGCGAGAGCCTGCACGGGTCCGCCCTGCAGTGCGCCGATCCCGCTGCCCTGCAGTGGCGCCGGGACGAGGTCGGCCAGCCACGACGGGGCCCGGACCGGAGCAGCAGCAAGCGCTGGAACGGGAGTCACCACGCGCCGGAACGATAGCGCCGGCCGGGCGGCAACGGCAACGCGCCCCCGCCGACCGGCGCGGATCGACGGCTACCAGCGCAGCGCGAGCACGGCGTGGTCCGCAGTCAGGAACAGCGTGCGCTCGTCGGCGCCGAACGCGCAGTTCGACGTCGCGACGCCCGTGTGCAGCACGCCGAGCAGCGTGCCGTCGGGATGGAACACGTAGAGCCCGCCCGGGCCGCACGCGAAGAGGTGACCCCGCGCGTCGACCTTCATGCCGTCGGGGAAGCCGGGTCGCACGCCGCGCCATGGCGCGGCGTCGAGCAGCAGCTCGCGCGCCCCAGGCCGGCCCCGCGCGTCGAGCGACACGCGCAGCCACTTCGGCGCCTGCGGGTCCGCGTCGCTGACGTAGAGCGTGCGGCCGTCGGGTGACAGCGCGAGCCCGTTCGGACCGCGCAGGTCGTCGACCAGCGCGGTCAGGGCACCGTCAGGCGTGCGCCGGTAGACGCCGGCGAACCCCAGCTCGCGCGCCGGATCGTCGAACTGACGCGGCAGGCCGAACGGCGGGTCGGTGAACCACAGGTCGCCGTTCGGCGCGAGCCACAGGTCGTTCGGGCTGTTGAGGCGCCGGCCCTCGTGACGGTCGACGACGGTCGCGAACGAGCCGTCGGCCTGGCGGCGCGCGATGCGCCGGTCGCCGTGCTGGCAGAGCCAGAGCGTGCCGTCGGCGTCGACGGCGAGTCCATTGCTGCCCGGCTCGCGGCCCGTGAACGGAGCGTCGCCCGTGTAGCCGCTCGGCGACAGGAACGGCTCGGTCCCGCGCCCCGGCGTCCAGCGCAGCACTTCGTTGCGCGGGATGTCCGAGAAGTAGAGGCAGCCGGCCGTGCGATCCCAGGCCGGGCCTTCGACCCACTCGTGGCCGCCGCTGATGGTCTCGACCGTCGCGTGCGCCGAGACGACCGCGTGGAGCCGCGGGTCGAGCCGCTCCAGGTCCAGGTCGAGCTCCTTGCCCCAGGCCGGTACCGGCAGCAGCCGCAGCTTCGCGGTCCGGATCCACAGGTAGTTCGGCGGCGGATCGGACAGCGGCCCGTTGCTGCCGAACACCGCGATCGTGAAGGCCTGGCCCGCGAACGCGCGGTGCGTCAGCAGCACGCGGTTCGGCGCGTTCCAGCCCGCGACGAGCGTGCCGCCGCGCTGGCCGAGGTGACGCGGCAGCCGGCCGTCGACCCAGATCTCCGCGTAGTCGTCGAGCACGAGCTCGAACTCGAGCGCGCGGCCCTTGGTCGGCACGCCGCCGATCGCGTCGGGCACCGTGAACCGCAGCCGGTACCAGCCGAAGCACAGGCGGCCGCTGCCGCGGCGCTGCTGCAGGCTGTCGGCTGCGATGACTTCCCAGTCGCGGTCGTCGAAGTCCGGAGCGCCGGCGTGCGGCGCGATGTCCCACGTGCGGTTCTCGGGGCCGCTCGGCCGCCGGTCGGGACCGGCGGCGCGGAACGGGACGTCGACGATCCGCGCGTCGCAGTAGCGCCAGTCGGCGGCGACGGCGGCGGCACCGGCGCGCGAGCCGAGATCGACCTCGGCCAGCGCGGGCGCCTGCGCGCCCGATGCCGCCGCGAACGCGAGCGCCGCGGCAGCGCCGAGGCACCTGGCATCAGTCGCGGCAAGCATGGATCACCTTGACGACGTAGTACGTGAACGGCGCTTCGACCTGCTGGAACCAGTGCGGCGTGCCCGCCGGCACCACGACGACGTCGCCCGGCACGAGCTGGCGCGACTCGCCGCCGTCGATCCCGGTGCCGCGGACCTCGTGCGGCGCCGTCGCCTTGGGCGCGACAACCGTGCCCCCGGTCACGAAGGTCGCCTTGCCCGCGAGCACGTAGATCACGTCGGTCTCGTCGGTGTGTACCTCGGCGAGGCCGGGCGCATCGCGCCGGCTGGCGTGGACCTTGTACTCGGCGGTCTCGAGCAGCGCCCGGCCCCGCGCGAACGCGTCGGCCACGTCGCGCGCGGGCAGGTGCTGCACGGGCCCGCCAGCAGCGGTGTCCGCGATGGCCTCGCCGCGCAGCGGCGTCGCGGCCGCCGCGGTCGCGATCTCGTCGTCCTGCTTCGCGCTCGCGGCGCCGCTGACCCCGATCGCGCCGACGACCTGACCGTCGATCAGGATCGGCACGCCGCCCTGCAGCGGTGTGAAGTCCGGCAGCGCGGCCATCGCCGTGCGGCCCTTGTTGATCACTTCCTCGAACGTGCGCGTCGGCTTCTGGAACAGAGCTGCCGTGCGCGCCTTGCCGGTGCTGACGGTCGCCGCCATCGCGAACGTGCCGTCGAGGCGCTCGAGGTAGAGCAGGTTGCCGCCACCGTCGGTGACGGCGATCGCGGCGCCCGGCGCCTGCAGGCGGTGCGCTTCGGCGACGGCGGCGGCCGCGACCTGCTTGGCGCCGCGCAGCGTCAGCGAAGCACCCGACGCCAGCGCCGGGCCGGCCGCGTGCTGCGCGCAAGCGCCGCCCGCGAGGGCGGCGCACAGGACGAGGGTCACTGGCGCGTGCACGGCTGCCCTCCTTGCGCCGGCGCTGGCGCGAAAGTGGCCTCTCCGAGCAGCGTCTCCGCGAACGCGCACCAGATCTGCACCTTGGCGACGTCCTCGACGTAGGCCGGCAGCGCGACCGTCAGGTTGAGCTTGCCGTCCTTGGCGACGAGCCGCTGCAGCAGGAACGTGCGCCCCTTGCCGTCGACGACCTGCCAGTGCGGCGCCGGCGCGTCCGGCACGAGGAAGTCGCTGCTGAGCGTCAGCACGCGCTGGTTCCCGAGCCGCCCCGAGCTGGCGGTGCCCCGGTTGGCCTTGACGCCGGCGAACTGCGCGGTCGTCGCGTCGACGCGCAGCGCGGGCTTCGGCTGCAGATCGACGACCTTCGCGAAGGTTGCCTCGCCGAGCAGCGTCTCGGCGAACGCGCACCAGATCTGCACCTTGGCGAGATCGGGCACGTAGGCGGGGACCGCGATCGTCTTGTGGTAGACGTCGCCCTTCGTGACGAGCCGCTGCAGCAGCAGCACGTTGCCGCGCGCGTCGACCAGCTGCCAGTGCGGTGCCGGCGTGTCGGGAACGACGAAGTCGTCGCTGAGCGTCAGCGTCCAGTCCGCGGCGTGTCGCTGCAGCGTGACGGTGCCCTTGTTGGCCTTCACGCCCTGGAACGGCGCGCTGGCCGCGGCTTCCTGGCCGAGGCCGGCCGCGGCGAGCGCGGCAACACCGAGTGTCGAGAAGAACATGTGTCGGAACGATGCCATCTGATTGTCTCCTGGTTGGTGGGGAACGACCCTGTCAGGGGTCGGCGGTTCGATGCCGCGCTCGTGCCGGCCGTTTCCGGCGCGCGCTCAGGGCCGCGCGCCGAAACCGACCGTGCCGGCCCAGCGGCAGCGGCTCGCCGAGCTGCGGTTCTGGTGCTCGGTCCGGATCGTCGCGAAAACCGGCAGTCCGCTCGCGCGGTCGCCCGGCTGCACGACGTAGTGCCCGACGTAGCCGGCGCGGCCGCCGCGCGGATCCTCCGGCACGGGCACCTCGGCCATCGGCACCGAGCAGCGCAGCGCGCCGAGATCGAAGCGGACCTCGCAGCCCGGAGTGCCGAGCGCCACGACGTCGATGCGGTCTCCGGCCTGCAGCGGCCCCTCGTGCGGCAGCGCCACCGAGAGGAACGACAGGCGCGGCGCCGCGAGCCCGGCCGGCACTTCGCCGACGTCGCCGCCGGCGAGATCGAGCGCCGCCCCGCGGGTCGCCGCTCGCGCGAGCTCGCGCAGGTGCGAGCCCCGCAGGCCGGCGACCGGCTCACTCGCGGCCGAGGCGATCCCCGTCGGGCCGCCGCGCAGGCCCGCGGTGTGGCGCTCGATACGCTCCGTCAGGAAGAGGCTGCGTCCGTCGTTCCCGTCGACGAGTTCGAGCCGCAGGCCGACCTCGGCGCGCGACTCGACCAGATAGTAGGTCCGGTTCCAACGCGTGACATCGCCGTAGAGCACGCCGTCGACGCGCAGCAGCCCGGCGACCGCCGCCGCCTGCGACCGATCCTGCATCGCCGCGGCATCGAGGCCATGATGCAGCAGCGACGTGTCGGTGGCCCACGGCTCGACGACCTCGAAGTCGCCCTGCGCGAGCCAGCCGATCACCTGCTGTCGCAGCAGCGGGCCGATGCGTTCACGCGCCGGCAGGCCGGACCCCGGGACCTCGAGCGCCAGCACGTCGCCGATCGGCCCCAGCGCGTCGGTCACGAAGTGGTCCGCCGGCGCCGAGACTGCGAACGGCATCACGGCGATGCGGTAGCCGTGCGCGCGCAGCAGCGGCAGCGCGGGATCCATGCGCGACGTCACGTCGCTGGTCGCGCATGCGCCGAGCAGCAGCAGCAGCAGCAGCGGCAGCAGCGGCAGCAGCGTTGCGGGGCGCGCGGTCATCGCACGACGTCGACACTGGCCGAGTTGCCGAACCCGTCGCGCGCGCGCAGCCGGAACCGCGGCGGTATCCGCGCCGGGTCGACGTCGCGGGCGACCGAGAAGGTGCCCTGCCGCTCGCTGGCCGGGACGCCGGCGAGATCCGGCTCGAGGTCCAGCCAGACGCGCGTGCCGGGCGGCACCGCGCCGCGGACCGTCAGGCGCGACTCGTCGCCGTGCTGCTCGATTCCTGGATCCACGGCCAGCAGCGCCACGGCCATCGCGGCCGTCGCCGCAGCCGCGGGCCCGGGTGCGGGCAGCGCCGCAAGCAAGTCGTCCACGAAGCTGTCGACCAGAGCGGCCGACGCGCGCGGGGTCCCATGCTCGCCCTGCGCCCGCAGCTCGTCCAGCACCTGGCCGCTCTGCAGCAGCAAGCCGCCGGTCCGCGTTGCGCTGCCGGACGCCTGCAGCGCCGCGCTGCCGTCGGGCCGGCGCAGCAGCAGGCTGCCCGCGAACGCGTGACGGCGCAGCAGCAGCAGGTTGAAGCGGTGCTCGTCGAAGCCGGTGCCGACGAGCAGCGCGTCGACGCCGAGCGCCGCACAGGCATCGGCGACTGCGATGCGATCGGGCGCGAACTGCTCGGGATCCGCGAGCCAGCCGTACTCGGCGAGAATGCGGTCCGTGTGCTCGGTCTCGACGACGCGCAGACCGTACTGCTGCAGGCCGCTGCGCAGCAGCGCGCGGCAGAGCGTTCGCAGGCGCGGATCGGCCTCGCCCTGCAGGGGCAGGAGTGCCAGGGCCTGCGGCAGCGGCCACTCGTCGCGCACGACCTCGAGGCCCGCGCACGCGGCCAGCAGGCCGCAGGCGAGCAGGCACGGCCAGCGCATCAGCGGGCCTCCGCGGACACTTCGACGGTGCCGCGCAGCTCGCGGCCCGCGACGCGCACGACGAACGGGAACGAGCCGGCGTCGTGGAAGCACAGCGACGCGAACGCAGGCGCCGCGATGCCGCGCGCGACCGAGGTCTCCCCATCGGCCGTGAAGCCGAGCATCGTCGAGCAGGGCTGCGACGGCCAGAGCGGGCGCAGGACCGTGACGTCCATCGGCGCGTCGGCCCGCGCGTTGCGGAACACGACGGTCCCGAACCGCCGCACGCGGACCGCGTCGCCGGGCAGCAGCTCGCCGGCGGTCGCCGTGACGGTCGCCGATTCGAACCGTTCCGCACGCGGCGCCGCGGCGCAGCCGCCGACCGCGAGCGCGACGATCACGGCGAGAGGGGACCGGATGCGTGATGGCATGGCCATTCGTTGCCGCACCGCTCCCATGGGTTTCGCGGTCGGCCCCGCCCTCGACGCTTGGCCGCAGCCGTCCCACGGCTACGCTCCCGGGCCAGCAGCAGCGCATTGCCGAGGAGCCGATGCGCCCGAGCCAACCATGGACGAACGCACAGGCAACGCGAGCAGCAGCACGGGAGGTGCGTCGTCCACGGACGGTGCGGGTCCGTCCGACGAAGCGCTGCTGGCGCGCATTCTCGCGGGGACTGCGCGTGCGACCGGGGAGGAGTTCTTCCGCTCGGTCGTGCGCAACCTCGCCGTCGCCGTCGGGTCGGCATATGCGTTCCTCGCCGAGGTGGAGCCCGCCCACACGCGCGTACGGAGCCTCGCCCTCTGGGGCCGCGGCCGCTTCCTCGACAACGTCGGCTACGACCTGCGCGGCACCCCGTGCGAGGACGTGATCCGGGGCGTGATGTGCCACCACCCGCGCGACGTCCAGCGCAAGTTCCCGGACGACCCCATGCTCGTCGAGCTCGCCGTGGAGAGCTACCTCGGCGTGCCGCTGCTCGACGCACAGGGCCAGGTGCTCGGCCACCTCGCCGTACTCGACACGCGACCGATGAGCGACGAGCCGCGGCGCCTGTCGATCTTCCAGATCTTCGCTGCGCGCGCGGCCGCCGAGCTCGAGCGCCTGCGTTTGCAGCGCGCGCAGGCGGAATCCGAGCGGCGCTTCCGCGACCTGTTCGACGAGGCGCCGATCGGCTACGTCTACGAGGACACCCAGACGCGCTTCGTGAGCGCCAACCGCGCCGCGATGCAGATCCTGGGGTTGCGCCCGGACCAGGTCGCCAACACGGTCGGCCGGACGCTCGTCGCGCAGACGCCCGAGAACCTCGGGCGGCTGGCGCCGTCGCTCGCGGCCGAGCAGGCGGGGCGCGAGCTGGCCAGCATCGAGCTCGAGCTGCGCCGCGTCAGCGACGGCAAGCCGGTCTGGGTGCAGCGCTGGTCGCGACCCGAACCCGACGGCAAGCACACGCGCACGATGATCGTCGACATCACCGACCGCGTGCTCGCGCAGCGGGAGCGCAACCATCTGCGCCAGCAGAACGTCTACCTGCGCGAGGAGATCGCCAGTGAGCACAACTTCGACGAGATCGTCGGCGGCTCGCTGCAGATGCGCACCGTGCTGGACAAGGTCGCGCAGGTGGCGGCGACCGATTCGACGGTGCTGATCGTCGGCGAGACCGGTACCGGCAAGGAGCTGATCGCACGCGCGCTGCACGCCGCCTCGCGGCGCAAGGACAAGCCGCTGATCAAGCTGAACTGCGCCGCCCTGCCGACCGGACTGATCGAGAGCGAGCTGTTCGGTCACGAGAAGGGCGCGTTCACGGGTGCCGTCGAGAAGCGCGTCGGCCGCTTCGCGCTCGCCGACGGCGGCACGATCTTCCTCGACGAGATCGGCGACGTGCCGCTCGACGTGCAGGTGCGGCTCTTGCGCGTGCTGCAGGAGCGGGAGTTCGAGCCCGTGGGGTCCGCGCGCACGGTCGAAGTCGACGTACGCGTCGTCGCGGCGACGAACCGCGACCTGCGGCAGGCAGTCGAGGAGGGCACGTTCCGCCGCGACCTCTACTACCGGCTCGCCGTGTTCCCGATCGAAGTGCCGCCGCTGCGCGAGCGACACGGCGACATCGGACTGCTCGCGAACTGGTTCGTGAGCCGCTGCGCGGCCAGGATGGGCAAGGCGATCGACGCCATCGATCCGGCGACCACGCGGCTGCTCGAGCAGTACCCGTGGCCCGGCAACATCCGCGAGCTGCAGAACCTCGTCGAGCGCGCGGTCATCCTGGCCAAGGACCGCACGCTGCGGATCGATGCGACGCTGCTGCATGCCGGAGCGGCGCCGGCCTCCGGGCAGCCGGCGGCGCCACCGCGTACCGCGGCCGAGAACGAGCGCCAGCACATCCTGCAGGTCCTCGACCGCGCGCGTTGGCGCATCGAAGGCGAGGCGGGCGCGGCCAAGGCGCTCGGCCTGCACCCGAACACGCTGCGCAGCCGCATGAAGCGGTTCGGCATCGCGCGCCCCCACGATCCGTCGTAGGCGCGCCCACGACGGGCCGTGGTTTCGTGGGCCGGCGACCGGCGCGCCGCAGTGCCGGCGGCCCCGCCGCGTGCGGCACGCGCCTTGCCTGGGGGTGCACGCCGATGTTCCGGATCCGACCCGAATGCGATGGCAGCCACGCGACCCTCCACCTCGAGGGCCGCATCGGCGCCGTCGCGGCCGCCGAGCTCGAACAGCTGTGCAGGCCGCTGCTCGCGCGGCGGCCGGCGCTGCAGCTCGACGGCATCACGTTCGTCGATGCTGCGGGGCTCGCGTGCCTGTGCCGGCTGCTCGCACAGGGCGCGCGCCCCGTCGGCGGCTCGGCGTACATCACCCAGGTGCTGAGAGGTTGTTCCCCATGACCGTCGCCAGGATCGCCGACCACGATGGACCCGAACCCGACCGCGTTGACGCCGAGCGGCTGCTGCGCACGAACGGCGGCCGCCTCTACGCCGCGGCCCTGCGCCTGCTCGGCCGCGCCGACGCGGCGAAGGCCGCAGTCGCCGAGGCCTGCCGCGCCGTCTTCGCAGACGGCGAGGGCGCGTCCGCCGAGCTCCTGCACCGCCAGGTGCTGCGCGCGGCGGTGCGGCGCCTGCCGGCGCGGCGCCCGACGTCGCCGCTCGCCGTCGACGAGCTGCTACCCGCGTTCGCCGACGACGGCCACCACCGCAGCGCGGTGCCGGCGTGGGACGGCACCTGCGACCGACTGCTGCATTCGCGCGACGGCGCCGCGCTGCTGCTCGGCAGGATCGACCTGCTGCCCGACGATCATCGCACGCTGCTGCTGCTGGCCGACGTCGAGGGCCTCGGGGTCGCGCCGGCTGCCGCGCTGCTCGGCATCCGGACCGACCGCGCGAAGGCGCGCCTGCGCCGCGCGCGCCAGGCGGTTCGCGAGCTGCTCGCGCGCGTGCTCACGAGCCGGTCCGAGGCGGCGGCAACCTGGCCGGGCCCGGCCGGCAGCAGCGCCGGGGCCCCGGCGTGAGGCCGCAACCGCGCCGCGCTACGCGGCGGCACGGCTGGCACTCGTGCTCGCAGGCGCGTGACGCTCACGCACCGACCAGGACCCGGTCCGGATCGGCGCCCGCTGCGTCGACCCGCAGCTCGGCGCGCCAGTCGGCGAGCGGACGGTGCCACCCCTCCTCCCAGCGCTGCGCCAGGAACGGCGCACACGCGAGCCCGAGCCGGTAGCCCAGCGAGATGCCGCGCAGCACCGCGCCGAGCTCGGCCGGGTCCCGCAGCAGGTAACGCAGCGCGCCGCCGGCCGCGATGACCAGCGCCATCGGCCGCCGAGTCTGCGCGAGCTCGAACGCCTTCAGCGCCAGCTCGCCCCCGCGCGACGTGTCGAGCCCCGTGACGACGTGCCAGATGTCGTGCGTCTGGCGGATGCGCATCAGCATCCAGTCGAGGTCGTCGCGCACGTCGAGCTTGCGGAAGTAGTCGGGGTCGAAGCCGTGGTCGACGATGTGGCGCGCGAACGCATGCCCGAGGCTCGGTGCCGGCAAGGCCAGCAGTTGGCCGAGGTCCGGCGGCGGCGCCAGGTAGCGCACCTCGATCTGCTGGCGCACGGCCGGCGACGAGCGAACGAATTCGAGTGCGTGCCGATAGGCGCGCAGACCGCGCAGCCCGTCCTCGATGTCGAACACCGAGTCGGTGTGCTCGGGGTCGCGCAGCATGCCGACGATGCCCTTGAGGGTCGTGAACCACCGGATCTGGTCGCGATGCCTGTCCCGGTCCTTGCGCCGCAGCAGCAACATGTGCCGTCGGATGCGCGGCGCGGGCGCGCGGTTTCCCGGCGTCACCGGCGCGCGGGAGCCGCGGGCTCGACGTCCGCGGCGGACGCCGCCGGCACCGCATCGCACGCCGTGCGCCGCGCCGCCGGGGCGCGGTCCGACGGGCACATGACGAGGTCCTTCGTGAACAGCAGGTCCAGGCTCCAGTCCAGCGCAACCCGCACCTTGCGTTCGAACCCCGGCAGCTTCAGCAGGTAGATCGCACGCCACAGCCACCAGGCGACGAACCCCGAGAACCGCAGGCCGAGGATCTGCGCCACGCCGGACCGGCGCCCCAGCGCCGCGAGCTGGCCCAGCATCCGGAAGCGGAACTCGCGCAGGCGCTCGCCGCGGATCGCCGCCGCGATGTTGCCCGCCAGCACCGTGCCCTGGCGCGTTGCGTGCTGCGCCGTCGGCGGGCAGGTGCCGCCGCGCACGAGGTCCGGCACCGCCGCGCAGTCGCCGAGCGACCAGACGCCCGGGCAGCCCGGCACTGCCATCGTCGCGTCGACGGCGATGCGGCCCTTCTGCTTCGGACACGTCAGCGTCGCGAGCAGCGGATGCGGCGACGTGCCGGCGGTCCAGACCAGCGTCCGCGACGGCAGTACTTCGCCATCGCCGAACTGCACACCGACCTCGCCGAGCCCCTTGACGCGAGTCTCGAGCCGGATCTCGACGCCGCGCGCCGCCAGCTTGTCCTGCGCGTACACGCCGAGCCGCGGCGACAGCTCGGGCAGGATGCGGTCGCCGGAGTGGACCAGCACCATGCGGATGTCGCCCTCGCGCAGGCCCGGGTAATAGCGACGCGTCTCGCGCGCGAAGTCGTTGATCGCCGCGATCGTCTCGACGCCGGCGAAGCCGCCACCGGCCACGACGAACGTCAGCAGGCGCGCGCGGCGGTCCGGGTCGGCGACGACGTTCGCCTCCTCCATGCTGGCGATCAGCCGGTTGCGCAGCGCGATCGCGTCGCCGAGCGTGCGCATCGTGAATGCGCCGCTTTCGAGCCCCGGCAGGCCGTAGAAGTTCGTGACGGAGCCGAGCCCGAGCACGAGGTGGTCGTACTGCAGCCGGTGCCGGCCGCCCTCTTCGCCGTGCGCGACGACGACCTCGCGCCGCTCGAGGTCGACCGCGCGGACCTCGCCGTTGACGAACTCGGCGTGGCTCAGCAGCTTGCGCGCCGCGCTGACGATGTGCGTCAGGTCGAGGTCGGAGGCCGCGACCTCGTGCAGCATCGGCGTGAACAGCAGGAAGTTGTCCTGGTTGACGACGGTGATCCGGACGTGCGGGTCGTCGGCGAAGATCCGTTCGAGCTCCATGGCCGCATACATGCCGCCGAAGCCGCCGCCGAGGATCACGATGCGCGTCGGCGCCGTCGGGTCGGCGGCCTGCGCCAAGGAACGCCGGACCGCGAGGTAGCGCTCGACGGCGCGATCCAGGCTCCACCGCCCCGCGCCCCGGATCGCGAGCCACGCGAGCAGCATCAGCAGGACCAGCGGGACGACTTCCAGGAGCCCGATCTCGCCGCCGGGCACGGCGGCCTCGACGAACCGCATGCGCGCCGTGGTCGCGAGCGCCGCGATCATCATCGCGCCCAGCAGCAGCGCCCAGAGACGCGTGCCGAGCCCGAGCAGGATGCCGGCGCCGCCCGCCAGCTCGAGCGCGACCAGCATCACGGCCGCGGCGGCCGGCAGCGGTACACCATGCGAGGCGATCTCCTGCGCGGTCGCTGCCAGCGCGCCGGCATGGGCGAGCCCGAGCCGCAGCATCGTCCAGCCGACCACGATGCGCGTCGCCAGCGCAGCCACGCCGTGCAACGCCGGCGCCAGCAGCTCCGGTCGACGCACCCACCGCCATGCAGCCAGCGCCGTCATGGCACGCTCCGTGCTTCGCGCGCCGCGGCCGTGCGGCGGTGCACGACCTCGACCTCGGACTCGCCGATCGACGGCCGCGCGCGCGCCAGCAGGCGGTCCAGGCTGACGAGGCCGCCGCCGTCGGCGACGAGCCACAGCAGGAACAGCAGGAACAGCAGCGGCACGACCTCGATCGGCCCGTAGCCGCCGTCGGCCGCGAACGCGCCGAACAGGCGCGCGCGGTCGGCGGTCAGCGCCGCGACGACCATCGTGCACGACAGCAGCATCGCGCAGACGCGCGTGCCGAGCCCCAGGCACAACATCGCGCCGCCGACGAACTCCAGCGTCGCGATGAAGGCGGCGCTGACGTTCGGCACCCAGATGCCGACCGCGGCGAAGAAGTCGACCGTGCGGTCGAACTGCACCAACTTGCCCTGACCGGTGCGGACGAACGCCCAGCCGAGCACGAGCCGCGTCATCAGCGGCGCCACGGGTTCCAGGCGCCGCGACAGCGCGCGCACCTGACGAGCAAGCAATCGGATCCGGTCGCGAACGTGCATGCAGCCTCCAAGATCTCGGATGGAGGTCAGATGCCGCTGCAGGCGTCGCGGTGTCGGCGCCGCGTCGCGGCGAGGTCCGCGGATCCGGCGAAACCTCCACCCGCCGCCGCGCATCCACCTCCTGCGGCTGCGCCCGACGGCGCGCCGCGGAGCCCACGATGCGTCCATCCGACTTCGTGACCAGCGACCTCGGCATCGGCCTCGGGCTGCGGACCGTGCACTATCGGCACGTCCTCTCGCAGCGCCCGCAGGTCGGCTTCTTCGAGATCCTGTCCGAGAATTTCATGCACACGGGCGGGCGACCTTTGCAAGTGCTCGACGAGGTCGCCGCGCACTACCCGGTCGTCATGCACGGCGTGTCGATGAACATCGGCAGCGTCGATCCGCTGGACCGCGCCTACCTGATGGAGCTCAAGACGCTGCAGCAGCGCTGCAACGCGCGCTGGATCAGC
The DNA here is from genome assembly GCA_036376355.1 of Planctomycetota bacterium. Classification (GTDB taxonomy): domain Bacteria; phylum Planctomycetota; class UBA1135; order UBA1135; family UBA2386; genus DASVAL01. The sequence goes on from DASVAL010000137.1 coordinate 41,665, forward strand.
GACCACCTGTGCTGGACCGGCGTCGGCGGCGTCGGCCTGCACGATCTGATGCCGATGCCGTACACGCTGAAGGCGCTGCGCCACCTGGCCACACGCGTGCGGCAAGTACAGGACTTGCTCGAGCAGCCGCTGATCCTCGAGAACCCGAGCACCTACATCGAGTACGCGCACGCCGACTTCGACGAGCCCGGGTTCCTGCAAGCGCTCTGCGCCGAGACCGGCTGCGGGCTGCTGCTCGACATCAACAACGTGTTCGTCTGCGCGAGCAACCACGGCTTCGACGCGCCCGACTGGTTGCGCCGCGTGCCCTGGGACCACGTCGTCTACTTCCACGTTGCCGGCCACGCGGTCCGCGAAACGCACCGGCTCGACACGCACGACCAACCGGTCTGCCGCGAGGTCTGGCAGCTCTACGCGCAGGCGCACCGGCTCGCCGGCGGCCGCCCCACGGTGCTCGAGTGGGACGCGAACATCCCCGAGTTCGCGGCCGTGCACCGCGAGGCCCGCAAGGCGGTGAGGTACCAGCAGCCGCGTGCCGCGGCCAGCCGCGCGGGAGTGGGCGTGCGCGCATGAACGGCGCGCCGGAGTTGGGCCAGCTTCAGCAGTGGCTGGCGTTCGTCGTGCGCCACCGGGCGACGGCCGACGTCGCGGTGCGCGCACCGGCCGCGCGCGCGTTGTGCCCGGTGCGCGACGTGCTGGCCGGCGGCGTCGTCGCGCCCGGCGAGCGTTCCTCGGTGACCGACCGGTTGCAGGTCTACAACGGCGCCTACCTGGCGCGGCTCTGCGGCGTGCTGGCTGCCGACTACCCGGCGCTCCGGCACCTGCTCGGCAGCGACCGCTTCGATCGTCTGTGCGCGGCCTACGTCGAACGGCACCCGAGCCGGCATCCGAATCTGAACCAGCTGGGCCGGCGCCTGCCGGCGTTCGTCGGCCGACGGCGCGACCTGCCGCGCCGCGCGTTTGCCGCGGAGCTCGCGCAGCTCGAGTGTTGCATAGCGCTGGCCGCCGACGCGCCGGAGTTCGCGCCGATGCCCGGGGAGCGGCTGCACGCTCTGCCCGCCGGCGACTGGCCGCGCGCGCGGCTGCAGTGCAACCCCTCGCTGCAGCTGGCCTCGTTCCGCCACCCGGTCAACGCCTGGCTCGATGACGTGCTGGCGGCGCGCGCGCCGCGCGCGCCGCGCCGGCGGCCAAGCCAGGTCGCCGTGTTCCGCCACGGCTCGCGCGTGCTGCGCCTCGACCTGACTCCGACGGCGTTCGCCGTGCTGACGGCGATCGCCGCGGGCAAGCCGCTGGGCCGCGCGCTGGCCCAGGCCCGCGGCGAGCAGACTGTCGGCACGTGGTTCCAGGACTGGTCGGCGCGCGGGCTGTTCGTCGGCGTTCACGTCGCGGCGCGCCGGTGAGCCGATCAATCGCCGAGCACGAACACGAGCCCCGGCGTGAACGCGATGCTCTGCGAAGCGCCCCCGTCGACGAGGATGCCCTGCATGTAGAGCGAGAAGCCGCAGAGCGCAGGGTCGTTCGGGATCGCGAGCGGCACCTGCGCGCCGCCAGCCGGCACCACGACGGCAATGCTCACGAGCGGGAACACGAGCGCCGTGCCGTCCCAGGGCGTCACCACGCTTATCGGCGTGTCGCCGAAGAAGATCGCGCCGAGCGTCGGCGCGCCGGCCGAGTTGCCGAGCAACAGGTTCGGCGCCGTGCCGAGCACGGGCGTCGCCGACGCAGTCAGGCCCGGGACGCCGCTCGTGCCCGGATGGCCCGCGCCGTAGTTCGCCATCGTCGCCGGCGACGACACCCAGGTCTGGAATGCGAGATCCCAGACGGCGAGCGAGATCGTCTGCTGGATGAAGATCTGGCCACCGGCATATCCCGACGCCGGCGCTTCACCCCACCAGGCGTAGCTCGGTGTGCCCGGCGGGTTCGGGCTCGAGAGCGCCAGCGCGAGCACGTCGTTCTCGGCGACGAACACGTTGGCCAGCCTGAAGTCGATCAGCACGGGCGTCGGCGCCGACAGCGCGATGTCCGTCGGCGGGATCGTCGCGGTGGCGAGCACCGTCGTCGTCGGCACGCCGGCGTTCGTCGCCACGATGTCGACCGTGAGCGAGTTCGTGCAGATGCCGTTGTGGTGCTTGATCCGCGAGATCTCCACCCAGGTGAGCTGGCCGCTCTTGCCGGCCGTGAACGTCTGCGTCACGGGCTGGTTCTGCGTGACCTCGAGTCCGTTCGTGAGCGGATTCGGCAGGTAGCTCTGGTCGAGGCAACCGTTCTGGGCGGCAACGATGCCGGCGAGGGAGAGGGTGAGCACGTACGGCAGGATGTGGGCTGGCATGATGCGCCACAGGCTACTCCAGTTCGCCCGTGTCGGCGCGGGGGAAGGCCTCCCGACGCATTGGCCCGAGCGCGCGTCAGTTCTGGATCCGATAGACGCGCAGCCCCACGAACGTGGCCAGTGCGATCCGCTCGCGCCTCGGCGTTGCCGCCGCACCACCGCTCAGCACGCAGCCCTTGGCCAACCGGAGCTTCGCCCCCGTCCTCGGGTCCTCGGCATCCGCGTCCGCAGGCCTCGCTTCACCGATCGGCACGCGGCGCACCGCCTCCAGCCCAGGCAGGTTCCACAGCGTGAACCCGGTGCCGTCGAGTCCGATGCCGAGCACGGGGTCGGCCTGCCAGAACCACAACTGGTCGGGCCCATCCGTGATCACGGTGACCTGACCCGTGTTGATGTCGCCGCGGCACAGCTTCGGCCCGGTCATCCAGACGTAGCGACCGCCGACGTCGAACTCACCGAACCAAGGCATCGGCTCGTTGAACTTCGCCAACGTCTTGCCCTGGAAGTCGAGCACGTGGAGAGCCCTCGTGCCGCCGACACCGTGCAGCGACACGGCGACGCGTTCGTGATCGAGATCCCAGGTGGCCCACGCCGGGACGTCCTCCTTGTCCCCGAATCGGATCGACTTCCCGGTGCCGAGATCCTGCAGTTGGGTGGGCATGGTGATCGCGCGGCTCTCGTCCGGGGCGACGTACCACCCGCGCATCGTCTCGCTGCCGACCCTGGCCACGACTCCTCCGCGAGCGGGTTGCACTGGCCCCGAGGGTGCCACTTCCTCGATTTCGCCGGCAGGCAGCGTCACCCGCCACAGCCCACCCAGGTGGCACGCGTAGACCCGCGGACCGGAGATGCTCCCCCACACCGTCTTCTGCTTCACGGGCAGCGCGCTCACGTTCCCGGTCGCGACCTCGATGCAGAACCAATCGTCGCCCAGTTGCAGGACCAGGAACCGGCCATCCCCCGAGAACGCAGTGGAGAGGCTCACTCGAGCCGGCAAGGGAGGCAAACCTCGTTCCCCCCAGCGCAGCAGCGACTCCTCCACGATCTGCGCCGCGGCAACACGCTTGTGGTCGCGCGACGGGGCAGGCACCTGCGACGCAAGCAACTGCATGGCCGTGGCGAGCACGATCACGCATCGGCTGCCGTGAACTGCCGCACGGAGGTCGCTTCGCACACGGGCCGATCATACGGCCCACGGCACCTGGATCGTCGACGTTCCCCGCAACAGCGCCGGTGCAGCGCGAGTGCACGTGTTGGACGCCGACCTCGAGGTGCCGGTGCAGTTGACGCTCTCGCTGCGCTGAGCCATTCGCGCAGCGGCCGCCCGTCAGGCGGGCGGCGTGATGTCCACCGCGACGCCCGAGAGTCCGTCGATGGCACCACCCGCGTCCCGCTTCGGCTCGACGTAGAGGTCGAACGACCGGCGGACGCCGTCGATCTCCAACTGCAGCTGTCGCCGCTCCGCGACGCCCGATGCGAGCACCCTGCGCTTCATCGCGGTGACCAACTCGGCGTCCGCGGTGCGAAGGACCGCAGCATCGTTCTTGCCGATCAGCTCGCCCGGGGGACGGCCGAAGACGTGGTTGCTGGCCCAGATGTAGCGGATCTCCCGGTCCTGACCGAACACGCTGGCCTGCGAGTTGGCCAGGGCCTGCAGCAGTCGATGCTGCTCGTGCTGCAGCACCTTGAGCCTCGTGATGTCGACGAACGTCAGCACGAGTCCCTCGATGACGTTCTCCGTCGTGCGGTACGGGAGGATGCGCATCAGGTACGTCGAGTCCGTGCCCGCTGTGACCTCGGTCTCCTTGAACACCAGCGTGTGCAGCACTTCGTGCGCGTCCTCGACGAGACGGTCGTAGTGCAGCGTCGAGGCGAGATCCGCGATCGGCCTGCCGACGTCGGTCGGGATCAGTGGCACGACCTTCTTCGCCGGCTCCGTGTACCGCTTGATCCGCAGGTCCTCGTCGAGGAACACGGTCGCGATGCTCGTCGCGTTGAGCAGGTTCTTCATGTCGTTGTTCGCGCGCGACAGCTCCTCGACCTTGCTCTGCAACTCGCTGTTGACGGTCTGCAGCTCCTCGTTCAACGAGTGCATCTCCTCCTTCGAGGTCTCGAGTTCCTCGTTCGTCGACTGCAGCTCCTCGTTGATCGACTTGAGCTCCTCGTTCGCCGTCTCGAGCTCCGCGATCGTTCCCTCGTGGCTCTCCTTCCTGTGGGCGAGCTCCTTCTCCAGCTCGCCGACCCGGTCCGGCGGCGCGTCGGTCCCACCGGCGGCCGCGTTGCCGTCGTTCCCGACAGACGGCACCGGCTCGAACGCGACGCGCAACAACCCGCGCAGGATCTCGGGCTCCTGCACTCGGACGACCCGCAGGTCGATCGTCGTGTAGTCGCCGTTCGTCTTCACGCGGATGCCACGCCGAACGGCCTCCACGCCCGTCTCGGCCGCATGCCGCAGTGCCGCCGCCAGCGGGACCTGCAGGCCCTCGCGCGCCATGTTGAAGATGTTCGCGGCGATCTGCGAGCCCTGCTGCGGTTCGAGGAACAGGCCCGTCCTGCCGTGCACGTACATGATGTCGCCGCGCTCGCGCACCAGCACCGTTGGCGGGACCATGTCCCTAAGCAGGGACTTCTCGGCGACGTGTTCCAGCGTCACCGCACGGCCTTGGACGCCCGGAGTCGCACCGGTGTTCGAAGCCGGTACCCGGTGCATCGTCGGCAGCTCCGTGAGCACGCCGCCAACGGGCGCTTGCCGCCGCCGGAAGATCTTCCACTTCTTGTCGACCGTCTCGAACAGATCGCTCGCCGCGCCGGTCGACTCCGCCGACCCGACCATCAGCAGCCCGCCCGGTTTCAGCGAGTAGCAGAAGATCGGCAGCAGACGCTTCTGCAGCTCGGAGCCGAGGTAGATCAGCACGTTGCGGCACGACAAGATGTCGAGCTTCGTGAACGGCGGGTCGGCGATCAGATTCTGGGTCGCGAACACGATCATCTCGCGGATCTCCTTCTTCACGCGATAGATCCCGTCCTCCTGGCTGAAGAAGCGCGCCAACCGCTGCGGCGAGACGTCGTTGGCGATCCCGCTCGGATAGACGCCGAGCCGGGCCACGTCGATCGAGGCGGGGTCCAGGTCGGTCGCGAAGATCTGTACGCTCAGCGTGCGGCCGAGCGTGTCCATGGTCTCGCGCAGCATGATCGCCAGCGAGTAGGCCTCTTCACCGGTCGAGCATCCCGGCACCCAGGCGCGAACCACGTAGTTGTCGGCCTTCTGCCGCAGGAGGTCGGAGAACAGCGGAGGCATGATTGCCCACGCCTCCGGGTCGCGGAAGAAGGACGTCACCCCGATCAGCAGCTCCTTGAACAGGAGATCGACCTCGCCCGGATTGGCCCGCAGGTAGTCGACGTAGTCGGCGATCGTGCCGAGGTGATGCACGTTCATGCGCCGCGCGATGCGCCGGTTCACGGTGCTCGACTTGTACAGCGAGAAATCGTGCCCGGTCCCGTCGCAGACCAGCGTGAAGATCTGCTGCAGAGCATCGGGCGGTGCCTCGGGCACGACTTCGGCCCGCCGCCCATCCGGATCGAGGCCGCGAACGTAGGCGAGCAATCGCGCCGGCATCGAGTGCGCGGGAAGCACGTAATCGACGAGCTTCGTGGCAATCGCGCTGTGCGGCATGCCGGCGTACGCGGCCGACTGCTCCTCCTGCACCATGACCATGCCGAGCTCGGCCTTGACCTCCTGGATGCCGAGGGAACCATCGGTACCGTTGCCGGAGAGCACGATGCCGATCGCGCGTTCCTTCTGGTCCTTCGCCAACGAGCGGAAGAAGGAGTCGATCGGCATGCGCCGCCGCGCCGCCTCGTCGACCGCGATCGCTCGGAGCACGCCGCCTGTGATCTCCAGGTTGAACCCGGGCCTGGCCGTGTAGACGTGATCGGCACGCACGGGGGTGTCGGCGGCGATCTCGACGATCGGCATGGTCGTCTTGCGCGCCAGCAGCTCGGCCATCAGACTGGTGTGGCCCGCGTGCAGGTGGGTGACGACGACGAACGCGACGCCCGAGTCGATCGGTGTGTGCGAGAAGAACTGCTCGAGCGCTTCGAGGCCTCCTGCCGAGGCGCCGAGGCCCACGACCGGGAAGTGGCCGTCTCCCGGCGTGCCGCGGCGCCGTTCGTCCGTCACCTCGCGCGTCTCGGGCCGCTGCGTTCTGGCCTCGTCGGAACCGTGGTTCCGCTTGCCGTCTCGCTTGTTCGAAGCCATCGTCGCACCCTCTTGGAGATCCGGCGAATCTAACGCAGCTGGTGCGCGAAAACAGTCTGCGTCAGGACTCCTGCCTCACGCGTCAAGTTCGCGCCTGCGTTGGCACGACCACGGGCCAGGCAGCTGTCGCGGTCGGATCTCTGGCCTCGGGCCTTCACTCGATGGCGCCCTCCGATGTATTGCCTAGACTCCCGCAGCAAGAAAATGATGCCGGGGCGCGGACCCCGGAACCGACATGGACCCACTACCCAATCGGCGGCTGGCCGAGCTCAGGCGCGCAGCGGAGTCGAGGGTCCGCGCTTGCGGCCCTGGGGCAACGGAAACGGGGATCGATCCGCAAGCGCTGCTCCACGAACTGCGCGTGCACCGGGCGGAGCTCGAGATGCAGTACGACGAGCTCGTCGCCGCCAATGCCGAAACCGCCCGCCGAGGCGTTCGCTACCAGCGGCTCTACGAGCTCGCGCCCGTCGGCTGCGTGACCGTGGACCGCTCCGGCCGTGTGCAGGAGAGCAACCTCAGGGCCGCAATCCTGTTCGGCGTCGCCCACTCCGAACTCGGTGGCCGGCCGCTGCAGAAGTTCATGCCGGAGCTGGCAGCAGACATCCTCCATCGCCACCTGCGCAGCGTGTTCTCGACCAGCACCAGACAGACGTGCAAGGTCGTGTTGGAGCGGAGTGGCACGAGGCCCGGCTCGTTCCCGGTGCGGATCGAATCGATCGTCGTCCCCGACGAGACCGGCAAGTGTCTCGAGTGCCAGTCGGTGCTCATCAACCTCTCGGAGATCCCCGACATCCAGGAGGGTCCGCTCACGCCCGAGCCCGTCACGACGACGACCACGGAGCCGGCTCCGAACCCGATCGTCGGCATCGATGCCGAGGCGTACATCGAGTCGCTGAACAACGCAGCCGAGCGTCTCGACTCGATGCGCGAGGAACGCGACTTCGCCGAACGCCTGCTCGCGAGCGCACCCGTGATGGTGCTGGTGCTCGACCTCGACGGATGCATCGTCCGGTTCAACCGCTGCTTCGAGGACATCACGGGCTACCGGCTCGACGAGGTGCGCGGCGCCGACTGGTTCAAGACCTTCCTGCCCGAGGAGGATCACGCGCAGGGTCGAGCGACCTTCGCGCGTCTGCTGCGTGAGAAGGTCACCATGGGAACGGTCAGCGCGATCCGCACCAAGCGCGGCAACAAGGTGGAGGTCGAATGGCGCAACACCGTGCTCAGGGACGTCCGCGCCAGCATGTGCGGCTACATGTCGATCGGCGTCGAAGCCCCGCCGCACCGGCAGCTGGCACGGTAGCCCTCGCGGCCCGGGCCGTCCCACTTCACGACTACTTCTGCTTCGGCGCGATCGCGGTCGCGATCCGCCGCTGCGCGTCGAGGTTGCGCCGCAGGATCTCCGCGAGCTGCGCCGCCGTCAGGGACTCGATCTTGCGCACGTGCTCGTCGGCCTGCGGGCCGAGCAGCTTGTGCGCGACGCCCCAGTTGATCGCGATCTGCGCCATGACCATGCCCGACGCCTTCTGGCGGTCCTGGCCGCGCTGCTTCGGCAACCTCTCCGCCTGCGCTTCGACCTGCCGCCGGTCCAGGCCGGCCGTCGTGCGCGACAGCATGCGGACGAAACCCCGCAGTTGCTCGAGTTCGTGCTCGCGCGGCTCCTCGGCGAGCACGCTCTCGAGGCGCGTGTTGAGGCAACGTTCGAGGTCCTCGGCAGCGACACCGGGCTTCCGCGTCGCGTAGACGAAGAACGGCAGGTCCCCCACGCTCCAGGTGTGCATCGAGCAGAAGCTCATGTGCGCCGCGGCGGTGATCGCCGGATCGGCCGCGAGCTTCGGCATCAGCATGGCACCCCAGAGGCTCAGCACGACGCGCTCGGTGGCGTCGGCAGGCGGCGGGTAGGCGAGACAGACCGCCTCTGCCTTGCTGTCCCACGCGACGGTCGCGCGCTTCTGGACCTTCGACCAGTCGATCGGCGCCAGCCGCTCGGCGGCGGGAAGCGTGATCGCTCCGAGATGCTTGCGCACGAGACCGATCGCGGCCTCGGGCTCGAACTCGCCGACGAGAACGAGCGTCAGGCTGTCGGGACGGTAGCACGCGCGGTGGAACTGCTCGAGCGCCGGAATCGGCAGCTCCGCGAGGCCGCCGCGGACCAGCGCCTCGTCCTGCCCATGACGCCAGGACTGGTTCAGCGCCATGAACGCGTGCTTCAGCATGCCGGCCTGCGGGTTCCGCTCGACGAAGGCCGTCTCCGCGTAACACCGCGGCGCCTCCTGATCGATCAGCGGCTGCGTGATCCGCAGCGACGTCAGGCGCTCCGCTTCGATCTGCAGCGCGAGCTCGAGGTCGGACGGCGGCACGCAGGCGTCGTAGTGCGTCCAGTCCGGAAGCGTCTCGGCGTTCGCCATGCCCTTCTGCGCGAGCGCCGCCATCGCGGCGCCCGGCTCGAAGCTCGCGGTCGCACCGTGGCAGACCAGGTGCTCGATCAGGTGAGCAGCCTGCGTCATGCCCTTCGGCTCGTCCATGAAACCCACGCGGTAGCACGCCTCGAGGCAGACCTGCCCCGTCCCGGCGACGGGATGCATCAGCAGCGTGATCCCGTTCTCGAGGACCACGATGCGCTGCGAAGCGGGGTCCTGGGGCTGCGCCTGCTGCGACCGCGACGGCGCGGACGCCTCGCGCGGAGCGGCCGCGGTCGCCTGCACGCCGGGCGCCAACCGGATGCGTTCGAGGTGCGAGAGCGCGTTCGCGGTCGCGGCGTGGTCCGCGCCGAGCGCGGTCGCGTTCTGCCGCTGCCAGGCGCTCGCGATGCGCTCGGCCTCGGCGTGCCTGCCGTCCTGCAGCAGCGGCTCGATCACGTTGTAGCGGATGCTCAGCGTCCGCTGGTCCTCGGCGCCGAACGCGCGCTCCGCGCTCTGCAGCAGATCGCTGGCAATCGTGAACGACTCATGCAGCTTGCCGACGCCGCGCAGGATCACGGCCAGGCGGTTCCGCCACGCGATGACGTCGGGGTCCGAGTCGGGCCGCGTGCGTCGCGCCGTCTCCACGACCTCGCGCGAGAGACGCTCCGCCTGGTCCCACGAGCGGTTGATCTGGTGCGCGAACGCGAGTCCGTCCATCGACTGCAGCGTGTCGCGGTGGTCGGGGCCCAGCAACCGGAGCTGCGCGTCGAGTGCCTGCTGCCCCTGCGTGATGGCCTCGTCGAGCCGGCCGACGCGGCCCAGGGCCACGGCGAGCCAGTAGCGCAGGTTGGCCTGGATCCCGGGCTGATCCGCGAACCCGAGGTCGACCTCGCGCACGAGCGGGTCCAGCGCCGGCAGGGCCATCCCGAAGTCCGGCCCCACGATCGCCTCGAGCACGTGGAAAGCCGCGCGTCGCGCGCTGGCCTCCCGCGCGGCCCGCGTGCGCTGTTCGACCGCGGCGTTCTCGGCCCGCGAAGCCTTGCCGTAGAGCACCGACATCGCGACCGCGAAGCCGCACAGCAGGACCACGATCGCCGCCGCCGAAGCCGCCAGTACACGGTGGCGGCCGATCAGCTTGCGCAGCACGTACCCGACGCTGTCGCGCCTGGCTTCGATCGGCTCTCCCGCGAGATGACGCCGGACGTCGCGCGCCAGGTCCCCGGCGGACTGGTAGCGGCGCTCGCGCTCCTTCTTGAGGCACTTGAGCACGATGGTCTCGAGCTCGTCGTCGAGGCGGCCCGCGAACGGGCCGTCCCGGACCGTGCTCGGGCGCATCGGCTCCGCGCGCTGGATGCTCTCGATGACGTCGCGCGGGCTCCCGATCACCTCGTACGGGAAGCGCGCGGTCAGCATCTGGTACAGCACGACGCCGAGCGAGTACACGTCGGTGCGCAGGTCGATCTCCAGGCCTCGAGCCTGCTCGGGGCTGGCCCACGGCAGCGAGCCGACGAACTGCCCCGTGATCGTCATGCCGCCGGAATCGGCACCGTCCGCGCGCTCGCCGGGCGCCACCTTCGCCATGCCGAAGTCGACGACGTGGGGCTCGCCGTCCTCGTCGATCAGCAGGTTGCCCGGCTTCAGATCGCGGTGGATGACTCCGCGCAGGTGCGCGGCGTCGACCGCCTCGCAGATCTTCGCGAACAGCCGCGCCGTCTCGCCGAGGTCGGGCGCGACGCCACTCTGCAACCTGCCGGCCAGCCATGCATCGAGCGGCCGGCCGCGGATGTAGTCCATCGCGTAGTAGAAGTGGCCCGCGGCCTCGCCGCTGTCGTGGATCGCGACGATGTGCGGATGGCTCAGCCGGCCGAGGATCTGCACCTCGCGCTCGAACCGCGCGCGATCGCTCGGCCCCGCGAACGGGCCTTCGCGCAGGACCTTCAGTGCGACCTTGCGTCGCGTCGACGTCTCGGTGGCCTCGTAGACGACACCCTGCCCGCCGCGATGAATCTCGCGCGTGATCTCGTAGCCGGGCAGGTCGCCGATCGGGGGCTGGCCGGGCTGGCCGGGCTGGCCGGGCCGCGCCGTTCGTGCGCCGGGGGACGCGAGGACCTCCTTGCGGGCGGCCTCGATCAGGTCGCGTTCGCGGCGGGACGGAGCCCCCGTGTCGGGGTCGGGAACAGACTCGGTATTCATGTGGCGTGTCCGATCGCGGCTGCACCATCAGCCGCCAGCCCCTTGCGCGCAAGAACCCCCACCGCACTCACGCGCTCCCCGCGAGAATCAGAAGAAGCGCGACGTGCTGCCCAGGATCTCGCGCAACCGCCGGTGCGCCCGGGCCCGCAGCATGAACATGGCCCCGGTGCTGCGACCCATTACCGCGGCGACGTCTTCCGCGCGGCGCCCCTCGAGGTCGTAGTGCCGCACGACGGACTCCTGCGCCTCCGGCAGCTGCTGCAGTGCCTGCTCGAGGACCTGACCGGCTTCGCGACGCGCCGCCGCACGCGCCGGCGAGCTGGTGCTGTGGCTCAGCAGCGCGAGCAGCACGACCGCGGAGTCCTCGCCGGCGTTGCCGGCCACGCGACGGACCTTGCCACCGCGCTTCTGGGCCTCGAGCATGCGCAGCGCGTCGACGAGGTTGCGCCGGGCCAGCGTCGACAGCCAGGCGCCGAAGGTCCCTTCGCGTTCCGGTTCGAACCGGCGCACGTCGAGGAACGCGTCGGCATACGTCTGCTGCATCACGTCGTCGAGCGAGAGCACCGCCTGCCAACGCCTCGGGATGGACCCTTGCAGCTGGCGGCGCGTTCCAGGCCCGTTGCGCTCGAGCAGCGTGGCCAGCGCGTCGGCGTCGCCGGCGACGGCCTGGCGCAGCAGCGCGTCATCGGAAGTGGTCATGGTCCAGATCGGATGCTCAGGAGAACAGCTCGCGCAGCATCGCCTCGGGATCGTTCAGGAACTGCTTCGTGATCTGCCAGTGCTCGGTGGCCGCTGCCGTCGTGTTGGTGATGCCGTCCGGCCCGAACAGCCAGATGTCCGCGCCGGGGTGTGCCATCAGGATCGGCGAATGCGTGGCCAGGATGAACTGCGACCCCGCTGCGACGAGATCGTGCATCCGCACGAGCAGCGAGAGCTGGCGCTGCGGCGACAGCGCGGCCTCCGGCTCGTCGAGCAGGTAGAGGCCCCGCCCGCCCATGCGCTCGAGGAACAGCGTCAAGAACGACTCGCCGTGCGACTGCTCGTGCAGCGACTTGCCGCCGTACGACTCGATGAGTCGCGGACCGTCCTCGCATGCATTGTCCGGGTGCGCGTCGAGCGCGTCGATCTTCGACGCCACGTTGTAGAACGACTCCGCGCGCAGGAAAAACGCATCGCGCGGCAGCGTCGGACCGCGCGCAACCAGCAGCGATCGATGCAGCGCCGAGTGCGTGTTCCGCGTCGCGAACCGCAGGTTGCGGCTCCCGCCTTCGGGATTCAGGCCGACGGCGACCGCCAGGGCCTCGAGCAGCGTCGACTTGCCGATGCCGTTCTCGCCGACGAACACGGTCACCGGCGAGCGGAGCTCGCGTTCGCCGAGGTGGCGCACGGCCGCGAGGTCGAACGGATGGCCTCGCGGCAACTCGGACCCCGGTGGGACCGAGAGCGCGACGCGTTTCACGAACAGCGCGCGCTCCGCTGCATTGGGTCGTTTGCTGCGCCGGGACGCCACCGCGACAGGGTAGCCGGCTCGCGCTCGGCGACAACGGCTGCAGCCAAGCCCGGCGCGATCAGTACGAGCCGATCGTCGACACGAGCGCGTTCGAGCTCGACACTGCGGTGATCGCGCCGCCGGCACCGAGTTCCAACGGCACGACCTCGGGCGCCGCGACGCTGCCGCATCCATGCACGCCTCTCGTGGTGCACATCGCTAGCCTGCAGGCCACGTGCCCACGACGTCCCTCGCCGTCGCGAAGTCGAGGAACACTTCGCTCCACACGTGCAAGGAAGGTTGCGCCAGCAGCGGCAAGCAGGCTCGGCCCTTGGAGACCTTGCAGCCAGTGGCGGAACAGCTGCGCACCATCAGCAGCACGTGCTTGTCCCTGCTCGACGCCAACTTCGTGAAGTCGTCGAGTTCGAACAAGGTCACGGCGCGTTGCCCCCGCTTCTCCTTCACTGGGCCAGTTGCGCTGTAGGGACGATACTGGACGTTCCCGAGCCAATCGGGATTCACGTCCTCGGGTGGCAGGAACTGGCGCAGCAGGTCGTGCGGATCCTCGAAGCTGCCCATCGCGGTGACGACGATGTCGATCTCGTGGCGGGTGTCGTACGTCTCGCGCGCGCCCATCTGCTTCAGCGCCTGCTGGTGGCGGTCGACCTCCACGGTCGCCGGCGCGAAGAGTCCCATGCGATCCTGCGATGCTTCGGGTGGGAACAGGTTGAAGAACGCGGTCGAGGAGAGTTCGGGCCTGGTTGCCGGACAGCCAGCAGTGATCGCGAAGAGCTTCACCGGACAGAGGGCAGGCTGGGCAGACAGGCGCCTCGCGAGATGCCGGCAGAAATCGCGCGTGGCCGCGCCGGGCCCGAGTCCGATCCCCGGGCACTCCCGATGCCGCTTCAGCTCCTTGATCAGCTCCGCAGCACGTCGGGCCGTCGCAGATGCGACGTCGTCGCCCGCGCTGGGGCCAGACGTTTGAACTACGTGCACGCGGCCCTTCTTGAGCGAGAACCTCGAACGGATCGCCTCCTCGAGTGCAGGAGCCGGCGGCGGAACCAGCTCGACGATTCCTGCGCGCAGAGCCACACCGATGAGCGGGTAGACACCCTCGCGACTGACGGCGTACCCGTCATCGCGCAGGCGGTTGGAGACCTCGGTGGCGCCAAGTCCCTCCTCGAAGATCATTCGAGCAACCTGGAACACCAGCGCGCTGTCGAAGGGGTCGTTCATGGCTGGGGATGCTCCGGAGACCCGGACCATACAGGGGCTCCATACAGTTACAATAACAGTTGCTCAGTGTTGTATAACAGTGTTCTACATATGCTTACAAGAAGTCCATGTCCCCGCGGCATGGCAAGGAAACCAACAAGGCGTCATGTAGGTTCGCCATGCCACTCCCTCGCCGTGATCGCGGCCAAAGAGGCCGAGGAACTTCGCAACGCGTCGAGGAGGGCATTCGAGATCGCGGTCGTGATAGCCAGCGGGTGCCGGCGTCGCAGCATGCCGGCAAGAACCAGGAACGTGTTGTCCATGGACGACCGATTCCGCGCACGCGACAGCGATCGGTGGGGAACGACAGCAAGCGCAAACGGAGGCGCCGTTCGATGAGCCACTCCCCTGTCCAAGCCGTCCGCCTCGAGCAGGTGGGCAGCACCCAGGCTGCAACTCTGATCGTCACCGTCGTGGACGGGTCGACGGAGACGTTCCAGGTCCGGCCAGCGGAGGCCAAGCTGCTCCGACTCCTGCAGGATGTGCGGACCAACCACGAACGGGTGGGCTTCTCGACGCCTGGCTGGGTCCGGGTCGGCGATCTCGCCTCGACGCACGACAGGATCTTCGGCACCCGGATGCAAGCAGCGACGCTGCACACGCACCTCCATCGCTTGCGACGCACCTTGCGACGCCGAGCGTCCGACTTGCTCGAAAGCAACCGCCGGTCCGGCGTTCGCCTTCGCGTCGCTGTGCACTTCCTCTCGGGCAACGCGGGCACTTGGGGTGTCAGCGAGCCGTGATCATGCGGTCATGTCGCGTGCCATTCACATGTCAGAAACCATGGTGCACAGTCGCGCACCATGACGGCGCTCGATCGACCCCCGGTTGGCACTTCTGCACCGCTCGGTATCCTGCCGCTCGGCGGCAGGACGCCGCTGGTGCTCGAGCGCGGTTGGTCCTGGCTCGAAGGTGACGGCGCAGCGCTCGCGGTGAGAAGGCCGCCTCAGGCCGGCGCGGACAGCAGATGCCGCGTCCATCCCTTCTCCGTGCGCGGTCGCGCGGTCCTGCTCGTGCAAGCCGTCGGCGGCCGCGGCCCCGCCGTCCCGATCCTGCTGAACGGCCGCCCGGTCGGCTCGTTCGTCGCGCAGTCGCCCGGCGATGACGTCGTCGTTCACGGGCTCGCGAGCTGGCGCCTCCTGGAACGCATCGGTGCGCGGCGCTTCACGGCAACCGGCGAGCTGAGCGCGAGGCTCTGCTCGCTATGCCGAACTCCGCTCGGCTCCGGGCGCGCGATGGCGTGTCGCTGCGGCGCGCTGCTGCACGACGGAGCACTGCCCGATCGCGTCGCGGTCGATGGCAAGGGCGGCGGGGATGGCATCGGCACGGCCGCATGGTCCGAAGCAGCGCCCGGTGACCTGCTCGCCTGCGCCAGCTTGTCGCCGCGGTGCCCCTCGTGCCAGGGGGAGCTCGCTGCCGACGGTGCGTGGAACCCGCGTCCGGAGGAACTCTGATGCGCTCCTCTTCGACGCGTTCCTCAGCAGAGACGTCGCGCAGCCTCGCGTCGCGCAGCCTCGCGTCGCGCCTGCCCGAGTTCCTTTCGGCCGTGCCCGCGCGTCGCGCGCTGCAGCTCGCGGTCGTCGCCGTCGTGGGCACCGGCAGCATCGGTTCCCTGCTCGTGCTCGAGCTGTGCAGACTCGGTGTCGGCACGCTGGTGCTGATCGACCCCGGCGTGTTCAAGGCCGAGAGTGCTGCAACGCACCTGTGCGAGACGCCGGTCGGGCAACGCAAGGTGAACGTGCTTGCCCGGGCCTGCCGCGCCTTCCCCGCCACCCGTACCGTGCCGATCGCGGCCGCCATCGAAGCCGTTCCGTCGGCCTTGCTCGGTGCCGACCTCGTTGCGCTCGCCTCCGACAATCTCGCATGCGAGGTCGCCGTCACGCAGCTGGCCCGGCGCCGCCGCACTCCACTGCTGCAGGCGTCGCTCGACGGCGAGGGCCTCGTCGCCCACGTGCGGTCGCTCTCGAACGACGGGCCCGATGCGCCCTGCCTCGCATGCGGCTACGGCGCGGACGAATGGGCGGCGCTGCGTGCGGACCAGGTGTTCTCCTGCGCCGGCGCCCGCACGCCGGATCCAGAGCGTGTTCCGACCCGGTCGCCGAGCTTCCTGTGCGCCCTCGCCGCCAGCATGCTCGCGAAGGACGTCGTGCTGCGCCTCGCCGGTCATCCGCGCGCCGCGCGCGACACCATCGTCGAGTACCGCGGCTTCACCGACACCACCGTGACCACGCCCCTGGTGCGACGGCACGACTGCCCGCTCGACCACGCAGCCTGGTCGGTGCTCGCGCTGCGGGGCACGGTCGCGAGCCAGTCCTTCGACGGCCTGCTGGCACGTGCTCGGGCCGCCTCCGGCGTACCCGAAGACGCCTGGGTGCTGCAAGCCGACGGGCTGCGCTTCATGCCGAGGGTCTGCCTCGCGTGCAGCTCGGCGCGCACCGCAGACAGCGCGCCGGCCGGACGACCTGCCCACCGGCGCGGCGGCCGCTTCCTGTCGGCGAGCGGCAAGCCGCCGCTCTGCCTCGAATGCGGCGTCATGCTCGATCCGGCCGTCGACGGCCTTGCCGCCGTCGCCGCTGCCCACCTCGACGACCGGGCTCGCTCGCGCTCGTTGCGTGCGCTGGGCCTCGCGTCGGCACCGTGCGTCGTGCTGCGCTGCCCCGACCGCGGGTTGCTGCTGACCGGAGGTGCTCGATGACCGCCGTCACCTCGTTGGCCGCGCTCGGCAACGTAACCCTCGAGCCGAAGGACCTGGCACTGCTCGCAATGCTCGACCGGCGCAGTGGTGGTCCGCCGCACTGGCGACTCCGCAAGCGCGTAGAGGCCACCGACCTGCTTCGCCTCGCGGCCGTGAGCTCCGTGGCGCGCTGCCTCGAGCTCGATCTCGACGACGAGCTGCGCGCAGTGATGCACCTCGAGGTCCCGGTCGCGGTCGGCACCGAAGAGCGCGTCGAGATCCACCTCGGCGTGGTCGTGGCGCTCCGTTACCCGGCGATGTCGCTGGTACCGGGATGCGGAGTCCAACCGCAAGTCGCGGTCCTCCGGCCGACCGGTGTGTTCCATCCGAACGTCGTCCCGATGCCGCCGCAGGTGCTGTGCCTCGGCGCGCTGCCGCCGGGCGTCCGCGTCGTCGAGCTGTGCTGGATGACGTGGCGCGCGCTGGCGATGCAGGACCGACAAGTCGACGAACTGGACCCTGCCGGCGTGCTGCACGCCGGCGCTGCCCGCTACTGGCAGACGCGCATCGGCTGCCTGCCGCTGACGAGACGATCGCTGTTCGCGCGCGCCGAGGAGGCCTCGTGAACCGCTCCGCGAGGAAGCCCGTGGACGACTGCGAACACCGCGCCGGCGCCGACTGGCTCGAGCTGCGACGCCCGCGCATGGGCGCGAGCCGCGGACCTTGGCGCCCGGCACCCGGAGACCCGACGCGCGAGTTGTGCGAACTCCCACTGTGGTTGCCGCTCGACGGTGCCGCAGTCCGCGGGCGACCACAGCAACTGCTCGATTGGGCACTCGCGCCGGCCGTCCACACCACCGCCGAAGCTGCTGCCGCGGCGCGCCGCGCCGCGCCCCCCGAGCTCCGCACCATCCTCGCGGGGCCGGTCGCCCGCACCATCGAGCTGCAGGCCGACGACGCACACCTCTCCTGGATCGTCGTGCTCGCCGAACTGCCGGCCGTGCTCGACCCGCGCGCCCGTTCGCTTGCGCGCTCGTTGGTGTGCTCGGCAAGCGCAGCCTGGCGTCTCGTTCGCATCGACTGGGACGACCGCGAGCGCCACATCCGCGCCGAGATCGATCTGACGGGTGCGCCTGCGGAGGCGATCGAGCCGCTGTCGCACCTTGCCGTCGGAGTGTTGCGGAACGTGGCGTCGGCCACTGCCGCGACGCTCGAAGCCGTTCTCGATCCTTCCAACCCCGTTCTCGATTCCACCAACCAACTGCTCGAGGAGCACGCAAATGACCACCGCTGAAGCACCGAACAAGTTCTGGTTCCGCATCTCCGACGTCACCGGCACGTTCTCGCGCGAGGCCGACTCGTACGACCCGCGCATGTCGGTGGCGGCCGTCGGCGCGGACCTGACGCGCGACATCGCGTGGGCGAAGTCCACGCCGTGGGCTCTGCGCGACGATTCGCGCGGTGAGTACCTCGACGAAGCTCGCCCCATCGGCGAGCAGATCACGCCCGGTGCCGATCTCGTGCTGACGCCACGGACCCATCTCGGCTGAGGCACCATGTCCGCTACCGGGCATCCCCAACCGCCACTCGGGCTCGCACTCGAGTTCTCCGTCGCCGAACGGTCGGCGATCGTGCATCGAGAAGAGGTCTCGCGCGCCGATCTGGGCGACCTGTTCGCCGAGATCGTGTGGGCGATGCACACGACGCATGGCCGGCGTTGCAACCACCTCTTCACGCTCGCCGTGCGTTCCGGCGGCCTCGCCGCATGCGGCACGCTCGTGGTGATCGCGACGGCTGGCAGGCTGCGGCAAGAGTTCGAGTTCGAGATCGAAGCGCTCGCACCGGTCGTGGCGCGCGGCATGCAGCGTGTGCGCGCGTCGGAGCCCCACGACACCGGACCAGAGGTGCGTTGCCGCATCGTGCTCGCCAGCGGCCGCGAGCGCGTCGATGCGGAGGGTCTGCTCGCCAGTGGGCCGCCCGAGCTCCGGGTGGTCGATACGACCCGCACGAAGGCAGTCCGCGAGGCGCTCGCGGCGTGCCGCGCCGCGGAGCAGGAGTCGGCGGCGATGCCAGTGTTGTTCCGCGCCGGGGCCAGGGAGTTCGCCGAGCGCTGCTCGCGCGCCGGGCAGGATCTCCCCGAGCCGGTCGAGACCGGTGGCCTGCTGCTCGGACACCTGCTGCGCTGCCCGTCCGAGGGGGTGTTCCTGCTGATCGAGGACGTGCTGCCCGCAGCCGATGCAGCCGCAACGAAGTACTCGCTCGAGTACTCGCCGGCGACGTGGCAGCGGATCGGCGCGGTGCTGCGCGCGAGGCGCGCGCTCTCGCCGAGCCTGCGTCCGATCGGCCAGGCTCACGGACACAACTTCAGGCCCGAGGGCCCGCCGTGCGCGGAGTGCGCGCGCCGTGCGGCCTGCACGACAAGCACCGCGTTCCTGTCGGCGAGCGATCGGCAGTGGTGCCGCGCGGTGTTCCCGCAGTCGCCATTCCAGGTGGGCCTCGTCTTCGGCTGGAACGCGCGCGGTGAACGCGACGCCGCGTTCTACGGCTGGCACCGCGGCTCGCTGCGGTTGCGCGGCTACGAGGTGATCCCCGACGAGGATGCCGCCGAGTTGCTCGGCGCCCGACCGACGACGACCCAGCAGAGGACGACATCACCATGACCAACGAACGCCCCCGTGAGATCAAGAACGGGACCATGCATCGCTTCCTCGCCGACCCCGCCACCCCGATGGAACAGCGCCTGCGCATGCTCCGCCACGCGTGTGCGCAGGACACGCCAGACGTGCTCGCAGTGCTGACCTGGGTGCTCGATGGTTGCACCGCACAGCGAGCCAACGACCTGCTCGAGGCCAAGCTGCACGAGGTCGACGAGGCGCTCGCAGCGCTGAAGTCCTCCCCGCTCCGAACGGCCCATTACCTGCAGCAGCTGGATCGGCAATGCTTCGGGCCGCGGGCGCTCGTCGTGCTCAGCGACGGCTCCATCACGACCTGCAGCGTCGCGGACCCTCAGGTCTTCGCGAGCCTCGCGTGTGGGACCGCGGTCCTGATCGACGCCAAGAACCACGTGCTGCTCGGACGCGCGCCCGAGATGCTGGCGGTCGGCGAGGAGGCGTGCTTCGAACGCGACCTCGGCGACGGACGCATCGAGGCGACGATGGGCTCCGACGAACGACGGCTCGTCTATCGCACGGCGAACAGCCTGGCCGAGATGATCGCGCAGAAGCGCGTCGAGCCCGGCGCGAGGGTCCTGGTCTGCCCGGTGCGCCTGATCGCGTTCTCGCCGGTGCCGGCCATCGACCGCATGACCAGGTACTCGTTCGTCTCGCGCGAAGCCGTCCCCGACGTGCGCCTCGAGCGCGACATCGGCGATCCGCACCCGTTCGTCGCCGAGACGCTGGCTCACGTGCGCACCGAGCTCACCGCGCCGGAGGTCGCTCGGCGTTACGGCCTGCGGCGCTCGCGCATGATGCTGCTCGTGGGCGTCTCGGGATCCGGCAAGACGCTGCACATCCAGGCCCTGCAGCGCGAGCTCTACGAGCTGATGGCCGCGACGACGGGCCTGCCGATCGACCAGCTGCCGCCGCGCGTCGTGCGCCTGCGCTCGTCGGACCTGCTGTCGAAGTGGTTCGGCGAAAGCGAGCAGAGGATCGCTCGTGCGTTCGACGAGATCGAGGCCCTCGCGGCCGAACCGGTCCCCGACGCGCGCGGCCTGCCGCGCGAGCTGCCGGTCCTCGTCGTGATCGAGGAAGCCGACGGCCTCGGCCGCCAGCGTGGGTCGGCGTCGAGCGACGTCCACGACCGCGTGCAGACGACGTTGCTGCAGCGACTCGATACGACGACGCAGAAGCTGCGCGACCGGCTCGTCGTGTTCGTGTTCAGCACGAACGTGCCGCAACTGATGGACGCGGCTTTCCTGCGGCGCGCAGGCGGTCAGACGATCCGCTTCGGCCGGCTCGGGCGCCGTTCGTTCTCTGCCGTGCTCGACAAGTGCACCGCGCGGCTGCCCTTCGCCGCCGGCGACGGCGGCGAGGCGTTGGTGCGCGAGACGGCCCTGGAGCGCGTGACGGCCTGGATGTTCGCGCCCGATGCCGAGGCCGTCGTGGAACTGCACGCTGTCGGCTCGGCGACGCCGACGCGCCGGCACGCGCGCGACTTCCTGACCGGCGCGCTCGTCGACCGCGCGGTGCAGGAGGCCGCCGCCAGGGCCGCGCGCAACGAGGCGGAGGGCCGCAACGCGACGGGGCTCGACGCGCAGCAGCTGATGACCGCGTTGTGGAGCCAGATCCAGGCGACCGTCGACCAACTGCGTCCGGAGAACGTCGCGGACCACGTGAACCTGCCGGACGGAGTGCGCATCGCGAGCGTGCGCCGGATCCCCACGCCGCTGCCCGTGCAGAGCCTGCTCGAGCGCGCCGGCTGAGCGACCACCCCCATCGGAGACAGATCATGCAAGAACGCCACCTCACGACTCCGGCTCAACGTCCCCGCCCCGGTTCCGCCGACCCCGCCGACGCCGAACCGCAGGGCACCGTCACTGTCTGCAGCGGCATCTACGAGCATCGCCTGCCGATCGTCGGGGTGACGGTCGGCGACGCGCGCGTCCGGCTGCGCGACCGTCTCGACATCGGTCCACGCGCCGTCGCGGTTGTCGACGGCGTCGACGTCGGTGACGACCACGTGCTGCGCGAGAACGAAATAGTGACTTTCGTGCAGCGTGCAGGCGAGAAGGGTGCTTCGACCTCGCTCCGCATCGAGGGCGACCAGGTCCTCGCGACGGACCGCGTCGGCTCCAAGTTCGGGATGTCGGTCGGCGAGTTCGTCGAGGCGCTGCTCGCCACTTCGCCGCACCGCGCGTCGACCATGGTGATGCCACCGGGCTGCAAGATGCTCGACGTCGGTCGCAACACCATCGTCGCGGTGCACGAGACCGCGCCGCGGATCCACAGCCTGACCTGGATCCGGTCCGACTCGCCGCACGAGTACGGGCCCCGGGCCACGTTCCGCCAGGTCCGGATCGCGTTGCCGTACGTCGTCCTGCTGGTCGCGTTCCAGCGCGCGACCGGCCCGAACTGGGCCACGAGCCCTGCGGTGGCCGTGTTCTTCCGGTGCGAGCCCGTGACCGCGCGCAGCGACCGCCTTCTGCTGCCCGCGCTGCTGAATTGCATGGCCAACGACGCACTCGTCTCGCAGCTGTGCACGCAGGGGCTCGATCCGTCCGTTGCGAAACCCGGCCTCGGCGAGGAAGTGCTGACGCGCGGAATCGCGGGCATGCACGCGCACTTGTTCGCGTCGCGCTTCAACCGGCACCCCGAGGCCTCCGGGCGGCCGTCCGGTTTCACGGTCACTGCCGGGACCAGCGTCGACTCGCGGTTGCGCTCGATCGAGGCATGGGAAGCCGCAACGCTCGCTGAACCGGGGTTCGCCTGCGGTGCGCGGTGGATTGACGCAAAGCGCAGCCTCGGCGACGTGATCGACTTGCTGCGCGGCTCCTTCCTGCGCTCGGCGGTCGCCGTCGAGTCCGCCGACCAGGTCGCCGGCGTCGTCGCGCGGTTCGGCCGGCCCATCGACAACAAGGTGGCAGTCGAATGAACCTGCTGACCCCCATCCTGACGAAGCAGCCCGGCGACGCGATGACGCCGAGCGACGAACCGGCCTACTACCTGCTGACGTCGAGCGGCCTGTTCCTGTGCCGGAACGACGCGTTCTACCGCAGCTGCGCCCCAGCGCGGCAGTGGCCTGGCGAGCTCGCGCCACACGCCTCGTTCCTGGAGCCGCGCTTCCCGCGGCTCAGCCAGCGCGACTGCGAGCGGATCGTCGGTTTCTTCCGCGCGATCGCCGAGCGGCATCGTGCAGAGGCGGCGGTCCTGCTCGCCTGGCACCGCACCGAGCGGCGCGTCGTCCTGATCGTGCCGCCGCAGCAGGCCAACTCGATGCGGGTCGCCTACGACGTGCCGCGGCTGGCGGATCCGCAGTTGGTGCTGTTCGGCGACGTCCACTCACACGTCGACAGTCCCGCTTTCGCGAGCCAGATCGACGCCGAGGACGAACTGAACCGCCCCGGCCTGCACATCGTCGTGGGTCGCGTCCGTCGACCCACTCCGGAGTTCTACGTCGCGGCGGTTGTCGACGGCATGCGCTTCGAGCTCGAACTCGCCGACGTCAGCGAGGGTTTTGCTGCAGCCGCCACGCAGGTGCCCGCCGAGTGGCTCGACGCAGTGACCGTGAAGCCGGGCTACAGCAGCTGGTACGGAGAGCAGCCTGCCGCCACGCCAGCGCCGGAGCTGCCTGGCGGCCCGCCGTCGCGAGACGTGGGGCCGTTCGTCCTGCGGCCAGGGGAAGCCCGGCGCGCGGATGGCGGACGCAGCACCGAGGGAAAGCGTCATGGCTGATCTACTGTGCCTGCAACCGCGCGAGTCGCTCGCCGTGACGATGATCGGCCTGGGTGGCGTCGGCGGCATCGCCGCGCGCCACCTCGCGGTCTTCCTGGCCTCGCTCGAGTGCCCGACCCGGCTCGTGCTCGTCGACGGCGACCGCTTCGAGCCGCACAACCGGACGCGCATGATGTTCGGTCGGGAGGGCAACAAAGCCGAAGTCGTTCGCGACGAGCTGCGGGAACGGCATGCCGGCACCGGCCTCGCCGTGCTCGCGGTGCCCGAGTACGTCGGTCCGGCGAACGTCGAGCGGTTGATCGAGAACGGCGATCATGTCGTGCTGGCGGTCGACAACCATGCGACGCGTAAAGTCGTCAGCGATCGCTGCAGAGCACTCGCCGACGTCGTGTTGGTGTCGGGCGGCAACGACGGCGTCGGCGTCGATCGCGACGGGAAGTACCGGCTCGGCACGTACGGCACCGTGCAGGCCTTCGTGCGCCACAGTGGTCGAGACCAGACGCCGAGCCTCTGCCGCTGGCACCCCGAGATCGCCGAGCCGGCCGACACCGTGCCCGAACCGGATCGCGGATGTCTGGCGGCCGCGACTTCCCGGCCGCAGCTCCTCTTCGCGAATCTGCAGGTGGCGAGCTCGGTGTGCTCGACCCTGTTCCTGCAGCTCTGTGGGAACCTGCCCTACGCCGAGGTCGCCTTCGACATCGCGGCTGGTCGCATGCGCCCGATGTGAGCCGCACCGCGAGCCACTCCCGCGGCGGCTGAACGCGCGGCGTCGGCATCACGAACGCGCCCGACGCGATCAGTACGAGTCGCACAGCCATTGTGGGTCACGGCCCTCGCGTCGATGCCGAACGGCGATCTCGTCGTCGGCGGCGCCGGGGCGCGGGCACGCCGCCCGCCGTCGAGAAGGCCCCACCGACGACCAGCTCGCCACCCGGCATCACGGCGATCGCGTGCACCTGGCCGTCCACGCCCGATCCGAGCGCCGACCACGTGTTGGTCGCGAAGTCGTGCACCGCGATGTTGTTCGCGATCACGCCGCCCGCAACGAAGAACCTGCCGCCGGCAACGAGCACGCTCGGTGCGGGACCCGATCCGTCCGGATCCCACGCGGTCGCTGCGAACACCTCGCCAGCGACGCCCGGCAACGGCCCACCCGACAGCCACGGGTTCTGGCACTGCGCGGCGGCCGAACCCAGCGCCAGCAGCGGTGCGAGCAGAGGAAGAAGCAGAGTGCGCGCGAAGTGTTCCACGTGCCCCCTACGCAAACCCCATAGGCGCCGGGCAGCTTCGCTGCGAAGAATCCTCGGCGACGCCGACGGTGTCGCCGCATGCGCGCGCGAATCCGCTCCAGGATCCCGATCAGGTCGCCGATGCGTGCCACCATGGTCAGCACGCGACGGTGGCGGGTCAGCGCCTTGGCGGTGCTCGGCGTCCGCCTCGAGCACTTCCGCGATTGCATCCGCCCTCGACCGATGCCGAACACGATCACCGTCGCCGTTCCGCCCCGCACCGCGGCCATCGCGCTGTCGCTCGCGACCTTGCTCCTCGGTTGCTCGCAGAAGCGGCCCGGACGTGCCGATCTGCCACAGATCGTCACCGAAGCCGCCAAGGCCGACGCCGCCTCTGCGAAGGACGGCCCGCCCGGCCGGCGGGCCGTCCGCGAGTCGGTCCGGCACCTGCTCGGCGCCGAAGCGAGGTGCACGTACGAGGTCTGGCAACGCATGCAACGGCCGGAGCTGCACGGCTACCTGCTGCGCCCGCAGTCCTACATCGGCGGCACCTTTCCGAGTGGGGCCGCCGGTCTGCTCCGACAGGTGCAGCAACTCGAGGACGACTACCTCGCGGAGCTGCGGGGCTTCCGCGACCTCCTTGGCAAACATGTCGTGGACCACGGCGTTCCGGCCGACCAACGGCAATCGCTCGTCGACGAGATGGCTGCCGCCGTTTCCGACCGATGGCAACCGGTCGTCGCCGCGATCGAAGCGCACCGCAGGTTCGTGGCAGCGGCCGCGGAGCTGTACGAGCTCGTCGCGTCGCAGCCGGAGTCGATCAGGTTCATGCGCACTGGCCTCGAGTTCTCCGACGCGTCGCTGCGCGCGAGATTCGACTCCTGCTCCGCGGCGGTGAACGATGCTCACGACGCCATCGAAGGCGTCGTCACGGCGCTCGATCGCGAGCAGAGCACACGCTTCCACTGGTTGACCAGGACGAGCCGGGTCAAGCACTGACGGCTCCTGAGCGGGCCATGCGCTCGTGCTGACCACGCACGATCGTTCTCTGGCCGAACGGATCGCGGCCAGCACGGGACATGCGCCGCGCGAGCTCGAGCTCCGCGAGGGCGCACTGGCTGGTCGGCAGCGGGCGCTACGAGTAGCTCGCGCCGCGTTCGAGCCGCTCGACCTGCTGCGAAGCTGAAAGCACTCGCACGGCTGTTCGCGCACGGTCGTCCTGCCACCACCTCCCGCTCGTGCCGCGGTATCGTGCCGACGCATGGGGACTCTTCATCACCTCGCGCCGCTCGGTGCAACGCTGGCCGCAATGTTCGCAGGAAGCTGCGGTGCCCCACCGACTCCGGCGGCGGCCGTAGTGCCGCGATTGCGCTGCGAAGCTCTGCCACCGTTGCGCCCGGGCCCTGACTTCCGCTCCAACCAGGGCGACTTGGAGATCGTCCGCGATTCTCCGCCGACTCCTGCGCCCGAGGCGCCGTTCGCGACCGACCAGGAGGCCGAGCAGTTCCTGCGCGCGTGGTTGTGCGAGAAGTTCGGCCCGTTGCCCGCGGACACCGGGCTGCAGGTCACGAGCGTGCAGCGCAGTGCCTCGGGCCACGACAAGCCGCAGTACGACTGGGACGCGGGGCACACGTTCGTGTTCATGCAGACCTGGCGCAACGTGGTGACCGACCGCTCTGCCTTGCTCTACCTGCAGGGCCGCAGCAAGGTCAGCGGCACGGTCAGCCTCGCCCGCATCACCTCGATCGCGGGCAGCGACCGCAAGATCCTCGACGAGGCGGCCGCGCGCGCGCAGTTCGCCGCCGTCCTGCGCAGCATGGGCAGGGACACTGCCGAAGCGGCGAGCTGCCCGATGCGTCTCCAGTTCATCTGGGACGATGGCGACGAGAAGACCTGTGAGCTGCGCCCGGTCTGGGGCATCGGCGAGGGCCCGGGCTACCTCGACGCCGTCACCGGAGCGCTCGGACGCGACGGCTAGACACCCTTGCCCGCGCACGACGAACACATCGCCGGCAGTGAGCCGAACCGGCACACGCGCGACCTCGGTCGCACCGCGCAGCAACAGCACGAACGCCGCGGTGCGCGCGTCGGCGAGCTCGACGCGCAGGTGCGTTCGATCCGCGACGACGATGCGCAGGTCGTCGCTGACTCCGCAGCCGGGCGCCTCCAGTCCCTCGTCGAAGCCGACGACGCGATCGACGATCGCCCAGCCGTTGACCGAGAGGAACAGACCGGCCGCGCCGAGCGCGGTGAAGCGGAACCGGCCCTCGCCGTCGGTGTGCACCGTCGGGCCGTGCCGCACGGCGCTGCGCGCCGACCGTTCGCCGAACCGCACCGTGAAGATGCTGCTAGCCCGCTTCGACCGCGACGCCACCGCGCGGCGAGCCGTCCTCGGCCAGGTGATGGTCGGCACAGAGCCGATGCGCCATGCGCTGCAACCACTCGGTGCGCAGGAGCAGGCTCTCGAGGTCGGCAGTCGGATCGGTCATCGCGTCGTCGCCAGGTCTCACGTGCCCCGAGCAGCCTCGGGGCGGATCGGATGGGAAACGAACCCGGGGCAGGAGCGCGAGCGGTCCGGGCGCATGCCGCACGCGCCGGGAGCGGCGGCCGCCTACAGCCCGATCGATCGGCTACTGTAGCGCTCCATGCGCTTCCCTCTGCTGCTGGCGTTCTGTCTGGCCGCGCTGCCGCTATCCGCGCAAGACGACGTGCTGGCCGTCGAACGGCGCGAGGACCTGCGCGGCCGTGATGCGGCGCTCACCCTGCTGCGCACGCCGCGCACGGACTGGCACGCGCGCGCGATCACGCCGAAGGACCTCTGCCGCCTGCTGACGACCGCGACCGGCGACAAGGTCGCGTTCCTGTTCGCGGCGAAGGGCGACGCGGCCAAGACGCCCGCGTTCGACCTCGACCTGAAGTCCGTGACGCCGCTGACCACGATGGCCGTCGTGCAGCACACGACGGGACTGCGCTTCGTCTGGCGCAGCGGCGTCGTGTTCCTGGTCGGCAAGGACGAGGTGCGGCCGCTCGTGCACCTCGTGCTCTACGACCTGCGCGCGATGTGCGCGCCGCTGAAGAGCTTCCCGGGGCCGAAGCTCGGCCTCGATCCGGCCGGCGGCACCGAAGCGCTGTTCCCGCCCGAGGAGGACTCGGGCACGACCGTCAGCGGCTTCACGGCGGACCTGATCGAGCGGCTGATCAAGGAGAACGTGACGCCCGAGGCCTGGGGAACGGACACCGTCTCGCTGACGAACCAGAACGGCCTGTTCCTCGTGCGGCAGACGCCGCAGGGCCACCGCGAGATCACGCGGCTGCTCACCCAGCTCGGTCTGCTGCCGCTGCCCGTGGTCCGGCGTCCTCGCCGCTGAAACCGGAAGCAGCGCCGATCGTCGGCCCGATCGAGGCCTCGGGTCGGTGGACGACGTCCGCGACGAGGTTCGTGAGGCGTGCGGAGGCGCAGACGCGAGCGCCTGCGAGTAGACGGTCGCTCCGATCAGCGCCGGCGAGTTCGCGAGGCAACACGCGAGCAACTGGCGGAGCATGGGGACGTGGCGATGCGAGGGTCGAACAGACTTCTGCTCCGCTCGTCGAGGGCACCAGCACCCGATCGCGCGGCGCAGGTCGTGTGCAGGCGCATCCGACGCCCCCTGCTTGACACCTATCGTCGTCGACTATACACATAGTTCGTCGCTACCGCTTCGCTCCACATCCCCGGAGACCCCGATGCCGCGCAGCCCGAAGTCGAGAACGCATCCCCGGACCGATCTCTCGAAGCTCGAGATGGAGGTCATGAACGAGATCTGGCGGCTCGGCGAGTGCTCGTCGAACGACGTGATCGAAGCGTTCGGCAAGCGCCGCCCGCTCGCGCCGACGACGATCCGCACGGTGGTGACGAAGCTCAGGGCGAAGGGCTACGTCGAGGCGGTTCCGACGATCGAGCGCGCGATGCGCCTGCGGCCGATCGTCGCGCGTGACTCGGTGGTGCGGCGCACGCTCGATCGCCTGCGCGACAGCCTGTTCGGCGGCTCGCCGCGCGAGGCGATCGCCTACCTGCTCGACTCGGAGAAGATCAGCGAGGCCGAGCTCACCGAGCTGCGCCAGCTCATCGACGCACGCCGTGCGCGGAGGAAGTCATGAGCCCGTTCACGAACCTGTTCGAGGTCCTGCCGAGCCGGCTCGGTTTCGCCGCGATCGACATGCTCGCCGTCGCGTGCATGGTGTGGGTGATCTGCTGCGTACTGCGGCCGCGTTCGGCGCGCGTGCGTTCGCTGCTCTGGCTGCTCGTGCCGTTGAAGGGCTTCGCCACGCTACTCGTCGGCAGCCCGTTCGTGCTCGGGCCGGCGCCATGGTCCTCCGCCAACGAATCGCCCGCCCCCGTACACGCCTCCGCCGAGGCGACGTTTCGCGCAGCGCCGGCCGAACGTGCGCCCTTGGCGCCGGTGGCGGCGTTCACGACGTCCCCCACCGCGGCCCCCGCAGCCGCAGCCGCAACCCCGGCCGCCGCGAACGTCCCGCCCGAAGCGACGCCCGGCTTCGAAGTCGGCACGCTGCTGTCCTCGCTGTGGCTGCTCGGCGTCGCCATGCTCGCGGCGCGCTCGGTACGCGACCGTTTCCGCGGTGCGCGGCTCGTGCGCCGGTCGGAGCCGGGCCAGCCCGCGTGGCGGCGCCTCGTCGCGCAATACGCCGCGGTACTCGGCGTCCGGCCTCCGGAGATCCTCCGCACGTCGTCGCTCGCTTCGCCAGCACTCGTCGGCGTGTTGCGCCCCGTGATCCTGATTCCGGACTGGATGGACTCGCACGCGACCGTCGCGTGGGCGATCCGCCACGAGCTGATGCACGCGGCGATGCGCGACCCCTGGGCGGCGCTCGTGCACGAGCTCGGACGCATCGTGTTCTTCTTCCACCCGGTCGCGTGGATCGCTCGCCGC
The DNA here is from genome assembly GCA_036376355.1 of Planctomycetota bacterium. Lineage (GTDB taxonomy): Bacteria > Planctomycetota > UBA1135 > UBA1135 > UBA2386 > DASVAL01. The sequence goes on from DASVAL010000137.1 coordinate 70,831, forward strand.
CAGTGGGAAGCCGCCGCCGAGCTCGCGTGTGACCGCGCGCTCGTGCACGACGAGAACGAGTGCCTCGAGTACGCCGATCGGCTGCACACACTGGCGGCCCGGCTGCAGCCGCGCCCGATGCTCGCGCACGGTCTGTTCGCGGCGAGGAGCCGCGTCGGCAAGCGCATCGAGGCGCTGCTCACGCTGCCGGCCGGTCCCGCGCGCGTGTCGCGGCGCGCAGGCCTCGCGATCACAACGCTGTTCGCGGCAACGCTCGCAGCCGGCGTCGGCACCGTTCCGGCCGACTTCGTGTTCACCGGCACCGTGCTCGACGGCGACGGCAAGCCGCTCGCGGGTGCTGCGGTGGCCGCCTCGGTTTTCGACCGGTACCAGGCAGCCGTGGTCGAGCTTGCGACCACGCAGACGGATGCCGGCGGCCGCTTCTCGCTGGGCTACGACCACGCGGACCTGCCGTTCGACCCGGACCGGACGGAGCTCTGGCAGAGCGTGCTGCTGTGCGCGTACGCGGCCAGGCACGGGCCCGATTGGGTGCTCCAGAAGGATCTTGCGCGGCTCGACGGCGTCGAGCTGCGGCTGCCGCGCGACTTCGCGCTGAAGGGCAGGCTGCTCGACGAGGACGGACAGCCGATGCGCGGCGTCCAGCTGCGCGCGGTCAGCATCCAGACCACGAAAGAAGGTTCGCTCGACGCGTGGCGCGCCACGCTCGGCCAGGGTGGTTCCGTCCAGGCACTGTCGAAGAGGATCTACCTGCTGCCTGCAGCGAGGGCGCCTGTCGCCGTCACCGATGGCAACGGCGCGTTCGAGCTCACGGGCGTGGGCGCCGAGTGCATCTATGGGTTGCAGTACTTGGGCGGCGACGCGGCCCTGGGACGCATGTCGATGGTGACGAGCCAGATCGATCCCGAGCAGCTCGCGAAGATCGTGAGGCCGATGGAGGCAGTCCACGCACCCGGCTCGAACGTCGTCGTCGAGCGCACGCGCCCGATCGACGGCGTCGTCGTCGATGCGGTGACCGGCGCGCCGATCGCGAGCGCTGACGTCTACAGCCAGGTGCTGAACGGCATGTTCGACCGCTCGCGCCAGCTGCGGACACGCACCGACGCAGAGGGCCGCTTCCGGCTCCTCGGCATGCGCAGAGGAACCAGCAACCAGCTCGTCGTCGCGGCGCGCGGCGACGAGCCCTACTTCCTGCGCGAGGTGAAGGTGCCCGATCCGCCCGGCCTCGACCCGGTCGAGCTGCGCATCCCGCTGCACAAGGGCGTCTGGATCACGGGCAAGGCCGTCGACGGCGCGACGGGCAAGCCCGTGCGCGGCCAGGTCACCTACCACCCGCACCTGTTCAACCCGCTCGTGCTGCAGATCGACCAGTTCAAGGACCGCACGATCGACGGGTTCGAAGGCGCCTTCCGCGCCGCTGCGGACGGCACGTTCCGCATCCCGGGCCTGCCCGGTCGCGGCCTCGTCGGCATCGAGGCGTTCGCGCACTACCGCATGGGCGTGGGCTACGACCCGAAGTGGGAGGAGCGCAAGGAGGGTGCGAGGGCGCCGCAGACCTTCTTCCTGACCGACGGCAGCCCGCACGAACCGGGGCCGAAGTGGCCGCACGCGATGGCGCTGATCGAGATCGCCGAAGGCAACGCACCTGCCCCGGTGACGCTGACGCTCGACCCGGGCCAGACCGTGAGGGTGACCGTGCTCGATGCCGCCGGGCAACGCACGTCGGACTACGAGGTCAAGCCGACAGGGTGGAGCAACCGCAACGTGCACAAGGCCGAAGACGGCACGCTCGAGCTGCTGTGCCTCGCGCCGGACGAGCAGCGGCTGATCGACGTGCGGCGACCCGACGACAGTGCTGGCGTCATCGCGAGGCTCGGCCCGGCGCAGCAGACTGCGACCGTGCACATGCAGCCGAGTGCGACGATCCGCGGCACGTTGCTCGACGCCGACGGCGTGCCCTTGGTCGAGAACGAGGTGCTGCTCTACCTGCTGCCCGAGCGGGTGCCCGTGCGTGGGCGCGTGAAGACCGACGCGAAAGGCCAGTTCCGGATGCCTGCCCCGCCCGCCAGTCAGTACCAACTCCTGGTCAGTCGCCCGGTCTCGCGTGAGGAGTTGATGGCCATGCGCACGCCGGGCTTCTACACCGTCGCGAACACGCAGGCCCTCGAGCCCGGCCAGTCGCTCGACCTCGGCACCGTACGCGTCGGCAAGAAATGAGCGCGCTCGTGCAAGCGGCTGAGCCCCTGGCGCCGTACGTGCCCGACGAACGGCAGCCGTGGAACCTCGCGCGCGTGCACCACCTGCACTGGCGCGCGAGCTTCGGTGCCACGTGGGACGAGCTGCGTTCGGGAGTCGAACGCGGCCCCGACGCGGTGCTCACGACGCTGCTCGCGGGCACCCGCGAGCTCGGCGTGCCGCAGCGCGCCAGCGACCTGCTGCTGACGCTGCAGCGCTCTGCGTTCACGTCGGCGAGCATCCGCCGCCACGAGGCCGTGTGGTTCTGGCGCATGCTGCTGTCGGCGGACCCGCTCGGCGAACGCCTGACGCTGATGTGGCACGACCACTTCGCGACGTCCTACGAGAAGGTCGCCAACCCGACGTTCATGGCGAACCAGAACGCAGCGTTGCGCGAACACGCGCGCGGCTCGTTCCGCGACCTCTTGCCGGCGATCGTCAAGCAACCCGCACTGCTGCTCTGGCTCGACGCGCCGAGCAACTACCGCGAGCACCCGAACGAGAACCTAGCGCGCGAGCTGCTCGAGCTGTTCACGCTCGGCGAAGGCAACTACGGCGAGCACGACGTGCGCGAGGTCGCGCGCGCGCTGACCGGGTGGCGGATCGACCACGAGCAGCGCTTCTGGTTCTACCCGGAGCACCACGACACTGGCGAGAAGGCCATCCTCGGCCAGCGCGCCGCGTTCGACGGCGATCGTGTGCTCACGATGTTGCTCGAGCATCCTGCGACCGCACGCCGCGTCGCGTGGCGCCTCGCGAGCACTCTCCTCGCCGCGCCGCTCGTCACGGACGCCGTGCTCGACGCGATCGCGAAGGACCTCGCGGCAACCCAGCTCGCGATCGGGCCCGCCGTCGAGCGGATCCTGCGCTCGAACGTGTTCTTCAGCGACAGCAACCTGCGCGCCCTGCCGACGCCCCCGGCCGTACACGTCACGGCGCTCGCGCGCGCACTCGAGTGCTTCGACCCGCCCTGTCGCACGAGTGAGCTCGCGGCCTTCAGCGCCGCCGCAGGCCAGCAGCCGTACCATCCACCGAGCGTGTTCGGCTGGCCGCGCGGCAAGGACTGGATCACGACCGGCGCACTCGTCGCGCGCGCGAAGTTCGCGCGTGCGCTGGTCAGCGGCGCGCTGACGCCAGACGCCGCGGAACGGCCGATCGCGCGCCTGCTGCGCACGCACCGCGTCGGCGCCGATGCCGCCGAGCGTGTGTCGTTCTTCTGCCGCCTGCTGCTCGGCGGTGAACCGGATGACGCGCTGCGAGCCGGTCTCGTCGCCGTGGCCGCGTCGCAAGGTACCGACGCGTGCGAAGAGATGGTGATCCAGCTCTGCAGCTCCCCCCATTGCCAACTCGGATGACCACCATGGTGAACCCGACGCCATCCCCGCTGCTGCCCCGCCGCGAGTTCCTCAAGTACTCGGCGCTGCTGCCTTCGTTGCCGTGGCTCGCGGCAGCCTGCGCCGGTGCCCCGTCGCGCACCCCGCAGGGTGACCGCACGCTGGTCGTCCTCGAGCTCAACGGCGGCAACGACGGCCTCAACACCGTCGTGCCGTTCCGCGACGAGGGCTACGCCGCGCACCGCAAGGTCCTGCGGATTCCCGACGACAAGCTGCTGAAGGTCGGCCAGGACCTCGGCCTCCACCCTTCGTTGCGCGGCATCGCCACGCTGCACGAACGCGGCGAGCTCGCGATCGTGCAAGGTGTCGGCTACCCGGACCCGAACCTGTCGCACGAGGTCAGTCTCGCGACCTGGCACACGGCAAGGCTCGACCGCCCCGGCCGCGCCGGCTACGGCTGGATCGGCACCGCACTCGACCGCGAGCCGGCGCGCGCGGGCCAGCAGCCCGACGCGCACCGCGCACCGCGCGCGCTGCTCGCCGGCCCCCACGCGCTGCCGCGAGCGCTGCGCGCCCGCAAGACGCCGATCGCGACGCTGCCGAGCCTCGAGGCCTACCTGGAAGCAGGGGAAGTCGGCACGGACGCGCTGCTCGCGTCGCCGAGCGACTCGGAGATGGCCGAGCACATCCGCCGCGCGCTCGTCGACGCTCGCTCGACCGCGAAGGCACTCGCCGAGGTCGCCGACGGCACGCAGGCCGGCGCGCGCTATCCGGCCTCGCGGCTCGGCAAGGACCTCGCGCTGATCTCGCGGCTGATCCGCGGCGGGTTCGGCACCGAGGTCTACTACGCGATCCAGAACGGCTACGACACGCACTCGCTGCAGGCGACGAGCCACGCGAACCTGCTGCAGGAGCTCGGCGATGCGTTGCTCGCGTTCCTCGACGACATGCGCGCGATCGGCCGCGCCGGCGACGTGCTCGTGCTCGTGTTCAGCGAGTTCGGGCGCCGCGTGCAGGAGAACGCTTCGCAGGGCACCGATCACGGCACGGCCGGTCCGGTCTTTCTCGCCGGCGCACCGGTGCGCGCGGGACTCCACGGCCGGACGCCGAGCCTCGACGACCTCGACGACGGCAACCTGAAGGCCACCGTCGACTTCCGCAGCGTCTACGCGAGCGTGCTGCGCGACTGGATGCGCATCGATCCGCAGGCCGTGCTCGGCGAGGCCTTCCCCGTGCTGCCTCTGGTCTGACAGCGCGAGCAGGCCGCTGCCATCGCCGCGCCGCGTGCCGCGGTGGTTCTCACGGCGTCCAATGCAGCCTGGCGACGCGGATGCCGTCGAGGTTCGGATTCAACGCGGCGATGAAGTACTTGCCGTTGTCGTACACGATCTCCGGCGCGGCGACGGGCAGCGTGCCGATCCGGTAGCGGTCGTGGCCGACGCCGAAGCTGAACGGATCGCGCGACGCGTACTGCGTGTTCAGCGCGCCGGGGCCGTAGATCTGGTTCCTGAACATGTAGAACCAGCCGTTGCGCTGGAGCACGAACGGGCACTCGGCGTCGCCCAAGGTCGCCGGTGACGAGGCCGTGCCGCCGGCACAGACGAACATCGGCTCGCTCCAGTACTTCAGGTCCGCCGACGTGCGGCAGAACACGGCGCAGTGGTACGGAGGCGTGAGCTGGCTGCCGCAGTAGTAACAGAGCCACAGGCCACCGTGCCGGAACAGCATCGCATCGCGCGTGTTCAGGAACGGGCCCTCGAACAGGTTCGGCTGCCCGTTGTCGTTCAGCACGCGCGTGAAGGTCTTGCCGTCGAGGCTGCGCGCGAGGCAGATGCGCACGAAGTCGCCGTAGACCATGTACCAGACGCCGTCGTGCCGGACCACGTGGGGTGCCTGCAGACCACCCAGCTGCTCGCCGAGCGAGGGGTCGGCCAGCATCGCGACGCCCATCGGCGTCCAGTTCGCAGTCTTGAGGTCGGTTCCCTCCCAGCGATGGAACAGCCGCGTGAAGCCGCCGCAGTTCGTGCCGCGGATGCACGACCACAGCTGCCAGGTGCCATCGGCGGCCTGCCAGATCGAGAAGTCCACGGGCTGCTGCTGCGGACCCGTGAGCAGGCCGAGGTTCGGGTTGCCGGCGATCTGCCACCAGCCGCCTGCGATCACCGGGTTCGATGGTTGGCTCTGCGCGACGGCCGCGCCGCCAAGGCTCGACACCCACACCAACGCCAGCACGAACGAGACGAAGTGGACGCGCATACGATGCATCGGAGTACCTCGCTGGTGCGGCGGTCTGCTTTCGAGGGGCCGATGTTCCCGCAGCGCGGCGCAAGCGGCAAGTGCCGCAACGGGCCTCGAGGGCACGGTACCGCGATGCGCTGGCCGATCGGCTCGAGCGCCCGATCGACGTGCGCGGGGGGCACCTCGGGTCCTTACGATGACCTCGAGCGTCTCTCCGACGACTGCCACGACGAGGAACCATGGTCGACGAGCACCCCCTGATCGACCACGCGGTGGGCCGAGCGTGGAGCTGGGTGATCTGCGCGTTCCTGCTGAGCGCCTGGGCCTCGTGCGGCTACCCCACAGGCAGGAGGATTGGAAGGCACTGGCGGCACACGCATGGCCCGCTGGAGTTCGATCAGTACCGGACGATCGACGTGCTCGGCGTCGCCATCGGGCTCGGAGTCCTCGCGTTCTGGATCCCGCGCCTTGCCTCCAAGTGGTCGCTGCAGCGCCGCGTGCGGCGCACGCAGGATGCACGCTTCCTCGCGCGCGCCGGTGCTCCGCAGACCATCTACGAGCTGCTGCTCGCAGTAGCCGTCAGGGACGGACACGCAGGCCAGGACGAGATCGCAGTCGTCAGGCGGCTGCTGATGCGCGAGCTGCCGCAGAGGATTCTGCCGCGGGACCTCGACAGCTGGGCCGCTTCGCTGAGGCGCCCGCGCGATCCCGTGCTGGTCGCGCGTTCGCTGGCGCTGCTGCTCACGCCCGACGAGCGCCGCATGGTGCTGCGGTGGTGCCGCGAGGTTGCAGAGGTCGATCCGGACCGCGACACCGATGCGGACCTGCTCCAGCGTCTCACGAAGGTCCTCGGCAGGAAGCTGGTCACGAGCGACACGACTGGCCAGGACAGCCTGCCCTAGCCGTCCGTCGCAGCGGGCCGCGGTGCCCACGAGACCACGAGGCAGCGGCCGTGGCCGACGCGCGCTACGATCGGCACGGGGGCCATGCGCCACATGAACTCCGTGTTGCGAACACCTGCGATCGCCGTGCTGCTCGCGACGATGCTCGCAGCCCAGGACACGCGAAGCTCCGCGGAACCCGCGCCGCTGCAGAAGTGGATCACGGACCTCGGCGCGAAGGACAGCCGCGTCTGGTCGGTCGCCATGACGGAGCTCGTAGCGCTCGGCGAACACGCCGTGCCGGCCCTGCGGCGCGTCGTCCAGCGCACCGGTGCCGAGGCCGGGGACGACACGGTACGCGCCGTGCAGGTGCTGCAGCGCATCGGCGCTCCCGCGGCCATCGCCGTGCCCGAGCTGCTCGTGCTGCTGCGCCAGCTCGGCGCGCGCGACAAGGGCCGCAGCACCGTGGTCCTCGCCGTCGGCGAGCTCGTGCCGTTCGCGCCCGCGCACCGGACCGCCGTGCGCAACGCGATGCTGGACCTGCTCGATGCGGAACGGCACGACGCGATGGGCCGAGTCCTGCAGACCAGCGACTTGCTCGACAAGTGCCGCGCGCTCGCACGCACGCAGTTCGGCCCGGAGACGGACGCCGACCGGCTCGGCAAGCATCTCGCCGACGACAACCCGTTCGTGCGCGAGTTCGCGGCCGTCCTGCTCGCCGACAAGACGGCCGCCGGCGACGCGACGATCGAGGCCCTGGTGAAGGCGCTGCGCGGCCCGCACCCGAGCCGCTTCCAACTCGAAGGACTGCCGCAGATCGATGTGTTCCTCGACCGGCGGATCCAGGCCGCGGCGGCCAGGGGCCTGCTGCGGCTCGCGCCGAAGGACCCGCGCACCGCCGAGGCGCTCGTCGTGCTGGCCGAGCGGCCGCTGACCGAGGAACGGCTCGCGGCCGTCGTCGGCGCGCGTCAACTGGGCGCAGCGTGCGCGGCGTTCGTGCCCCAACTGATGCGCATGGCGAAGGAAGAAGAGCCCCTACTGCGGCGCGAGGCGATCACGACGCTCGGCACGCTCGGGCCAACGGCGGCGCCGGCGGCCACGCTGCTCGAGCAGCTCGGCGCGGATCCGGACCCGCACATCGCGGAGCGCGCGCGGGCCGCGCTCAAGCTCGTGCGCAAGTGATCTCGCCGACTACATGCCGACGACGGCCGTCGCTGCGTCAGACATCACGAGCCCCGAAGGGTTGCTCGCCAACGGGTCGAGCACGACGGCCTGCTGGTGAAGCATGAATCCCGCCAGTGCGGCGGTCGCGGGCACCGCCAGCGACCAGATGGCCGAGCCCATGGACCCGATCAGCGCGTTGTTCGCGTCGAGACTCACGCGCAGCCAGCAGTTCGTGAGGCCGAGCGCCGACAGATCGACCGGCAGCGGACCGGTGGCCCAGCTCGTGTTGCTGAGGCCGATGATCATCACCGCGACGGAGAGCGGCAGCGGCTCGACGCGCACGGTCATCGTGACTCCGACGCGCGGCAGCGTGGTCGCTTCGAGATGCGTCAATCCAGCGCTGCCAGGGCAACCGGGCGCGAACGTCGTGCACGAGCCCGCGCGGAGGATCGCGACGATCGCGTGCTCACTGGCCGCAATCTGCGCGAACGACATCCCCGGCGGCAGCGACGGCACGCTGCACTTGCCATGGGTGTTGTCGCCCCAGACCACGACGCTGCCGTCGCTGCGACGCGCGACCGTGTGGTCGTAACCCGCCTCGACGTCGACCCAGGACAGGCCCGGCGGCAGCGCGGGCACGGTGCACTGGCCCAGGCTGTTGTCGCCCCAAGCCAGCAAGCTGCCGTCGCTGCGGATCGCGGCCGTGTGCGACCCACCAGCCGCCACGTCGACGTACGACCGGCCAGGCGGCAGCGCAGGCACGTTGCACTGGCCGTAGGAGTTGTCGCCCCACGCCACCACGCTGCCGTTGCTGCGGCGCGCGACGGTGTGCACACCGCAGGCCGCCACTGCGAGGTAGGACAGACCCGGCGGCAGCGCAGGCACGTTGCACTGGCCGTAGAAGTTGTTGCCCCACGCCACGACGGTGCCGTCGCTGCGGCGCGCCAGTGCGTGGGAGTATGCGACCGCCGCCTCGACGTACGAGAGGCCGGCCGGCAGCGCCGGCACGTTGCACTGGCAGTTGCCGTTGTCGCCCCAGGCGACGACGCAGCCGTCGCTGCGACGCGCCACCGTGTGCTCGAAGCCCGCGGCCACTTCCACCCAGGTGGCACCCGGAGGCAACGG
>DASVAL010000143.1:0-14645 GCA_036376355.1 Planctomycetota bacterium
CAACGGCGACCTGTCGGTGCGCGGCGCGCGCGGCAACGTGCGCCTCGACACGCACAATGGATCGATCGACGCCACCGTCGAGTCGGCGGAGCTCGCGACGAGCACGCACAACGGCAACATCCGGCTTGCCCTGGCCGGCTCGGGTCCGCACAGCAGCAAGGTCACCTCGCACAACGGGAGCGTCCGGGTCCGCATGCCCGAGGGTGCTGGCGCGATGCTCGACGCCTCGACGCACAACGGCAGGGTCGCCTGGGCAGGGCAGGTCGTCGACGCCACCTACGAGAGGGGCAAGCTGCGCGGCCGCATCGGCGACGGCAAGGGCTCGTTGAGGGTCTCGACGCACAACGGCGACATCCGGATCGAATAGCCTCGGCGCGAGTTGCGCGCGATCCCGGCGAGCCGCGATCCAGGCAGACAAAAGGGGGTCGCGCACGCGCCGGCCGCCGGTATGGTCTTTGCCCCCGATGATCACGCTGACCGGCATCAACAAGCGCCACGGCCACCAGGTCCTGTTCGTCGACGCGTCGATGCAGCTCAACCCCGGCGAGAAGGCCGGACTCACGGGGCCCAATGGAGCCGGCAAATCGACGGTGTTCCGGCTCATCGTCGGTGAGGAGAAGCCCGACGAAGGCGAAGTCTCGCTGCCGAAGCGCCTGACGATCGGCTACTTCTCGCAGGACATGGGCGAGATGTCGGGCCGCTCGGTGCTCGACGAGGCGATCGCCGGCAGCGGCAGGATCGGATCGCTGCACCACGAGCTCGAGCAGCTGCAGCACGACATGTCCGACCCGGACAAGGCCGACGACATGGACCGCATCCTCGCGCGGTTCGGCGAGGTGCAGGCCGAGTACCAGGACCTCGGCGGCTACGAGCTCGAAGCGCGCAGCCGCGAGGTGCTGCACGGGCTCGGCTTCACCGATTTCCAGATCGACGGCGACGTCGGTGCGCTGTCGGGCGGCTGGAAGATGCGCGTCGGCATGGCCAAGGTGCTGCTCGGCACGTTCGACGTGCTGCTGCTCGACGAGCCGACGAACCACCTCGACATCGAATCGATCCTGTGGCTCGAGCAGTACCTGCAGCAGACGAAGGCCGCGGTGCTCATGACCTGCCACGACCGCGACTTCATGAACCGCGTGGTCGACCGCATCATCGACATCGACGACGGCGAGTTCTGCTCCTACACGGGCGACTACGACTTCATGGAGCGCGAGCAGAAGAACCGTCTCGCGCAGAAGGAAGCCACGTTCGCGCGCCAGGAGGCGATGATCGCCAAGATGCAGCGCTTCATCGATCGCTTCGGCACGCACGTCGCCAAGGCGGCGGCGGCGCAGAGCCGGCAGAAGAAGATCGACAAGATCGAGCGCGTCGACCCGCCGCGCAAACGCGAGGTCGTGCCGTTCGCATTCAAGCGGCCGCCGCGCTCCGGCGACGACATCGTCAAGCTGCTCGGCGTCAGCAAGAGCTACGGGCCGAAGACGGTCTACAAGAACCTCGACTTCGAGATCAAACGCGGCGAGCGCTGGTGCGTCATGGGCCAGAACGGCTCCGGCAAGACGACGCTGCTCAAGATGGTCGCCGGCCACCTGACTCCCGACGGCGGCACCGTGAAGCTCGGCAGCGTCAAGATGGGCTACTTCGCGCAGCAGGCGCTCGATCTGCTCGACCCGGACCTCACGGTCTATGAGCAGGTCGACAGGAAGTTCCCGCTCGACGCGACGGGCCAGAAGCGCACGCTGCTCGGCGCGTTCCAGTTCTCGGGGCACGACCAGGACAAGCGCATCGCGTTCCTCAGCGGCGGCGAGAAGTCGCGGCTCGTGCTCGCGCTGATGCTCTACGACCCGCCCAACTTCCTCGTGCTCGACGAGCCGACCAACCACCTCGACCTCGTCACGAAGGAGATGCTCGTCAAGACGCTGAAGGACTTCGACGGCACGATGCTGTTCGTGTCGCACGACCGCGGCTTCTTGCGCGGCCTCGCGACGCGTGTGCTCGACGTCAGCGCGTGCACCGAGGGCAAGCCGCCTGCCGCGTATCCGGGCAGCTATGTCGAGTGGGTCGACCGCACCGGCATGGAGGCGCCGGGCGTACACCGGTAGCGGGCTGGCGCGCGCGCCGGAAAAAGCGCCGAGCCGGGTCCGACAGCAATCGTCACCACCCAGCTCGGCTGGCAGGAATGGCCGCAGTGGTCAAGCGACTCGACGTCAGCTTGGGTTCCCGAGCGTGACGCCAGATTCCGACATTCGCGTCACTTCCGGGCGTGCAACCCACAACCGGCATTCAGGGCGGGTTGACGACCGCAGGCCGCGGTTCGGTTCCGTTGCCAACGCAACTTCCTGCCGCCCGGTGTTAGTCTGCCCGACCCTGCCGAGCCCGGACCGACCAGCGCAATGCACGACCCCCTCCATGAACACGCGTCGAGCCACGGCCGGCCGCCGCGGCCGAGTTTCGCTGCGGCGATGCTCTTCGTCACGCTGGCTGCCTGTGCAACCCCGGGCGGCGAGCCGGCACCGAGCCCCGCCCCCGACACCGCTCCGATGGCAGACCAACCCACCGTCTCCCGCTCCGGCGAACGTCACGTCACGATCCAGCGTCGCTTCGCAGCGTCGTCGTGCACGCAGGTGTTCGCGGCCCTCACGACACCAGACCTGTTGCGGCACTGGCTCCACGCTGCGGGGCGCAAGCTGACTGCCAGTGAGATCGATCTGCGTCCAGGCGGCTCGTATCGCCACACGTTCTCCGCTCCGGGCCGCTCCGCGTTCGTCATGTACGGGACGTTCCGCGAGGTCGTGCCCGCCCAACGGATCGTGCAGACGGAAGCCTACGAAGGCTACGACTGGGCGCAGCTCGTCGTGGTGACCGACCTCGCAGCAGCGGGACGCGACACCGTGATGACGATCGTCATCGAGTATCCGAGCAAGGAGATCTGCGACCGCGACATGCCCAACCTCGACAGTGCCGCAGCGGCCTACGACGGACTCGCCGAAGTCCTCGCGCAGCGGCCGCAGTGAGGAACCCGGCCGCGCGTCCGCTCCACCCGGCAAGCTCCACCCGACAATCAGCGCAGCGGAACTCCGACCGTCGTGCCGATGCTGACGACCTCCGTGCGCGGCAGCTGCAAGCGCGCCGAACCGGTGCCGAGGTTCACGGTGACCGTGTCCCAGCCGACGACCCGAACGTTCTGCAGGCGGATCGTCATCAGGCCCGTGGTCGTCGAGCCGCGCCGCCGCGGGCGATCTTTGGACGCTGCGAGCTGCGGCGCGTCGGCGCCCGGTGACTTCGCCGCCGCGGGCACTGCCGGTGCCGATGTAGAGAAGCGGCGCATTGCCGCCTCCTGCAGGTAGACGATCTCCTGCGGAAGGCGCCAGCGGCCTTCATAGAGGACGAAGCCCTGGCGCTTCAGCTGCGCCGCCTCAGTCTTGGTGACCTGGCTCTGAGCTACTGCAAACGCGGGCAGGCACAGGACGAGCAGGAGAGTGGCGCGCATGCCGCCAGACGATATGGGCTGCCACTCCGAGTGTCCACGGGGGCAACCCTTGCTCCCTTTGCTGCGGCGAGGCTGCACGAAACCCTTCGCAACGACCGGCCACAGCCCTACGCGCCAGCGACGCTTACACCGGCATCGCCCGGTTCGAACGCGCCGCAGCCGGCGCAGCCGCCGAGCAGCGGTGGCAGCCGGCCGGTCCTCGCCGGCCTCCAGCCGATGGTCCCGCAGCCGCGCGTCGAAGAAGAAATCGACAAGATCGGCCGTGTTGCGAGGTGCTCCTCCACACCTTCAGAGGCTTCGCGTGCGGGCTCTGAACACAGTGAGCCACGCCTCGATACCGCAGAGTGCGGCCTGACCGAACCAGCGGTGCAAACATGTCGCGCTGCTTCCTGTCCCCGTGATTGCAAGCGCCATAGTCATGCGATAACCTGACTATTGACAGACACCTGAAGACAGACCCTGAAGACAGACACAGAGTACTGATAATGCCATCTATGACGAACAAGAAGCCTCAGTCCCCCGCAATGGAGTTCCTCGTCGACGCCCTGAAGAAGAACCGCAAGGCCGTCTATGCCGATTTGAAGGCCAAGGCCGACGAGAAGAAGCTCAAGCTGTTTCCGATCATGTTTGGCCGCGCCCAGGCGATGCTCGGCATCGTCAAGACGGCGAAACGCGGCACAGGCAAGGTCGCGAAGGCGAACGCGTCAGCCAGGAAGGGCAAGGCCGGTTCCAAGGCCGCCGGCTCGTCCAAGTCGGAGCAGGTCCGCGCACTGCTCGCCACCGGCATGAGCGCCACGGACATCGCCAAGAAGGTCGGGTGCTCGGTACCGCTGGTCTACATGATGAAGGCTGCAATGGGCCGCGCCGGCAAGCGTGTCACCGGACGCGCACGAAAGGTGCCCGGAGCCGAAATGAACGGCCTCGCAGGCATCGTGGAGGCGGTCAAGAACACGGAACGCGAGCGGGCGCAGCTGCGCGGCGCGCTCGAGCAGATCCAAGGGATCATCGGCGCCACCTTGGCTTGAGCCGGAGCCGGGCCGAGACCGGGCTCACGGCACGGAGTCACTTGTCGCGATACACGACGTGACACTCCTTGCAGCCCTTGGTGATCGCAGTCATCCGGTCCGCGGCGCCCTTCGTGTCGCCGGAGCGCACCGCCGCGTCGAGCGCCCTGCTCTCCGCGATCGCCTTGCCCAGCATGGCCTGGTACTCGGCCGGCAGCGCTTTGCTCTCGGCGTCGTCGGCCAAGCTCGCGAACAGCGTTGCCATCCGCGCGGTCTCCTTGGGCGGCACGAGGTCAGGGTGGTCCTTCGGCGGGCTCCAGCCGGCCTGCTGCGCCTGCTTCACGAGGTCGAAGACCTGGTCGATCTCGGCCATCATCTCGACCATGCCGCTCAGCTTTCGCGACGCTCGGAAAGCTCGCGGGGTCGACGCGCAGGCTGGACTTGTCCATCGGCTTGCCCGACGCCACGGCGCTCCACAGGCCCGTGTAGTCCTTCGAGGTGCCCGAGACCTGCATGCGCGCCTTGCCTTGCTCGGCCGTCAGCTCGCCGCACCCGACGAGCGCTGAGGCGAGCGCGCGGCGCTGCGATGTTTGCCGTGGTGGCAGCGCATGTAGATCGGGCCCTCGCAGCTGCTGACTGCCTGCGCGAGCTGCGCCTGCCGCTCGGGAGTGACCGTGTCGTAGCTGATCGGCAGGTGCACGTAGCGCATGCCGAGCCGTCTCGCGCCCTCGACGTCGGGCTTCGCGCCGTCGACCGAGATGATGGTCTTGATGCCCATCGCAGCGAGCGTTTCGAGCCCCTCGGCGCCCTCGGGCTGCCCGCCGCTGATCATGTGCGGCGCATACACGACGACGTTGTGCAGGCCCGGCAGGTCGGTCGCCTTCTTCGCGTCCGCCGCTGGCGCCGCGATCGGCCCATGCGTTGCGATCTGCGGCTGCTGCGACGATTGGCAGCTGCTGACGAACGTGACGACGAGGATCGCGGCGAACGGGAGGACCGCGAACGTGCTGCGGAGAAGGTCATTGCCCCACCTGGGGCAAAACACGTGCCCACACGCGCCGGACCGCGCCCCATTGGTGGCGGTCGCTAAGCGTGTCGCAGTCGTGCGACAACGCGTTACGCGCCGTCGACGCGGGGGCACTCACCACCGGCTCGAGCACGAACCTCGCTCAGCGACCCATCCAGGACCCGGCATCGTGCATCCCGTCGCACACCGCGCAGCCTTTCGCGGCACCGAGCGCGCCGGCTTCGCCGCGCTCCTGGGCGATCTTCAGCAGCGCCCCGCCCTTCTCGCGCATCTCCTGCAACGCAAGACGCCATTGCTGGCTCTCGGCGGCGGACAGGCGCAGGGACGCGAGCTTGCGCTGCATCGATCGTTCGATGAAGTCGCGCAGCACACGCAAGCGCGCGGCGTCGTCACCCGAGCGCAGCGCGAGCGACTCGCTCGCGGGGAGCCCCGCGCCGAACGTGTCGGGTGCCTCCTTCAGCCCGAAGAACGCCGGCCGAACGCGATAGAGCTGCAGCGCGTCGATCGCCGCCTGCACAGCGGGCAACCGGGGACGAAGTACGCGAACCCGTTCGTCGCCGGATCGCGCCGCAGCAGGAGGTCGACGTCGTCGCTCGCGACGCCTTCGCCGTAGAGGCCTTCGAGCACCGCGAAGAAGATCGTCGCGGTGTCGCCGGGTGCCGGTGCCGGGTGGATCGCGCCCTGCGGCTGCGGTTGCGGTTGCGGTTGCGACTCTGGCGTCGGTGACGGCGGTGGCGCCGGTGGCGCCGGTGGCGCCAGCACCGGCGGTTGGGACGAGCAGGCGAGGAACAGCGCGAACAACGCGTAATGGAGTTTCATATCGATGGACGACCTCAGGACGCAGTCGGGCGCGCGATGTTAGCGACGGCCGGCGCAAGGCGGCGGCCGCCCGAGGTGGCCTCGACTTCAGGTATCCTGGCCTGCATGCCACCGCGCCTGCTCGTGCTCTCGCTGCTCATGGTGCCGTTGTCCGCGCAGTCACCCGCGCCGTCCCCAACGTTGCTGACACCACCGGTCGTCGTGCCGATCCACGAACAACCGGCCGACGACGCTCGCGGCGGCGGCACGTGGGCAGTCGGCAGTGACTACAAGGTGCGCTTCGACGGCGGCATGCAGTTCGTCCCGTATCTCGGGGCCGCGTACCCGCACAACCAGCCGTTCGGCTGGCGCACCGAGGCGATCACGATCGGCGGCCTCGAGCTGCCGCTCGAAGCACCGCGCGGCCGCGCGATGGCACCGACACGCTACGAGTACGACCTCGGCGCCGCCGTCGAAGGCTACGAAGTGCGCGCCGCGGGGCTCGAGCAGACGTTCACGTTCGCGGCACGGCCAGGCCAGGGTGAGCTCCGCATCCGCGGCCGCCTCGCCACCACGCTCGCGGCGCGCCCCGGCGAGCACGGTCATGCGGCGGTGACCTTCCGCGACGCGAACGGCACGGCAATCGTCGGCTTCGGAGCTTCGACGGCGGTCGACTCCGGCGGCCGCACGTTCCCGGTCGACACCGTCACGAGCGGGAGCACGCTCGAGCTCGTGCTCGCAGCCGAGCACGTGGCCGCGGCACGGTGGCCGCTCGTGATCGATCCCCTGCTGAGCAACCTGCTGCTGTCGACGAGCGGCACGCTCCCGTTCGGCCAGGGCCGCGCGTGCGACGTCGCGCGCGACGAGGAGAACCACCAGCTGCTCGTCGCGATCCAGCGCCACGCGTCGGCCGCCGACGAGGACCTCTTCCTGCGCCTGTTCAGCGACGGCTTCGCCGGGAGCCTCGGCCTCGTGTTCGCCGACCTCGACACGACGTGGGACGCGACCGAACCGAGGGTGACGTTCGTCGGCGGCGCCGACCGCTGGGTCGCCGTGTTCACGCGCGCGTTCCACGCGACCGGCACGAAGGCCGTGCGCTGGCACCCGCACGCCGCCGCCAACCCCGCGCTCGACACCACGGTCGGCAGCCTCGCACCGCCCGCGGGCTCGAGCGACCTGCGCCCGGCCGTCGGCGGCTACGGCGGCGCCACGACGTTCGTGCACGCGGTCATCTGCTGGCAGCGCGACTCGAACCTCGGCCCAGGCGGCACGCACACCGTCGACGACAACAGCCGCGTCTGGTTCGCGCGCCTCGACCTGACGGGCGCCGGCGCCGGCACGCTCGGTGCTGCGACGGAGGTCATCGGCACCGGCGCCGCGGACGCCTGCGATCACGAACGGCCGAGCATCAACCGCCTGTCGCTCGGCAACAGCCAGAGCCACTTCCTGATCGCGTTCCAGGTCTACTGGAACACCGCACCTGGCCTCGTCGACGACTGGGACGTCGAGGGCCGGCGGATCGACGGTGCCGGTGCCGTGATGCCCGGCGTGTGGACCGCGGCGAGCAACCCGCACGACACGCACCACAAGCTCGGCCCGCTCGTCGACGGCATGGCTGACGACTACGTGGTCGCGTACACGCTCGCCGACAACACCACTGCACCGCAGAAGACGCGCGCGATCGAGGGCAGCCGCGTCGCATCCGAGGGCTACAACTTCGCCGCGTCGCTGCTCGGGCCGCCGGGCGTGCTGTTCGACACCGGCGGCGCGAAGTCCATGCAGGTGACCGGGCTGTCGTACGACGCGCTGACGCACTCGCACGCGGTCGTCGTCTACCAGGACGAGCTCACGAACCGGCTCTACGCCGAGAAGGTCGGCTACCTGAACCAGTCCATCGAGGAGTTCACGGTCTACGCGACCGCCGGCCACGTGCCGAACGGCGGTGGCGCCGCGTTCGACCGGCTCGCCGAGCGCCACGTGTTCGTGTTCGGCGTCGACGACGGCATCGCACAGCCCGTCTACGGCAACGGCGTGACCTACGTCGCAACACCCGCGCCCGCGAGCTACGGCACGCCGGGCTGCGCGCAGGGCGGCGTGTTGTGGAACGGCTACCACCGCATCGGTCATCAGGAGGGCTCGGTGCACATGATCGCCGGACCGGCCAACACGCTCGTGCTGCTCGCGGTCTCGCTCGGCAGCGCGAACGTACCGCTCGCCAGCGCGGGGCTCGGCAGCTGCAACCTGCTGGTCGATCCGGCGCAGCTGCTCGGCACCGCCGTGATGCTGTCGAGCGGCGCCGGCTACGCGAGCCTCGCGCTGCCGATCCCGGAGTCGCTGCCGCCGTTCACGTGCTACTTCCAGTGGTTCGCGTTCCCCGGCGCGCTCGTCGCGACGCGCAACACGAACGGGCTGTCGGTGGTGTTCGACCGCTGACGCGGCGGGCCTGCCCGGGCGCGTTTCCCACGGCCCGCTGCACGAGTTGCCGCGCCAGGACCGGCGCGCGAGACTTCGCGCCATGCATTGCGCCACGCTGCTCGTCTCGTGCCTCTTGCTCGCACCGTGCCTGCCGGGCCAGAAGCCGAAGCCGGCGCCGAAGGGCGCAGCCACGGCGACCGTCGACGGCAAGGACGGCGAGGCCCTCGACGCGATCGTGCAGGGCTTCGACAGCGCGGCCGGCGGCTTCTCGGGGTCCGTGCTGGTCGCGAAGGACGGCAAGGTACTGCTCGAGAAGGGCTACGGCCTGCACGACGCCGAGAAGAAGCAGCCGATCGCCGTCGACGCGTTGTGGGACTGGGCCTCCGTCAGCAAGCAGTTCACGGCGACGGCGCTGCTGCGCCTGCAGGAGAAGAAGAAGCTGAAGCTCGACGACGAGCTCGAGAAGTTCTGGCAGAAGGCGCCGGCCGACAAGAAGGGCGTCACCGTGCGCCATCTGCTGAACCACACCTCGGGCATCGAGGCCGGCTTCAAGAGCGAATGGAAGTTCGACAGCAAGCAGCGGTCGTCGTTCGAGGAGCTCGTGCTCGGCCTGCCGATGACGAGCAAACCAGGCGAGAAGTTCGACTACTCGAACTCGGGCTACGCGATGGCCGCTGCGCTGATCGAGAAGCTGACCGGCAAGACCTTCGAGGAGTATTGCGTCGAGGAGGTGTTCAAGCCCGCCGGCATGAAGGACGCGTGCTTCATCGGGTGGTCGCAGCTCGACCTCGACCGCGTGCCGAAGATCGCGCGCGGCGCGGGCTTCGCGGACCGGCCGAAGGAGTTCCGCTTCGCGTACGGCAACGAGATGACGTGGGGCTACCGCGGCTGCGGCGGCACCGTCGCGACGACGCGCGACATGCTCGCATGGGATCGGGCGCTGCGCGGCGGCAAGTTCCTGTCGAAGAAGTCGCTCGACGAGCTCTACGCGCCCGCGAAGGGCGACTACGCGCTGGGTTGGGTCATTCGCAACACGCCGCACGGCAAGCGCGCCGAGCACAGCGGCGGCGTGCTCGGCGTCGTGACGCAGTACTTCCGCCTGCTCGATCGGGACGTCGTCGTGGCCCTCGCGTGCAACTACGAGGTGAAGGACAACCCGGCGAAGCTCGCCGAGCAGCTCGTCGCGGCCGTGCTGAAGTAGCGCGGGGCTCACGCCGCGAGCGCGCTGCCCAGCGCCGGCGTCATCGTCTGCCGACGGCGAAGTGGTAGCTCTGCCAGTGCGGGCCCGCCCACCGATCCTCCTCGTCGCGCAGCACGACGCCGCCGCCCGCGGCGATCGTCGCGAGCACTTCGGTCCGCGGCGTCACGTGCATCTCCATGTGCGTCTCGCCGGCCTGCTCGACCGCGGGCGCAAGCGGTGACGGCTGCGCTTTCAACTCGGCCGTCGGGATCTGGAAGAACAACAACCCGCCCGGCCGCAGCACACGCAGGAACTCGCGCAGGTAGCCGAGGGCGTAGTCCTTGCGCATGTGCTGCAGCACGATGATCGACGCGACGAACGCGAAGCTGCCGTCCGCGAACGCCGCGAGGTCAGGCCGCGGGTTGCACACGTAGCGCACGCGTTCCGCGTGCCGGTTCTTGCGGATCGCGAGTTCGATCATCGGCGCGCTGACGTCGACGCCGGTCACGGTCGTGAAGTGCGGCGCCAGCGCCTGCGTCAACCGCCCGATGCCGCAGCCGAAGTCGAGTGCTTCGCCCTTCGGCACGTCGATCCCGTGCAGGCCGAGCCAGCTGCCCAGCCACGCGATGTCGTCCTCGCCGGTCTTGAAGAACGCGGCGTCATCCCACTTGCCGCCTGCCTTGCTCGGGTCGGTCAGGATCGCCCACATCGGATCCGTGCGCCCGAGGTTCTCCCAGTTGCGGCGCAGGCGTTCGAACTCCATCGGCGCAGGCTACTGCGCACGCGGTCGCGATGCGACGCGCCTGACCGGCCGCCAGCGGCCCGGCACGGTCGTGGCACCGCCGCGATTCCGGCGCAGCCGGTTGGCCGCAGCGGGCAGAAACGGCTCCTACGAGGGTTGCTGGCGGCCACGGCACGCCCGCGCCCTTCGACACCACCCACGATGAACGCACGCGTCCCGACTCTCGCGCTCACCCTCGTCACGGCGGCCACGGCCCAATGGGCCCAGCTGACCCCGGCCACCTCACCGCCAGCGCGCGCCGCCGCGGGCATGGCCTACGACCTGATCTCCGACCGCGTGATGTTGTTCGGCGGCGCCGCCCTGTTCACGCAGTTCAACGACACGTGGACCTACGACGGAGCGAACTGGACACAGCAGTCGCCGGCGACCTCGCCGCCCGCGAAGTTCGCGATGGACATCGTGTTCGACGTGAGCCGCGGCGTGTTCGTGATGTACGGCGGCAACGCGACCTTCTCGAGCCCAGGCACGAACCAGACCTGGGAGTACGACGGCACGACGTGGACGCAGCGCTTCCCCGCGACGAACCCCGGCAACCTCGGCTTGCACACGATGGCGTTCGACACGGCCCGCAACGTGGTCGTGCTCTACGGCGGCATGGCGAGCGTCGGCCCGATCGTCGACAGCAACAGGACCTGGGAGTACGACGGCTTCAACTGGACGCAGCGCTTCCCGGCGACCAACCCGGGCCAGCTCGAAGCGCACTCGATGTGCTTCCACATCGGTGCCGGCAAGACGATCCTGTTCGGCGGCGTCAACGCGAATCCGAGCACGCCGCCGTCACTGATCGACAACGACAAGACGTGGGCCTTCGACGGCGCGAACTGGGCTGAGCTGCCGGTCACGGGACCGCGCCCGCCGCGGCGCGAGCGCGCGCGCCTCGCCTACGACTTCGTGCGGCAGGTCTGCGTGCTGGTCGGCGGCATGCACTACTCGAACGGCCAGCCGCGCAGTGACACGTGGGAGCTGAAGCAGAACGGTGCAGTGTGGAACTGGACGCAGGTCGTCAGCCCCGGCCTGCCCGCGAACTTCTACCGCTACAACAGCACGCTCGCGTTCATGCCGGGCGACCGGCAGATGGTGCAGTTCGGCGGCCTGCGTGGATCGTCGACGTTCTTCGCCGACACGTCCGAGTACGGCGCCAAGGCCTCCACGTTCGGGACCGGCTGCGCCGGCGCGAACGGCGTGCCCGCGCTGGCCGCCAACGACGCACCGCGGCTCGGCGAGAACTGGTCGCTGTCCGTCGCGAACCTGCATCCCGCGATCAACTTCGCGGTGATCGTGCTCGGCTTCACGCAGCTGCCCGGCATCGACCTCGGGCCGGTGCTCGGCATGACCGGATGCTCGGCCTACGTGACGCCCGACATCCTGTCGACGGCGCCTACCGGTGCCGGCGGGTTCACGACGTGGACGTGGCCCGCGATCAACGGACCGATCGGCGGCCAGTTCTACTGCCAGGCGCTGTGCCTCGACCCGACCGCCAACAGCTTCGGCTTCACGATCTCGAACGCCCTGGCCGCAACGCTCGGTCTCTGATGCGCAGCGTCGGATCGCGCGTCAGGCGCAGCTGAAGTGCGCACCTTGCCGCGGCCATCGAGGTAGAGGCACGTGACGCCGTCGCCGGGGCCGCTCACCAGCTCTGCGTATTCGCCGGCGGGAGACTCGCGAACCGGTGGGGCGCGGTCGACGACGGGGAACGGCACGTTCACGGCGGGCCAGATGGCGGTGATCTGTCCGAGGAAGCGGTAGTCGCGGGGCACGTCCGGTCCCCGCACGCTCTGCATGTCCGACGCGGCGCCGCCGATCTTCGTCGCGAGCGCGGTGGCGAGACGGCCGTCGATGGCGTCGCCGTCGAGTTCGCCAAGGGCTCGGAGCCGCTCGAAAGGCGATCCGCGACGGCGCCTCGATCAGTTTCGTCGCTCGAGCTCGCTCCACAACTCGATCTCCCGCGGACCGCTCGGCGCCGGCAGCGGGTTCGGAACGCCGAACTCCTTCTCGAGCCAGGATGCGAGGTCGAACCCGTAGTAGATGATGTCCGTCTGCCAGACCGAGAAGATCGGGTTTCCGGGCCGCAGCGGCATGGCGGGCAGGTAGCGGTGCGCGAACACGGGAATCAGGAACGGAGCTTTGCGCACGGCGGCGCGCGCCACGGCGTTCGCGGCGCCCAGATCCTCCGGTCTCCGACCCCACTCCGGCATCCAGAACGCATCGTGCTCGATGTCGAAGCACATGCTGTCGGCAGGCCAGGACAGGCGATCGAGGATGAACGCGGACTCGGGCTCTCGCCAGTCCGGGAACCGATCCCCCATCGGCTGCGCATGCTGCAGCAGCGCACGAAGGTCCGCGGGAAACCGGAATCGATGGGCCGCCTCGGCGCGCGAGATCTCGGCGTCGCTGAGACCGGCCGCGAAACCGATGCCCTGCGATTGCATCACGGCAACCACGGACTCCAGCCAGTCGCTATTCATCGCACCGCTTCACTTCTGCACGTCGGGCTCCGGCTTCCCGTACTTGCTCTCGAGCCCCTCCTTGGCACGAGATCATGGAGGCAGCCTACTGCTGCGGTCGCCCACGCCGCCAATCGGAAGTGCGGTCTCCATGCGCCTCGCTGGAGCCCGCGCTTCTTCCCGCGGCTACTGCCGCCAGCGCGCGAGCTCGACCTCGGCGGCGATCACGCCGAACGCGGACCAGCCCGGCGCTCGCGCGAGCGCCTCGAGATCCCCCCGCCCGTCGTCCAGCAGAGCTGTGTCCATCCGCGCCTTGATGCCGGGCTCGCTGGTCTGGACCGGGTCGAACGAGTAACTGCGCAGTTCCGATTGGACCATCCGGTAGTGCGCGAGGCCGAACGCCAACGCGCTGCCGGCCGAGCCCGCGAGCGAGACGATCTGCTCGCGCTGCAGCTTGCCCGCGTAGAGCAGGCAGAGCTGGTGGTAGCTCTTGTTCTCGACGACGTCCATGTCGGGGCCCATGTTCGCGACCAACGCTTCGGCTCCCGCGAAGTCGCGCAACCGCACGCGCACGCACCAGAGCCAGTGCGTGACCGCGACGCGCGATTCGTCGTTGGCGACGATCGCGAGGCAGTCGAGCCACGCGCGTTCCGCGAGCTCGAAGTCGCCGGCGAGGAACAGCGCGAGGCCCAGGTGGTAGTGCACGTTGAAGTGCAGCGAGCTGTGCGGCGGCCGGCCCGGAGTCGGCTGCCCGTCGGGCTCGACCTCGTCGCGCGTCGTGCGGCACGCATCGGCCGCGCGCTCGAGATCGGCGGCCGCCTTGCCGAACTCGCGCAGCGTGATCCAGCGATGGCCGCGATGCCGCAGCAGGAACGGGTCGCCGCGGTGCACGTCGAGGCCGTCGCTCAGCACCTTGATCGCCTCGCGGTAGCGGCCGGCGTAGCCGAGGCGGCGCGCGTACCAGATCACGGCGTTCTTGTCCTCGGGTGAGACGGCCAGCTCGAGCCTGGCCTGTTCGAGCGCCTCGAGCTGGGCTGCCTTTGCGCTCGGATCGGGCGCCGGCGGCGTCAACGCCCTGCCGTCGAGCGACCAGCACTCGGCACCGGGCGGCAGCGTGCGGCACGCTGCGCTGGCGAGGAGAACGAGAAACAGAAGGAACCTGCCGTGGACCATGGGGCACCGGACGCAGCCATGCCTGCCGGGCAAGGGTGCCGCGCAAGCTGATCGCGGCGGGCGCTGCGGCGCAACGCTGCGCGAGGCGCCGCTACCTTCCCGGCACCTGCGATTCCTCTTCGCTCCACCACCGCACGTCGCGGATCTCCGGGTCGCCGCGCAGGACCTTCTCGAGTGCGTTCGCAACCCGCCCCACGTCCGCCGTCGTGTCGATCTTGCGGAACAGCCTGCGGATCGCCGGCTTGTCCGGATGGATGAAGCAGAGGAACCCGTCGCCATGCGGATACTCCTCGTAGTTGCCGCAGCCGATCCAGATCG
>DASVAL010000030.1:0-14724 GCA_036376355.1 Planctomycetota bacterium
AGGTCGGGGTGCGCGTCGAGTGCCGCATCGACGACGGCGGACGGCAGGTGCGCGAGGCCCGGGAAGTAGTGGTGGCCGTTGCGTTCGCTGTGGCCGAGGTCGAGGCAGCTCGCGGTGCACAGGTCCTGCTGCAGCGCGACCACAGGCAGGTTGGTGAGGTCCTCGGAGGTCTGGAACGACGAGGGCGCGAGCCGCGCGGCTTCCTCGCGGTTCGCGAGCGCGCGGAACACGCCCTTGCAGTTCTTGACCGACACGCCGCCGTAGCGGCTCGACCTCCAGGTGCGCAGCTGCACGTCGCCCTCGTCGAGCACGAGCGGGCAGAACGTCCACTCGCGCGGGTCCTCGCAGTCGTCGCCCGTCTGGTCGTTCTTCGCGCGCGGCAGCGGCTGCTCGACCCACTGCACGCGCTGCAGCAGACAGCGGCCGTGCGGATCGTTGCCCGTCGCGAGCCACACCTCGCGCAGCTCGGCGAACGACGCGAACTGCTCGTTGCCGTCGAGCGTGACCTTCACCGTGTCGAGCCCGAGTTGCTCGAGCAGCGCGCCGATCGCGCACAGCCGCTGCACGTCGGCGTCGTGGCCGCCGCCGATCTTGACCTTGAGCCAGCGCACGCCGTGCGTGGAGAGCACTTCGTCGAGAGCCTGCGGCGAACCGTCGTCGAGCCGCTCGGCCGCGAGCACGTCGGCCGCACGCAGCGGGTCGAGCCGGCCGACCGTGTGGCGCACGGCGATGTGTTCGCGCGGCCGCGCGGGCAGTGGGGCCGCTGCGTCGCTCCACCGGCCTTGGGGGCTCAGCAGGAGCCGGCGCTCGAACACGTCGTTCTGCAATGCCGACCAGAACGACTTCCTGGCGAGCCGGCACGCCGCGTCGATCAGCGCGCGCTCGACGAGCGCCACGCCGAAGCCGGTTTCGAGCAGGCCGGGTGCTTGCGGCGGCTGGTTCTCGATCAGCTCCTGCTGCACCTGCCACCAGTGCTCGAACGCGGGCAGGTAGCCGTGCGCGGCGTAGAGCTGCGCCGCCTCGCGCACGCTGGCGCGCAACGCTTCCTGGTCGGCAGCCGCATCGCGTTCGAGGTCCTTGCGGAACCACTTCGGGACGAGCAGGTCGCTGCTCACGCCCACGGCGCTGCGGCCGTCGACGGACTCCGCGAGCACGCGCAGATGCAGCAGCGGCGCCTCGGTCACGGTCACCGCGCCGAAGCGGAACGGCAGGCGCGTGCGGCACGGCAGTTCGGCGAGCGCCATGTTGCGGATGCGCAGCTCCATCGGGCGCAGTCTACGGCGGCCGCGGCCTGCGGCGTACCCCCGATTGCCGCGACCGTGTGCCACGCGGTATTCATTGCAGCATGTGGTCGCTGCTGATCTTGCTGCCGGTCCTCGCACCTCAGGAGCACCCGGCTGCACGCGCGGCGCATCATTGGGCCTACACGGCTCCCGTGCGGCCGACGCCGCCGCGCTCCGACGTGTCGCCGATCGATGCGTTCGTCGACGCGAACGCGATCCGCGCCGGACTCACGCTCGCCGCCGAGGCCGATCGCGCGACGCTGCTGCGGCGGTTGACGTTCGACCTGATCGGCCTGCCGCCGACGCTCGAGGAGCTCGACGCGTTCCTCGCCGACCGCTCGCCCGACGCGTACGAACGCGCCGTCGACCGTCTGCTCGCGTCGCCGCACTACGGCGAGCGCTGGGCCTCGCCGTGGCTCGACCTCGCGCGCTACGCCGACACCGACGGCTTCAACTTCGACTCGCCGCGCACGATGTGGAAGTACCGCGACTGGGTCGTCGACGCGCTGAACCGCGACCTGCCGTTCGATCGCTTCAGCGAGCTGCAGCTCGCGGGCGACCTGATGCCCGATGCCGGTGAAGAAGGCCGCATCGCGACGGGCTTCCACCGCAACACGATGCTGAACGACGAAGGCGGCGTCGACGCCGAGGAGGCGCGCTGGGACCGCCTGCTCGACCGCGCCAGCACGACGGCGACCGTGTGGCTCGGCAGCACGCTGCACTGCGCGCAGTGCCACGATCACAAGTACGACCCGATCTCGCAGCGCGACTTCTACGCAATGGTCGCGTTCTTCGAGCCCGCGTCCGAGGACAAGCTCGAGCTGCCGACGCCCGAGCAGACGAAGCGCCGGCGCGAACTGCAGGAGCGGGTCGCGCAGCTCGAGGCAACGGGTGCCGCTGCCGCCGCGATCACGGCCGCGAAGAAGGAGCTAAAGGCGTTCGCCGTCGACAGCACGCTCGTGCTCTCCGAGCGCGCCGGCGTCGCAGCGAGCACGACGCTGCGTGTTCGCGGCTCCTACGACGTGCGCGGCGACACCGTCGAGGCCGCCGTGCCGCAGGCGCTGGGCCCC
Source organism: Planctomycetota bacterium (assembly GCA_036376355.1). GTDB lineage: Bacteria > Planctomycetota > UBA1135 > UBA1135 > UBA2386 > DASVAL01. The sequence goes on from DASVAL010000030.1 coordinate 2,354, forward strand.
GCGTGGCCGGCCGATGCGCCGAAGAACCGCCTCGGCCTCGCGCGCTGGCTCGTGCAGCCCGACCACCCGCTCACGGCGCGCGTGCACGTGAACCGGCTCTGGGGCCACCTGTTCGGGCGGCCGCTCGTCGCGACACCGGAGGACTTCGGCATGCAGGTGCCGCCGGTCGATCACAAAGAGCTGCTCGACTGGCTCGCGACCGAGTTCGTGCGGCTCGGCTGGTCGCAGAAGAGGCTGCTGCGCACGATCGTGCTGTCGGCGACCTACCGGCGGCAGTGCGCGGTGCCCGCGGACGAACGCGAACGCGATCCGCAGAACCGCTGGCTCGCGCGCGGCGCGCGCTTCCGCCTGCCGGCCGAGCACGTGCGCGACCTGCAGCTCGCGGCGAGCGGCCTGCTCGCGCCCGCGATCGGCGGGCCCGGCGTGTTCCCGCTGCAGGCCGACGTCAGCGGCGTCGTGCCGACCAACAAGGCGCAGCTGCGCTGGCAGCCGAGCGCAGGGCACGCTCGCCATCGCCGCGGGCTCTACACGTTCTGGCGCCGCACCGCGACGTTCGTGCAGTTCGCGGTGTTCGACGCGCCGTCGCGCGAGCAGTGCATCGTCCTGCGCCAGCGCACGAACACGCCGCTGCAGGCGCTCAGCGCGCTCAACGACCCGGCCGCGTGGGAAGCCGCGAAGGCGCTCGGCGCGCGCATGGCCAAGGCCGCGGGCGACGACCGCGATCGCCTCGCACTCGGGTTCCGCCTCTGCACGTCGCGCGCGGCCGAAGCCGAAGAGCTCGACCTGCTCGAGAACGCACTGCGCGCCGAGGCCGCGGACCAACGCTGGACGCTGGCCGGCAACGCGCTGCTGAACCTCGACGAGGCGTTGTCGCGATGAGCAGGCACGTGGATCCACTGCAGCCGACGCGCCGTGCGTTCCTCGGCCAGCTGGGCCTCGGCCCGATCGCGCTGAGCTCGCTGCTCGGCGGCGAACGGCGCGCGGGCCCGCACTTCACGCCGCGCGCGAAGAACGTGATCTGGCTCTCGATGGCCGGCGCGCCCTCGCAGCTCGACCTGTTCGAGCCGAAGCCCGCGCTCGATCGGCACGACGGCAAGCCGGTGCCCCAGGAGCTGATCGCGGGCCAGCGCTTCGCGTTCCTGAAGGGCACGCCGCACCTGCTCGCGTCGCCGTACTCGTTCGCGCTGCGCGGCCAGTGCGGCGCGCCGGTCTCCGAGCTGATGCCGCACCTCGCAACGATCGTCGACAAGATCGCGTTCGTGAAGTCGATGCACACCGAGCAGTTCAACCACGGCCCCGCGCAGGTGTTCATGAACACCGGGCACGCGGTCGTCGGGCGGCCGAGCTGCGGCTCGTGGGTGCACTACGGCCTCGGCAGCGAAGCCCAGGACCTGCCGGGCTTCGTCGTGCTGGTCTCGGGCAAGATCGATCCCGGCGCCGGACCCGTGTTGTGGTCGAGCGGCTTCCTGCCCGCGGTGCACCAGGGCGTCGAGCTGCGCACGAAGGGGGATCCCGTGCCCTGCGTGCGCGATCCCGAGGGCGTCGACCGCGCCGCTCGCGGCCGCACGATCGACCTCGTGAACGGGCTGAACCGGCGCCGCTTCGAAGCGCTCGGTGACCCCGAGATCGCGTCCCGCATCCACGCCTACGAGCTCGCGTTCCGCATGCAAGCGAGCGTGCCGGAGCTCGTCGACGTGCAGAGTGAGCCCGCCGAGGTGCACGCGCTCTACGGCACCGAGCCCGGCAAGAACTCGTTCGCGAACAACTGCCTGCTCGCGCGGCGGCTGATCGAGCGAGGCGTTCGCTTCGTGCAGCTGCATCATCGCGGTTGGGACCACCACGGCACCGACGCGAGCGACGACCTGCTGCACGGTCTGCCCAACATGTGCCGGCAGACGGACCGCGCCGCGGTAGCACTCGTGCTCGATCTCGAACGCCGCGGGCTGCTCGACGAGACGCTCGTCGTGTGGGGCGGCGAGTTCGGGCGCACGCCGATGCAAGAGGTGCGCGATCCGAAGTTCCTCGGCCGCGACCATCACGCCAAGGCCTTCACGATCTGGCTCGCCGGCGCCGGTATCCGCCGCGGTGTCACGCTCGGCGCGACGGACGAGCTCGGTTATCACATCGTCGAGCATCCGGTGCACGTGAACGACCTGCACGCGACCGTGCTGCATCTGCTCGGCCTCGACCACGAACGTCTGACGCACCGATTCCAGGGCCGCGACTACCGGCTGACCGACGTCGGCGGAACGGTGGTGCGCGCGGTGTTGGCGTGAGCGCGACAGGACGCTGACCGATCGGACGGACTACCGCACGACGCTCGCGGGTCCGCGCACCCACTCGATGCCGATCTGGTGCCGCGGCGCGGAATCGTACTTCGCCACCTGATGCTCCGGCTTCCAGGTGAACTGCACGTCCACGGCCGCGATGCGCATCGACTCGAACTGCTTCGCCTTGTGATCCCATGTGAAGCGGCCGACGAACCGGCCTTCCGACGCGAACAGCACCGCCGCATTGAGGCGTTTGCCGACCTCACGCTTCTCGCGCGGCTTCAAGCCGAAGCGGCCTTCGATCGTGCCCGAGACTCGATCACCATCGAACGCAGTTCCAACCAGCACGAGTTCGCCGCTGATCGACTCGGCGTCGAGCGCCGTGTCGACCATGCCCCGCGGCACCATGGCCTGGGCAAGTTGCAGGAAAGCCTCGCGCGGCAGCTGCGCCGTGCCACTGACGCTGTTGAGCAACCAGCCCCACGCCGCAACCACCTTGTCGTCGAGCAGCGCCAGCTGCACGCCGTGCAGGTCGTCGTACTGGCCATAGCTGTTGCGCACGAAGACGCGGAAGCCCTGCCGGCCCGCTGCCGGTTCTGGCCAGCGCGGCGCCTCCGCGGCGATCGCGGCGACGTCCGCATGCGCGTCGCTCCACAGCTCGTCCCACGCCTCGGGCACCCGACCGTGCACGGCGCGCAGCGCGATGGCTCCGTGGTGGCGGAACGCCCGCGGCACGTCGTCCGAGCGGCGGCCCTCGGCCGTGTACTGCGAGCAGACCGTACCGTGCTCGTGCATCGCGCGGCCGTGCAGGCTCATGAACACCGTCTGCATCGTTCCGTCGGGCAGCACGAACGCCTCACGCTCGCCGCCGTCGAAGTCGTCGGTGTCCGCGCGAACGCACTTGCGCAACAGCTCGACGTCGCGCGCGTCGTGCATGCAGTGAGGGGTGTTCAGCGCCGAGATGTGCACCGGCACGAACAACGTGCGCAGCACCGCGATCACGTGCGGGTTGGAGAGCAGACCTGCTCTCACGGCGACGCCGCCAGCTCAACAGCGTCCCGAGTCGACGTCGCCGTCGTTGACGTAGAGGTAGATCGGCCGGTTGGTCTGCTTCGCCTCCACGAGCGCGTCGGTCAGCGAGTGGCGCCAGGGAATCAATGTCCAGCGCGCCTCGGCGAGCGGCGGCAGCGCCGCGGCGAACGCCGTATCGACGTCGCACGCCAGCCCCTTCGGCTCCTGGCAAGGCAGTGCGGCGGCGCACAGCACAGCGGCCATCGTCGTCATCGTGTAGCGCATCGTCAGAGCCTCCTACTTCTCGACGCGCTCGAGGTGACGGCGTAGGAACGTCAGCGTCAGCGGCCACGCGTGCTGTGCCGCCGAGAGGTTCGCGCCCGCGGCTCCGTCCTGGCGGCTCATGAACCCGTGCCCCGCGGCCTCGAACGTGTGGAACTCGTAGGTCTTGTTGTGCTGCATCATCGCGGCGATCGTCGGTGGCAGCGTCGCATTGATGCGCGCGTCGTTGCCGCCGTAGAGCCCGAGCACCGGGGCGCTGATGCGCGCCATCTCCTCGGCCGGGGCCGCGGTCGCGCTCGAGCCAGGAACGTCGCCGTAGTAGACGACGGACGCTTCGAGCTTCGCCTGCGCGATCGCGTAGCCGAAGCTCTTCGTGCCGCCCCAGCAGAAGCCGAGCACCGCGGTCCTGCCGTTCGTGGCCGGCAGCGCCTTGCCGTAGGCCATCGCGGCGTCGAGCCGTTCGTTGACTTCCTTGGCCGCGAGCTGCCGGATGGTCTGGCCGACGTCCTTGCCGAGCGACGCGGTGCCGCCGCCGTCCGGCCCCTTGCCCGACAGGAAGTCCGGCACGATGGCGATGAAGCCGTCCTGCGCGAGCTGGTCGGCGAGCGCGCGGATCCAGTCGCTCATGCCGCGGATGTCGTGGATCACGAGCACGACGCCGGCCTTGTCCTGGCGTTCGGGGTAGACGACCCACGTGTTGAGCTTCGCGCCGCCCGGCAGCGCGACGTCGACGAACTCGCCGTGGCGCGGCGATTCCTTCAGAGCGCGCTCGACGTGCGCCGCGGTGCCCGGCGGCAGCGCATCGTTCCACGGCACCTCGGCCGCCGGCGGCTGCTGCGCGACGGCCGGACTCGCGGCACCGAGCACGAGAGCGAGTGCTGCGACCCGAGCGCAGAGCGAGAGGTGGACAGGGAACTGCGAACGCGAACGATCGGACGCGGGGCGTGGGTTCATGGGGCTCTCCGGGTGCTGTGCACGAGCCGCACATCCTACCCACACGCGCAGCCGGCCTCCTACCTGGCCGGCAACCTCGCGATGCACTCGACCTCGACGCGCGCCTGCAGCGCGAGGCCGCTGGCCGCGAGCGCGCTGCGCGCCGGAAACGGCGCCTGGAAGAACTGCCGGTAGACCTCGTTGAACGCGGGCCACTCGGCGATGTCGGCGAGGAACACCGTGCACTTCACGACGTCGCGCAGCGACGCGCCGTGGCGCTCGAGCACGGCCTGCATGTTCGCGAGCGTCTGCTTCGCCTCCGCGGCGATGCCGCCGGGTGCGAGCTCGAGCTTGCCCGGCAGCGTGCCAATCTGCCCCGAGACGAACAGGAAGCCGTTCGCAGCCACGGCCTCCGAGAACGGCAGCGTCTGCATCGGGCCGGCCGGAGCCGGAAAGAACTCGGGTGGCCGCGACGCACTGCCCTGGCAGGCAGCGAGCAGGTGCAACACCAACGACGCGGCGAGCGCAGGTCTGGCGCGCAGACCGTGCACCGTGTCTGCGGAGCACGCGATGTCGAGTCGACGTGGCTTGGGGGTGAGGCCGAGCATGATGAGCATTCGGGTCGAGGATTCCGGGTCCGGCTGTTTGTAGTCGGCGCGGGTAGCCCGCGACCAGCACCGCGCTGGCGTCACGGCTCGAGGCCATGGTCGGTTCGGAGCGGTGCTGGGGCTGCGGCTTGGAGAGCGTGGCATGCGACTCGCGTCGAATCCGCGTAAGCGGGACAGCCGTCGGGACATGACTTGAGGGCCGCGTGCGTCGTTCCGCACCGTGCTCCATTACCCAACCAAGGAGAGTCATGTCGTCGATCACCCCCACCGTCCGCCGCCCCGCGATCGCCCTTGCGACCGGGCTGCTGTTCGTCCCCCTGCTACGCACCCAGAACCAGTGCCCTCCGCCGGATCGACTCGCCACGCAGAACCCCTTCCAGGCGACGCACTACAACAATGCGCCGGGACAGAACAACGCCGCGATCCCGCCGATCCCGCAGAACCTGCCCCCCGGCTACCACGGCCATGGCAGCTACGTGAACCTCACGGCGAACGCCGACCTCGTGGTGTCGCAGATCGACTATCGACTCAACGACGACGGCTTCCTGCGTTTCAACTGGGGCATCGCCCCCGGCGTGACCGGTGGCCCGGGCATGGTCGGGCAGACCACGGAACTCCGTGTCTACATGACGCCTGGCACCTGGCAAGGCACGTGGGCTGGTCCGACACCCAAGATCCAGGTGCCGCCAGGCCCTGGCTCGCCCTGGACGTTGGTCGGGACCGGAACGCTGACCGTGCGGCCCTACAACGAGCACTCGCCGGCCGTGTTCGCGACGCCGTTCACCGTGCCCGCCGGCACCAACGGCTTCGCCATCGTGGTAACGCCGATCACGACGCCAGTGCCGCACATCACCTACGCGACGCCGCCCTACGCGCTGCACCCATCGCTGATGGTGCGGGCCTTCGCGCCCGGAGCGCCGGCCGAAGCGCATGATCAGTTCCTGTCGATCACGCAGCAGGACTTCGCGACGCAGGCGTTCGTGTCCCTGCCGCTGCCCGACCCGAAGGGCCCCGTCATCGAAATCCACTACGCGATCGCGAACACCGCCGCCTACTACACGCGCAAGGGGATTGGCTGCTACGACCAGCCACGCTCGTTCTACGAGTTCTTCGAGCCCGGCCAGTTCGACCTCGCGCACTCGACGATCGTGATGACGCCGAACAGCGACACCTACGCTGTGACGTCCGGCAACTCGGCGATCGTGCCCCCCGCCTCGCCGCTGCTGACCAACCCCAGCAACGTGCCGCTCGGCGACGACGCGCGCACCGGCGTCAAGGCGCTCGGCTTCACGTTCCCGTACCCGGGCGGCTCGACCAGCAGCATCGTGGTGACGTCGAACGGCAACGTCTTCCTGAGCCCAGCACAGAGCGGCTCGCAGACGGCCACGGCCAGCGCGTTCGGCGAGGCCGGCTTCCTGCGCGGCCAGCCGCAGCTGACCGCCTGGTGGGGGGACCACAACCCGGCCGGCGGCGGCGGCGTGCATCTGGACATCGATCTCACCGGCGCCGTGCCGGTCGCCTACGTGACCTGGAACAACGTGCCCGAATGGAACCAACCGGGCACCTCGAACACGTTCCAGATCGCGATGTTCGGCGACGGCCGCGTCGAGTTCCGCTACGGCAGCTGCTCCCCGTCGCTCGTGCAGGGGCTGACCGGTTTCAGCGCCGGCTGGTCGACGCACGATCCGGGCAACCGCGATCTGTCGGTCGAGCTGCCGTTCAACACGGGTGGCGGCGCCTTGCCGCCCGACCTCGGCATGAGCGCGCGGCCGATCGTCGGCACGACCAGCAACTTCTCGCTGCGTGACCTGCCGGCCGACACCACCGGCATCGTCGTGCTCGGCGTGCCGGTCCACGGGTTCGACCTGTTCTTCGCCGGCATGCCGAACTGCGTGCAACGCGTCATCCCGCTGGAGGTGATGCCGTTCCAGGCCGTCGGCGACACGGCCGCCGTGCCGGTGAGCATTCCGACCGGCCGCTGGCTGATCGGCCGCGACCTGGGCGCGCAAGCGATGGTGATCTCGCCCGGCAGCAACCCGGCGAACCAGACCATCTCCAACTCGATCTGTCTGCGGGTCGGCGACTGAGGTCCGGCCGCGACTGCTGCCCGCAACCTCCGTTGCCACGCACCCTGCACTACGAACTTGTGCACGCCCCGTTCGACGACCCGAAGCACGACGAGCCGACCGCCACGCCGTCCAGCACATGAGCTGATTGCCTGCGCGAGGTGCGGCGATATGGTCCCACGTGCCGGTGCCCTGCAGGAAGCAGGAGGGTCCCGGATGCACCCATGGTGCCCACGACGCAATGGAGCGAGATCGAGCGATTGCAGGGCCGCGCCCCGACCGAAGCGTGGCAGCGATTCATCGACCGCTACCGCGGCTTCGTCACCATGGTGCTGCGGCGTTTGATCTGGACGCCGGAGCGCAGCGCGACGGCCAGCGAAGAGTTCTGGGGCTACTTGTTCCAGAGCGGTGCGCTCGCGCGGTTGCAGCGACCGATGCGCTTCCGCGCGTTCCTGGTCGGCACGCTGCGCAATTACGCGTACGACTGGACGCGGCGCAACCCGCCGCTGCAGCAGGAGGGACAGCACGACCACCGGGCGGACCCGAGCACGCTGCTGCCCGAGGACGAGGAGGTCGCACTGTGGGGGCGCCAGATCCTGCACCTGGCAATGCAGCGGCTCGAGCGGGATCAGCCGCGCTGGGCCTGGGTGCTGCGATCGTTCTACGGCTTGCCGCTGACCGTGGGCAGTGAGCCCGGCTCCCTGCGCCACGCCACCCAACTCGCGGCCGAACTGCAGTGCTCGACGAACGCGCTACATCAGCTGCTGTTTCGGGCGCGGCAGCGGCTGCGCTCCTGTGTGGTCGAGGAGGTGCGGCAGACAGTCAGCAGCCAGCGCGACCTCGATTCGGAGCTGGAGGTGCTGCTCGCGGCGCTCGGCGGTGCGGCGCCAGGCCTCGTCGCGGCGGCGCCGGCTCCGGGACGGAAGTCATCGTGACTGCGCCCCACGTGCCCGATGGCGAACTGCCGACGTTGCCGAGCGTGCTCGTCGACCGCGTGTTCGCGGTGTTGTTCGGCGACCCCGAGCGACGTACGGCGGCGTTCGCGGAGCTCGTCGCCGCACACCCGGAGCATGCCGAGGCGCTCCAGGCGCACTTCCGCCACCAGCTGGAGCTGGAAGGCGAGACCGGCGTGCCACTCGAGACCTCGGAGGAAGTGGCGATCCCTGGCTACCGGCTGCTCTCCGTGATCGGCGAGGGCGGCATGGGCACAGTCTGGCGCGCCGAGCAACTGTCCCCGGTGCATCGGCTGGTCGCGCTCAAGTTGATCAAGCCGGGCATGGACAGCAAGGCAGTGCTGGCGCGCTTCGAGCAGGAACGGCAAGCGCTCGCGGCGATGGACCACGACGCGATCGCAAAGGTGTTCGACTGCGGCACGACGGCGCGCGGGCTACCGTACTTCGCGATGGAGCTGGTCGAGGGCCTGCCGATCCAGATCTACTGCGACGAGCACCGGCTGCCGCTGAAGGAACGCATCGAGCTGTTCGCACAGGTGTGCCAGGGCGTGCAGCACGCGCACCTGAAGGGCGTGATCCACCGCGACCTGAAGCCCGGCAACGTGCTCGTGGCGGCGCAAGAGGGCCGGAACGCGGTCAAGATCATCGACTTCGGCCTGGCGCGCGCGACCGACCGGCGGTTGTCGGCGGAGTCGTTGTTCACCCAGGAAGGGATGGTCGTGGGGACACCGGAGTACATGTCGCCCGAGCAGGCGGCCGGCGACGTGCGTCGCATCGACATGCGCACCGACGTGTACTCGCTCGGGGTGATCTTGTACGAACTGCTGGTCGGCCAGCTGCCGTTCCCGGGTGCCGAACTGCGTGCGGCAGCGCTGGCGGAGGTCCAGCGGCGGATCGCCGAGGACGAACCACCGAAGCCGAGCACACGGTTGTCGACGATGGGCGCGGCGGCCGCGGCATGTGCCGCGCTGCGCGGGATCGGCGCCGAGGCGCTGCGGCGCGAGCTCGCGGGGGATCTGGACTGGGTCGTGCTGAAGGCGATGGCCAAGGAGCCGGAACGGCGGTACGAGTCGCCGACGGCGCTGGCGGACGACCTGCGGCGGTACCTCGAGCACGAGCCGCTGAAGGCGGGGCCGCCGAGCGCGGGGTACCGGCTCAGGAAACTGGTGCGGCGCTACCGCGGGCGCATCGTGGCGGGCAGTGCGGTGTTCGCGACGGCGATCGTCGGGGCGGTGGTGGCGCTTCAGTTCGCGCTGCGCGAGCGGGCGAAGGTGCGCGAGTACGACCTCCTGTCCGGCGTCGTGCTCCACGAGAATCTGGTGGCCAGGGCCGACGACCTGCACCCAGCATGGCCGGGCACCATCGAGGCGCTGAAGCTCTGGAGTGACGACTGCGCCCGGTTGATGGCGATGAAAGGAGAGATCGAAGCGGCTGTGCGTGGCCTGCGAGCACAAGCCATGCCGGCGACCATTGCGGAAGCGCAGCTGGACCGTGAGTCGCATCCAGAGTTCGCGGCATGGCAATGCTCGGAGCGCCGCGTGCGCACGTTGCGGCGGGCGCGAGCGATCCGGACCGGTGCGGAGCAGTTGGTCGTGCCGGAGTTGTCGGCAACACAGCAGGCGATGACGCCGCGAATGCTCAAGGAGATGGCTTTTGCGCGGGTGGCGCCGGTGAGCGAGGAGATCGGCGTCGAGACCCGAACGATCCACGGCGAGGAGGCGTTCGGGCTTGCTTGTGTCCGCGCCGGCATGGCGAAGGCGCAGGGCGCCGTCGAAGCATTCGAGTTGCTCACCATGCTTCCCTTCGCGTTGGTCGCCAACGGCCAGTACGAGGCCGCCATCGATCAGGCGCAGGCTGTGGTCGATGGTGCACCGCCAGGGAACGAGGATGTCTACGGTCCCTACGCCTTCTGGATCGAGCACATGGTCGACCAGGCGGATTCCTTGCTGGCGGCGGCGGAGGCCAACTACGACAAGCTGACGGCAATGGTCTCGGCGCAGCGCTCATGGACGTTCGCCGACGCAGGGGTGCAGTTCCTGCACGACAGGTTGGCCGCCCTGCTGCCGAGACTGGAAGCCTTCCAGGACCAGCGAAGGCAGATCGAAAAGCGGCTGACCTGGGCGCGACAGATCGGCGATCTGTCGAAGGGCCATCCGAATGCAAGAGTGACTTGGCAAGCGGCGCGCGCAGGCGTCGCCGCCAGCGCCAAGTACTCGAGGCAGTCGATCGATCTACGGGATGCGGACGTGGTCGGACTGGTGCCGATTGGTGAGAACCCGGCAACGGGATTGTGGGAGTTCTACGATCTGGCCAGCGCCTGGGATGGAGAGTCGGATCCCGCCACGATCCCGATCCCGGAACACAGGGCGGATGGTTCCATCGCCCTCACCGAGGCGACCGGGATCGTGCTCGTGCTGATACCCGGCGGGGCGTTCACGATGGGGGCCCAGAGCACCGACCCGAACGCAGCGAACTTCGATCGGCAGGCGCGGGTCGACGAGGGCATCTCGCTGGTCACGCTCGACTCGTTCCTGCTGGGGAAGTACGAAGTGACGCAAGCACAGTGGCGTCGCCTGTGGACGTTGACGACGGACGGCCTCGAGTCGAGCGAGGAACGGGCGGCCTTTCGCGCACGAGTATTGCGCGCATTCGTCACGTGGATGCACCCGGTCACGAGCGTGGATTGGGCAATGTGCAATGCGCTGCTCCACCGCCACGGGATGACGCTGCCCACCGAGGCGCAGTGGGAATACGCCTGTCGCGCCGGCACCACGTCGCCGTGGTGGCCTGGGATCGCGGCCACGGATCTCGCCGGCAACGCCAACGTCCTGGACACGGCCAGTGTGCGCGCTGCGCCAGAGCGGGGCACGCCGGAGGCGTTCGACGACGGATTCGTCGACCTCGCACCGATCGGGTCAGTCGCCGCGAACGCGTTCGGATTGCACGACATGCATGGCAACGTGTTCGAGTGGTGCCGCGACCTGAAGGGATCCCCTGGTCTCGAGCGACCGGGAGACGGTTTGCGCCCGGGGTTCCCCACTGTGAAGGAGCACTTGATGCGCGGCGGCAGCTACCTTCGGCCGGCGATGTATGTCCGCTCGGCGTTACGCGCCTTCCAGCAGCCGACCTTCCGGGCAGACGACGTCGGCCTGCGTGCCGCCAGAGCTCTCCGGCCTGAGACCGGGCCGTGATAGAACACGTGCTCTCCCGGTCGATCTGATGAAACGACGTGTCCTTGCCGCCATGCCTGCCGCATTGTGCCTGCTCGCTCCGTGCGTGCTTGCTCGGCGCGCAGCGTCGCAGCAACCGCCCGCGACCCCCCTCGCCGCCACGGTCGTGGCTGCGGGCGGCACGCAACCTCACCTCGCCGCGGGCGCAGACGGCAGGTTCTACGCCGTCTTCCTGCGCAACGGGAACATCGAGCTCGCGGTGTCGAGCGACCGCGGCGCGACCTTCGGCTCACCGGTGACCGCGATCGACGCGAAGGGCAACGCGCGCGGCGGCATGCAGCGCGGGCCGCGCGTCGCGGTCGACGGAGCAGACACGATCTACGTCACGGCGCCGCTCTGCTTCGACAAGGACGAGCTCGGCAAGCGCTATCCGACGAACGACCTCTACCTCGCGGTCTCGACGGACGGCGGCGTGACGTTCGGTCCGCCGGCGCGCATCAACGACGCGCCGAAGCAGGCACCCGAAGCGCTGCACTGTCTCGCGGCAGCGCCGGGCGGCGAGGTCTTCGTCGCGTGGCTCGACCAGCGGCAGCGCAAGGACCGGGGCCAGGACCTCGGCTATGCGACGGTCGGCGAACGCGGCAAGAAGATCGGCGCGAACGTCGTGCTCGAGGGCCCGCTCTGCGAGTGCTGCGCGCCGGGGCTCGCGATGGATCCGAAGGGCAATCCGATCCTCGTCTGGCGCGAGGGCAGCGACCGCAAGAACCGCGCGCTGTGGATCGCGACGTCGTCGGACGGCGGCGCGACGTTCGCGCCGCCGAAGCGCCTCAACCACGGTGACAGCCGCGTCGACGGTTGACCGATGGACGCGCCGGTCGTTGCCGTGAGCAGCGACGGGAAGATCGGAGCCGCGTGGATGGACCAGAGGGCGGGTGGTGGCAATCGCGACGTGCAGTGGACGATGGGTCAACGCGGAACGTTCGCCGCGGAGAAGCGCGCCAACGACGACGCGGATGGCCAGCAGGGTCACCCATCGCTCGCGTTCGACGGCAAGGGCACGCTGTGGTGCGCCTGGGAG
>DASVAL010000037.1:0-5183 GCA_036376355.1 Planctomycetota bacterium
CGCGAGCGCCGTCACGAGGCGGCCGGCGGTCATGTCGAAGCTCGCGTTCAACTTGACGCTCGTCGGCTTCGCGAGGGTGATCGTCACCGGGGGCGGCACACCAGCGGTCGCATCGACGGACGCCCGGCCGATGCGCCACTCGTTGCCTTCGAGCAGGCGCGCGAACACGACGTAACGATGGCGGCCGCAGCCCCACAGCTCGAACCTGCCGTCCGCGCCGGCGTTCGTGCCGCGGCCGTCGACGAGCGGTTGCGGGAACGAACGGCAGTCGAGCTCGGTCCACTGCACCAACGCGCCATTCACGGGCTTGCCGTCGCCGTCGACGACGACCCCGGTGATCTTCGCGCTCGCGGTCACCAGGATGTCGCCGAGGTCGACCGTGCCGCCAGCCGGCACGCGGACGTAGCGGAACAGGCCCTCCTGCTGAGGCGACTGCGGGTAGGACCGCAGCATGCCGATGCCGGGGAGCACGCGTTCGATGACCACGCGTCCATCGTCGCTTGTCTTGCCGGGGATGCCGCTGCGCTGCGCCGTTTCGAGGTCGACGCTGGCCCCCGCGATCGGCTTGCCGGTCGCGGCATCGACGAGCCGCAGCTTCACGGTGCCATGCTTGCTCAGCACGTCGCTGGCCTGCATCGTGAACACGAGCTCCTTCTGGCCGGCTTCGAGGCGCTGGCTCTGCAACAGCGTCGTGCGCAGCAGCAACGACGCGCAGGCAGGTGGGGCGCGGTTCATGCGCAGCTCGCCGCAGTAGCCCTGTTCCTGCAGCGACGGCTCGGCCGTGCCGCTCCTGCCGGCGTACGAGTGCCACTCGCCGAGACCGAAGCGGAAGAGCGACCGCGTGGTCGGCGGCAGGTCGCCGGCGAGCGGCGCTTCGGTGGCCACCACGTAGGGCGGTTCCCAGATTGCCTTCCTCCGCAGCTCCTCTGCGATCGACTTGCCGTCGGCGCCCTGCACCTTGACGCGCACGATCCAGCAGGGGCTCAGCTCGAGGTCGGCGCGCTGGAACGCGCGGTCGTCGAGCGTGATCGTCGCTTCGTGCGGCGCGAAGCCGTCGGCGCGGCACGTCAGCTTCCACTCGCCCGGCAGGAGCCCGGCGATCGCGAAGGAACCGGGTTCGACGCTGTTGCCGCCGCGGTGCTCGGTGTCGCGCCGCACACCGACGCTCGCGCCTTCGACGAGCGTGCCGTCGCTGCTGCGGATCGTCCCGGAGAGCAGGATGCCGAGCGGATCCCGCGCATCGACGCGCGCGTCGTCGGCCGCCGCGAGGGTGCGTTCGGCCTCTGCGCCCGCGGTTGATGCGGCCGGGATCTCGGTTGCGGCGGGAACGGCAAGTGCGGCGGGTGTGGTCGCGGGCGGCCCCGGCCGCGCGTTCGCGAGCGCCGTCGCGCTGCCGGCGCTCCATTGCAGCACGAGCAGCGCGAGGACGACGATCTCGGCGAGCACGAGCAGCAGCAGTGGACGCATGCGCGAATCCCGGGAGAAGGGAACCCCAGATGGTAGCGGTCCGCTGGCGCGGCGCGTTTCCGACCCGCAGCCTCCGGTGAAGACCCTAGGCGCCCGCAGTGCGCGCCGGCTGCGGCAAGGCACGGTGAAGGTTCACCACCGTCGCGATTCCTCACTTGCACGACACGCGGCCTTCGCGGGACCTCGCGACAAGCGCGACATGCCAGTTCTTCGTCCGTTCCGCTTCGTGGCGTCCGCGCTCGCGGCCGCCCGCGAGATCGGCCGCGGCGGCGCTCAGCGTGCACTCGCGCTACGCGGACGGCTTCGTGCTGATGGTTGAGGGGGCGAGCATCGACAAGCAGGCGCACAACATGGACACCGAGCGCTGGATCCTCGACACGATCGTGATCGGCACCGCGGACCACGAGTGCGCGGGCGTCAACATCATCGGCGCCTCGCGCGTGACCGATGCGGATCTCGCCGGGCGCGCCGGTATGGGCCTCGGCGCCGCGCAGCTGCGCAACGGCGTCGTCGGCACCTACGAGGCCGCCGGCTTCCCGCGCTACACGATGCACGCCGACGGCTATCCGGTCTCGACCAACGTCGACCGGCGGCCCTGTTCACGGGGGTGATGGACAACACGGACGTGTTCTTCCGGGCGATGCAGGCCGTGCTCGGCGGCGTCTTCGAGCGCTGATCACGGTCGATGACCGGGCTGCGGTAGCATTCGCCGGGTTCCTGCTCGTTGCACGACAGGGAGCAACGACCGGGTCGCGTCCCAGCGAGGCTCCGAACATGAAGCAAGGCACTCCCACGATCAGCAGGCTGCGCGTGCTGGTCCCCGCGAAGGACTTCGAGCTGTCGAAGAGGTTCTACTCCGCACTCGGGTTCCGCATGACGCCCGCGTTCGGCGACACGCTCGACTGCGAGCTCGGCGGCCGCGAGTTCCGGCTGCAGGACTACTACGTCAAGCAGTGGGCCGACAACTGCATGATGGTGATCGACGTCGAGGACGTCGCCGCATGGCATGCGCACGTCGAGGCCGTCCTCGCGCGCGAGAAGCTGCCCGGCGCGCGTGTGACGCCACCGGAGCAAGCGGGGGACTCGACGGTCCTGCACGTGTGGGATCCGTCCGGCGTGCTGCTCGTCTTCGTCCAATGACGCCGTGGCAACAGTTGCCGCGGCCGCGGCGTCACGGCTCGAGCACGACGCGGAAGCGCACGTCGTTCGCCATCATCTTCGCGAACGCCTGCTCGGCCTGCTCGAACTTGAAGAGCTCGATGCGCGGCCGCACGCCCGTCAGCGCGCTGAACGCCATCGCCTCCTCGGAGTCGATCGAGGTGCCGCTCGGCCAGCCGGCGACGGCCTTGCCGCTCAGCAGCGAGAACGCCGAGACCGACAGCGGCTCGTGCGGCGCCGCGACGATCAGCAGCTTGCCGCGCGCGCGCAGGCCGTCGACGGTGCTCGCGATCGCTTCGCTGTGCGGCGCCGTCGCGAGCACGAGGTGCGCGCCGCCGAGCTGCTGCAGCCCTTCGGCCGGCGTCACCTTCTGCGTGTCGAGGTACTCGTGTGCGCCGAGCTCGCGGGCCAGCGCCGCCTTGTCGGCGCCGCGCGAGATCGCGACCGTGCGGAAGCCCATGCGAGCTGCGAACTGGATCGCGAGGTGGCCGAGCCCGCCGATGCCCTGCACCGCGACCGTGTCGCCGGGCCGCGCGCCGCTGTTGCGGAGCGCGTTGAACGTCGTGATGCCCGCGCACAGGAGCGGCCCCGCGTTCGCGGCGTCGAGCGCGTCGGGGATGCGTGCCACGGCCTCGGCCGGCGCGACCATGTACTCGGCGTAGCCGCCGTCGAACGAGATGCCGGTGATCTTGCCTTCGGCGCAGTTCAGGAAGTCGCCCTTGCGGCACGGACTGCATCGAAAGCAGTGGCCGCCGTGCCAGCCGACGCCGACGCGCTGGCCCTGCTTCCATGCAGTCACGCCGCTGCCGACTGCGTCGACGCGGCCGGCGACCTCGTGGCCCGGTACGCGCGGCAGCGTGAGGCGAGGAAACTGCCCGCTGCGCACGAACACGTCGCTGTGGCACATGCCGCACGCTTCGACCTTGATGCGCACCTGGCCGGGTCCCGGCTGAGGGATCTCGCGTTGGACGAGCTCGAAGCGACCGCCGGACTTCGGGACCTGGATGGCCTTCATCGTGGGCATGGTTGGGACTCCTGAGGGAACGCGTCACGATACCGCAGCACGTGCCCGGCTGCCGGACGGGACGTCTCGGAGATCGGGTCGCGCCGGATTCTCTTCACGATGCACTGGCGAGACGCAACGCACGCAACGCGGCGCGTCGACACACGGGAGGCGGCGTGCTTGTAGCATCTCACGTTCGTCGTCATCCCTTCCCGTGCTCCAGGCCGCGTGTCCCGCGAAGGAGTCGCCATGTTCGCAACGACCCGCACGAGTTCGTCGCCGCGCGCCGCGGCGTACCCGGTTCTTGCACTCTTCGTCGCGCTGCCGGCCGCTACCAACCTGGCGCTCGCGCAGGACGGTGTGATCGGCTGGGGGTTGATGGTGTTCGACAGCCGCATGCACGAGCAGTCCTTCGTGGAAGTGTCGGCGGGTCCGCGCAACACGGCGGCGCGTCGCAGCGACGGCAGCGTGGTGGTGTGGGGAGACAACCAGTTCGGCCAGTGCAACGTGCCTGCGCTGCCGCCGGGACTGGTCTACGTCGAGGTGTCGTCGGCGCGATACCACACGATCGCGCGCCGCGGCGACGGCAGCGTCGTGGCATGGGGCTCCAACGACTTCGGCCAGTGCAACGTGCCCGTGTTGCCGCCCGGCCTGACCTACGTGGAGGTGCACGCCGGTGAGGAGCACTCTGCAGCGCGCCGCAGCGACGGCAGCGTGGTCGCGTGGGGCGCCAACTGGCTCGGCCAGTGCAACGTGCCGGCGCTGCCGGTGGGGCTGTCCTACGTCGAGGTGACGGCGGGCCGGGCTCACACGGCGGCTCTTCGCAGCGACGGCAGCCTCGTGGCGTGGGGCGACAACTCCTACGGCCAGTGCAACGCGCCGGCGCTGCCCCCAGGCCTGTCCTGGGTCGAGGTGGCGGCAGGTGGGAGCCACACCCTGGCGCGTCGCAGCGACGGCAGCGTCGTGGCCTTCGGCGACAACTACTACGGCCAGTGCAACGTGCCCGCGCTGCCGGCGGGGCTGTCCTGGGTCCAGGTGAGCGCGGCCGAAGGGTACTACTCGGCGGCACGCCGCAGCGACGGCAACGTCGTCGCGTGGGGCGCCAACAACCTCGGCCAGTGCAACGTACCGCCGTTGCCTCCGGGTGCCACCTGGGTGGAAGTGGCCGCGGGCTTCGAGCACACGGTGGCGCGTCGCAGCGACGGCTGCGTCGTCGCCTGGGGCGACAACGGCAACTGTCAGTGCAACGTGCCGTCGCTGCCGGCGGGCCTCTCGTACGTCGAGGCGGCGGTCGCATACTCCCACGCACTGGCGCGCCGCAGCGACGGCACCGTCGTGGCCTGGGGCAACAACACCTCTGGCCAGTGCAACGTGCCTGCGCTGCCGCCGGGTCTGTCGTACGTCGAAGTCGCGGCGGGTGGATCCAACTCCGTCGCGCGCCGGAGCGACGGCAGCGTCGTGGCGTGGGGCGACAACAGCTTCGTGCCGGCGCTGCCGCCGGGTCTCTCCTACCTCGAGGTCTCGGCGGGTTATGCCTACGCGGTGGCGCGCCGCA
>DASVAL010000059.1:0-4479 GCA_036376355.1 Planctomycetota bacterium
CGGTCGCGACGAGCACGCCATCGGCGGCCAGCGCCGGCGCATCGGTGAGCTCGACGGCGAAACCGGCGCCGGCGCGGCGGATGCCGGTGCACGCGAGCGGCACGAGGTCGCACTGCAGGTCGCGACGCAGCAGGTGCATCAGCGATTGCCTGGGCGTGGCCCGCGGCTGCGAATCCTGCCTGGTGCCGAGAGGGATGCGCAGCAGCGTGCGCCCGTTCGTGTCGCGCACGATGCTCTCGTGGACGGGCGCGCCGAGGTCGAGGACGTCGCGGTAGCCGAGGCGGGTCAGTGCACGCAACGCGGAGGGCCACAGCATCAAGCCCGCACCGCCGCCCGCGAGATCGGCTCGCGGCTCGACCAGCGTGCAGCAGAACCGCTGGCGTTGGAGGACGCGGGCGGCAACGAGGCCGGCGATGCCGGCACCGATCACCACGATTCGCTGTCGGCGCATGCGCACGAGTCCCGTTGAATCGACGCCGGGCGCTCGCCGCGGCCCCCGATCGGGGAGCGAGACGAGCGTGGCTGGCTCCGACATCAACCGCTCCGCCTGCCGCCAATTTCACGGCGAGCCGATGGTCGGCGTCGCTGCGCCGCCGACTCGGCTACTGCCGGCTCGAGTCAGGGTCAGCGCTCGATGGGGAACGTCATCACGTTCGAGAGGTGCGTCCCCGCTCCGTTGCCGAACGGCATGAACAGCGCCTGGCAGGAGAGCGGCAGGCCGAACAGGGACGGCGCGGCCGGGATCGGCATCGTGACCTCGACCATCGTGTCGGCGTTCGGAATCGTCGCCGTCGCGAACACCGCCATCTGCGACGGATCGAGCTGCAGGGCACCCCAGCCGGGGATCTCGACCGCCTGCGGCAGCGTCGCGGTCGCGAACGCGACGAACGCGAACGTCGCCGCGCTGCCGTTCGTCGCCCGCAGCTGCAGGCGGTACGGGTGGCCGAGGACCGGCAGCGTCGCGACGCGCAGGTCGCGGCGCAGGTTGTAGAGCACCTCGATGCGGAGCATGTTCCAATCGTTGTCGGGCCCCCACGGCGTGATCACGAGATCGACGTCGGCGTCGCGATCGAGATCGACCGGCAGCACGGTGTGACCCGTCGCGTTGTAGTCCCAGAACAGCGTCTGGCCGCCCACGACCGAGAGCCCGTTCAGGGCGTCCGGAGTGCCGTCTTCGTCGAAGTCGAGCACGAGCGTGCGCGGGCCCGCGACCGTCGTGGCAGTGAACGTGCCCTGACCGTTGTTGCGCAGATCGATGGTGTCGATCGCGATGTCGAGATCGCCGTCGCCATCGAGGTCGATCACGCTCATGTGGGCGCCGGCCGACGCCGTCGCCGGGATCCGGGTCGCAGTCTCGTCCGTGAAGTTGCCGGTGCCGTCGTTGGCGAAGAAGGTGACCGCGCTCGTGGAACTCGGAGCCACGATGTCCCGGTCGCCGTCGCCGTCGAAGTCGCGCAGGGCGACAGCGGTGCCGACGCATGGCGTCGATGGCAGTTGGGCGCTCGCGTTCACGAACACGCCCGTACCGTTGTTGCGCAGCAGGATCAACGGCGCGCCGGAGGGGTAGGCCATCGAACCGATCACCACGTCGAGGTCGCCGTCGCCATCCACGTCGCCCGAGTCGCACGACTGGGCGAGTGATGAGATCACCGGCATGTGTGTCGCGGTGACGTCGGTGAAGCTGCCGCTGCCGTCGTTCAGCGACAGCCGGTGCTGCGCGCCAGCGGCCATGAACATGCTGCCGGAAACACCGATCAGGTCGAGGTCCTGATCGCCGTCGACATCGGCGAGCTCGAAGGCGCCGAAGGGCACGTAGCCGTAGGCGAACGTAGCGGCTCCGTGGAAGCGCCCAGCCGCGTCCTGCTTCCACACGGCCTGCACGAGCACCATCGAGGATATCGGGGTGGGATCGAACACCAGATCCACGTCCGCGTCGCCGTCGAGGTCGCCGGCCGCCACTGCGTTCAACGCGTACAGCATCGCCGGCAGCGCTGGCTGGCCGGCGTCGACGAAGCGCTGGCGATTGCTGTTCAGGAAGACCCTCGGCGCGATGCCAACCGTGGTCGAGATGGAGCCGCGCCCTTGCGTACTACGCGTCGCCGGACGTGATCATGGCCGGTCTCGCGACGGGGTCGACGTTCGCGAGTCCGCTGGCGATCCCCAGCAGCGGGGCACTGACGGGATTCCAGCTCCTGGCTACGGGCCTGGCGCTCGGTCCGAGCATCCCGAACTCGTTCGGCGGCATCACGTCGAACGGTCTCGAACTGGGCGTCGGCACGCTTTGATCCGAAGGCCCGCCGCGCTGATGGCGCAATCGTGCTTCGCGCGACTTCCGGCGTGAATGCCGCGCGACACGAACCTCCGCGTCGACGGGCCACCAGCCGGACACCATTGCGCCATCACCTTCGTTGCGTGGTGCTCTCCACCGCAATGAGCGGCTAGCAACGCCTCGGCAAAGGTCCACGCCTCTTGCACAAAGAGGTCAGCTGGCGGAACATCACCCGGGCACACCTTCGTCGATAGCGTTTTGCTTCCGCCACTCGGCTTGGCCTCTGGGTGCTTCCCCACAGGCCCAACACAGCGAACCGGAGATCCCATGCGTAGCCCCGTCTTTCTCGCAACTGCAGTTGCGATGGTCGCCGCAGTCACCCTGACGGCACAGTCCCCGCTGACCACCACGTTTGCCGGCGGCAATGCCCAAAGCGGCAACATGTTCGACATCGTCGGATTGCAGCCGGTAGTCATCAACGGCTTCGACGTGAACCTGACCGGCACCGCCACCATCGAGGTGTATGCGGTCACGGCAGGCACGACCTACGTCGGCAACGAGGCGAACCCGTCCGCCTGGACGCTGCTCGGCACGGCCCCCAACGTCGTCGGCCTGGGAGCCGGCGTGCCGACGCCCGTGCCCATCACGTTCTCCGTGCCGGTCAATCCTGCTCAGCAGCAGGGCTTCTACGTGACCGTGACGACCGGAAGCCTCGCCTACACGAACGGCACGCTCGTCGGCTCGGTCTTCGCTGCGAACTCGGACATCCAGTTCCTCGAGGGCGTCGGCATTGCCTACCCGTTCGGCGCCATCTTCACGCCGCGCATCTGGAACGGCCGCATCCACTACGTGCCGGGCACTTCGAGCGGCTTCGCGACCAAGACCACGTATGGCACCGGGTGCTATGACCTGCCGCGCATGGCCCACGAGCTGTTCCCTGGCGACACCTTCCCGGTCGACATCGCGAACACGCAGTGGACGCTGATCTACGTGCCGGGTCCCACGGGCGGCAACTACGTCATCGTCCCGACTGGCAACGTGTACGACGGGGTGACGCCGGCGGCCACCGGCGTGAACCTCGTGACGCAGCCCTACACGACGAGCTCGTCGCTGAACTGGGACGATGCGTCGATCAACCAGACGCTGTCGTTCAATTTCCCCTATCCCAATGCGACCAGCGCCACGACGAGTTCCATCTCGGTGAACTCGAACGGCAGGATCTACCTCGGTAGCCACAACGACGCCTCGTTCGCTGCGAACGGCGCGAACTCGGGCTACACGCCGACTTCGTTCCGCGGCACGACGGGCCCCGGGCTGCCGGTGATCGCAGGCTTCATGTGCGATCTCGACCCGACCGTCGGCGGCGAGATCTGGTACGAGAGTGCTAGCCCCAATGGCGGTGTCCGCATCACCTGGCACAACATCCGGAACTGGCAGGATCCCGCCTACGCCGGCCTGCCCGCGCAGCTGAACTTCATCCAGATGGAACTGCTGCCGAGCGGCACGGTCTTCCTGTCCTTTGGCTCGAGCCTTGGCAACGGCGGCAGCGTCGGCAACGCCGCAATCACCGGCTTCAGCGCTGGCGTCGGAAACCCGCAGGCCCCGAGCCTCGACTGGTCGTCGATCGTCGGTTACCAGACCGGCACCGGCGAGGTGGCCCTGAAGATCGATGCCGACAACCGCCCGATCACCGGCACCACGATCAACGTGACCGTCAGTGAGGTTCCGACCGGTGCGTTCGTGGCCGCGGTCGTCTACGGCTTCACGAAGTTCAACCCGGGCATCCCGCTCGCGATCTTGGGCATGCCGGGCTGCTATGCCCACACGTCGCCGGACGTGATGGTGGCAGGCCTCGCAACGGGGCCGACGTTCGGGAGTCCGTTGTCGATCCCCAACAACCCGGCATTGACAGGCTTCATGCTGCTGGGCACGGGCCTGGTCCTCGGTCCGACGATCCCGAACGCGTTCGGCGGCATCACGTCGAACGGTCTCGAACTCGTCATCGGGACCCTCTGACCAACGCGCAGTGCGCGCGGCACAGCTGGGGCAACGCGCAACGCCCCAGCTACTCCGCGGCGCGCGACGCGCCGCCGAACGGGTTGCGTTCGGGCGCCTCGTCGTGATGGATGCGGCCGAGCAGCGCGCGCAGCGCCCGGTTCAGCACCGGGTGCCGGTGCCGCACCCAGACGTGCAGCGGCTCGGGCTTCGCG
>DASVAL010000075.1:0-7090 GCA_036376355.1 Planctomycetota bacterium
TCCCGGCGAACGGCATCGCGGACACCGCGTTCGCGGTGCCGAACGCCGCGATCCTGGTCGGACAGTCGTTGCGCTGCCAGACCGTCGTTTTGGAGCTCGGCGCGACCGGCCTGACGGCGATCACCAGCTCCAACGGGCTCACGCTGACGATCGGGCTCCTGTAGTCGCTCGAATCAGGACGCAAGCGCACCCTCGCCGGCGCCTACCATGCGATGCTCACCGGCCGACGGCGTAGAGCCGCGCGTCGTTGATCGCGAAGCACATGCCGTCCATGCCGATGATCGTCGACGTGTAGGCCTCGCCGATTCCGATCGTCAACGCCACGCCCTGCGACAGCGTGTTGGTCGGCAGATGCCAGCGGTAGACCTTGCCGTCCTCGCAGTTCACGATCGCCGACTTGCCGGGCACGTCGATCGCGGCGGTGTTGATGCACCACTCGCGCACACCGCCGGGGAACGTCGGGTCGGGCGTCGGCGCGAGCACGTCGATGACCTTGTTCATCACCAGGGCACCCGAGATCGGGTCGACCATCGACGCGTGCGGGTCGAAGACGCCGAGCCGGTTGAGGCCGTCGCCGCCGCCGCTGCCGTAGTTGTTGTACTTCGTGAGCACGAGGTAGCTCGACGTTCCCGTGTACTGCGGCAGCATCGAGCGCGGCACGATCGACGCGGTGTCGTCCCAGCCGAAGGGGCCAGGTATCAACGACGTCGTGAGGTTCGCGTCGAAGTGGCGCAGCCAGCCGCGCAGGTGGTTGGTGCCGAACGGGTTCTCGAGCACGCCGATGTAGACTTCGCCGTCCGGGCCGATCGTCGGCGACGCGGTGCCGTCGTCGTGCAGGTACGCGTCGATGCTCGGCACGGCGACGTCCTTGAGCCGCACGCGCGCCTGCATCGCCAGCGTCGCGGCGTCGAGCTTCAGCAGGTAACCGCCGCTCGCTCCAGAGTTGTTGCTGCTGTTCACGGTGACGTAGAGCGACCGGCCGTCCGCGGTGATCGCAGGTGCGCAGTTGAAGACGACCTTGCGGATGCTCGGGTCGGTCGCTGCCGTCGAAGCGCTGACCCACGACCCGGTGCCGTTCCGGTCGATGCGCGCGAGGCCGCTCTGCAGTGCGATCGGCAGCGCGCCGGCGACGCGGAAGCCGAAGTACAGGTTGCCGTTGCTGTCGGACGTGATCGGCGTCGAGATCTGCACGGCGGCGTCGAACGCCGCCTGGTTGGCCTGGTAGGTCGCGAGCCCGTAGAACGCGAGCCGTGCTGCGGCACTCGTCGCCGAGTCGGCGTCGTTGCGCAGCAGGATCGTGCCGCCGGCCGCGGGCGTCGCGAGCTGGTTCAGCGGCGTCAGCGTCGAGCCGCAGCTCGGCACCCAGTTGTGCGGCGGCAGCACGTAGTCGGTCGTCTGCGTCCACAGGAGCGCACCGTTCGACGGCTGCCGGCACTCGACCTGGAAGCCGCCTGCGGCGCCGGTCTTCACCGTGACCAGCACGCGGCCCTGGGCCGTGACGAGCGGCGAGCCGTAGTGGATCAGCAGGTAGGTGCCCGTGTACTGCGGCTGCAGGTCCACCGGCGTCGACCACTTGATCTGGTTCAGGGGTTGCGTGCCCTCCGTGACCAGTCCCGTGTGCGCGGGATCGCGACCGTGGCCGGCCCAGAACGGCGGTGCGGGCGCGAATTGGAACTTCTGGGCCGTGAGCGTGGCGGCGGCGGCAGCGGCGACCAGCGTGCAGCGAAGCAGGAGGTGGTGCATGGGAGATGCGTCGATGAGGCAGATGGTCGAGGGGGCAGGGGGATCAGTAGACGATGAATCGCAGCGCGTTCGACGTGACGAGGCTCTGCGGGCCGGCAGGGTCCAAGGCGATCCACTGCAGCCACCAGGTGCCTGCGACCGCGGCACCGGCTGGCACGTGGAACACGGCAGTTGCGAAGCCAGCGGCTCCGCTCGCGCGCGACAGGCCGGTCGGCAGGATCTGCAGTGCGGGCGTCAGCGCTAGGTGCACGTGCTGGCCGAGCACGGGCACCGGCGTCGCCGAGCCTGCGACGTCGAGTGCGAGGAACGTGAACAGGTTGGGGGCGAGCGAATCGACGCCGACGCCGAACGCGGCGTTGCCGCGGAACGCCGGCCCGAGCCCTTCTGCCCGCAGAGGGAGGCCGCCGGTGCCGGCGGTGCCGAGCCCGAACTCCGCGTGTGCGAGAGGCCCTTCGCTCCACAGCCGCGGGCGGTCGAACGGCGGCAGGCCGTTCGCGACGCGCGGATCGGTCAGCGCGTTCATGAGCGCCTGCAGCTGCAGGCTGTCGGCGACGAAGATGTGGCCCTGGATCGCATCGACGAGCGGATC
The DNA here is from genome assembly GCA_036376355.1 of Planctomycetota bacterium. GTDB lineage: Bacteria > Planctomycetota > UBA1135 > UBA1135 > UBA2386 > DASVAL01. The sequence goes on from DASVAL010000075.1 coordinate 2,333, forward strand.
GCGGTTGTCGGCGAAGTCGCCACCGCGCGCGTAGAAGTCGATGACCTGGCCGAGCGTCTGTTGGCTGCCGTTGTGGAACCAGCTGCCGCGCAGCGCGACGTTGCGCAGGCCGGGCACGCGGAAGCGGCCGCGGTCCGCTGCGGCCGCGGTGACCAGGAACCGCCCCGGATCCTCGGCCACGGGCCGCACGCCGATGTTGCGGAAGTCGTCGAGCACGGGTCCGGTCGCGAGCACGGCAGGATCGAGGTCGGTGTGGCAGCCCGCGCACAGCGTCTGGAACCGCGCGAGTCCGGCCGACTGCAGCGCCGTCAGCGTGCCCAGACCTCCGAGCCAGAGGTCGAACGGCGACTGGTCGCTGGTCAGCGAGCGTTCGTACGCGGCGATCGCGAAGATGATGCGAACCGGCGTCACGCCGGGTGAGCCGAACACGCGCGTGAACACCGCGTCGTAGGTGTCGTTGCCGAGGAACTGCTGCAAGGCCGCGGGCACCTGCGTCGCGAGCCGCAGCGGCACGAGCGACGGCAACTCGTTGCTGATCTCGATCCAGGTGCGGCCGAGATGCGCCATCTCGGTCGTGTTCACGGGTGGTCCGGCAATCTGGTTCTCGAGCGCAGCGCCCGAGGGCAGCACGATCGCACCGCTGGCCGGATCGCGGAACACGTCGTCGGCGCGGCCGTCGACGAACAGCTTGGTCGCGTAGGCGGCGTTGACCACCGACGGCGCGCGGCGGTTCGTCACCTGCCTCTGCACGCCGAACAGCGGGCTCGCGACCAGTTGGCCGTTCGCGAGGTGACGCGCGACTCCCGGCGAGCCGTGTACGTCGTCGTCGGTGCCGAACAGGCCGTCCGCGCCTGGATGCAGCGACGTCGCGGTGCGCGGATCGGCGCCGCCGGCTTCGGGCACGTGGCAGGTGCCGCACGCGACCGAGCGCGACGACGACAGCTGCTCGTCCCAGAACAACGCCTTGCCGAGCAGGACCTTGTCGGGCGTCGTCGGATTGCCGGGCGGCACCGGCGGCGGCGGCAGGATCGTCTGCGCGAGCGCGAGCGAGCCCGTTAGCAGGACGGTTGGGCAGGAGCGGAGCATGGGACGGGCGCAGCCGGCGAGCGCGGGCCAGCATACCCGCCGCGCGCTGATCGGATGGATGCCGAGATCGCGCCAGTCCTGCCGCCACGCTCTCCGCCGCGCCGGCGCGTGGCCGCGGACAGCCACGCGCCAGGTGGAATCAGAAGATGCCGAGCGTCATCAGGATCGCCGGCGACGAGACGGCGCCGAACGGATTCGCCAACCCATCCAACCAGATCGACTGGCTGGCGACCTGGGTGCCGGCCAGGGCCGAGATGTTCGGCAGCGCGAACGAGTAGGTCATGCTGAGGCCCGGCAGGCCGAGGTCCGAGATCACGTTGCCGACGCCGGCGTTGATGTCGAGCAGCGCGACGCAGCCCGGCATGCCCAGGAATCCCAGATCGATGCCTGGTGCAGGAAGCGGCACGACGCTGAGGAAGTTGATGCCGACGCTGAGCGGCGTCTGCTGCGAGGTGACCAGGTCCACGGTCTGGCCGAGCAGCGGCTTGTTCGACGCGTTCAGGTCGAGCGGGAACACCTCGGGGGCGGGCAGGCTCATCGCCGTCAGGGTGACGACGTTCAGCGGCAGCGCCGACGGCGACGGACCACCGGGCGAGTAGCCGACGACCCAGTCATCACCCTGGAGGACAGCGGTGCCACCGGCCGCGATCGTCTGGAAGAGCATGGTCACGATGCCGGTCGAGGCGTCGAACTGGAACTGCACCTTGCTTCGATTGACGGCGGGCGCGGGCCAGCTCTCGACGTCGTTGTACGTGATGACGATCAACGTGCCGACCTCTTCCCAGACGATGAGGCCGCTGCCCGCTTCGGCTGGGTTGTGATCGTGCCACGCCCACCAGGCCGTGGCCGGCGCGGACAGCATCGCCGAGATCTCCGGGGCCCAGTTCGGGCCGCCCGGCAGCGTGTTGTTGCTGGCCACCGAGACATAGCCGTTGCTGTGCACGAACAGCTGCGTCGTGGCGCCGCCCGGGTACGGGAACGGCAGCGACGGTGAGATTGCCGTCTCACCATCGTCGTTCGCCGGCAGCGCGACAGCGGTGGCGCTCGGCGTGATGAACGTCGAGGCACCCGGGGTCAGGACGTAGCCGCTGCCGCTCGGAATGAACTGCAGCTGGCGGCCGGTCAGGGCCGTGCTCGCGGACGCCGCGGCGCCACCCGGGGTCGAATCGGTCCATTCCTGCGCGGTCGAGCCGCTGAGGATGTTGCAGCCGGTGCCATACTTCTGGTTCTCGGCGCAGGCGTGTGCGGCGGCACCGTTCTGGTAGATGATCGACATGCGCTGCTGCCAGGCCACGTATCCGGTCTGGGGCCCGACCGGCGCCGTGAAGGGCGTGTACTGCAGCGCGCCACCGGTCACCGAGAGCTCGGCGTTGGAGAACGTCTGGACGGCGCCGACGGCGGCCAGCAGCGGAGCCACGCCGACGAACCGGAGCATCGCTCCGTACGAACCGGGCGGCAGCAGCAGGCCGCCGCCACCGATCTGCTGGCACGAGGTCACGGTCAACGACGCGAGCGTTCCGGTCGTGCCCGCGCCGATGATGACGCCGGAGGCAACCTGCGACCAGTTGGCCGCAACCTGCTCGCTGCCGACGTACGTCGTGGTGCCGGGGTTCGTCAGCCAGACCTGCAGCTGACCCGCAGTTCCCAAGGGTGTCAGCAGTGGCACCTGGAGCGCCTGCAGCGTGATCGGCGCGCTCACGGTCAGGTTGAACATGATCGAGGTGATCGGCGGCGGGGTGTTCCACCCGAAGTAGGCGACCGGAGCCGCCGGATTGCAGACCAGTGGGCTTTGGGCGGAGACCATTGCACAGAGTGCGACACCGGCGAATGAAGTGCTGGCTTTCATGAGGAGATTCGCGAAGCGGCGCCAGGCTGGGAAGCAGCCCGGGCAAGAGAGGGGGGACGGGGGATTCTAGCCTGCGGCGCGCCGCACGTAACGCTGCAACCCACGGCAGGAGAACGGCTGCTTCGGGACAGTCAGGCGTAAACGGTGAATGTCTCCCATCCGGTGCGCCTTGCCGTCATCTCGCGATCCCGGGACGGAGGGCCAAGCGATGCGGACTGGCGGTCATGGTGAACGGGTTCCGCGGCATCGAAAGTGCGACCGACGAGTTCGCTTCCCCGACGCGCTTGCGTCGCGCGGGCTCGACAAACACACAGACCCCGGAGATTGCGTCATGAAGTTCCTTCCTGTCTTCACCACTCTGACCGCCCTGATCGCGCAGGGGCCCAGCCACCCGCCGCCCGTGAACGCGGTCCTGCACTGGAACCGCGTCGTCACCGACGCTCTCGGCGCCGCCAGGACCGATCCACTCACGGAGTCGCGGGCGCTCGCGATCGTCCAGCTCGCGGTCCAGGGCGCCCTCGACGGCGTCCATGGCGGGGGCCAGGCCTCCGCGGTGCCAGCACCGTCCGAGAGCGAGGCCATCGATGCAGCGATCGCCGCGGCTGCGCACGGCGCGATGATCGGACTCCTGCCGGGCGCCAGGACGGCGCTCGACGAAGCGCTGGCGCGCGCGTTGGAGTCGATCGCCGAGGGTGACGCCAGAGCGCGAGGCATCGAAGTCGGTCGGTCCGCCGCGACGGCCGCGCTCGCGTCGCGCGCCCGCGATGGGTCGGACCGCGAGGTGGCAGTGCAGCCTGGCGCGAGGCCCGGCGAGTACCGCCCGACACCGCCCGACTTCACGCCGGCGTGGATGGCCCAGTGGGGCAGCGTGACGCCGTTCTGCCTCGACTCGAGCGCTCAGTTCCGGCCGCCGGCGCCGCCTGCAGTCGACGGCCCCCTCGCGCGCCGCGAGGTCGAGGAGTTGCGCCGCATCGGTGGCCAGGACGGAGCGCGGCGCAACGACGAGCAGAGCGAGATCGCGCGCTTCTGGTACGAGAACTCGCCGCAAGGCTGGAATCGGATCGCGCGCACTGTCGCGCAGTCGCGGCAGCTCGATGCGCCGCAGAGTGCGCGCCTGTTCGCGCTCCTCAACGTGGCGATGGCCGACGGCTTCATCGCCGGCTTCGAGGCCAAGTACCACCATGGCTACTGGCGTCCGGCGACGGCAGTCCGCGCGCAGGGCTCCGGCGAATGGCTGAGCTACCTCGGAACGCCCCCCGTGCCCGACTACCCGTCGACGCACACGGTGCTCGGCGCCGCGGCCGCGACCGTGCTCGCGCGGTTCTTCGGGAGCGATTTCGTCGCGTTCGAGGTCACGAGTGGTGAGCCCTATCCGGGACTCACGCGCAGCTTCTGGAGCTTCTCCGAGGCGGCGCGCGAGAACGGCGCGTCGCGTGTGCTCGCCGGATTGCACTTCCCGACGGCGGTGCGCGCCGGTTATCAGCTCGGCGAGGACGTCGGCACGTGGGTGTTCGAGCACGCGCTGCTGCCGCGCGACGAGAAAGCCACGCGCGCGGCTGCCTCAGGCGCTGCGCGGCGTTGAGCGCCACGCCGCGGGCGAACGTCCCGCCGAAGGCCAGCTGCGGGCTCGGCGGGTTCCGAGACAGGCGTTGACGCTGGGGGCGGCGAGGGAGATCGTCCCCGGGTCGGTTCCCTCGTCGACCCGGCCGCTCGCGGCAAAGCCGCTCGCAGCCGGCTCGCAAGGGGACCTCGTGCAACGCACCGCGAGCCGAGCAAGCTCGGCTCTTGGTCCGTTGGTGCTCGGTTCCCTCGTCGACCCGGCCGCT
>DASVAL010000088.1:0-13140 GCA_036376355.1 Planctomycetota bacterium
GAACTTGATCGCATAGTCCTTGCCGATCGACTGCTTCCGCGCGCGGAACACGAGCCCGAACATGCCGCCGCCGAGCTTCGTCGTGATCTCGAAGCCGGACACGTAGCCCGGCTTGCGGTAGTCGCGGTAGAACGCTTCCCAATCCGGCAGACGTCCATCGGGTGCGGGGGTCACCATGGCGGCCCGAGTCTACCAACAAGCCCGCCGACTGGGAGAGGAGGCGTGTCGCGGCAATTCGCCTCCGCGCGACGCCGTCGTCACCGCTGCCCGCGAGCGTGCGCGAGGGCAAGCTCGATGACCGCGGCGACCTGCTCGGGCCGCGCCTGCAACCCGTCGAGCGGAATCGCGAGGTCGTCGACCTTCGCCAGCTTCGCGAACACCTGCTGCAAGGGTTGCCGCGCGGCGGCGCTCCGCGCGTGCGCCGTGCGATCGACGGCGAGCCAGGCACGGCGGCGCACGCGCACGAGCCGCACCGACGTGATGTCGTGCCATGCCACGACGTCGAAACCCGGCCAGCGCGCCTGCAACCCGGCGTCGTCGAACCAGATCATCGGTTCACGCCGCCACATCGGGGCCGAGGTCCACAGCGTGACGAACGCACCGCAGCCGATGCCGACCCAGGCGCTCGTTCGCTCGGGTGAGCCCCAGAGCAGGACGACGCCGATCAGCGCCACCAGAAGACCGAGCGCGGGCAGCAGGAAGACGCGAAGGCGGCTGGCAAAGAACGAGTGCGACAGCCTGGACGGCATGCCAACACTGTGCTCGCCGGTGCGCCGGTGCTCAAGCGATTGCGCGGCCGAAGTTACTGGCCGTGTCTGCACGGCCGCCCGAGTAGACTGCGCGCTTGCCCCCCACCACCGACACGCCGCTGCACTGCCCCCACTTCGGACCGTGCGGCGGTTGCACGCTGCTCGACCAGCCGATCGGAACGCAGCTGCTGCACAAGCAACAGCGGGCGCGCGAGTGGCTTCTGCCGTTCCTCGGCGGCGTCGAGCCCGCGATCTCGCCGCCGCCGCACACGCCGCGCCACGACCGCACCTCGATCCTCTATCCGGCCCAGCTGGTCCGGCGCGAGCTGCAGCTCGGCATCTACCGGCGCGGCACGCACGAGATCGAGCCGATCGCCGACTGCCGCATCCAGCACAAGGCGCTGACGAGGCTCGGCGTGCGCGCCGGCGAGGTGATGCGCGAGCTCGAGCTACCGGTCTACAACGAGACCACGCACCGCGGCCTCGTGCGCGCGTTCCGCGCGCGGATCATGCCCGGCACGAACGAGCTGCTGCTCGGCGTGGTGACGACGCGGGGCGGGTTCTCGGAACGCGAGAAGCTCGGCAGGATGCTCACCGACGCGGGCACCGGGCTGCGCGACGAGCAAGGCAGGCCGCTGAGCCTCCAGGGCGTCGTGCTCAACGTGAACGAGACGCCGGGCAACGCGCTGCTCGGCGACAAGACGACGGCGTTGCACGGCGAGACGTTCCAGACCGACGCGGCGGCGGGCCTGCGCATGCGGGTGTCGTTCACGAGCTTCTACCAGCAGAACCGCTACGCCGACGCGATCCTGTTCCGGCCCGCGCTCGCGATGCTCGGCGACGTGAAGGGCCAACGCGTCGTCGACGGCTACGGCGGCGTCGGCGCGTTCGCGCTGCGGCTGCTGCGGGGCGGCGCTTTGCACGCGACGATCGTCGAGAGCTCGGCGGATGCCTGCGAGGACGCGCGGCACAACCTGCGCGCGAACGAGCTCGGCAACGGCGAAGTGCGCGAGCAGACGTTCGGCAGCGAGGCACTGCCGGAGTGCGACCTGCTGATCGCCGATCCGCCGCGCGCCGGCCTGATGGCGGCGGGCGCCACAGCGGTGCTGGCCGCGAAGCCGGCGCGCGTGCTGCTCGTCTCGTGTGCGCTCGAGCCCCTCGCGCGCGACCTCGCGGCACTCGGTGCGAGCTACCGCGTCGCCGCGCTGCGGCTCTGCGACCTGTTCCCGCACACCGAGCACATCGAAGCGCTGACGCTGCTCGAGCGGCGCTGAAGGCTGATCAGGAACACGGCCACTCCCGGTCGGTTGGAAGCGCGCGACTACTTGCCCGTGGCGAAGCGCTTCTTGATGCGCGCGCGGAACGTGTCCATGATCGCCTTGCCGAGATCGCAGGAGTTCGCGACCCACTCGGCCTTGCCGAGCGCGCGCGGGCTCGTCGCGGCGCGGATCGCGGCGAGGTAGGGCTCGACGCGCGCGAACAGCAGCAGGCCCTCGCCGTTGCTCTCGAGCAGGAACTCGGTGTGGATCACGCCGTGCTTGGCCATGCCGTAGACCATCTCCCAGTAGGTCGACACCTGCCGCCAGGCGCGGTTCAGCGGGTGGTCGGGTTGCAGGATGGCGACTGCCTCGGCCTCGTTGCGCGGCCAGAAGTCGCGGTTGATGACGTCGCGCGATTCGCGCATGACGGGCTCGCGGCGCAAGTCGTAGATCTCGAGCACGAGCTCGGCGTCGTGGTGGTCGGGTGCTTGTTTGGACATGCCCGACAGCGTGTCGTCTGCCCCGCGAAAGGGGAAGCTGCCAGGGCTGCGAAACGGCCGTTGGCGCGGACACCTACCCGGCATCCAACTCGAGCGCGCCGCAATGTTACGATCCGTCGCTCGCCCTCCCCTCGATGCTGCGCCACCTCCCCGTACTCGCTTGCGCCGGCCTGCTCGGCGCGCAGCGGCCCGCGCCCGCGGACGTCGATCCGGCGCGCGCGTTCTTCGCGGCCGGCGAGGTCGTGCGCATTTCGATCACGCTGAGCGAAGCGGACCGCGAACACCTGCGCAGGAAGCCGCGCGAGTACGTGCCGGCCACCGTGCAGAAGGACCGCGAGCCGGCGTGGGAGACGGCCGGCGTCAAGCTGAAGGGCGCTGCGGGCAGCTTCCGCGAGCTCGACGACCGGCCCTGCTTCACGCTGCACCTCGGCAGGTTCGGCGAGGCGCACCGGCTGCACGGGCTGCAGCGGTTCCACCTGAACAACAGCGTGCAGGACGATTCCTGGCTGTGCGAGTGGCTCGGCCACGAGGTGTTCACGGCCGCGGGCCTGCCGGCGCCGCGCGTCGCGCACGCGCTCGTGACGCTCGACGGGCGGAGCCTCGGCCTCTACGTGCTGCGCGAAGCGTTCGACCGGCAGTTCCTGCTGCGTGTGTTCGGCCACACGGACGGCAACCTCTACGACGGCGGCTTCTGCCAGGACATCGACAGCGATCTCGAGAAGGACAGCGGCGACGGCCGCGACGACCACGGCGATCTGCAGAAGCTGCGCGAACTGTGCCGCGGCGGCGGCAGCGGCGGCGAGCACCTCGAGCAGCTCGAAGCCGCGATCGACATGGCGGCGTTCGTCGACTTCATGGCGCTCGAGCTCATGCTCGACCACTGGGACGGGTACACGCGGAACCGCAACAACTTCCGCCTCTGGTGCGGATCGGGCCAGGCCGGCGTGCGGTTCCTGCCGCACGGCATGGACCAGATCTACGACGCCGACGAGGAGGTCTCCGTGCTCGCTCACCCGACCGCGATCGTCGCGAGCGCCTGCCACGAGGAACCAGCGCTGCGCAAGCGCTACCGCGAGCGGCTGCGCGCGCTGTTGCCGCTGCTCGACCCGCAACGCATCGCGCCGAAGCTCGACGCGATCGCGGCGAGGCTGCAGAAGGCGCTGCGCGGCTTCGACGACGACGCCGCGCGGAGCCATGCGCAGGCCGTGCGCGCGCTGCAGGAACGCGTCGCCGCGCGCTACCGCGAGCTGCAGGTGCAGGTCCGGGCGCCGGAGCCCAAGCCGCTGCAGTTCCCGGGCAGCAAACCGGTCGCGCTGAAGACCTGGCACCCGGCAGCCGAGTCGGACCACGTCGTGCTCGCGAAGAAGGGCTTCCAGGGCACGAACGCGCTGCAGATCGCCTGCCAGCGCGGGCCCGACGCAGCGCGTGAGGCGGTGTGGCGCACGCAGGTGCTGCTCGGCCGCGGCCGGTACCGGCTGTCGGCCACGACGCGGTGCGAGGGCATCCGCGAGCCGAAGCCGGCCGGCGGCGAAGAGCCGGACGGCGGCGTGCGGCTCGCGGTCGACGGCGCGAGCAGCGAAAGGCTGACCGGCAACCAGAGCTGGCAGCCGCTCGTCTGCGAGTTCGAGGTCGGCGAGTTCCAGCGCAATGTCGAGCTGCAGCTCCGCCTGCGCGCCGTGTCGGGCACCGCGTGGTTCCGGACCGACTCGCTGCAGCTCACGCGCCTGGCGGACTGAGTCGGCGCAGCGCTACGAGGCGTCGATCGGCGTCAGCGCGATCGAGCCGTAGGTCAGCGCACCGGGCGACGACCAGCGGAAGATGTGCCCCGAGTAGCCGGTCTGCTGCAGCAGCGCCTTCTTGATGCGCAGCGCCTCGTACCAGACCTTGCCGCGCTCACCGAGCAACACGAGCGTGCCGCCGTTGCCGGTGCCCTTCGCGCCGACGATGTGTCCGCTCGCGGCCATGCGTTCGCGCGCCTGCGCGACGAGGAAGTCCATCGTCGGGTTGCCGAGGCCGCACGCGACCTGCGCCTCGTGCGACGCACGCATCAGCTCGCCGAGCTGCACGCGCCGCTCGGCCGTGGGCTCCTGCTGCAGCAGCTGCGCGAACTGATCGACGCGCGCGCTCTCTTCGATCGCGTGCAGCGTCGGTGCGCGCACCGCATAGGTGCGCAGCGGATCGACGTGCAGCGACGGATCCGCGTGTGCACCGTGTTGCGCGAGGAACTGAGCACCCGTGATCGTCTCGGGCAGCGCGCTCTGCCAGCGCGCACGGAACGTGCCGAGCGGGAAGTCCGCGAGATGGCCGCTCCACGCTGGATCGCCGGAGACCATCCGCGCACCGAGGCCTGCTCCGACGCGCACGAAGCCCTGGTCGTTGGCCAGCACGCTGATCGCGCCGCTGTCGAGGCCGACGATCTCGAGCGCCTCGGGCACCGCGATGCTGCCTTCGAGCTCACACGGCTGGCAGCGCAGCGCGAGCAGCTGGTCGGGCTGCGCGCAGGCCGCCGTCATCGGGTCCTTCGCGCCCGCGGGCCGGCCGACGACCGCGGTCTCGACGAGCTGGCACGACAACGCGAGCTCGCGCCCCGACAAGGCGAGGCCATAGGCGTCGGCCAGCGCGCACATCGCGGCGACGGCCACCGCGGACGACGAACCGACGCCGATGCCCTCGGGCACGTCGCTGTGCACGAGCAGGTCGAAGCCCTGATGCGGCTGCAGGCCGCGCTCGCGCGCGAGCACGAGCACGCCGCCGAGCAGGTAGCCTGCCCAGCGGTCACGCGCATCGGCGCCGAACAGCGCGCGCGCTTCCGAGAGATCGATCGCATGGCCCGGCAGACCGAGGTCGGAGAGGCGCATCGACAAGAGCTGCGTGCGCGAGCCGTCGCCGCACGGCGACCACAACCGCATCAGGTCGTCGTCGCGGAGCTGAGCCGCAGCGCACGCTGCTTCGGCCGTCGGCAGCTGCAGCACGAGCGAGCCCGACGTGTCCGCGAATCCGCCCATGACATCGAGCCGGCCCGGCGCACGGTTGATGCAGATCTGCCGATCGGCGCGAAAGAACGCTGGCACCGCCTCCTCGATGAGCTGGAACAGCGCGAGCACACCGAGCCCCTCGGCCGGCGCCTTCGACGCTTCGAAGTACTTCACGCGGTGCGCCTCGACACGTTCTTCGCGAGCATACGGTGATACCATGCCGACCGGGGGCGCTGGATTCCCATTGCCTCCCCAGTATCCTCTCGGCCCTCGCTCCCCGTCGCTATGGCTGTCAAGTTCCTGCGCCGTCTTCCTCTCGTCCTGTCCGCCCTGTTCCTCGCCGCGTGTGGTAGCTCCGGCTACTCGCGACTCGTGTCCGTGAATCCGGCCGACGCCTCCGTCTATATCAATGGCGAGCGCATCGGCCAGGGCAGCAGCCGCCCGTTCACCTTCGACTTCTCGAAGGCGGAGCGCTACTACGTGCAGGCGACGCATCCCGACTACCAGCCCGAGTTCGAGTGGTTCGATCTCGAGAAGATCAAGAACATGGTCCAGACCGGAACCGACGTGAAACTCACGCTTCGCTCCCGCTAACCCCTCGGCGCGGACCACCCCCATGAATCGCTCCCCCCGTTCAAACCGCCTACGCACCCTGTCCTTGTCGGCTCTGCTCGCCTGCACCGCGTGCGGCAGCATTCCGACGCGCGAGTTCGAGTTCGACGCGATCGACGTCAGCGAGAACGCGCGTCCGTGCCTCGTCGTGCTCAACGACGACTGGACGACCGCCGCCGAGAAGGAACGCTTCGTGAACCTCGCGGGAGACGACTCGCTCGTGATCAACATCGAGTTCCCGAAGGGGCCGGAGTTCGAGGTCACCATGGCCCCGGTCCTCGTCGTCGATGGCAAGGTCCCGCGTGTGCCGAAGTCGCGCAAGGAAGCGCGCGACTACTCGGGCTACGTCGAAGAAGTGCGCAGGGTGAGGCTCACGGATCCGCGCAAGGTGCTCTGCATCCTGCCGAAGAAGTCCGGCAGTTGATCCTGCAGCCAGTGATCCTGCAGCCAGTGATCCTGCAGCCAGTCAGCGCGGCCACAGCTGGCCGATGAAGGTGCGCGGCCGAAGGGCCGTGCGGAAGCCGATGCCCAGCCGGTCGTCGGTCTTCTCGGTCGTCGCCATCTGCCCGCCCGCCTGCTCGCGCGCTTTCGAGTCGCTGTCGTTGTAGCGACCACCGGCCTGCTGTGCCGACGCCGCCCCCTGCTCGGCCGCCAGCCATTCCGCGACGTTGCCGGTGATGTGATGGATCCGCTTGCCCTCCGACGTGCGCCAGGACAAGCCGCCGGCATCGACCTCGGCGAGCGCCTTGTTGTTCGTGTTGCGATGCTGGGGATCGTTGCTCCACTCGGGCCCCCACGAATACTGGACGCGGTTGCCGTTGCCGAACGCGGCCAGGGCCCACTCCGCGGCGGTCGGTAGCACGAATCCGTTCCACGCGCAGTAGGCCGACGCGACGTAGTAGTTCACGCGGTCGATCGGGGTCTTGTCCGGTTGCTTGCGCAAATCCCGCTCGAGCAGCGCCTGCAGCTGCTCCTCGTTCATCTCGGCTCCCGCGAGCCGAGGCGCGATGGCGCGCAACTTCGCACCGCGTTCGTCGATGCCGTTCACGGCGGCACGCAGCTCGCGCAGGAACTTCTGGAAGTCGCCGAAGCTGCACTCGGTCGGCGACAGGAAGAAGGCCGGCACCTGCTGCGCGGACACCTTCGTGCTGCCGGCCTCGATCTTGACCATGCCGGCAGCCGCGAGCTTCAGGGCCTCGACCCTGTCGCACCAGCGCTTGATGCGCTCGTCGGCCTTCGGAGCCAGGCTGGCGTTGCTCTTCATGAACGCACGCGCCTCCGCGAGCAGCGTCAACGCCCTGTCGACGTCGAGCTCCTTGTCGAGCAGCTTGAATGCGTCGTGACACTTCACGGCCGCTTCGCCGATTTGCTTGAGCTCGTCCTTGCCCTCGTCACCCGAAACGCCGCTCCGCGCCGCGGCCTCGGCGCTGGTGAGATCGCCGGCTGCAATCGCGTTCGCGACGGCGGCCACGGCTTTGTCAGCGCCGGTCCAGCGCTCGATGATCTGCGTCGCGCGGTTGAGGTCGCGTTTGACCTCCGGCTCGGCCGCGACGTCGGCCGCCGTGGCGCGAAGGCTCTCGAGGTCCTTGTTGCACTGCTCGGCGCCCGCGCGCCAATCGGCCAGCTGCGTGAAGGTGCCGAGCTGGCCCAACAGCTTCTTCGCGTTGCCGAGCCAGGTCTGCTTCTTCTTGGAACGCTCGAGCCTGGTCTGCGCCTCGGCCAGCACTGTCGCGGGAATGGCCCTCTCGAGCTCCGCCTTGCAGTCGGGGAACAGCACGACGGCCTTCGCGACGCCGCGCTCGAGCTTGCGGAGGTCGGCTTCGAGGTCGTCGGTCCCGTCGCTCGACGACTGCTCACGCGTCCACCGCGACCAGGCGCTCTTGCACGCGCCAACGACCTGAGCCTGCAGCCTCTTCTCGTCGCGCACCGTCGTGCGCAGGGTCTGCGCCCATCGCGGCAGGTCGACGCCCTCGGGACGCAAGGGCTCCAGCCCCTTCTCGATCTTCAGGTAGTAGGTCTCGATCGTGTCGAACGGCAGCTCCGGATTCTCCGACTTGAACTCCGCGCGAAACTCCTCGATGCGGTTGGCGACACCGGTTGCCACTCCGAGCGCCGTCAACAACGCCTCCTTGGTCTTCTTCTGGTCATCACGCGTCGGCACGACCCTCTTCAGATTCTCCTCGAGGGCGAGGTTCGGGCCGTTGTTCTCGAGACTCTGGTGGAGCTGCGTCAGGACCTGGCTCACGTCGACGTCGGCAACTGGCTGGTCCTTGTTCGCGAGAGCCTTCTCGGCAGCGATGAGAGTTCCGATCGGAAGCGCCTGATCCAGGGGCACCTTCTGCGTCGGAATCTGTACCTCGAGGGTACGACGCCCCTCTCCGATGACGTCGAGCCGCTTGCGCAGAGCCGCCAACTTCACCTCGTCCCCACCGGCAGTGCTGCGATCAGCCTGCCACGTGGTGAATGCACCGAGCAGGCTCGCCCTCGCGTTGGGGCCGAGCGTGCTCTCGGCACGCGCGGCAACACGCGCCTTGTCCCACCAGGCCACCAGGTGCTTGCCCGCTGCGTCCACGTTCAAGGTCACCTTGCCCACACTCGCGTAGTAGGCCTTCAGCTCCTCGAAGGGCGGCGTCAAGCTGGTCGGCAGCTGGAGCTCTGCCAGTTGCGCCTTCACCCTGAGGCCCGTGTTGACGTCGTCGAGCAATCGCTGGCGATCGAGCCTGATGTTCGGCAGGTCCGGCAAGGCCTCGACGTCCTTGAGCAGATTGTCGTCCGGACCGTTGTTGGCCAGCCGCTTCCCCAACGCCTCCAGCCGCTGCGGCAACGAGCTCGCATCGACGATCGAGTTCCCGCCGCCGCCCCCCCACGAGAGCGACGCGGCGTAGCCACCGCCGGCCATCACGAGCACCAGCGCGGCGATCAGCAGGTTGCGCCGCTTCTTCTGCGCGGCCTTCGCGCGCGCGCGCCTGGCCCGCGACAGGCCCTTGGCCGGGATCTCGACCGTGCCGCCCTGCTCGACGAGCACGATGTCGTTGAACAGTGCTTCGTAGCTCTCGTAGCGGTCCTCGCGGTCGAGCGACGTCATGCGCTCGATGACGCGCGACAGCGGGTGGTTCTCGTCGAGCTCGGCCAGCGCCTTCCAGAGGCAGAGGTTCTCGAGCTTCGTCTTGGTCTGGATCAGCTCGTAGACCGAGCTCGCGCGGATCGGCGGCTCACCGGTGAGCAGGTAGTAGAACGTCGCGCCGAGCGAGTACATGTCGCTGCGGAAGTCGAGGTCGGCGGAGCCCTGGCACTGCTCGGGGCTCATGTAGAGCGGCGTGCCGATCAGCTCCGACGTCATCGTCATGTTGAAGTCCTCCTGGATGGGCTTCGCGATGCCGAAGTCGGCGATCTTGAGTACACCGCGGTCGGTCAACATCAGATTGTCCGGCTTGATGTCGCGGTGGATGACGCTGAGCCGCTGCGCTTCCTCGAGCCCCTTGCACGCCTGCCGCAGCAGCGGGATCGCTTCGCCGGCCGGCAGCCGGCCGCCGGCGAGCAGCTTGCAGTGCTCGCGCATGTTCTTGCCCTGCACGAACTCCATGACGAGGAAGTGCACGCCCTGCGCGAAGCCGACGTCGTGCACCATGACGACGTGCGGGCTGTTGAACTTGCCAACGGTGCGAGCCTCGACCTCGAAGCGCTTCAGCATGCGCGGGTCGGTCATCATCTCGGGGCGGATGACCTTCACGGCGACGTCGCGGTCGAGGTTGACCTGGCGCGCCTTGTAGACCGCACCCATCGCACCCCGGCCGAGCAGGCTCTCGATGCGGCAGCCGCCGATGGTCTTGCCGATCAGGGGATCGGTACTGCCCTTCTCGGCCGGCTTCGGCTTGCTCGCCGGCGACTGCATCGACGGAACCGTGCGATCCTCGTCGGCAGCCGGAGCAGGCCTGCGAACGATGCGGGTCCGTTCGGTCGGGGGACGGTCACCCTGTGGACGGTCACCCTGTGGACGGTCGCTCTGCGGACGGTCACCTGATTGCGTCGGGGCTTCGTCTGGGTCGATCGGGCTCATTGGCAAGCCGGCAAGAGAGGAAGGGCATGCTTGTATTGGAAAGCCCCGACGGCCCGCAACTGGGCCGCGGGTTTGGAGCCCGAATGCAGGCCTTCCGGGCACGGACGGCAATGCCGCTCATCGTCCCGCGGCGACCGCCGCCTTTCGCCAAACGGCGCCCAGCCGCGCCTTCCGGCAGATCCTGCCGCCGCCCGCGCAGCCGGCGGCGTCCGCTCACATCAGGCTGCTCGGATCGACGTCGAGCGTGATCCGGCACGTGCGTGTGCCGAGATCCTCGACGGTGCCGATCGCCTCCATGGCCTTGGCGAACGAGGCGGGCTGGAAGCACTTCACGAGCATGTGCCAGCGCCAGTGGTCCTTGACCCTGGCGATCACCGCCGGTGCGGGCCCCAGGACCTCGACGTCGCCGATGCCGCGCAAGGGGCCCGTGGCCTGCATCAGCAGCTGCTGCGCCTCCTTCTCCTGCCGCGCCTCGGCCAGCACGCGCAGCAGGCGCGCGAACGGCGGGTATCCCGTCAGCTTGCGGAACACGAGCTCCTTCTGCACGAACGCGTCGTAGTCGTTCTGCGCGGCCGCCTCGACCGCGTAGTTGTCGGGACAGAACGTCTGGATCACGACCGTGCCGGCCTTCTCGCCGCGGCCTGCGCGCCCCGCGACCTGGTGCAGCAGCTGGAACGTGCGCTCGGCGGCTCGGTAGTCGGGCACGAACAGGCCCGTGTCCGCGGACACGACGCCGACCAGCGTCACGTCGGGGAAGTCGAGCCCCTTCGCGATCATCTGCGTGCCGATCAGCACGTCGATGTGCTTCTTGCGGAAGGCGCCGAGCACACGTTCGTGCGCGCCGCGCTCGGCCATCGTGTCGGCATCCATGCGTGCCGTGATCGCGTTCGGGAAGCGGTCCTTGACGGCCTGCTCGAGCCGTTCGGTGCCGACGCCGAGCTCGTGCATACCGGGGTGCTGGCACGTCGGACAGGTCTCCGGCCGACGCTTCTCGCGGCAACACCAGTGACAGACGAGACGCGCGCGCCGGTTGTGCCACGTCATCGAGACGGAGCACGATTCGCACTTGATCGCCTCGCCGCAGCCGGGGCACAACAGCACCGGCGCGTAGCCGCGGCGGTTCAGGAACAACAGCACCTGGTCGCGCGCCGCGAGCCGTTCTTCCATCATCACGAGCAGCGTGCGCGACAACACGACGCCGGCGCGCCGCACGTCGGCCGGCTCGCCGCGCAGGTCCTGCACGAGGATCTTCGGCAGCCGCCCCGCGCCCGCGCGCTGCGGCAGCGTGAGCAGCTCGTAGATGTTGCGGCGCGCCTTGCCGATCGACTCGAGCGTCGGCGTCGCCGAGCCCAGCACGACGACGGCCTTCTCGATCTCGCCGCGCACGATCGCCATCTCGCGCGCGTGGTAACGCGGCGTGCTGTCCTGCTTGAACGAAGTCTCGTGCTCCTCGTCGACGACGATCAGACCGAGGTTCTGCACGGGCGCGAACAGCGCCGAGCGCGCGCCGACCGCGACCTTCGCCTTGCCCTGCAGCAGCCGCTGCCACTGCCGGCCGCGCTCGGCGTCGGTCAGCCCGCTGTGCAGCACTGCCACGTCCGGGAACCGCGACGCGAAGCGGCCGACGGTCTGCGGCGTCAGCGAGATCTCGGGCACGAGCACGATGCCGCTGCGGCCGAGCGCGCGCACTTCCTCGAGGATGCGCAGGTAGACCTCGGTCTTGCCGCTGCCCGTGACGCCGTGCAGCAGGAACGTGCGGTGCGCGCGCGCGGCGACCGACTCGACGACCTTGGCGACCGCACGCTGCTGGTGCTCGTTCAGCTCGTGCCGCACGGCGCTCTCCTCGACCGAGGGCTTCAGCTCCTCGAGCTCCTCGGCGATCATCACGCGCTTCAACAGACCGTTCTTCTGCAGCGTCTGCCACGGGCTGTCGCTCGTGTTCGTCCGCCGCCGCACGTCGAACAGCGGCATCGGCCCGCCGTACTCGAGCACGGCCCGCAGCACGCGCGACTGCGCCTGGTGTTTGTCCTCGAGCTCCAGCACCGCCTGCTCGGCGAGGTCGCGCGGCGCCTTCAGCTCGAGGTGCGGGATCCTGCGCTGGCCGCGCCGCTTCGCGACCGCGGGCAACGTCGCGTCGAGCGCCTCGCCGAGCGAGCAGCCGTAGGTCGCCGCCATGCGCCGCGCGAGCTCGAGCAGCGACGGCGGCAGCAGCGTCTCCGCGTCGAGCACGGCGTCGATCGGCTTCACCTTCTCGGGTGCGAGGTCCGTGGTGTTGCTGACGGCGGTGACGATGCCGCCGAGCTTGCGGCCGTGGAAGTGCACCCGCACGCGGTTGCCTGGGCTGGCCGTGAGGCCAGAAGGCAGCACGTAGGTGAACTCGCGCCGCAGCGGCAGGTTGATCGCCACCTGCACGTAGGTGGCGGGCATCGGTTGTGGGGCGAGTTCGGTCATCTCGATCGGCCGCCATGATGGAGCCCGACGGCGCGCGAACGCAACACCGGTGCCGCCTTGCGGCACCGGTGTTGCGTGCACATCTCCAGGCCGCAGGCCTGCGCCACTGCTACAAGTGCCTCGATCTCGTCCGCGGTTGCAGAGGTTCTCTGACCGGTCAGCCCGGCTGACCGGTCAGCCAGTCAGCCCGTGAGTCGGCCTGAGCTGTATGCGATCTAACCGGTCTGTACCGGAACTGCTTGACATGGTCTGGCGGCGACGTTACGATTAGTGCTCTACCAAGATGAGGCCAGCAGTGACCCGAAGCCGGAAGGCGAAGCAGCGTGAGCTCCCGTTCAAGAACTGGGGCGGCCCGCGCAAGGGCTCGGGTCGCAAGCCGAAGAACGGCGTGGCTGGGGTCTCGCATCGCCAGCGCGCAGCGCTGGCGTCGAAGCACCCGGTGCACGTGACGCTGAAGCTGCGCCAGCACCTGCCGCGGTTGCGGCAGAAGGCCGAGTACGCCGCCCTGCGCGCGGCCTTCGTGAAGGGCAAGGACCG
>DASVAL010000093.1:0-9779 GCA_036376355.1 Planctomycetota bacterium
GAGCGCCATCATCGCCTCGAGGAACGAGCCGCCGGCCTCGACGATCGCGGACGAGACGAACGGCTGCCCTGCCGGTGCCGTCGCGTAGTCGATCCAGAAGTGGTTCGGCGCCACGACGTCGGGTGTGCACTGCTCGAGGCGACGGTGCCACCAGTTGTGCTCGACGAGCAGCTTCGTCGGCTCCACGGCGCGGAACAGCTGGCGCACGTCGCCGCGCTTGCTGAGCTCGTCGTTGAGCTGCTTGTCGAGCTCCTGGACGCGCGACTCGCTGTCGGCCTGGGCCTTCTCCTTCTCGTCCTTGCCTTCCGCGCCCCCCGCCTCCCTGCGGGAACGCTCCTCGGGCGCGGGCGCGGCGGGCGCTGCGGGCGCCGCCGCTGGTTTGTTCTGAGCGACCGGATCCGTGGCGGGGGCGGGCTGGTCCGCGACCACGAGCCCTGCGCGCAGCGTGTCTGCGTGTCCCGCGAGCTCCTTGCTCTTGAGCGCGAGGTCGAACAGCTGCTCGATCCGCTCGCGGTCGACGGGCCGCAACTCGAGCGCCTCGCGCAGCGATCGTGCGACCGACTGCTTGTGCTCGCCCGACAGCCTCTTCGCGAGCAGGATCTTCTCGATCAGGTTCAGCTGCGCGAACGACCACGGCTCGAGGAATGCGCGCAGGTCGTCGCCGAGCAGCCAGTGGTCGAGGAACGTCTTGTCGAGCTTGTTCACGAGGAACGGCTTCACGACGGCCGCGAAGAACTCGGGGTCCTTCGCGTGCAGGAAGAAGTGCAGCTCGTGGCAAGCGTGCTTGCTGTAGAGCTCCTGCTTCTGCTTCGGCGTCAGCTTCGGCCACTCGAGCACGAACGCGAACTGCTCGAGCGACGCCTCGCGGTTCACGGTGGTCAGCAGCCCGAAGACGCCGGCGAGCGAGTCGTAGACCTCGACCTTGGCCGCGCGCGCGTCGTCGAGCACGGCTTGCCCGCTGCCCGCGACGAACTCGATGCGCTTCTGCTCGACGAAGTGCTGTGCTGTGTCGAGTGCTTGCTTCAGGTGGCGCGCGCGCGGCTGCAGCTGCTGCTCGGGCCGCACGACCGTGTCGTAGAGAGCCTGGGCGCCGTCGAGAGCCAGCACGTGCACGATCTGGCCGTCGCCGAGGTCGGCGAGCTTCACGCGCAGCACGCCGTCCGCGTCCGGAGTCAGGTTGGCCAGCGTCGTCGTCGCCTTCGGCAGGTAATCGAGGTTGCTGTGCGTGCCCGGATCCGCGATCAGACCTCCGCCCGGGCCGCCAGTGACGGGCGTGGCGCCCGGTCGCTTGCTGCCGGATCTGCCGCCGTACTTGCTACCGCCGCCGCGGCCGTAGCCGACCGCCGCGTTCAACGAGGTGTCGTCGAGCGTCCACGGATTCAGCAGCACACTCGGCCGCCGCAGCATGTTGCCCGGGTACTTCGTCGCGAAGCGCCGCTCGAGCACGTAGCGGTACTCGTCGCCGAGCTTGCGTCCCGCCTGGTAGCTGCTCTCGGCCCGCGCCGTGTCGATCGCCTGCGGCGTCTCGCCGGGTGCGCCAACGAGGCTCCAGAACGGATCGAACGAGGGCAGGAAGCGCGTCGCGACGACGTGCACGCGCGTCGTCTTGCTGTGGTTGCCGAGCCGCACGACGAGCTCGGCGCCTGCGAGCTCGATCGCGCGCAGGTGCAGCGGCAACGTCGGGCTCGCTTCGAGCACGCGGTCGCGGCCGACGAGCCAGCTGCCTTCCGCGTTCCCCTGCGTCACGCGCACCGCGATGCGCTGGTTCGTCTCGTGCAGGCGCAGCTCGTAGTCGCCGGCCGCCAGGTCCCTGAGCTCGACGAAGCCGTCGGCGAGTGCCAGGTGCTGGAACTCGTCGCGTTCGAGGCCGAGCAGCGAGAACTCCGCGCGCGTGACGCTGCTCGACGAGCCCTGGTACGGGATCCGCAGCGTCGCGCCGACCTTGGCGTGCAGGACGGCCGGCATGCGGCACCGGGTGCCGGGCAGGACGAAGGTGCCGCCGAAGCCGCCGTTGCGCTGAATGTGCAGCACCTCGATCTGCGCGAGCGGGCCGAGGTCGATGCGGCCCTGCGCGTCGCTCTGCAGGTCGAGCTCGACCGGGTCGCGGTAGTCGCGGTGGTGGAGCCGGAAGTGGCACGTGCGGCCGGCCTGCGGCTCGCCATTCTTGCCGCGCAAGTCGATCGCGTAGCCGTCCGCCGTGCGCACGAGCACGGCACTGCCGGTCTCGGGCGTCAGGTCCTGGCCGTTCACGCCGAAAGTCGCCGTCGCGGTGCGCAGCTCGAGGTCCTTGCCCGCGAGGTCCTTGACCTTGCCGCGCAGCGTCGCCTGCAGCGACACGAGGCGCTCGGGCACGCTGATCTCGTGCACGAACTCGCGCTCGTCGGCGAGCGTCATGCCGCGCACCTCCTGCGTCGTGGCGAGGCCGTCGATGTCGGTCGCGACGAGCGTCAGTACCGGCTCGGTCAGGAGCTGCAGCGATACGTCGTGGTCGTCGAGCCGCAGCTGCGTGCGCACGAGCAGGCGCGCCTTCTGGCCTGCGATCAGCGCCTCGCGGTCGACGTGCATCGAGCCGTGCAGCTGGTAGCTCTCGGCGCGGTGCGCGAAAGTGTCGAGCGTCGAGCGGTTGCCCTGGCGCAGCACGATCTTCCTCTGGCCCGGCTCGGTCGAGAACGGCACGAGGATCTCACCTTCCTTGTCGGCCGCGTACTCGCGGCCGCCGAACCACGCCGAGGCGTCGTTCAGGTGCACGCCGGCCTCGTCGAAGACGCGCAGCGCCTGTCCCGCGGCGGCGCTGCGCTCGACGAGCCGCAAGCTTCCCTTGTGGATCACGGCGCGGCTGCTGATGCCGTTGCCGACGAACTCGATGACGTAGGTGCCCGGTTCCTTCAGCATCGGCAGCTCGAACGTGCGCCGCACGCGGCGCAGCGGCGGCTCGCTGTACGTGTGCGTCTGCTCGACGTTCGCGACGATGCCGTCGAGCTCGATCGTCGCGTCGACGGCGCGCTGCTTCTCGACGTGGTAGCGGTAGCTGTCGATCGCGAAGACCTTCACGAGCAGCGTCGGCACGTTCTTCGTGTCGACCTGCAGGTGCACGTCGTCGCCGGCCGCGTACTGCGTGCGCAGCGTCGGCGGGAACGTGATCTCGACGCGCTTCTCGAGCTGGTCGAGGCGGCCCGGGTCGTTCAGCAGCGAGTACCAGCGCTCCATGTCACCCTGCCCGAGCAGGATCTTCGTCTCGGCGAGCACGGCCTTGAGCCAGTCGCCGTCGAGGAACTCCGCGTAGGCCTCGAAGCCGTCCTCGCGCGCGAAGAAGTGCTCGAGGCACGTGCGCACGAGAGCCTCGTCGTCGCCGATCGGCGGCAGCCCGGTCGGGTACTGGCTCTGCCCGTTCACGAACTCGTCGCCGCGCCCGAACTTGCGCAGGTGCGCTTCCGACGGGTGGCCGCTGCGGCGCGGCAGCCGGACGTAGCTCAGGAAGCGCTCCTTGTCGGGCGCCCCCTGCGACAGGTCGTGTTGCAGCCAGTGGAACAGCACGTGCGCCTTCAGCGAGTTGTGCGCGGGCGAGAGCCGCTGCGCGAACTCCCAGAGGCGGCGCAGCTGTGCCGAGCGCGAGTCGGCATCCTGCTGCCACTGCATGTCGGCGCCCGGCTGCAGGCGCACGAGGTACGCGTTCACGAACGCCGGCGATTGCAGCAGCACGGGGCGCAGGCGCGCGCACTCGTCGAGCTGCGCACGCCGCAGCTCGCCGTGGATCGGCAGCGAGCCGAAGCCGCCGCTCTGCGGGTGGCCGAGGTCGCGCACGATCAGCGCGGGGAGGTTGTCGACGTCGGGCCGGTTCAGGCGGCTCAGCAGGCTGCGCAGCGTGTCCGCGTCGAGGCTCGTGCTCGCGAGCGCCGCGAGCGCGCGGTCGTGGAAGCCGTTCGTGGTGCCGGGGTGGTTCTGCAGCGCGCGCCGCGTCAGGACCGTCGGGGAAACGAGTGCCGGGTCGAGCTTCGTCGGCAGGTCGGACGTAGCACCGGGCACGACGCGCTGGTGGTCGAAGCGGAGCCCGAGGCGCTGGCGCAGGAAGTCGTACGTGCGTTCGGCGGTGTCGGCGAAGCTCAGCAGCGCCTCGCGGTTCTCGATCTCGAGAATGCGGGCCGTGTTGCCGTGGCGCTGCCGCCAGGTCCCGAGCAGCTTGCGCACGGTTGCGAAGTCGCGCGAGTCGAGCCGTTCGCGGCAGTGGTAGTAGTACCAGTCCTCGGTGCCCGGGATCAGCGTCTCGACGACCTTGCCGCGGTCGGCCGCGAGTGCGTAGGTCTCCTCGAATCCGATCGGGGTGCCTTGGGCGGAGAGTGCGGTGGCGAGGGCGACGAAGGTCAGCAGGGCGGCGTGGTGGGTGAGGTGACGGTGGCGGTGACGGTGCATGAACGGCTCCAAGGCTGTGGTCGCGGGCCCCATGAGAACGGCGCCTCGCGCTATCGGCTCGGTGGATTGTGCCGCCGGAGCCGGCAATCCTCCGCGAGCTTGCGGGATTCCGGGGCAACGGCGGCGGCGCAGGAATGCCTTTGCCGGGATCTGGTTCCGGAGGTTGAGCCCAGGTCGTCGCGGTGTGACGTCATCGGATCGAGCACGACGTGCGTCGAGCCATCGCGTCAGCGCTTCTTCAGGGCGTAGGCGATGCGGCCGTCGGGCAGAACGGCGAGTCGTTCGTCGGCGATGGGTGGGCGCGCGAGTGGTTTCCCGCGTCAGTCGCGTGAGAGGAGGGCAAGGTGTACGCGGTCCGTCCAGGGACCTCGGGGAGGGGGGCGGGCAGCGTTGCAGGTTGCGCCCGGGGCGGGTCCGCGCCAGATAATGGGACCCGGCTGCATCCCCGCCCCATTCGGCGGTGAGAGAAGGGCAGACCAGACGATGGCAGATCCGCTCGCAACCGAACTGTCGCAGAACGCGGATGCCCTGCGCGCCATGGCGCGGGTCCTTGTCGGGGATCGACACGCCGACGACCTCGTGCAGGACGTCGTGCTGCAGGTCCTGCAGCACCCGCCGCCGGAGCCCACGGGGCTGCGCGCCTGGCTCGCAGTCGTCCTGCGCCGCCGGGCCAGCAACCACCGCCGCACCGAGGCACGTCGCCGGCGCCGCCTCGACGAGGTGGCCGCCCGCGGCACGTCGACGGCGGCCGACGCCGTGGCCGTCGCCGAGCACCAGGAGACCGTGCGCGCAGCTACGGCGGCGCTGTTCGCGCTGCCCGATCCCTACCGGGAGGCGCTGTTCCGCCGCTTCTTCCGCGGCGAGACGCCGACGGCGATCGCGACCGCGACGAGCGAACCGCTCGCGACGGTGAAGAGCCGGCTGCAGCGCGGCCTGTCGCTGCTGCGGCAACGCCTCGACGACGAGCGTCCGGGTACCTGGC
Source organism: Planctomycetota bacterium (assembly GCA_036376355.1). Lineage (GTDB taxonomy): Bacteria > Planctomycetota > UBA1135 > UBA1135 > UBA2386 > DASVAL01. Next base: position 5,390 of record DASVAL010000093.1, read on the forward strand.
GCGCGGCGCTGTGCGCGGCGTTCGGCCTCGACGATGCCGGTCTGGTCCTGCCCTCGACCACTGCTGCAGGAGGACTCTTCGTCATGGGGTCAGGCATCAAGCTCGCGGCCGCAGCCGCGGCAATCCTCGCCACCGTGTTGTTCTGGCCGCGCCAGGACGATCCGCTGGCGCCACCGCACCTCGTCGCCGGCAACGCCGCGCCGCCTCCGCCGGCTCCGCCGGCAGCCGGTCGGCCGGGCGACGCCGAGCGTCGCCCGGCCGAAGCGCCGCCGGCGGCTCCCGCCGCCGAACCCACGCGCGTCGCCGTCGTCGAAGGACGGTGCGTCGACGAGTTCGGCGGCCCGCTCGCCGCCGTCGCCGTCGCACTCGCGAACCGGCCCGGCGCGGCCGAGCGCATCGCCGCCTGGACGCGCCGCCACGACCTGCCACCGGCCGTGCCGCCCGCTACCGCGACCACGGGCGCCGACGGCAGGTTCCGCCTCGAGTTCCCGGCGTGGCTGCCGCTGTGCTTCCACCTGCGCATCGCCCGCGCCGACCTCGTGCCCCTCGAAGGGTACTTCGAAGACGTCGAACCCGGCAGCGTGATCGCGCTCGGCGACGTGCGGCTCGCCCCAGGCACGCGCTTCTTCGGTCGGCTCGTCGACCGCGGCGGTTCGCCGGCCGCGGCAGTCGACATCGACCTCGAGCGCTTCGATGACCTCGACGGCCCCGTGACCCCCATCACCTACACGACCTTCCGCACGGACGTCGACGGCGCGTTCCGCGCCGGCGAAGCGCTGCCGGCGGGGCGATACCTCGTCCGCGTCCGTCGCCGCTCGAACCCGAGCCCGGGCGAGGTCACCGCCGACGCGCGCGGCGGCGAAGCGGCCCTCGACCTCGTCGTCGACACCGTCGGCGCCCCGACACGGCTGCAGGGCACGGTCGTCGACGCCGCCGGCGCGCCGATCGCCGGCGCCAAGGTGCAGCGCCGGCGCACCGCGGTGGTGCGTGGGCTCCGCGACGATTGGCTCTTCATCGGGGTGACCACCGGCCCCGACGGTCGCTTCACGCTCGGCCGGCACGTCGGCGACCCCGACGCGCTCGCGCTGCGCGTCGTGCATCCGGCGTACGAGCCCGCGACCGCCGAGTGCGCGTTCGGTGCCGACGACGTGCGCATCGAACTCGGCGACGGCGCCGCGATCGACGTCGCCGTCGTCGAGGATCCGACCGGTCGACCGGTCGAGGACTACCAGCTGCGTATCGTGCGCGTCGAAGCGGGCACGGCGTGCGAGACGCGCGTGGAGCACATCGGCCACCACGCCGGCGGCACGACGACGCTGCGCCTGCGCCGCGGCGACTACTGGCTGTTCGCCGAACCGCGTTCGCGCGAACTCGCCGTCACCGCGCCGGCCGAGCTCGTCGTCGACGACACGTTGCCGCGGCGCGTCGTGCTGCGCGCCGCCGCCGAACGCAAAGCACTCGTGCGCGTGCAGCGCGCGGACGGCAGCGCGGTCGCGGGTTCCCGGGTCGCCCTCGTCGACGCACTGGGGCGCGAGGTGAACGCACTGACGCCTCTGCACAGTCCGACGGGCTCGGACTGGCCCTGCTACCCGGCCGCGGCCGTGCTGCTCGCCGAGGGCCGCACCGACGGCGACGGCCGCGTGGCGCTGCCCGCGCCGGACCGCCGCGACCTCACGCTGGTCGTCGACGGCAAAACCCACCTGTTCACGGCCGTGGCGTTCGCGCCCGCTGCGAACGGCGAGGTCGTGGTCACCGTCGAGGTCGGCGGCAGCCTGCGCGGCGAACTCGAGCCCGCAACCGCCCTGGCCCACTACCGCGAGTTCGCGGGCCCGGTGGGCTCGCGAGGGGGTGAACCCGACTCGCTGCGCGTGGTGATCGCGCCGGAGGGACCGTCGCTCGCGGCAGCCCACGCCGTCGCGGCCGTCGCCGCACTGACACCCGACGGCCGCTTCGAGGCCCGTGGGCTCCTGCCCGGGACCTGGACCGTCCGGCTGCAGTTCGCGTGGCGGCACGAGGGCAGGGACATCGTCCTCGAGACCGCGCTCGGCGCCATCACCGTCGGCGAAGGCCGCAGCGATGTCGTGCGCTTCTCGCTCGCCGCCGAAGTGCCCGGTCGTCTCCGCGCGCGCGTGCTGCACAACGGCGAACCGGCGCGGAGTCGGGAGCTCTGTATCGAGTGCGACGTGCCGCGCCCCGGCGCCGAGGCGATGACGTTCAGCATCGACGTGCGCACCGACGGCAACGGGGAGCTCGACCTGCCCGTGCTGCCCGGCCGCTACTCCGTCGTCGACTGGGGCCACAACGTGGAGCGCATGCTGTGCTCGGAGGAGATCGCGACCGTGGGACCGGGCCAGGTGCAGACGACCGCGTTCCACCTGTGGTCCGGCACCCTGCGTCTCACGCTGCGGACGGCCGCGGGCGCGCCGGCGCGTGGCGTCGCGCCGTGCTTCTGGAACCGCACCGCCCGCGAGCACTACGTGCACGACCAGCGCACCGACGAAAACGGCGTCGTCGAGGTCGAGCTGTCGGCCGGCGACTACGAGGTGCAGCTCGGCGATCTCGGCCCGGAGGGCACGACGATCGGCACGGTCGCGATCCGCACGGGGGAACGCGTGGAGGCGCGCCTGTCGCTGCCGCGGTGAGCGCGGAGTCTGCGGTGTTCGGCGACGCTGGCGCCAAGGCGCCTGGTTCTCGGAGGAGTTCAGCGAACAGCAACTGGCAACTTGACGAGCCCGGCCCTCTCATGGAAGCGGCAGAGACGTTGGGCGGCGCCTTGCCTTCCGTCGGTCTGACGATCGGGGTGGTTTCCCCTGGCTGACTGCCTCCAAGCTTCCCGAACTGATTCTCTTTGCTCCACAGCGGCGAGGATCCGGCGTCACTGGAAACCTCCCCACGCACGTTCGCACGCCAGAAGGAGAGGAGTTGGCTGTTTTTGGCCAGGAATTGGCGACAGAGGTCGGTCGTCGCCATGGTTCGCCCGTCGAGATGGTGCATCTCAACCGGGGCATCTTCGACGAAGCGAGCATCTCGCTGATCACCTCCACGACGGTCGGTGAAGTCGGCAGGCTCGCGGCTCAGCGCCCCGACGTCCGAAGATTCCGACCGAACATCCTGATTGCATCCTCGCGATCAGTGCTGTTCGAAGAGGACGAGTGGATAGGCGGTGTCCTCTCGTTCGGAGAGACCGACGAGGCCGCAGCCATATTCATCACCAATCGCGACGAGCGCTGCTCGATGGTGAACTTCGACCCTGACTCGGCGCGCTCCGCCGCCGAAGTGATGAAGGCAATTGTTCGGGTGAGGGACAACAAGGCCGGGGTTTACGGCGCCGTCACTCGACGGGGACGCCTCACCGTGGGGCAACCTGTATTCTTCGAACCAGCGGCCGCGAAACGGGGGCACCCGTGAAGGGTCCGGAGTCTCACGCGCTGAGTGACGCCGTTGGTCGGGCGGCCCCCGTCTCGAGGCGTTGCGTAGTAGACTGATTGACGATGGTGGACACACGCAAACTACTTGAGGAGGCTCTCCAGCTCCCACCGGAGGCGCGGGCGGCGATCGCTGGATCGCTCCTTGAGAGCCTTGACCAGGATGTTGACGATGACGCGGCCGAGCGGTGGGACGAGGAGATCGCCAAGCGGGTCCGTGAACTCACGTCGGGCGAGGTCACGCCGATTCCCTGGTCTGAAGCTCGCCGCATCATCGCCGGCACGTGAGCGGCGAACGCAAAGTCCAGTTTCACCCGAGTGCGGTTGAAGAAGCGAAGGCTGCTCGCGGGTACTACTCAGCGCGGAGCGAGCGAGCGGGAGCGGCGTTCCTTCGCGAATTGGATCGCGCGATCGTCGGCATTTCCGAGAGCCCACGCAGGTGGCGAGCGCATCTCCACGGTACGCGACGCTATCTCATGCACCGGTTCCCGTTCCTGGTCATCTACCACGAACTCGAGGATGAAACGCTCGAGGTCGTTGCTGTCGCACATGCACGACGGCGTCCAAGCTACTGGAGGGACCGTGTCCAATAGGCGACTCAACTCGATGCGCCTGCCGACGAGCGGTCATGCAGAACGATGATCCCCAGGTTGATCAAGCGCTCAAACGCAACGGGCCCTGATCACAGCTGCTTCTTGATGCGGTCGTCGAGGGCCTGCTGGTCCTGCGTGAAGCTCGCGAGCGCGGCGGCCGTCAGGATGCCGTCCCAGCTCGCCGTCCCAGCCCGCACGCGGTCGCGCCACGAGGCGTAGACGGGGATCTTGCCTTCCTTCGTGATCTTCGCGGCTTCGTCCGCGCTCCACTGCGGGAACAGGTCGCCGGCTCCGTTCGCCGCCAGGACCTTGCGCACGTCGTCGCCCGTTGCCTTCTTGACGTCGAGCTTCGCGACGGCCGCAGCCGCGGCC
>DASVAL010000032.1:0-176376 GCA_036376355.1 Planctomycetota bacterium
ATGCAGCAACGCAGGGTGATCGCCTGGCCCTGACGTTTCTCGAGGCCGACGGATCGCGGCCGACGCTCACGTACGAGCAACTCGTCGCTCGCGCGCGCAGCATTGCCGGACACCTGCTCCAGCGCGCCGAACCGGGCGATCGAGCCGTACTGACCTACCCCGCTGGTCTCGCCTTCGTGGAGGCCTTCTTCGGCTGCCTCTATGCAGGAGTCGTCGCGGTGCCGGCCTTCCCGCCCAAGAAGAACCGGAACGCCGATCGCGTCCGGGCCATCGCTGCCGACTGTGAGCCGCGCCTGTTCTTGTGCACGAGGGAAACGCACCAGAACCTCGGCGACGACTTCGCTCCCGCCACTGCGAGTGCGGTGGTCCTTTGCACCGATGAGCTCGATTGCTCGAACCCGACGGGCCTGCCGACCGTGGCTGCGTCGCAGCTCGCATTCTTGCAGTACACGTCGGGCTCGACCTCGACTCCGAAGGGGGTCATGGTGACTCACGGCAACATCGCGGCGAACGAAGCGGCGCTGTGCGAGAACTTCGCCCACGGCAAGCAACACGTCGCGGTCAGTTGGTTGCCCATGTTTCACGACATGGGCTTGCTTGGCGGTCTCCTGCAGCCGGTGTTCGTCGGGTTTCACGGCGTCTCGCTGGCACCAGCCGCATTCCTGCGCGACCCCATCGCCTGGCTCCAAGCCATCACCGACTACCGCGGGGTCTTCTCGGGTGCCCCCAACTTCGCGTACGACCTCTGCGTCCGCACCGTCAGCGACGCGCAGAAACGCAAACTCGACCTCAGTTCGTGGGTGGCCTTCAACGGCGCCGAACCCGTGCGCGGCGACACGTTGCGCAACTTCACCGAGGCGTTCGCTGGCTGCGGGTTTCGTGCACATGCCTTCATGCCCTGCTATGGGCTTGCCGAAGCGACTCTGTTCGTCGCGGGGGGGCCGCCTCTGCAACCGCGCCGGATCTTCTCCGCAGACTGCGCGGCGCTGCAGCAGCACCGCTTCGTCGAAGCCGCAACGGGCCGGACGATCGTGAGCTGTGGCAAGCCAGCGCCGGACCTCGCCGTCCGCATCGTCGACCCCGAGACACGGGTCGTCTGTGCTGCGGACACGATCGGCGAGATCTGGCTGCACGGACGCAGTGTGACGCAGGGTTACTTCCGCCGTCAGGAGGCGACTGCGCAGACCTTCGCTGCGGAACTGATCGATGACCCGCGCCGCTGGTTGCGCACCGGCGACTACGGCTTCCTGCGCGACGGCGAACTGTTCGTCACGGGCCGGCTCAAGGACATGATCATCGTCCGCGGCCGCAACGTCTACCCGCAGGATGTCGAACAGCTCGTGATGCGGCACATCCCGTTCGTCGAGCCCAATGCGTGCGCGGCGTTCGCCGTCGAACGCAGCGGCGAAGAGCGGCTCGTCGTCGTCGTCGAGGGAACGCGGGACATGGTGCGCTGGAGCCGCGATCCGGCGGCGGTGCCCGGCGAGGTTGCGGCGTTGCGCCGGGAGCTTGCCGAGTTGCAGCAGGCGGTGCTCGAGAGCTTCGAGACAGCGTTGACGGACTTCGTCATTCTGCGCCCAGCGTCCTTCCCGCGCACGTCGAGCGGCAAGGTGCAGCGTCTGCCATGTCGCCGGCTCTACGAAGAGCGGCAGCTCGATCGCTTGCTCGAAGATGCCTTGGCCGGGGCTTCAAGCGTCGAACCTCAGTGTGCCTCGGCGGCGATCGTGCGCGGCGCGTTGCAGGCGTGGGCAAGCGCAAGGCACATGCGGTTGCATCGAATCGAGCGAGCGACCTCGTTTGCCAGCCTCGGTATCGATTCGCTGGCAGCCGCGGAGATCATCGCGCTGCTCGAACAGAGAAGCGGTTGCTCGATCCCGCTCGACACTCTCTGCCAGCATGGTTCGGTCGGCGCGCTGGAAGACCACTTGGTGGACCTCGTGAAGCACCGCGATGCGGCGCAAGCCGCGCCGAGGCCATGCACGAAGGGAGACTACGTTGCCCACTACGCGACTCGAATGCGGCGCTTCCACGAGCTGCGCCAGGGTGGCCGGGGTCACTTCGGCACGCCAATCGCCAGTCAAGACGGCGGCCACGTCGTCGTCGGTGGCCGGCGCATGATGATGCTCGCGTCGTACAGCTACCTCGGTTTGATCGGCCACCATGAGGTGCAGCGAGCTGCCATCGACGCGGTTGCGCGCTGTGGCACCGGAACTCACGGCGTTCGCATGTTGGCGGGCACGCTCGAGGACCATCGTTCGCTCGAGATGGAACTGGCCGAGTTCATGCAAGCCGAAGACGCCATCGTCTACAGCAGCGGCTTCATGACCAACCTGGCCACGATCGCTGCGCTGGTCGGCAAGGGCGACGTCGTGATCGGCGACGAGCGCAACCACGCGAGCATCCACGATGGGTGCACGTTCTCGGGGGCGGAGTTCGCGACGTTCCGGCACAACGATGTCGACGAGCTAGAACAGTTGCTGCGACGCCATGCCGGCAGGCGGATTCTCGTAGTCGTCGATGCCGTCTACTCGATGGACGGCGACATCGCGCCGTTGCCTCGCATCGTCGACCTCTGCCGCGACCATGGGGCACTGCTGATGGTTGACGAGGCGCACAGCCTCGGCGTGCTCGGCGCGACCGGGCGTGGCATCCAGCAGCACTTCGGCCTGCCGGCGGATGCCATCGACTTCAAGATGGGAACGTTGTCGAAGGCCATCGCGAGCTGTGGCGGCTTCGTTGCCGCGCGGCACGAGTTCATCGACTACCTGCGCCACACGGCGCGCGGCTTCGTCTTCTCGGCCGCGCTCCCTCCTGCTCAAGTCGGTGCGGCCAGGAAGTGTCTCGAGATCCTCCGCACGCAACCGCATCTCGCGCGCCGTGTGCAGGAGGTGGCGGTCCGATTCACCGAGGGCGTGCGCCAACTCGGCTTCCGGGTCGCCGATACCCGTTCGCCCATCGTGCCGATCCTGTTCGCCTCCGAAGCCGAGACGATGGACGCCGTGGGATTCTGCCGTGCGCGTGGGCTGTTCGTCGTCCCGGTGGTCCACCCGGCTGTGCCCATGGATACACCGCGCATCCGGGCGACACTGATGGCCTCGCACTCCGATGAAGATGTGGCTCAGGCGCTCAGCGTGTTCGCCGAGTTGGCCCAGGCGAAACGGCAAGCCGCACGAACACGCTCACCAGAGCAGGCGGCCTGAGCCCCGGGAGTCCCTGTTCAGGGATCTGGCGATCGCTCGCGGTCCGTTGGACTGTTGCAACGAGTCGCTGATGGATGATCCAGCTGCCTCCGCGGGTCGCGTGTTGCGCCACGTACGAGCAACTGAGCCTGTGATGCGCATGGGATCGCGTTGCAGTGGCCACCGATCCCCTTCGTTCCCCTCTTGACCGAGCGGCTTTCGTCATGCGACGCTGCCGACCGGGGAATCAACTGCAATGCTGAGCCACGACCAGTTGCGAAGGTTCGACGAGACGCTGCAGAAGCTCTATGTGCTTGCCGATGCGGACGAGTTTCCCACGCGCCTGCTCGAGAGCGTCGGCCCGCTGATTCCGAGCGCGATCACCTGCTACACGGAGGTGATCCCCGAGAAACAATGGGCGCGCAACTTCGCCGATCGGCCCGACGACGGCTTGAACGCACTGATGCCGGTCCTGGCCGAACTGCAGATGCAGCACCCGCGCATAGTCGACTTCGTCGAGAACGGACAGCAGCGTGCGCTGGCGACCTCGGACTACTTGTCGCGGCAGGCCTGGCACAAGCTCGACCTCTACCAGCACTTCTACGGGGCCATGGGCCTGGAAGACCAGCTCGTGATCATGATGCCCGGTGCGGCAGGCGTGAACCTCGGACTCGTCTTCAACCGTGAGCAGCGCTCGTTCACGGGCGAGGAGCGCCAAATGCTCGATTTGCTTCGGCCCCACGTGGCACTCGCCTACCGCAACGCCCAGGCCGTGACGGCGATCAAGTCCGCCGTGAACGATGCGGGCACGGGACTCGAGGGAGCCTCTCACGGTGTCCTGCGCTTGCGTGAGGACGGGTCCCTGCTGTTCCACACGCAGCGCGCTCGCTGGCTGCTCGACCGATTCTGGCCCCGCGATGCGCATGTCGGCGCGCTGCCGGACTCTCTGGCGAACTGGATCGCGGCGTCGATTGGATCCGAGCAGCGCGGACGAACAGCTGACGTTCCACGCGTCCTGGAAATCCACAACGCCGGCGAAACCCTGACGGCCCGTCTGCTGCAGACTCCGGAGACGTCGGGGTGGATGCTGACACTCGACGTGCGCCCGGCCGATCAGGGCAAGCTGCGGCTGCCGCCCCGCCTGAGGCTCGTGCTCGATCAGCTGTTGAGCGGTGCCAGCGAGAAGGAGATTGCCGCGAAGCTCCGCTTGAGCAGCCACACCGTGCACCAGTACGTCAAGCTGATCTACCAGCGCCTCGGTGTTTCGAGTCGCGCCGAGCTGATGGCGCAATTCATCTCGCGCCCATGAGCTCGTAGCACGCGGTGATCAGCGCGCCACACCGCGCTTGCCGGCTGCTGCTTCGCGGTAGATCTGCTGCAGCTGCGCAGCCGTGATCGAGAACGCGAAGTGGTCGAGCACACGCTGGCGCCCCGCGGCCGCGAGCTCGGCTCTGCGGCCCGCGTCCGCGGCCAGGCTGTCGATCGCCACCGTCAGCGCCGGCACGTCGTCGGGCGGCACGAGCAGCCCGCTCTGCTCCGTCATCACGTCGAGGCAGCCGCCGATCCGCGTCGCGATCGACGGCAGGCCGGACGCCATCGCTTCGAGCAGCGCGTTCGGCAGGCCTTCGAGCCGGCTCGGGAACACGAACGCGTCGGCGCACGCGAGGAACGGTGCCATGTCGGCGTGCTCGCCGAGGAACTGCACCTGCGACTCGATGCCGAGCTCCTTCGCGAGTTGCTCGAGCTGCGCCCGCTCCGCGCCCTCGCCGACGACGAGCAACCGCGAGCTGCGCGCGCGCTGGCTCGCGGCGAGCGCACGCAGCAGCACGTCGACTCCCTTGCGCTGCACGAGCCGGCCGACGAACAGCAGGCAGAACTCGTTGCCGACGCCCGCCGCGGTTCTCGCCTCCGCGCGCCTCGCCGCCGTCGCCGGCGCGAACCGCTCCGTGTCGACGCCGTTCGGCGCGATCACGGCCTGCTCGCTGCGGAAACCGCACGCGATCGCCTCGCGCTGGATCGACTCCGACAGGCACAGCAGCCGGTCCGCGCGCTTGAGCCACCGGAAGAACAACCTGAAGTGCAGCGACCGGTTCGCGTGGTACTCACGCACGTCGCGCTCGGTCGCGACCTTCACGACCACGGGCTTCTTCAGGATGCGGCCGATGCGCGCGCAGCACGCCGCGAGGAACGTCAGCGCGTGGCAGTGGATGACGTCGTACTCGTGCCGGTGGCTCTCGAGGAACGTCAGGAACGACTCGAACAGCGCGGCCCAGTTCGGGCGGTGCGGCGGCGAAGGCCAGAGGCGGTGGATCGCGACGCCGAGCCGCTGCTCGCGCCCCTCGAGGTCGGCCGCATTGTTCGAGACGAGGAACGAAGGCACGCCGGTGCGCTGGAAGTGCGCCGCGAGCGACAGCGCCTGCAGCTCGTAGCCGCCGATGCGGTCGAAGTCGGGCACGATCATCACGGGCCGCAACGGCCGCATGGCTTCCTCAGCCACGTGCTGCCTCCCGCAGGATCGTCGCGATCGTCGGCGCGTGGACGCGGCGATCGAACTTCTGTACGGCGCGCTGCCGGCCGTTCTCGCCGAGCTGCCGCCGCAGCTCGCGATGGTTCAGCAGCGTGCCGAGGCGCGCGACCCAGTCGTCGCGGCTGCTCGCATAGAGGCCACACTCGCCTTCGCCTCCGCCGGTGGCCACGTTGGCGCCGACTGGCGATGCCACGAACGGTACGCCGCAGGCCATGTACTGGACCATCTTGAAGCCCGCCTTGCCGACGGCCCACTCGTCGTCGTCGAGCGGCATGATGCCGACGTCGAACTGTTGGATGCGCTGCACCTCGCCGTCGGCGCGCCACGGCACGAACTCGAGGTTCTCGGGCAGGCCTGCGAGCTGCGCCGCATCGACGCGGTTGCAGACGATGCGCAGCACGAAGTCGTGCCGCTGCGCGAGGGCCTTCAACGCCTGGCCGATCCGGCGCAGGTAGTACAGGTTGCCCGACGTGCCGACCCAACCGATCACGGGCCGTTCGTTCTGCACCGGCGCCGCTGGCGGATGGAACTCGTCCGTGCACAACACGGTCGGCACGACGTGCACGTTCGCCGCGTGCTCGCGCGCGAACGCCGCGAGGTGCGCATTCGCCGTGACGACCGCCGTCGACAGGGCGCAGATGCCGGCGATCTTCTCGCGCAGCTGCACGTCGACGCCGTCGCTGCCGGCGCGCCGCGTCCACGGCGGCTGCAGCCAGATCGCGTCGTCGAAGTCGAACACGATGTGGCGGTTGTGCAGCGGCAGCTCGCGTTCGAGCAGCGAGTGCGGCATTGCCACGAGGTCGCGCTGCAGGAACACGACGCCGCGCCCCGCGAGCCGCCGGAAGTCGCGCCTCCGAGAGCGCCGCTGGCGGCCGTGGCCCCAGTGCGCCTCGAGCATCGCGAGCCATGGCAAGAGCGCATGGAACCTCTGCCACCCGGCCCCAGCCGTGAAGTACTTGCCGGGCCGCGACGGCCAGACCCTGCAGCGCAGCCCCGCGGCTTCGAGCAGCGGCAGGTACGACACCGCGCGGTAGCGGGCGGCCGGCGAAAGGCCGCGCTTCGGATCGCCTTCGATCAGGAAGTGCACCTCGTTCGCGCCATCGCCGTCGGCGCGCGGCGTGCGCAGGTTGCTGCAGAACCCGCGCACCGCGGCCCGCACTATGTCCGCGCCGAACGTGGCACCGGCGACCGCGCGCGAGAGGAGGCCCATCGCGGGAACCTAGAGGCGCTGACCGGCAATTCCAAGCCAGCTTTCCCCGACGCCACAGCGGCAACTTCCCGACGCCGCAGCGTCAGCTTCCAGACGCCGCAGCGGCGCCGAGTGGTTGATTCGCCCCGTAAGTGAAACGCCGCGTTGCGGCGTCACAGTATGACCTGAGCCTGGTCGCCCCTTGGGCGAGCAGGCTCAGTACGGACTGTCGAGCATGTCCCAGATGATCTGCTCGACGTCGGGCTGGCACTTCCCGGTCAGTCGTTGCACGGGCGGACCCTTGCCCTCGATGTGCGCGGCGATCGCGGGCAGGTCGGCTTCGGTGACCTTGCTGTAGAAGATCTTGTCGGGATAGAGCGTGATGTTGATGCCCTGCTCGCACGCGCCGAAGCACGGGTAGCGGCGGATCTTGATGCGCTCCTCGCCGGGATCGAACTTGCGCACGAGATCGCGCAGCCGATCGAAGACGTCGCCGCTGCCCTTCTCGGTGCAGTCGCCGCCTTCGCAGACGTAGCAGAGTCGGTTGGTCATGAGCTGGTTGGTCGAGTGCCCATCGCGGCTGGCGTCCTTTGCATCATCCTCGGCGTTGTTGTCGACAGCCAGCCGCGAGAGAGGCAGCTGAGAAGGTCGCGAGCCGCGGCTCGCGCGCTTCTCAGTGGAACTTCACGTACTCGAAGTCGACCGGCTTCTCGTTCACACCCTGCGCCGGCGGCGCGATGTAGTTCGCGAACTTGCCGGGCGCCGTCACGCGCACCATGCACGACTGCACGTAGTCGCGATCCTGCTGCGTCGGCAGCCACTCCGCGTGCTTGTGCGTCCAGGTCGCCTCGTCGATCAACTCGCCGGTCGGCGTGAAGCGGAAGCCCGTGTAGACACCCTGGTGGCGGTGGAACTTGCGGTCCGGCAGCCCGATGCGCTCCTTGACGCCGTGCTTCTCGAGGTCGCGGTTCCAGCGCTCGACGATGCGCTTGCAGTCGGCGATGTAGGCGTCGAGCAGGACGGCGTTCATCGCGCGGCGAAGCGGGATGTCGCGCTTCTCGAGCTTGCCCTCCTCGGTCGGCACCTCGAGCGTGTAGGTCGCCTGCAGGGCCTTCGGATCCTTGTAGATGCCGTCGCTCTCGCGGTAGCGGCCCTTGAGGCCGTTCGCGAACGACTCGGCGGCGTTCGTCGAGTCCTCGCCGCCGAAGAGGTCGATCGAGCCCGAGAACCAGAAGTTCACGTAGCGCTGGATGATGTCGAGCGGGATCGCGCCCTGCGCGCGCGGGTCCTTGCCTTCGCCGAGGATCTCGCCGGTGCGCTTGATGATGCGGCCGACGCCGTTCTCGCCGGTCTGCATGTGGTAGGCCTCTTCGGCGAGCATGAACTGCGTCGTGCGCGCGAGCGGGTCGAGGCTCGACTCGGCGAGCGAGGCGAGCTGGTACTTGCCGTCGCGGTCCATGAACGTCGTGAAGCAGAAGAAGTCGAGCCAGTTGACGACGGGGTAGTTGAACGCCTGCAGGATGCGCGGGTTGTCCGGGTCGCCGCTGTGGCGCTCGAGCATCGCCTCGGCTTCGTCGCGGCCGTCGGCGCCGAAGTAGGTCTGCAGCAGGTAGACCATGGCCCAGAGGTGGCGGCCTTCTTCGACGTTGACCTGGAAGAGAGAGCGCAGGTCGTAGAGCGACGGGCAGCAGTGCCCGAGCATGCGTTGCTGCTCGACCGAGGCGGGCTCGGTGTCGCCCTGGGTCACGATCAGGCGTCGCAGCCGGTTGCGGAACTCGCCGGGGACCTCGTTCCAGGCCTTCTGGCCGAGGTTGTCGCCGAAGTGGATCTTGCGGTCCGCGGGGCCGTCGGCGAGGAAGATGCCCCAGCGGTAGTCCGGCATCTTCACGTAGTCGAAGTGCGCCCAGCCGCCCTGGCCGACGCCGATCGCCGTGCGCAGGTAGATCTGGTCCTTGTTGAAGTCGGTGGGGCCGAGCCGCTGCCACCAGTCGAGGAACTTCGGCTGCCACTTCTCGAGGGCCAGCATCAGGCGCTTGTTGTCGCGCAGCCCCACGTTGTTCGGGATCTTGGCTTCGAGGTCGACGATGCTCATGCTCAGGTCCTTCTCCAGTCGAACTTGGCGCTCTCGGGAGCGCCGTAGCGGGTCAATGCGCCTTCGTCACCGGTGGCGTTCGGCCGCGTGAAGATCCAGTTCTGCCACGCGCTGAGGCGGCCGAAGATCTTGCTCTCGCAGCTCTCGGCGCCCGCGAAGCGCAGCGAGGCCTCCATGCCGGTCAGCGCGTCGGGCGAGAGCGAAGCGCGTTCTTCGAGCGCGATGCGCAGGTCGTCGTCCCAATCGACCGGGTCGAGCAGGTAGGTGCAGAGTCCCTGCTCGTCGGCCTCGGAGGCCGAGAGTGCGGGCTGCTCGGCCGCGAGCCGGCTCGCGTGCTCGGGCTGCGCGAGGAAACGGTTCTGCAGGCGCGTCTGGCCGTTGCTCATCGGCAGGGCGCCGTTGCTCAGCGGGCCGATCGCGACGTGCACCTTGTCGCTGTCGAGCATGTAGACGCGGTCGGCGCCGATCGACATCTCGAAGAACGAGCCGGCGCAGCACGAGTCGGCGTCGACGATCGCGTACATCGAGCGCGCCATCAGGTCCCAGCGCCGCAGCGTGCGCGCCATCTGCGCGATGATCTCGTTGCAGAGCCAGTGCGAACGGTTCGCGAACAGGTCCTTCTCGACCGCGAGCAGCGCGTCGCGGCTGCCGCGCGTGCGCAGCACGATGAGACCGATCTGCTCGTGGTCGAAGCGCAGCTTCAGCAGCGCATCGTCGATCTCGCGGAAGCACTGCAGCGCCCAGGCGGCGCTGCCGGCCTTCTCGTAGTCGGCGCCACTGCGCGGTTGCGGGCCCTCGGGGCCGCGCACGGTCAGCGTCGCCGTGCGCGCGGCGTTGTTCACTTCGAGCTGCACGTGCGTGTAGGCGGTGCCCTGCTCCGTCGTCTTGCCGTGGATCGGCGACAGCGTGATGCCCTTGCTTGCCCGGGCCGGCAGCGTCGCGGCGAGCTCCTTCGCGCGTGCGGTCACCTTCTCGGCGAATTGCGACTTCGGCCAGATCGCGTCGACGAGACCCCAGGCCTGCGCCTTCTTGCCGCGCATGCCTTCGGCCATCGTGCAGAACACGTCGGCGCGGTCGCGGCGCACGCGGCGCTTGTCGACGAGGCGCGTGAGGCCGCCGGTGCCCGGCAGCACGCCGAGCAGCGAGACCTCGGGCAGCGAGACGGCCGAGTTGTTGTCGTTGACGAGGTGGATCTCGTCGCACGCGAGCGCGAGCTCGTAACCGCCGCCAGCGCACGCGGCGTTCACGGCGCAGATCGACTTGAGGCCCGAGTGCCTGCTCGCGTCCTCGAGCGAGAGGCGCGTCTCGTTCGTGAACTTGCAGAAGTTCACTTTGAACGGGTGGCTGCTCTCGGCCAGCATCCAGATGTTGGCGCCTGCACAGAACGCGCGCTCCTGCGCGCTGCCGATGACGACCACCTTGACCGACGGATGCTCGAAGCGCAGGCGCTGGATCGCGTCCGCTAGCTCGAGGTCGACGCCGAGATCGTAGCTGTTCAGTTTGAGCTCGTAGCCGGGCTTGAACGGGTGGTTCGGATCGACGTCCATGCGCAGGTGCGCGATGTCGCCGTCGACCTGCAGCTGCCAATGGTGGTAGCTCGAAGGGTGGCGGTTGAAGTCAGTCATGCGTGCGGCGCCAAAACGAGGCGACCCAGTGTGGCTGTGTGCCGCCGGGCGCGCAAGCAGAGAGAGCAGTTTGGCGGCCTTCGCACTGCGCGGAACGGCGGCTATGGTGCACGCTGCGGCGGTGCGGCGCAGGACGCGTTGCCAGCGGCGATTCCATGACGCGTGCGATCCAGACGTTTCAGGTCGGCATCAAGGCGTTGCTCTGGCACGAAGAGCGCCTGCTGCTGCTGCAGGAGCGCGACCAGCAGGGACTCTGGGAGCTGCCCGGCGGACGCATCGACGTCGGCGAAGAGGGCCAGCCTCTCGCGGACGTGCTGCGGCGTGAGCTGCGCGAAGAGCTCGGCGAGCGGTTCTCGTGCGATATCGGCGCGGTCTGTGCCTGCTGGGTCAGACGGCCACAGGCACATCGGCCGATGTCCGTATTCCTCGTCGGCTTGCGCTGCACGGCGCCGCGCGGCGAGATCGTGCTCAGCGACGAGCATCAGGCGATGCGGTGGGTCGCGCACGACGGCTGGCAGCAGCTCGACCTCGCGTCCGGCTACCGCGAGGCGCTCGCGGTGTTCTTCGCGAGCACGCCGCGCGCGTGAGCACGCTCGCGGCCCGACCTCGTGGCGTCCGTGTCACTTGGTGCGGTCCGCGAGCAGCTGCCGCACGAACGGCGCGAGAGCCCTGCCGGCCGCGTCGTTGCCGCGCGCGTTCCAGTGTGTGTCGCGCAGCAGGTAGAGGTGCCGGTCGCCGTCCGGAAGCGGCTTCACGGCGGTCAACACCGGCAGCAGGTCGAGGCACGGAACGCCTTCGTCGCGGCACCAGGCAGCGAGGCGATCGGCCAGCGCATGGCGTGCGAGCGTCCTGCCGGCGGCTCGCTGCACCTGCTGCCACAGGATGTCCTCGACCATGTACTCGTCGGGGATCAGCACGACGCCGAACCGCCGCGCGGGCGCCAGCGCGCGCAAGAGGCGCAGCTCCTCGAGCAGCGCGCCGATGCGCGGTTCGTCGATGTCGCAGGCCACGAGCGCGCGGTCGACTTCGAGGCGCAGGTAGTCCTCGGCGCGGAAGGTGCCCGGCTCCTGCTCCGGATCGTGCAGCCAGCGCTCGACGCCTGCGAGGTCGCCGAGGCGCGCGGCCGCGCCGGCTTCGTGCTCGAGCCCGCGCGCGACCTGCCAGAGCCGCCGCGGCACCTGCCACAGCAGTACGTTGCCGCGGTCGAACCAGTCGGCGATCCAGCGGTCGCTCGCGGTCCACGGCGACGTCTCGTCGAGATCGTTGCCGAGGAACAGGCTCACGATCACGGCGTCGGGTTGCAGCGGCCGCACCGTCGTCGCGAGCAGGGCCCGATAGTCGGCCGGCCCGAGCGCGGGCCAGCCGACGTTCCAGACGTCGACGTCGCCGAGCTCGCGCTCGGCCACGGTCGTGTAGTGGAACGCGTGCGGCACGACGCTGCCGCTGAACGAATCGCCGAGCACCGCGACGGTCGGCCGCCGGGCCGGACCCGGCGCCGCGAACGCGTCGTCGTAGAAGCCGAGCTCGTTCGTCGGAAAGCCGATGTGCAGCGCCCGCGCCGGGAACGCATACGTTCGCAGCCGCAGCGCGGACGACGCCGAATGGCGCACCAACAGCGGGCTCGGCAGCAGCCATGCAGCACTGCGCAGCAGCACTTCGCCCGCGAGCAGGCCCAACGCCGATCCGGCAAGCACGCGCGCGAGTGCGCGCGACCGGTGGGGGGCGATCGCCGGCAGCCAGATCGACGCGATGGCAACCAGCGCGGCCCAGGCCGCAGCGAGGCAGCCGACGCGGCCGCGGTAGTACGGACCGGCGGCCAGCGCGTAGGCGAGCCACGACCAGACCGCGCTGCCGAACGCGACGGCGAGCAGGATCCGCGCTGGCGGCGCACGCCGCCCGAGCCGCCGCCACGCGACGACCACCAGCGGGACGCTCGCGGTGCCGAGCAGCAGCGCCGCCGCGGCGATCGGATTCCGGTGTGCATTGACCACGTCGACGCGCGACCACGCGCTGACCAGTCCCCAGACGGCAACCAGCGCGGCGACCGAGAGCAGCAACCTCACGCCGTGCTCCGTGCCGCGCCCGAGCATGCCGCCAGCACGCACGCCGGACCGCGCCGCAGCTTCGTCGCCTCGGACAGCCATCGCGGCGCAGGATGCGGGTCCTCGTGCACCGCTGCAAGCATCCTGTCCACCCGCGCGCAGGCGTTCACGACGTGCAGGGTTCCCGCGGCGTCGGGATCAGGTGTCTACCCGCATTCGGGCGCCTGCACGCCGTCTGCTCCACGCAGACCACCGGTTCTCTAGTAGCGCGGCGCGTAGACCCACGCTGACTCGGGCAGGAACGTGTCCTCGTACTTGATCCGCAGGATCTCGCACAGCGTCGCGCGCAGCCGCACCCAGCGCAGCGCTTCCTTGTAGAGCGGCGTCCACAGTGCGGCGCCGGCCAGCGACCAGGGCTTCTCGACGTGGGGCACGCAGAACGCCACGGCCGCGACCGCGAGCAGCGACAGGAACATGTAGCCGACGAGGCACACGAGCAGCACGAACACCGCGACGGCCGCGTTCTGCCAGAACAGCCAGCCGAGGTAGACCGGATAGACGAGCGTCGCGACGACGGCGAACAGGAACTCGGTCAGCAGCTCGAACGAGAACCAGAAGCCGGCGATGCGCGGATCGAGCAGCCGGTAGTGCTTCTTGAAGAACGCGCGCAGGCCGCCGCGGTCCCAACGGAAGCGCTGGCGCGCGACCTGGCGCAGCGTCGTCGGACAGTCCGTTCGCGCGACGGCATCCCGCGCGAAACGCAGCCGCCAGCCGGCCTTGATCATGCGCAGCGAGACGTCCGTGTCCTCGGCGAGCTGCTGCTCCCAGCCGCCGATGTCGACCAGCGCCTGCCGCCGGAACGCGCCGACGGCGCCGCTCGCCTGCAGCGTCGCGCGGCGTGTGTCGGTCCAGCGCTTGTTGATGTCGATCGCGACCGCGTACTCGAGCGCCTGCAGCCGTGCGACGGTCGAGTCGCGCCAGTTCCGGATCAGCACGTTGCCGGCGACGACGCCGACCTCGCGGTTCGCGAACTGGGCGACGAGCGCGCTGACGAGGTGCCGGTCGAACGTCGTGTCCGCGTCGAGCGACACGAGGATCTCGCCGCGCGCGAGGCGGAGGCCCAGGTTCGAGGCCGAGGGCCGGCCCGCGCGGCCGCGGTCCG
Source organism: Planctomycetota bacterium (assembly GCA_036376355.1). Classification (GTDB taxonomy): domain Bacteria; phylum Planctomycetota; class UBA1135; order UBA1135; family UBA2386; genus DASVAL01. The sequence continues at coordinate 13,817 of DASVAL010000032.1, forward strand.
AGTTGTTGCGGACCAGCCGCACCTTGCCGCCGCGCGTGTAGGGCCGCACCTCGGCGGACGTGCGGTCGTCGCTGTGGTCGTCGATGACGAGGATCTCGAGGTTCGGGTAGTCCTGCTCGAGCAGCGTGCGCACGCACAGGCCGATCGTCGGCGCTTCGTTGCGCCCGGCCACGACGACCGACACGAGCGGCTTGCGCGGTTGCGGGCCGTGCCGCGGAGCGGGTCGCGGCCGGTCCCTGCCGAGCAGGCGCATCACGACGGCCCACAGCAGCGGCAGGTAGTAGCGCGGGATCTCGAGGAACAGCACGGCGGGCGCGAACCACAGGAACCACGTCCAACCGCCGTGCACGGTCCACGCGACCTGCACGGCCGCGCACCACCTCGCCAGTTCTGCTGCAAGCCACTCGATCATGGGTCGATCATGGGCCCGGTCATCGACCCAGCGGGAACACGGCGCGCAGACGCTGGTTGGCCTGCAGGCGCGCGCCGAAGGCCAGGACGCGCATCGACAGATAACGCCGCGTCGGATCCGTGACGCCGGCATCGAGCGACGTCGGGGCGAGGGTCCAGATCTGTCCGACCGAAGCCACGACGCCGACGATCTCGGGCCCGCTGGTCTCGGGCACGAGCGTGACCTGCGTGCCGGGCCGCACGCTCGCCATGTCGGCCGGCGCGAACACTTCGATCCATTGGTCCCGCGGATCGAAGTAGGTCACGACGGGCTGGTCTTGCTCGAGCACCGAGCCGACGCGCACCGGTACGCTGTCGACGACGCCGTGGGCCAGTGCGGTCACGATCACGCGGCCCGTGCGCCGGTCGTGCGCACGCAGCTCGGCCTCACGCTCGGCGACCTCCGCGAGCACGAGATCGACTTCGAGTGCCGCGAGCGCCTGGGGCGTCTTCTCGGTGCGCGGCATCGCGGCGCTGCGCCGGTCGGCGGACGCCTGCCACGACGCGGCCTCCTGCTGCGCGATCTCGGTCGCGGTCCATGCGGCCGCGACCGCGGCGTCGAGCTCCGCGAGCGCCGCCGCGGCGCGATCGGCCTCGATCTCGTGCTCCGTGCTGGCCGCGCGGCGCGCCTTCTCGAGCGCTGCGACTTCGGCGCGGCTCGCGAGCACCTCCTGCGCGGCTGCTTCGGCCTCGGCTTTCAGCGCCTCCATGTCGAGTCCCGCGACGATGCCCTGCTCGGACAGCTCGCCGCGGCTCGCGAGCTGGGCCTGCAGCTCCTGCGCCGCGGCGACGGCCTTCGCGACCTTCGCGTTCGCGGCCGAGATCTGCTCGCCGAGCACGTCGAGCGTGCCCTGCTGCCGCGTGCCGCCCTGCTGCAGCGTGAACGCGAGCCGCTCGCGCGAGCGCTCGAGCGCCTGGGCCTCGAGCCGCGTCTGCCGCTGCTCGATCCGCGCGCGCTGCAGGTGCAGCATCGCCTCGTCGAGCATGTCCTGGCGCCGGTCCGTGTCGATCTCGTCGATCGACGCGCCGGCCCGCACGAGCTCGAGCCGCACGCGGCTGCGCTGCAGGCGGCTTTCGAGCACGCCGCGCTGGTCGTCCTCGACGGGCTCGAGGTACGCGAGCGGCTGCCCCTGCTGGACCGTGTCGCCGGGCGCACAACAGAGCCGCGTCACGCGCACGCGCGCCGGCGCCACAGCGGTGATCGGCCGCCCGCGCACGACGGCTTCGGCGGTCCGTCCCCAGGCGAGGCCGACCTTCGCGACGACCCAGAGCAGCAGCACCGGGACCAGGAAGCGCAGCAGCAGGGTGCCGCGCTTGCGCCAGACGGCCCACTCCGAGGCTCGGACCTTCAGCAGCTCCTGCGCCGCGGTCGCCGCACGCGACGGCGTGACCTGCCGTTCGTGCCGGAGCTTGCCGAGCGTCCGCATCAGCTGCCCCGCAGTGCTTCGACCGCGGCCTCGAGGTCAGCCGGTGCTTCGCGCCAGCTCTGGAACGTCCAGATGCCGGACACCGGTTCGCCGTCGGGACTCTGCAAGTCGAGGTGGCCCAGGACCTCGTCGATGCGCTGCGCGAGCAGCCGCGCACCGGCCTCGGGCGTCTCGGGCAGCAAGAGGCACAGCGTCGCGGCATCGGACGGCGCCGCGAGGTCGAGCTCGCGCAGCGCGGCGGTCAGCCGCCGGCCGAGGTCCTTGATCTCGTGCTCGGGAGCGAGCTGGAACCACGCGAACGGCTCGCCGCGCACGAGGAATTGCAGCCGTGCCAGCGTCAGCACGCCTTCGTGCCGCTGCAGGCGCAGGAACTCGCGCCGCGCCTCGAGCAGCAGGTAGTCGAAGCGGGCCAGCCGCGCCTTCGGATCGAACAGCAGGTCCGCGACCTGCAAGCCCGTCAGCCGGCCGAGCTCGATCGCGCGCGCGGTCAGGTCGGTCGCGAAGTAGGTGTGGATGTCGAGCACGCGCGCTTCGAGCACCGGGAACAGGTTCGTGCAGTGCAGGCACTGGCCGTGGACCGCCGGCAGCTCCGACATCTCCTTGCAGCCGTCGCAGACGTAGGTCTCGTGCGGCCGGTCGAAGTCCTGACCGATCTGGAACAGGCGCTGGCGGCACTTCGGGCAGATCATCTCGAGCCCGTTCGCGAACTCGGTCTCGAGACCGATGTAGGCGCACGCGAAGTGGTGGATCAGCCGCTCGATGCGCAGCAGCAGCGAGTCGCAGTTCGGGCAGGTCTCGCGGAAGTTAAGCTGGCAGCGGCTGCACTTCGGGCAGACGTGCACACGGTTGTGCAGCTCGCGCCGCAAGAGGCCCAGCTCGGCGAGCTCTTCGAGACCCGCGCGCGCCTCGCCGCTCTGCACGCCGAGCGTGCGGTCGGCGAGCGCGTAGCCATGGCCCGTCGCGGCGAACGGGCTCAGCTGCGGCGTGATGCCGACGTCGGGGCGCGACAGCGCTTCGCGCAGCACCGCGAGCTTCTCCTGGAGACCCGGTCCCGAGGGGCTCTCGCCAGGCTCGTGCGATGCATCCCAGTCGAGGTCAGGAGAGAGACTTCCGACCGCTTCACCGAGCCCGTCCAGGGTCGACGCCAGGCGGCGCAGCTCACCCAAGCTGCTGTCTTTCTCGTCGATGACTCCCATGTACGTACCGCCCCAGACCGGGATCGACCTTCCCGTCTGGCATGCTTGAGCTTCCCGGTGCCGGATTCACTCGCGGCAGCGGCGAAGCCGATACAGGGGCTCGCTGTAAAGCGATCCGTGTCAATGTCCTCGCCGCTCCGAGTGCTGATCCTCGACCCAGACTTGAGGAGCATCCAGTTGACCCGGACGTGCCTCTCGCAGCTGCCAGGTCGACAGTTCGCCGTCGCGGCCTTCACCGACGTCGAGAGCGGCCTCGCCACGCTCGCGAGCCGGCCACCGGACCTGGTCCTGCTCGAGGTCCAGCTGCGCGGTGAGAACGGCCTCCGCCTGCTGCAGGTCATGCGCGCGATGCAGTGCCGCGCGCCCGTGATCGTGCTCAGCAGCCATGGCGACGCGCAGACCGCCGTCACGGCACTGCGCGCGGGGGCCGCGGACTACGTGGCCAAGAACGACCTCACGCCGGCCCGACTCGAGCGCGCCGTGAACCTCGCGCTGAACAAGATCAGCCTCGAACGGCGCCTGGCCGACCATCGCAAGCGGCTCGGCGCGAGGCATCGCAGCCTGCAGCTGCGGCACGACGAGCTGCGCGCGAGCATCGACGTGCTCTCGCGCGACCTCGCCGACTCGTTCGCGTCGCTGCAGACGTTCCTCGCGGCTTTCGAAGGCGAGACCGCGCTGACCGACGAGCAGCGCACGCGCCTGCACGAAGCGCTCGAAGGCTGTCTCGGCCTGCGCCGCCTCGTCGGAGATCTCGGCTCGAGCCTCACGGGCGAGGACGAGCTGCGGCAGGCCGCCGCGGTGGCGATCGACGTGCAGTCGCTGCTGCAGGACGTGCTCGGCCCGCTCGCGGCCGAGGCGAACGACCGGAAGATCACGATCGACGCCGCGGTCACCGCGGCAATTCCGCCCGTGGCCGCGCCGCCGCTGCTCGTCGACGGCCTGCGCAACGTCGTGCGGCGCGCGATCGAGGGCACCCCGAGCAACGGCGTCGTGCGCCTGCGCGCGAGCGAAGACGCCGGCGCGATCACGCTGCACGTCGACGACGGCGCCGCCGACCGCACCGACGAGCAGGTCGTCCTGCTGCTCAGCCGGCTACCGGCCGGCCGGTCGCGCGCGAGCATCGACCTCTGGAAGGAGGGCCTGCCGCTGCGCACGACTCGCGCGCAGCTGCAGCACTTCGGCGGCGACCTGCGGCTCGAGTCGCGCGGCGGCTCGCTGCGCAGCGTCGTGCTGCTTCCTGCCGCGAGGTAGTCGCGCGCTGCGCGCGCGAGGTGCAGCTCGGATCAGGACAACGAGTGCGCGAGCGTGGGGGACTTCGAGCGGCGCCGGGCTACGTGGTCTCGCAGCGTGGCGACACGGCCTCGCGACATTCCCTGACGCGCGTCAGAGCGTCACTTCGATCGTGATCGCGGTGTTCGGGCCGGGCAGCAGGTCGAGGTTGCGCTCCGCGAGCTGTTCGTGACCACGCCGCACGAGCACCTTCACCGGCCCGGGTGGCAGCGGCCTCACGTCGGCAACGCCCTGCGCATCGGTGCGATTCGATTCGATCTCTGCACCGCGGCTGCTCACGATGACGACGTTGAGTCCGCGCGCCGGCAGACCCGCGGCCAGCACGCGGACCGGGATCGAGGCGAGTCGTGGCATGCGGATCGTGAGATGCGCCTTCCCGGTCGGGTCGAACGGTTCGACTTCGAAGGGCATGCGTTCGAACGTCGACTGCACGAGCAGCCGCCACCCTGGACCGGGTGCAGGCGAGTCCAGCCGGAACGTGTTGCGACGAATGGCGCCAGGCGCTGCGGTGATCAGTTGCCCGCCCGTGTGCATCCACCAGAGGTTGAACTCCGTGATCGGGCCACCGCCACTGTCGAACACCTCACCGCTCAACGTGAGTGGCGGCTGAGGTGCGCATTGCACGAGGCGCAGGCCTTGGGCATCCGGCGCTGCGGCGACCGGTGCCAGGTCGGGCCCGGAGATCCAGACGGTGCGCAAGTGCGGCGGCAGCAGCACGGAGAACGATCCGTCGTCAAGCGTGGTGACGTACTCGCGACCAGGGATCCCTGCCTCCACGTGGATGTTCAGCGGAACGCCCGCCGCCGGAGTGCCATCGTGCCGCGTCACCATGCCGCGCAACGGCTGGTGCTCGCCGACGACGAGCTCGACGAAGGGATGGCGTGAAGACGGCGCAACCGTCACTGCGACCCGCTTCGAAGAGGCAGCGGCGGTCAAGGGCGCGCCCGCCTTCAGCCCTGCCACCACGTGCCACGTTTCGGAGCGACCCACCAGCAGCTCGAACTCGCCGAGGTTGTTGCTGCGTGTCGTGTGTTGGACCCCGGGCACACTTGTGCTGACCACCACGGGGAACGGGCGCTGCTGTGGCAGTTCGAGCGACGCGTCGACGACCGCGCCGGCCACTGCCCGGCCCGCGACGTCGCGCACGCGACCGCGAACGCTGAAGGCGCCCGGGAACGCGACGATCACGTCGGTGCCCTCGCGGGCGATCACGTTGCAGTACATCGACATCTCGGACCCGCGCTGCGCGGCGATCATGCACGGTGTCCCGGCCGCGGCTTCGAACTCGAACCTCCCCGCGGCGTTCGCCGCGAACTGCTCCTTCGGCGCGAACTTGCCCACCGCTTGCGCGCCATGGCACGCGACGATTGCGTGCGGCACGACCGCGTAGTCGGCGTCGACGACCGTGCCGCGCACGACGACCGGACGCAGCAGCGACAACCGGAGGCGGTTCTGCTCGCCGGCTGGCGGATGGCTCACCGAGCGCGCCGTGCTCTGGCCGAAGCGTGGATGCCGCGCGCTTGCGTACGCGAACTCGCGTTCGAGCCTGCACGCACAACGACCCTCTGCATCACTGACCAGCGACGCGAGCACCGTGTCGCGCCCGGCGCCGAGCCACACGATCTCGCGCGCATCGTCCGGCGTCGGCACGCGCCGTTCGCAGCGCGCTGCGAAGAACTCGACGAAGGCGCCCTCGACCGGTCGACTCGCGTCGTCGACGACCTCGACCTCGATCACCGACGATCGTGGGCACGGCACTCCCGCCTGCGGCGGCACGACCGCACCGACTGGCAGCGTGCCGTTCGTCTCCGCGGCGACGCGCAACGGCGCCGGCGCAGCGGCGTCGCGTGCTTCGCGCGCTTCCACCTTGCCGGGAGCGAACGCGAGCGCCGGCCCTTCGTCAGCGGCCGACCACCACCACCAGCAACCAGCGGCGACAACGAGCACTGCCGCTGTCGCGCCAACTCGAGCGGCGGTTCGCATGCGGGCAAGTGTCACCACCGGCTCACGCAGGCACCAGGGGGCCGCGCTGGAGAACAGTCCAAGAATGAGACATGAAGAATCGCTCGACGCGGATGCGCTCGCGGTGAAGAACGCGCGCTGGCACCGGAGAGACGCGATCGGGCGCGCCGGCGCGGCGAGAGCGGGGGGTTGACCGCTCGGGCAAGCGCGCAAGAGTGGGCGCGTGGAGTCCGGGCGAGCCAGGGAAGCAGCTCGGGACTCGCGATCCCTCCTCTACTCTCCAACCTCTACTCTCGAGAGCTCCCATGAAGACTGCCATGTTCGTACTCGTGCTCGCTACGTTGTCTGCCGCGCCTGGAGACAGCGAACGGTCCGCAACTCCTGACGCGCTGCCGGTGACGCCATCGTCGGTCCTGCGCGTGTCGCCGCAGACGGTGCACTTCGGCACGCGGCAGATCGGCACGTTCAATCTCAAGAGCGCGAAGATCACGAACACCAGCTCGCAGACCGTGAACCTGTTCGTGGAGGGCTCGAGCTTGCCCGACGACTGGTCGTTCGGGATCCTGCCGGGGTCCACGGCTCCGGTCTTCGAGCCCGCGCCCTTTGCCCCCGGAGAGAGCTGCAGGGCCGTGGTCGGTTTCCGACCCTCCGAGTTCTGGGCCGGGCAGCCGCAGCATGCTCAGTTGCTCGTGACGGCAACCGATCCGATCACCAACGAGGTCCTGGAGACGGCGCTGATCGACTTCATCGGCACGGGCCAGTGAGCGTGATGCCGGCTCGCGCACCGCGCACGTCGCCGCGCACGCACGAGAGATGCAACACTCGCGCCAGCACGAACGAAAAGTCGTGCGCGCGGGTCGGAGCAACTAATCAGGTTTTTTCCGCGGCCAGCGCGCGCGGCACCTGCGTAGTGGACCGCTGACGAGTGCGAGCGACGTCCAAGTCGCATCAGTGAACGGCCTGGTGGGTTCCAAACCCGCAGCACGCCAAATGTCGAAATCTGTGCGCTGCTTAGGGATCCCGAGTTTCGCAACAACAGTTTTTCCGGCCGCAAGGTCGTTCACCTCAGCCGAGCCGAGTCCTCGACCAACCGTCGGGGAACCGGCTCGGCGCTTTTTCAGCGGTCCCAGAGGTGGACCTCGGTGCGGTAGACCATCGTGGCGCGGCCGTCGGCCCCGCGGTGCCGGCCGTGCAGCGCGTGCAGCAGGCGCAGCAGCTCTTCGGTGCGCGGGCCGGAGCGCGGCACGGTCGAGGTGCTCATCGCGCGTCCGATCAGCTCGTGCTCCGTCAGCGCGTGCGCATTGTGGAACGTGAGCGTGCGCGGGTTCGTGAAGAGTCCGGTCGACGTCACGACGCCGGGATCGAACACGTTGCGCTCGGCGGGTGCTTCGCCATCGATGGCCTCGAGCGCCATGCAGTAGCCGAGCGTGAACGCATCCTCGCGGCTGCGCCGGTTCCAGAGCACGGAGAGCCTGCCGGGCTGGCGCAGGATGCGGTGGAGCTCGCGCACGGCCACCGGTGCGTCGAACCAGTGGAACGCCTGCGCCACGACGGCGACGTCGTGCGCGGCGGCCGGCAGGCGCGTGGCTTCCGCGGTGCCGTCGACCCAGGTCACGCGTGGATGGGCGGCTGCCGCCGCGCGCATCGCGGCGTTCGGCTCGACGGCCAGCACGCGTGGGCCGCGATCGGCGAGCAGGCGCGTGCTGATGCCGGTGCCGGCGCCGACGTCGACGACGACGAGCTGCGAGGGAGGGCGCAGTCCCGCCAGGATCGCGTCGATGGCCTCGGCGGGATAGCCCGGCCGGTAACGCGCGTAGTCCTCGGCGCGGTCGCTGAAGCGGCGGGTCGGATCCGCGTCGAGGGGTTCCATCTCGAACGCGAGCCTACCTGATGGCGCCCTCGGCGTTCCGGCGCACCCCGTTTTCCGGCAGCCGCCGGCGCTGCCGGCCTCGCGTTCGCGCAGGTGCTTTGCCTCGGGTGATCCCCTGATCGATCCTGACGCCTGGCCGTTGCAGGGGCTTGCCGGGAGCTGCGGGCGTGTTTTCCATGTGCGCCATCGTGGCGGGCAAGTTCGGCCTCCTTCTCGCGCTGTCGCTGCTCGTGCTGTCGCTGCTCGCGAGCTGCTCGAAGAGATCCGGCTCTCCTGAGCCGGATCCGGGGCCGGATCCTGGCCCCGGGCCCGCCCAGCCGCCGTGCACCGACACGCTGACGCTGACGGCCTGGTGCTTCTTCGACGACGTCGCGCCCGATGGCGCGATGACGGCGCTCGCGGCCGAGAACACCGCGCCGTCGCTCGCGTCCGGCTACATCCAGAACGGCATCGTCCGGCTGCGCGTGATGCTGACGCAGTGCGACGCCGTCGCCTCGACCGAGCGCTCCGTGACGCTTCAGTACAGCGCGGACCAGAACGAGTGGACCGATATCGCCGCGCAGGATGGCCAGGTCGGCCACTCGTTCCTCTACGCCGACGGTGCGGCGAGCAGCGGCAGCAGCCTCGGTTCGCTGCGGCTGACGAACGCCGAGACCGCCGGCATGTACCACGAGACGAGCACGGTCCGCGAGAGCATCGCGGCCGAAGAACACGGCCTCGAGCTCGACTTCGCGATCAAGTGCCACTGGCCGACCACGGGCACCTGGTACTTCCGCGTCGTGTGGGACGGGCAAGCACTGCCGGTGCTCACGTCGTATCCGCACGCCGTGGTCACTGCCGCCAACCGCTCGCACACGATCACGTCGGTCGGCAACGACTTCGGCGGCGAGGGGCTGTCCGAAGAGCTGCGTCAGGGCGACTTCAAGCGCGTCTGGTTCGATGGCGCGAACTACTGGATCTTCTACACCTACACGGGGACGACGAACTCGCTGCTCTACCGCCACTGGCCCGGCAACGGCGAATGGTCGGCGCCCGCCAGCGTGCCGGTCTCCGACACCACCGACAACGGCCGCCACCGGCCGTGGGTCGAGAACATCGGCGGCACGCACACGGTGTTCCTGCTGCTCGGCAACAACCAGGGCCGCGGCGTCACGCGCTTCCTGCGCCGCGGCACGATCGCCGGAACGGCCATCGTGTGGGACGACGAGCGAGCGGTCGAGGCGGACTTCGGCGACGAGGCGAACGCGATCGGCGTCGACGACGGCGACTTCGTCTGGATCGGCGGCGTCGAGAACGGCGGCGGGACCGTGTGGGCCCGGCGTGCGACGAGTGCGAACAGCGTGTCGGCGTTCCAGCCCGTGCGCACGGTCGCGAGCGCGGGTGCCAGCGAGACCCGCGCCGCGCACGTGATCGGGCTCGGCAGCGACAAGGCGATGGTGCTCTGGTACGACACGAGCGCGACCGACATCCTCTGTGCGCTGGTCACCGACGCCGGCGGGTTCGGTGCGATCACCACGGTGAACACGGTCGGCTGCCACGACCAGGACTGGGGCTTCACGGTCGACAAGCAGAGCGGCCACGTCTACGTGGTCCACACCGACAGCACGACGAACGGCGCCGGCAACCTGAAGCTGCGTGTCTTCCACATCGCGAGCGAGATCTGGACGAACGGCGCGAACCCGCCGACCGGCGAGGGCAACCGGCCGTTCGGCGGTGACGACCACACGCCCGTGCAGCTGATCGGCAACGATCTCTACGTCTTCTTCACGCTCGCCGACGGTGGCGAGGACCGCGCGGTTGCCTTCCTCGAGTACACGGGTCCTGGTGCTGCGGGCACCTGGGACAGCAGCCCCACGCTGCACAGCGGATCGGGCCGCTGCAATCTCGACCGCATCGTCACGGTCGGTCCTGGCACGCCGGCCAACCGCGTCCTCGCGATCGTCGCGGCGGGCGACAACCCGAACTCCGGTGGCCCGATCGATCTGGAGTGGTGGGACTAGCTGGAGTGGACCTTTCCGCGCCGGCATGCGCTGATTGGCATGCCGATTGGGGCGCTGCGGCGGGCAGGACGGAAACCGCCAGTTTTCTTGCCGCCCGCGGGCGGCGGCGGCACCATCCCGTCACCGCCGATTGCGATGGGCGGCAAGCGGCGGAGGGTTCGCACACGCGTGCGAGCACGAACAAAGGTCCCAGAGAACCAATCATGAGCACTCCAGGCACGCCGACACCTCCGGGGAAACCCGGGACCGCGAAACCGACACCCCCCAAGCCGGCAGCGACTCCTCCGAAGCCGACCACCACGACTCCCCCGACGACTCCGTCGCCGACGACGCCAAAGACGCCGCCGCCGAAGCGCTGATCGGGCGCACTGCGGGAGATATCGCAATCGTCCCGCCTTTCGCGCCGCGACTTCGGCGAACGTAGTGGGGGTATGCCCCAGGCAGGCCGCCTCCTCTCGTGCGCCGTCTTCGCGGTGCTCCTGCTCGCCGCCGCCGCGTGGTTCTGCTGGTGGCGCGAGCCGCCGGCCGTTGCGTCGGCACCTTCGTTGCCGCTGCCTCTTGCCGGAGCCGTGCCCGCGACGGGCGCCGAAGCCGCACCCGTGCGTGCGGCGGTCCCGGGGCCGGCGGCCGAGCAGGCGATCGCGGACGAGAAGCTGCTCGTGCGCGGCCGATGTCTCGCCGCCGAGTCGGGCCAGCCGCTGCAGGTCGCGCTGCAGGTCGGCGAGGACGACGGCGCCGCGGGTGAGCTCGCGTCCGCGGACCGCGCGATCGCGACGGGCACGAGCGGCAGCGACGGCCGGTTCGAGCTCGGCGTCGCGTTCGCGGGCCAGAAGGATCTGCGGCTCGTCGCGACGGCCGCGGACCGCGCCGCGATGAACTGCCGGCGCGACGGCGCGCAGGCCGGCGACGTGTGGGACGTCGGCGACGTTCGCCTCCCGCTCACGGCGCGCGTCAGCGGCGAAGTGATCGACGCGACCGGCGAGGCGGTCTCCGGCGCGCAGGTCATGCTCGTGATGATCGGGCTCGCGCCGATGACGATGACGTTCCGCGACCAGCACACGGCGTCGAGCGACGCGCGCGGCCGCTTCGTGATGACCGCGCCGATGGCGGCAGGCGAGTGGTGGCTCCAGGTCGACGGCACCGGCGCGCTGCGCAACCCGCGCAAGACGCACGTGCCGCCCGGCGGCGAGCACTTCGTGCGCATCGAGGTCGAACGGCCCGATCCCGCGCAGGCGATCACGGGCAGGGTCGTCGACGACAAGGGATTGCCGCTGCCGGACGTGTCGTTGAGCGCCCATGGCGAGGGTGCGCGCGGCCGCGGCAGGAGCGGCGCCGACGGCGCGTTCCTGCTGCACCGCGGCCCGCCGCACTTCGACCGCGGCAAGTCCGGCGTCGAGCTCACGGCCGACGCGCCGTTGTTCGAGCACGTGCGGCCGGCCGAGGGACAACAGGCCGCATGGGGCCAACGCGACGTCGTCGTCGTGATGCAGCCATTGGCCGCGATGACCGTGCGCGCGATCGACGAACGCGGCGCACGCGTGGTGGCGTTCGAGGTGCTCCACGGCCGCCTCTCGGGCACGGGACCCGCGTGGATCGACTACGCGGCGTCGAAGCTGCAGTACGCCGGCTCGGGTGCGCGGCTCTCGGAGCTGCGCTCCGGCCCGCACGTGCTGCTGCTGCTGCCGCAGGATCCGGCGCTCGCGGTGGCCGGCCCCGTGCGCTTCCTCGCCGGCGACAAGGAGCCCGGTGAGCTCGTCGTGCGGGTTCCCGACCGCGTCCCGCTGTCGGTCGAGGTCGTCGACACCGCGGGAGCGCCGGTACGGCAATGTGAGCTGGACCTGCTCGCGAGCCTGTCCGAAGCGCCCGCCGACACGGCACTGCCTGCGCCGCGGCTGGCGGGCGCGCGTTCTGCGCAGTTGCGCGGCAGCCGGCAGGTCTCGCTCGCGTCGGGCACGACGGACGAGCGCGGCCTTGCGCAGTTCGGCGCGCCGCCGGGCCGGTACACGCTGCACGCGCGGTGCGTCACGCACCTGAAGCACACGAGCGAGGTCGTCGTGGCCGCCAGCGAGCCGCGCCTGGGCATCGTGCTCGACGCGGCGACCGTGCTGCGCGGACGCCTCGTGCCGGCCGACCTGCTGCCGGTGCTCGGACTCGCGGAGACCAGGCCCGATCGCCGCCTCGCGGTCCTCGCGCGGGTCGCGGGTGCGGGCACGCCGCCCGCGCGCGCGCGGACCGACGTCGCGCGCGCCGAGGTCGCCACGGACGGCACGTTCACGCTCGGGCCGCTGCCGCGCGGCGTCTGCGCGCTGCGGCTCCAGGGCTGGCTCGTCTGCAGCGAGGTGCACACGGGCTCGATGCAGTACTCACTCGGTGAGCTCGACGCGGCCGGACCGCAGGCCGTCGAGCGCGAGTTCGACGTCGCGGCGTTCGCGCCGGCCACGGTCACCGGCATCGTACTGCTCGACGGCCGGCCGATGCAGGACGCGCAGTTCTTCCTGCGGCGTTACGACCCCGAGCCGCGGATCCACGTGCGCATCGCGACCGGCACGGACGGGCGCTTTCAGACGCGGATGCCGCCCGGCGTGCTCGGTGCGCAGCTCGCGATCCCGTCGCAGCCGGGCCCGGGGCACGTGATCCTGCCGCTGCCGGACCGGTGGACGCTGCGCGCCGGCGGGACCGCGGAGCTGCGGGTCGAAGGCGAGACGCGCGCGCTTCGCCTCGTGCTGCGCACGGGCGACGACAAGCCGCTCGGCAGCCGCCGCGTGCGCGTCGAGTCGAAGGACGGCTACAACCGGCCCGGCGTGGTGACGACCGACGCGGAAGGCGTCGTCGAGGTCACGCCGGCGCCGTACGGCGAGTTCACCGTGCACGTGATGAACGACCCCGGCCCCGAGCTCGTGTCGCGGCCGCTGCAGGCTCCCGCCGGTTCTCCGGCTTCGCTCGAAGTCCGCCTCGGCGGGTAGCCGCGGCCGCGGCAATCAGTCGAGGCCGATCGTGTGCTTGATCGCGTTGCTCGCGACGGTGATCAGGTTCGGAGCGCCGAACAGGCCGTCGAGCACGACGTACTGCGCATGGAGGTTCGTGCCCTCGAAGCCGTGCGGCACTGCGAACGGCACCGTGCCGGTGACGGTCGGACCTGGCAGCAGGTTGATCTCCCACAGCACGGCACTCGTGGAGGTGCTCAACATGCAGGTCGGCGCGGTGATGCCGGGCAGCTGCAGGCCGGGCCGGATCGCCGAGGTGTTCGCAACGCCGATCCGCCCGCCTCTCAGTACCCCGTGATGTAGTGCTGCAGCTGATCGATCGTCGACTGCTGCTCGTCCATCAGGGCCTTGACCACGTCGCCGATCGAGATCACTCCGACCATCACGTCGCCATCGCGCACGAGCAGGTGGCGGCTGCGGTACTCGGTCATGAGCGCCATGCACTTGTCGACGCCCATGCCGATCGGAACGCAGACGACCTCCTCGTTCATGATCTCGCGCACGAGCGTGTTCGACGACACGCGTCCCATCAGCACGACTTTGCGCGCGTAGTCGCGCTCCGAGAGCATGCCGACTGGACGGCCGCGATCGAGCACGAGCAGCGCACCGCAGCTGCGCGCCGCCATCTCGCGCAGCGCGTCGAGAACCGTTGCATCCGGAGACACGTGGAAGATCTCGCGGCCTTTCTGCGCGAGGATGGTCTGGACGGTCAACATGGGATTCACCGGGCCGCGGACTCCGCGGCAGCGCGGGGAGTCTACCTCGCCGAGGCCCCGCTTTGCTGGGGAGGGCCGACATGCGCAGGATCCTCGACGGGGCCGGCGGCTCGACGGAACCACGCGCCCCTTGCAGAATGCGCCCCGCCGCAGGATGACCTGCCGTGCCCCCGCGCCTGCCGTCGCGGCGCTCACCGATGAGTGATCTGCTCGCCGCACGTTCGCTGATGGCCCTGTCGCTGGCGTTCCACATCGTGTTCGCCGCTGCGGGAATCGCCATGCCACTGCTGATGGTCGTGGCCGAGGGGCGCTGGCTTCGCACCGGCGATCCGGTCTGGCTCGACCTGTGCAAACGCTGGTCGAAGGGCACCGCGATCCTGTTCGCGGTCGGGGCCGTGTCGGGCACCGTGCTGTCGTTCCAGCTCGGCCTGCTGTGGCCCGAGTTCATGCGCCAGGCCGGACCGGTGATCGGGCTGCCGTTCGCGATGGAGGGCTTCGCGTTCTTCCTCGAAGCGATCTGCCTCGGCCTCTACCTCTATGGCTGGCAGAAGCTGCGGCCGCGCACGCACCAGCTGGCCGGCGTCGGCGTGATGCTCGGTGGCATCGCGAGCGGCGTCTTCGTGATCGCCGCGAACGCGTGGATGAACGGGCCGCGCGGCTGCAGGCACGCCGGCGATCGCTTCGTCGACGTCGACCCGATCGCGGCCATGTGCACGCCGATGTGGCTGCCGCAGGCCGCGCACATGCTGCTCGCGACGTTCCTCGCCGTTGGCTTCGGCGCAGCCGGTGTGCACGCGCTCGTGCTGCTGCGCCACCCGGCGAGCAGCCTGCACCGCCGCGCGCTCGTGCTCGCGTTGCAGGTCGGCGGCATCTCGGCCGTGCTGCTGCCGCTCTCGGGCGACGTGCTCGCGAAGTTCGTCGCCGAGCTGCAACCGGTCAAGCTCGCGGCGATGGAAGGCCTGTTCGCGAGCGAGCAGCCCGCGGCGCTGCGCATCGGCGGGTGGCCCGACGAGGAAGCCGCGGTCACGCGCTACGCGATCGAGATCCCGTACCTGCTGAGCTTCCTCGCCTACGGTGAGCTCGACGCGAAGGTGCGGGGGCTCGAGGAGTTCCCGCGCGACGAGTGGCCGCCCGTGCTGATCACGCACGTCGCGTTCCAGGTCATGGTCGCGATCGGCGTGCTGCTGCTCGCCGTCTCGGTCGCCGCGGCGTTCCTCGCCTGGCGCCGCCGTGCGCCGGTCGATCAGCGCTGGTTCCTGAAGCTGCTCGTCTACTGCGCGCCGCTCGGGTTCCTCGGCATCGAAGCCGGCTGGGTCGTCACCGAGGTCGGCCGCCAGCCGTGGATCGTGCAGGGCGTGCTGCGCACGAGCGAGTGCGTGACGCCGGTGACGAACCTGCTCGTGCCGTTCTGCGGCTTCACGCTGCTCTACGTGGTGCTCGCCTGCGTCGTGTTCCGGCTGATGCGGCGGCACGTGTTCCAGAGTGCAGAGCCCGCGCTCCAGGAGCCGGAGGATGGGCATGCCTGATCTGCCGCAGCTCGTCGGCGCCGTGATCCTCGTCGCGATGATCGTCTACGTCGCTTCGGGCGGCGCCGACTTCGGCAGCGGCGTCTGGGAGCTGTTCGCGCGCGGCCCGCGCGGGCAGCAGCAGGTCCGTGCGTTGCGCGTCGCGATCGCGCCGATCTGGGAGGCGAACCACGTCTGGCTGATCCTCGTCGTCGTGCTGCTGTTCGTCTGCTTCCCGGCCGCGTTCGCTGCGATCATGGTCGCGCTGCACCTGCCGGTCACACTGATGCTCGTCGGCATCGTGCTGCGCGGCGCGGCGTTCGCGTTCCAGTCCTACGCGGCCGGCGACCACGCGATCGAGCGCCACTCCGTGCGCCTGTTCCGCGTCGCCAGCATGATCACGCCGATGGCGCTCGGCGTCGTCGCGGGCGCCGTCGCGGGCGGCCACATCCGCGTCGATGCGGCGACCGGCGCCGTCGCGCCCGGCGCCGTGAGGCCTTGGCTGCTGCCGTTCCCGCTGCTGGTCGGCCTGATGACGCTCTCGCTGTGCACCTACCTCGCGGCCGTCTACATGACCGTCGAGACCGAAGGGCCGCTGCGCGAGGACTTCCGCCGCCGCGCCCTCGTCGCCGGCTGCGCGGTCGGTGCGGTTGCGCTGCCGGCCGCGTTCGTCGCGCACTCCGAGGCGCCGGTCATCGGCGTGCCGCTGCTGGCCTCGGCATGGTCGGTGCCGTTCCACGTCACGACCGGCGTCGTCGCGGTCGCGGCGCTCGTGGCACTCGGCAGGCGGTCGTTCCGTACGGCGCGCTTCCTTGCCATCGCGCAGACGGCGCTGATCCTGATCGGCTGGGGCGTGGCCCAGTACCCGTTCGTGCTCGCACCCGACCTCGACGTCGGGAACTGCGCGGCCGATCCGGCCGTGCTCGCAGCGACGTTGATCGTGCTCGGCGCCGGCACGGTGCTGCTCGTGCCCGCGTTCGTGTGCCTCTACCGCGTGTTCAAGCAGTGACGCCGGCGCCCGCCGAGGATCCCGCGCTGCCAACGCCGCTTCCATCCTCGTGCGTCGTGCGATCAAGGTTTACGTGTCCGGGCTCCGAAGTCTCTTTTCGCGTGTCCAACCAGAGTTCCACCGACGGCGTCGCCACCGTGCTGCTCGTGGGCCAGAACGCCGAGGTCGGGTTCGGGCTCCGCACCTCGCTCGGCAAGCAGCCGGACCTGCGCATCGTGGAGGCCGGCAGCCTGGACGAGGCGATCGACGCGCTCGTCTCGCAAGTCGTCGACGTCATCGTGGCCTGCGTGCGCTCGATCGATGCCGACGGGCTGCCGCTGCTGCAGCACGTGCGCGAGCGGGACAACCTGGCTTCACTTCCGGTTCTGCTCGTCGCGGAGGACGACCGCGTTTCGAGCAGGATCAAGGCGTTCAAGCACGGCGCCAGCGACTACATCGCGCGGCCGTTCACCATGGCGGAGCTCTTGGCCAGGGTCGAGGCCGCGGTGCGCCTGCAGGTGGCGCGCGGCCGCCAGGCGCGAGGCGACGGCTCCCTCGTCGGCGACTTCACGGCCACCGCGTTCACCGACCTCGTGCACTTGATGCAGATCGGCCGGCGCACCGGCACGCTGACGCTGCTGACGCCGCGCGCGAGCGGTCAGGTCCTGTTCGTCCGAGGTCACGTCTACCACGCCACGTTCGGCAGCATGGAGGGCGAGGAGGCGTTCTACCGCCTCGTGTTCGAGACCAAGGGGAAGTTCGAGTTCACCCCGTGCGAGTTCGAGATGGCCACCGTGCGCAACACCGTGGCGCTGAAGACGACGACGCTGTTGATGGAGGCCGCGCGCCGGTGCGACGCGTGGCGCCACGACCACCCCGAGGGCGGCGAGCTGCCGGACCCCATGCCGTCGCGGCAGGCGAGCAACGAAGCGCCGATGCAGGTGGAACCGGCGGGGCCGGGGACTGCCGAAGCGGGCGCCGAGCTTCTCGATCAGCTGGCCCTGGAGCCGTGCGCGAGCCTGCACCTCGTGAGTCGCGATCGGCTGCCCGCATTCACGCAGGCCCCGTCGGGGGCGGGCCGCTGCCTCGTGCTGCTGGTCGCCGACGCCAGGATGGCCGTCGCCGTGGCCTGCAGTGCGGCCTTGCCGCCGGGGGCGGAGTTCGTCGAGCAGGCGCTGGCCAACGACCAGAAGGTGCTGGCGATGTGCTGGCGCGCGCCGTCGGGGGCGCGCCTCGACGTCCTGTTGCTCGACCAGGAGTTCCCGGGCTACGTGCTCAGCGACCTGCGGCGGCAACCGGACGCGGTCGTGGTGGCGCCGCGCGACGGCAGCTGGTTCACGTTGTCGATGCTGGCGCAGAACGAGCTCGCTACGTTGCTCGAGCACCTGCGTCCGTCCCAGCTGCTCGGGCTCGGCGACAAGTTGATGGAGGAAGGGGTGCGTCACCTGCAGGAACGCAGTGGCGTCGAGTTCGCGGCCCGCTGCCTGCCGATGCCGCTGCAGCACTGGGCCATGCTGCGCGCCTCGCTGCAGGAGGTGGTGCAGCTCTGGGCCGCGCCGGCCCCCGATTCGGCCGAGCCGCTCACGGCGGCGCCGCCGGCCTAGCAGCAGGTCGCCGCAGCTGGACTCGCGTCAGCGGGTGATCGTGATCGGCTGCAGCTCCTTGCCTGCCGTCACTGTGACCTGCGCGGCTTCGGGGGCCAGCGCCGTCATCGAGCCGAGCGACAACGTGTAGTCGCCGGGTGCCACGTCGCCGAACGCGAACGCGCCGTTCGCGTCGGTGCGGACCTGCCGCTCGCCGGCGTAGTCGCGCAGCAGCCACCACGCCGAAGGTTGTGGGCCGAGCCAGGCGACGTCGGCGTTGACGCCTTGCAGGCACACCTCGGCGCCGGCGACCGGCGTGCCGTCGGCGTTGCGCACGAAGCCGCGCACGATGTTGGGCGGCTGCAGCTTCACGCTGCCGAAGTCGATCTGGCCGTCGGCCGCCGCGCGTGGCAGGTTGTAGACGACGCTCGAGAAGCCGACGCAGCGCACCATCAGCATGCCGTCGGTGCCGCGTGGGAAACCGTCGCAGACGAACTCGCCGTCGTCGCGCGTGCGGCACGCCTGCCAGGGCATGGTCATCGTGTCCACCGCGCCGATCGCGGCGACGTATGCGTTCGCGATCGGCACCCCGTCCGGTGTGATGACGCGGCCGACGACGCGCACGCCGCGATGCAGCGCGAGGTCGAGGCGCCGATTCGCGCCGTTCCATTCGCTGTGGGTGCGTTGCTTCGCATAGTCCGGTGCGTCGGCGTAGACGTCGACGAACGGGTTGTGGGGGTCGCCGAAGCCTCGCATCGTGAACCGCCCCGCGGCATCGCTGCGCACGGCCTTGTCGAACGTCCATCCCACGCCGATGCGCGCGCCTGCGATCGGCTCGCCGGTCGAAGCGTCGGTGACCGTGCCCGTGAGCTCGGCGCCGGGCTCGCACTTCCATTCGTTACGCTGCACCTCGCCGGCCGCGAGCGAGCTGTCGATCCAGCGCGGGCGCATCGCGACGTCCGGGTCGATGTCGCACGTGTACGCACCCGAGGGCAGCCGCTCGAAGCGGAAGCGGCCCTCGGCGTCGGTGCGGCCCGCGAACAACTCGACGCGCGTGTGCGGATTCCAGGCGCGCATCGCGCATGGTGTGCCGTTGCCGTTCGCCGTGTCGACGCACTGTCCCTCGACCGTGCACGCCGCCTCGAGCTGCACCGTCTGGCTCTCGCCGGGCACGACCGACTCGCTGATCCAGCGCGCGAACGGCGGCACGTCGACCTCGACGCGCAGCGCGAGGCCGAGCGGCACCTGCAAGCCGAAGCGTCCGACCTTGTCGGTCTTCGTGCGCCCGACGTCGATCCACTCGTTGCGCAGCGCGCGATCGAGGCAGACGAACAGCCGCCCGTCGCAGCGCGCGACGCGCACGTTCGCGTTCGGCACCGGCTTGCCCGCGGGGTCGAGCACGGTGCCGACGAGCGGCGCCGTCGGCGCTTGCGCGAGCAGGCACGCGGAGTACACGAACAGCAGCGAGAATGGCAGCTTGGGCATCGGGGTCTTGCGTAGACGCGATCGTCAGGGCGGCGGTGCCTGTCCACCTGCCGGCGGCGGGTGGCAGCGTATCGCAAAGGTCCGGCGATGGCCCGGTCGTTGAGCCTCCGCGGCGCACTGCTACTTCACTTCGCGCGTACTTCGAGGTCGAACGTGAGAGCCTCACCCGGAGTGATGCGGAACGGTTTGGGGCCTCGTTTCAGCGCCTCGGTCATCGCGGCCTCGTCCAACCCGTTGACGAAGAACAAGGGTGCTTCGCGCGCGGTCACCGCGGGAAAGCGGTAGCGACCCTGCCGGTCGGTGAAGACCTCGCAGAGAGTCCCGCGGGGCATGCGGTTCTCTGTGTACGCAAGATACACGCGCATCCCGGGCACCGGACGCTCCTGTGCGTCGAACACGACGCCCTGCACCGACGCGGGGGGATAGAGCGTCAGCTCGGGCGCCGTCACGTCCGCTCCGGCCGTCGCGAGTGCAAACGATTCGCCGGCCGGTGCTGCATCGTGCACTTCGATCCGGATCGCGCGCGTCTCGTTGCTCACGCCGGCGGATCCAACGCATGTGCCTTCGCCCATCGCGAACGCACGAAGGCCGGCTTGCCACGGAACGCGCATGCGAAAGAACCCCTCGCCGTCCGCGACGGTCTCCCCGAGCCGCACGTCCTGGGCGCGCCAGGTTGCGAGCCACACCTTGGCCACGGGCACGCCTTCGCCACGCAGGTCGACGACGCGGCCTTCGAGCACGAACGGCTCGGACGCTGGCGCCTTCCCTTCCTGCGGCGAAGTCAGCGTCGCAAGGACGAGGATGCAGCAGGCAATCCGGAGCGAGGCAGGCATGCAGCGACGATGCAACTCGACTCCTTCGACTCACCAGCCCCGCATGTCTCGCCGCGGGCCGCGGTGGAGTAAGTCGCCAGGAAGGCTTCTCGTCGCGCGGGGGATCTGGCACGATTTCGATCGATGGGTGGTGCTGCGTTCCCGACCGAGAGCTTGCTCTGGCCGTTCAACGACCAGGAGCGGAAGTTCGCGCCGCGTGAGCTGTTCGTCGCTGGTGACAGAGACCTGCTTCGCGTTGGTCCCTGCGTCGCCATCGTCGGATCGCGCAAGGCGAGCCCGGAAGGCTTGGCTCGTGCTCGTCGGCTTGCGACGCTCCTCACACAGGAGGGTGTCATCGTCGTGAGCGGCCTTGCCGCGGGAATCGACACCGTTGCTCACGAGACCTCGATCGAGTGCGGCGGCCGCACGATCGCGGTGCTCGGAACTCCCCTCGATACCTGCTTTCCCCTGCAGAACGCGGCACTGCAACACCGGATCATGAGCGAGCATCTCGCCGTCTCGCAATTCGCGACGGGCACCGTCGTCGGCAAGCACACTTTTCCGATGCGCAACCGAACGATGGCGCTCATCGCGGACGCGACAGTGATCATCGAGGCGACCGACAAGAGTGGAACGATCAACCAGGGATGGGAGGCGCTTCGGCTGGGCCGCCCGCTCTGGATCGCGGCGTCCTTGTTCACGGCGGGCCTGAAGTTCCCTGAGGAGCTCGGGGCCTACGGCGCTGCTGCGTTGACCACGGATACGTTGCCCGGGCTGCTGTCGCAGCTTCCCAAGGGACGCCGTGACGCGCACGCCCAACTGCCTTTCTGAAGTCAGGTTCTCGGCCCTGCTTCAGTATGCGCCACAGGGGCAGAGCGAAGCACCGCGGGCCTCACGCGAGGCCGTGGTCTGGATCAAGCGAGGTGCACCTGCGTACGTCGAGCGCATTGGCGTCCGCTGCGCGGAGTGTGCGGGGGAGGGCCGGTTCGCCGACCTCTTTGGACCAGACGTCGTTCTCGTGCCGATTCCACGCAGCGAACAGCTGCGTTCCGGGGCTCTCTGGCCAGCCCTTCGCATCGCCGAGGAGTTGTTGGCGCGAGGCCTTGGCATCGAGGTGCGCCCCATGTTGGTGCGGCGAGAGGCGACGGTGAAGAGTGCGCTGCATCGATCGGCCGGATCGCGCCCCGGTCCACTCGACCATGTGCGAACCATCGCAGCGAACAGTCTTGCGCTCGGAATCCGTCGGGTTGTCTTGGTGGATGATGTCGTAACCCGCGGTGCGACCCTTCTGGGCTGCGCTTCAGTCTTGGCGCAAGCCTATCCGCCCCTCGAGGTGCGCTGCTTCGCGGCCGTTCGCACGATGAGCGACCAGGAGATCGAAACCATGTTGTCTCCTGTCTGCGGGAAGATCACGCTCAGCGGTGAAAAGCTGCATCGTCATCCCTGAGGACAGGTCGGCGAGCGTGGCATCGTCGCGCAGATGCGATCGTGGGGACGCCGGTGGGGGCACGGGCGGCAGGCGGGCGCCAGCGTATCGCCGGGATCGGGCGGTGGCCGCCGAGGGTCGTTCGCGCTCCAACTGCGGTCCGTGAACCGCCGTGCGACGGTTGCGCGAAGAGGTGCTCGGCGAGCCTGTCGGCTGCCGATAGCTGCTGCATCGGGGGTGCTCGATGCAGAACCACGCAACCACCTGGTGGATGTGGTGCCGCCTGTCCCTGGCGATGACGGGGATGGCCGGGCCGCCGATGCTCTACGTCCTCAGCGGGATGGCCACGAGTCCCGGCACACTGGGACGCGGTGGGCTGCTGCTCCTCTACGCCGGCGTGACGCTGGCCGCGATGCTGCTCGTGGGCGGGTGTCTGCTGCGACATTCGTGTGCCGCACCCCGAGGCAGCCTGCGGTGCCCGCTGGTCCTCGCCACTGCCTGCTTCTGCGCGATGATCATGCCGCGCGGACGCATTCCCGTGCCGTTCGGGATGGCAGCGCTCTTCCCCGGCCACGTCGTGGGCCTGTCAGTGCTCGGCGGCTTCGTGTGCCTCGTGGTCGCTCTGCGGCGCGAACCTGCGCTCGCGTACGCACGATGGTTGACCGGCGGCGTGCTGCTGCTGTCCGTCCCCGTGCTGTGGGCGGCGCTGGACGAGCGCATCCACCGCGTGAACGAAGTCACGTTGGCCAGCGCTGCCGTCGCTGCTGGCATGGCGCTGATCGTCGCGTGGGGTGACGTGCTGCTCGCCCGCGGCGCGCCGCGGACGGAGCCTGGCGTGTTGTCGGCCGGCGGCGCCGGCAGTGGCGGCGCCGACTCCTGATGAGTGGCCGCGGCGGCTGGTGACCTGCGGCCTCGACGTGGCTACCGCGGCATCTCGAACACCCGCCCACATGAAGACCACGCTGCTGATCGTCCTCGCGTCTGGCGTCGGGCTGCTCCGTGCCCAGATTGCGGCACTCTCCGGGTGGCATGCAGATCGTCGCGCTCTGAGCGGCCCCGCCCCCTCGGGATCCGCGTGCTGCTGCCCGTCACGCGCGGCCGCTCGGACGCGCCGGCGGCAGCATGAGGCAACGCCACGCGAGGAGCGGCAGCGCGAGCACGAGCCCGATCGACCACCGGTAGAGTGCTCCGAACGCGCGCAGGATCGTGTCGGCCTTCGTCTGTGGCAGGCGGCGCAGCGCGTGACGCAGCAGCGGCCACGGCGCGGACCACCGCGCAGCGAACCAGCGGCCGCGATCGTCGAGGATCTCGACGCGTTGCGCGCCGATCATCAGTGCCACGAGACGCATCGGCTGGAACCAGTCGCCGCCGGTCCAGGCGACGAGCGCTTTGTCGAACCGGCGGCGGCGCAGCTCGCGCACGAACGCGAGCTTGCCGCCCGTGGGCTTGTCGGGAACGACCGTGCAGCCCGCGAACTCGTCGGGCAGCCAGGCGCGGTCTGCATCGCCCGCGACGACCGTCACGCTGGCTTCGGCGCCGGCGCGCGCGCGGAACGCCACGAACAGGGTCGCTGCGTCGTCCCCGCGGGCCGGCGTCAGGAAGAAGATGGCGTTCATCGCGCGACCACCTCGCGATAGAGCTCCGTGAACCGCGCGGCACTCGCGGCCGCCGAGTACCGCTCCGCGACGAGTGCGTGGCCGGCGGCGCCGAGCGCCGTCCGCGTGGTCTGCTCGGTGATGCAGCGCGCGAGCGCCGCCGCGAACTCGTCGGCCGCGGCAGCGACCAGACAGTGCACGCCTGCCTCGATCGCGAAGCCTTCGCAGGCGACCGGCGTCGCGACGACGGCCTTCTTCGCGGCCCACGCTTCGAGGATCTTCCCGCGCACGCCGCTGCCGGTCAGGATCGGCAGCGCGATCACCGTCGCAGCCGCCATCGCGGCCGCGAGATCGGGCACGAAGCCGCGCACGGCGACTGCGTCCGACGCGAGCGCCTCGATCGCGGCCGGAGGCTCGCGGCCGATCAGCTCGACTCTCGCCGCGGGCACGGACTTCTGCAGGCGCGGCAGCACCTCGCGAACGAGCCACTGCGCGGCGACGACGTTCGGCTCGTGCTGGAAGTAGCCGACGAACACGACCGTGGCCGGTGCGATCGCGGCATTCGGCGGCGCGTTCCACTGCGCGAGGTCGATCCCGATCGGGACCACGCGGACCGGCGTCGCCTCGGACACCCGCAGGTGCGCGGCATCGACGTCCGAGAGCGCGGCGATGGCCCGGTACTCGCGCAGCAGCTCGCCCTCGTAGGCGAGCGCCTGTGCTGCCGCGAACGCGGCGCGCGCGCGGGCGAGGCCGCGTGCTTTCTGCTGCTTGCGCAACGCCGCGAGCACGAGGCTCTCGTGGCACGTGTAGACCGCGGGCTCGCCGCGGAGGTGTCCGCGCAAGAGGTGGGCCATCTCGACGTACTCGACCTGCAGCACGTCGTAGTCGGTGCCTTCGAGCATGCGCTGCGCGGCGCGTTGCATCGGCGCGGCGCCGTAGTCGCGGAAGAGGCGCCTTGGCACGGCATGGTGCAGGTTGCCGGCAGAGCGGTTGCGTTCGCGCACGCAGGTCACGACCTCGATGCCGTGGCTCCGCAATGCGACCTCCGCGCGATCGTCCTGCGTCGCCTCGACGAACGCGAACAGCGTCACGCGGTGATGTTGCGCGAGGGCCACGAGGCGCTGGAAGACCGACCACGACCCGTCGGTGTCGAGCCGCGGCATGCGGGCGCTCATCACGAGGATGCGCAGGCCGTCGCTCGCGGGCTTCGGGAGCGCCCCGAGCTCGGCGCGGCCCGCGGCGCGATACCTCCGCACCGAAGCCGACAGCGTCGAGACCTCGCGATCCGAGCGCACGTAGAAGCGCCGCGAAGCGCAGCGTTTCCAGAGCGCTTGCGGCAGCCGCGGCAGCGCCTTGCCGAGGGCCCGCAGCTCGAACCAGATGCCGCGCGCGAGGCTCGCGCCGGGCCGGCGTGCGCGCACGAGGCTCGTCAGCGGCAAGAAGCCCAGGATCGAGACGACGAGCCGCAGATCCGTCATGCTGCGCCACAGGAACAGGTGCTGGTTGCGCCGGATCATGTTGTCGACGAACTCGTCGCCGAACACCTTGCGGCTCGTGCCGCGATGCTCGTGCACGACGCTCGCGCGCGCCGTGAACAGCAGGTCGTGGCCGCGCTTCCAGGCCTGGTACGAGAGGTTCGTGTCCTCGAGGTAGAACGGGTCGTAGAGGTGGTCGAACCCGCCGAGCTCGAGGAACAGGCGGCGGTCGAAGGCCGAGCTGCCGCCGCCGGCCCAGAACGTCGGTGTGAAGGCCAGTTCGCGTTCGTCGCGCGAGGGTATCACGTGCGCGAGCTTCAGCCAGCCGTTGTGGATCTCGCCGCGCGTGCGGCCGGTCTCCTCGCGGCGCTTCTGCGGATCGCGGAAGAACACTTCGGCGGTGACGCCGAACACGCGCGGGTCGCGCAGGCCGTCGAGCAGCGGCGCGAGGAAGCCGGGCTGGACCTCCATGTCGTTGTTCAGGAAGACGACGACGTCGCGCGTCGCGTGCTCGAGTCCGGCCAGGTTGCCGCGCACGAAATAGCGGTTCTCGGGCAGCGCCACGACCTTCACGGCCGGGTGCTCGGCCCGCAGCCATTCCACGGTGCCATCGGTGCTGCCGTTGTCGACGACGATGATCTCGTGGTTGCCGCCGTGCTCGGCGACCGCGCGGGCCAGCGAGGGCAGCAGCGTGCGCAGGAAGTGCTGGCCGTTCCACGACACGACGAGGATCGAGGCGTCCGCGGTCGACCGCGGCCGGTGCTGCGGCGCGCGGCGCCGCAGCGCGGCCCACGGCGCGGTCACCGCGTCGACGAGCAGGATCAGCAGCAGGCAAGACCACGATGCGATCGCGACCACGATCACCATCACCAGCGCCAGCAGCGGGGTCAGGAGGCGAATGGTGAGCCGGGCCATCGGTCTGTCGCGGAACTCAACAGTGGGAGGGGCGGAACGTCAGCTGGAAAACCCCGGGCACACGAAGTTCGAGGGCGTCAATGGCACTGCGGCGCCGCGCGACCGGTGCGGTGATCCGCGTTCCGTTGAATTCGGCAGCAGGCCAACGCCGAAAGTGACGGCAGGGGACCGGCATGTTCAAGACCGACGACGCAACGAAGGAGTGGAAGAACCACTTGTCGACGCTGATGCTGATGTGCCGGCATCTGCTGGGCAAGACGCGGCGGCTCGGGCGCGCAAGGCAGCTCGTCGACCAGCAGCTGCTGCTCGAGGCCGAGCACCACCTGTCGGCGGCCAGCGTGCTGCTGGACCCAGGTGACGAGGAGACCACGCTGCCGAAGCGCCCGGCCAGTCCGGCCGGCGTGCTCGAGCTGACGCAGCTGATGCTGCGCACGGACCGCAGCGCGTTGTCGGACCCGTCGAAGCGACCGGCCGAGTCGGCGCCGAGCAACAACCACCGGCTCGTGCTGCACGCCGAGGGCGGCCTCGTGCCGACGCCGGACTTCGTGGCCTTCCTGTGCTCGACGCAGCAGTCCGGCATCCTGCAGGTGTTCACGCCGCAGGAGATCTTCTCGATCGAGATCGACGACGGGGACATCGTGCACGCCCACAGCGACGGTGCGCCGAAGGGGCAACGGCTCGGCGACATCCTCGTCGAGCAGGGTGTGCTGACCCAGATCGAGCTGCTCGAGATGCTCGATACGACGAAGAACGTGCGGCTCGGCACGAACGCCCTCGCGCAGCGCGTCGTGACGCGCGACGAGCTCACGCGCGCGCTCGAGACGCAGATCCGCCGCCTGTTCCACCGGCTGTTCTCGGCCACGGCGCGCGAGATCCTGTTCTGGGCCGGTCCGTGCGTGATGGCCGAACAGAGCGTGCGGCTGAACGCGAACATGCTGCTGCTCGACAGCGCGCGGGCTGCCGACGAGGCCATGCGGCACAAGGACTCCTGATCGCGGCGTGCTCGCTCGCCGCCGCAACGGCGGCGATCACTTCGCGGCGAGCGCCTCGAGCGCTTTCTTCGCGGCCGAGGCGATTCCCGCATCGGCGTGCTTGCTGAGCGCCGTCAGGGTCGGCGCGGCGGCCGCGTGACGCAGCTTGCCGAGCAGCTCGCAGGCGTGGATGCGTTCTCGCAACGTCGCGCGCGCGACGAGCTCGCGCGTCGCCGGATCGGCATCGCGGTTCGCTTCCATCGCGGGCGAACGCTCGCGCTTGCAGATCGCGAGCAGCACCTTGGCACCCGCGTCGTTGCCGGCCTCCGCGAGGCACACGGCCGCGGACTCGCGCACGTGATGATCGGAGTCGGCGACGAACGTCGCGAGCACCGGGATCGCCGTCTGCGAGCCGAGCTTCGTCGCGATCCAGGCACAGACGCCGCGCACCGCCTTGTCCTTGCTGGCCATGCCCTTCTCGATGTCGGCACAGGCCGAGAGCTCCTCGAGTGCTCCGAGGCACGCGCCGCCGGTCAGCGCATTCGCGATCTCGCGCCACAGCGCACCCGTGTTGTCGGCGAGGGCCGCGTCGAGCGCCGTGCGCATGCTCTCCTTCGTTGCAGCGAGCGCGAGCGCGCGCCCCGCCGCGCCGCGAACCGCCGCGTTCTTGCCCGCGACGAGCTTCTGCAGCTCGGCCACGAGGGCACTCGTGCAGTTCTCGGTCAGCTGCAGCAGCTCGGGAAGGGCGAGCACCTCGCCCTTCTGCATGCGCGCGAGCTGCTTCTCGGCGGCCGGCGTCGGGCCGCCGTCGGCGAGCCTGGCCGCGTGGCGCTTCGTCGTGCCGTCGGCGAGCCGTTCGTGATCGAGGTGGCGCACGTCGATCATCTTGAGGCCGCCGCCCGTCATCTCGACTTTCGCGCGATGGCCCGCGACCGAGACGACCTTGCCGGGGATCGCTTCGCCGCTCGCCATCAGCACCTGCTGGGCCGGCATTGCCGCGGCAACGAAGGGCAGGAGGCATGAAGCAGCGAGTCGGCGCAGGGCGTTCACAGGCATGCACGGAATAGCAGCGTGCCGCGCGCGGCGTCACAAGCCGCGGAACAAACGCCCGGGCCGGCGTCCCGGAGCGCCGGGTCCGCTACGTCGGCCACACCCGCAGCTCGGCGACGAGCGGCAGGTGGTCGGAGGCCATGCGCGTGCGCTGGTTGCGCGGGCGGTCGATCGAGACGAGGTCGACGTCGCCGCGTACGTAGAGCGAGTCGAGCGCTCGCACGGGTGCCCAGGCCGGGAAGGTGCGCAAGCGCCGCGCGGGGCCGCGGAATCCAGCGGGGACCAGGTGGCGCGGGCCCAGCGTGCCCCAGACGTCGTTGAAGTCGCCGGCGACGAGCACAGGCGTGTGCTGGTGCAGCGCGCGCAGGTTCTTCGAGGCGAGCAGTCGTTGCAGCTGCTCGTGCCGTTCGCGTCCGCCGAGGCCGAGGTGCAGGTTGAAGACGTGCAGCGTGCGCGTGTGCCCGGCGGGCAGCGGCAGGCGCAGCTCGGCGTGCAGCACGCTGCGCGGCTTGCGGCCTCGCAGCGTCAGGTCGATGTTCTCGGTCGTCGCGATCGGCGTCCGGCTCAGGATCGCGTTGCCGTACTCACCGCGCCGCGGTCCGAAGCGCACGTTCACGAAGTAGCTGCGGTGCGGCATGCCGAGCGCGCAGCCGAGCACGTCGACCTGGCGGTCGTGGTGGTACCAGCGGCCGTGCTGCGCGACCTCCTGCAGCAGCACGAAGTCGGGCCGCGCCGCCTCGAGCACCGCCACGATCCGCTCCGGGTCGTAGCGGCGGTCGATGCCGCCGGTGCACTTGTGCACGTTCCACGAGACGAGGCGGACGGTCAGCGGCAACTGCAGCCTCCGATCATGGCCTCGCCGGCCGCGCTGTCGCCGGCTGACGCACTACTTCCAGCTGACCCAGCGGAACAGCCGCTCGCCGTACGGCCGCAGGAAGCGCAGCAGCTGCAGGCCGAGCCGCTGCAGGTGCCGAACACCCTGCAGCCACGGGTTCGCCGGTGCCGCTGGCCGCGTCACGGCGCGCAGGTCCAGCACGCTGCGCGGCAGCTCGCTCGGCCCGAGCTCCAGAGCGACCCGCGAGTGCGGCAGCTGGCTCGTGCCGTTCGCGAACGAGAACCTGCTCGGAGCGTCGCCTTCGAGCTCCTCGGCGACGAGCCGTTCCACGTCGCGCTTTCCGTCGCGGCGCGAGTATCCGAATGGGGTCATGAACTTTCGGTTCCTGGCGACCACTGGCACCTCCCAAGGGATGAGTGCTCCATGTTTATCAGAACCGGTCCGCGCCGAGAAGCCTGTGCTTTCCCGTGCTCAGTGGCAGCACGAGCCGCCCTGCATCACCGTGATGCCGCGCCAGACGAGCATCGCGGCAGCGAGCAGCATCGCAGAGCGCTGGAACCACTGCAGCGTCTTCGCGCCGAAGCGGCGCGCGAGGCGGCCGGCCTGCGTCTGCGCGAGCAAGAGCAGCGGCAGTGAGCCGAGCGCGAAGCCGAGCATCACGGAGCCGCCGGCCGGCGCCGAGCCCGCGACCGCTGCGCCGGCACACGCGGCCCACAAGAGACCGCACGGCAGCAGCGGCGTGCACAGACCGAGCAGCAGGGCACGCCACGCCGGCGGCAACGCGCGCGTGCGCGCCATCACGCGCTGGATCGCGTTGCCGAGACCCGGGATCGCGATCGCGCCGCGTTCGCCCGCGAGCGCGAGCAGCAGGAGTCCCGCGGCGAGCACGAACGCGACCCACGCCGTTGGCGCGCCGATCTCGCTGCTGCCGGCTGCGCATCCGAGCCCGCCCAGCACTACGCCCAAAGCCCCATACGCGACTGTGCGGCCCAGGTGGTACGAACACGCGCCCTTGGTTCCTCCGTGGAAGGCCACGGCGAGCGGGCCGCACATGCACGCACAGTGCAGCGAGTTGGCGGCGCCGAAAACGAAACTCTCGAACCAGGGTGTCATTGCCAGCACGTGCGATTCCTACCGGTCGTCTCTGCGACGGAACGGTCGTCGCCCATCCGGAATTCTCCGGAGGTCGCGATGGGAGACGAGAGAGCCCCGGCCAGCTGTACGCACTGTGGCCTACCCGTGCCCGGCGAACGGCGTAGCTCGCCGTTCTGCTGTGCTGGCTGCGAGGTCGTGCACGGTCTCCTGCGCAGCGAAGGCCTGCTGCGCTTCTACGATCTCGGCGGCCGTGCCGTGGGCGCGGTCGGCGCGGTGCCGCGGCTGCCGGCGTTCGACTGGCTGCCCGAGCTCGAAGCGCAGCACACGAGCGGCGACACGGTCCGGCTCGTGCTCGACGTGCAGGGCATCCGGTGCGCGGCGTGCGTCTGGCTGCTGCAGACCGTCTGGAAGCGGCAACACGGCGCGCGCCTGCTGCGGGTCGACCCGTCGCTCGGACAGGCGACGCTGACGTACGACCGCGGCAGTGGTGCAGGTGCCCGGTTCCTCGCCTTGGCCGCGCGCTTCGGCTACCCGATGGCGCCGCCGGGCCGCAGGATCGCGCGCGACACGGGGCTGCTCGTGAGGCTCGGCATCTGCGCCGCGATCGCGATGAACGCGATGATCCTCGCGGTCAGTCTCTACTTCGGCCTCGGCGAGGCGGCGGCCGGCGCCGGCGCGCAGGCCGCCGGAGATCAGGGCGACGGCGTGCTGCGTGTGCTGTTCGGCTGGGTGCTGCTCGGCCTCGGGACACTCAGCGTCGTGATCGGCGGGCCCGTATTCTTCCGCACGGCACTCGCGGGCCTGCGCGGGGGCGTCGTGCACATGGACGTGCCGATCTCGCTCGGGCTCCTGCTCGCGTGGGCCGGCTCCGTGCACGGACAGCTGACCGGCGGTGCGACGTACTTCGACACGGTCTCGATCTTCATCGCGTTCATGCTCGGCGGCAGGTTCCTGCAGCAGCGCACGCTCGCGAAGAGCCGCGACGAAGTTCTCGCCGACGACGGCGCCGAGCACATGCGCGCGCGCAAGATCGCCGGCGGCGTGATCTCGCTCGTGCCGGTCGCGCAGCTGCGGGAGGGCGACGAGCTGCTGCTGGCACCGGGCGATCTCGTGCCGGTGCGCGTAGCACTCGTGGACAGAGCGGGCAGCTTCTCGCTCGACTGGATCAACGGCGAGAGCGAGCCGCGCACGTTCGCGGCAAGCGCCGAGGTCCCCGCGGGCGCGTTCCACTGCGGCACCGGTGCGCTGCGCGTCGAGGTGCTGGCGGACTACGCCGGCTCGGGCCTCGCCGGCCTGCTCGCGCAGGGCCCGATCGACCGCGAGGACACGCGCGGCCGCGCACGCTTCTCCCACCTGCTGAACCGCAGCTACGCCGTCGGCGTGCTGCTCGCGGCCGCGATCGGCGGCGGCGTGTGGGCCGCGATCGATCCGAGCCGTGCTTTGCCGGTCGCGATCTCGGTGCTCGTGATCACGTGTCCGTGCGCGATGGGCATCGCGACGCCGCTCGCGTTCCACCTGGCACTCGCGCTGCTGCGCCGGCACGGCGTGTTCGTGCGCACCCGCAGCCTGCTCGACAAGGTGCCGCTCGTGCGCAAGGTCGTGTTCGACAAGACCGGCACCGTGACGTTCGGCGGCTTGCGCGCGACGGCGGCGTCGCCGATCCCGCGCGACGTGCTGCCCGTGCTCGCGACGATGGTCGCTTCGAGCAACCACCCGGTCAGCCAGGCGATCCTGCAGAGCCTCGGCAGCACGCCGTTCGTCGCGGGGCTTCCGGTGCGCGAGGTGCTCGGGCAGGGACTCGAGTGCCGGCACGGCGGCTCCGACTGGCGGCTCGGTGCGAGCGAGTGCGCGCAGCCCGGCGAAGCGGCGCCGCGCCGCGAGTGCTCGCTGACGAAGGACGCCGAGCTCGTCGTGCGCTTCGAGCTCGACGAGGACTTCCGCGCGGGCGCCGCGGCCGAGATCGCGAGCCTGCAGCAGCGCGGGCTCGACGTGCGCCTCTGGTCCGGCGACCGCAGCGACCGCGTGCAGCGCGCGGCCGCGGTGCTCGGCATCGCGTCACGGAACGCGCGCGGCGACATGTCACCGGCCGACAAGGCGGCTGCAGTGGCGCAGCTCGACAGCAACGACCTGATGATGGTCGGCGACGGCCTCAACGACGCGCCGGCCTTCGCGGCCGCGTTCTGCGCCGGCACGCCGGCGATGGACCGCCCCGTGCTGCCCGCCCGCGCGGACTTCTGCTTCCGCGGTGCGAAGGCCGGCGCCGTGAACGCCGTGTTCGAGACAGCACTGCTGCACGCGAGCGTCGGGCGCAGAAACCTCGCGATCGCGCTGCTCTACAACGCGACGACCCTCGTGCTGTGCCTGCAGGCGCTGATGACGCCGGTGCTGTGCGCGGTGTTGATGCCCCTCAGCTCGTTGGCCCTCGTGCTGCACACGAGCTCGCGCTTCGGCCGCGCCCGGAGGTCTTCATGACCATCGTGCCGCTGCTCTTGCTGTGCAGCCTGGCACTCGTCGCCGGCTCGCTCGTGCTGTTCGTGTTCTCCGCGAAGCAGGGCGACTGCCACGACAGTGACCGCATCTGCCTGTTGCCGCTCGAGGACGACGCCGAGGTGGCGTGCCCCAGCGACTGCGTCAGCGAAGGCAACTCCGACCGCATCTCCGACCCCATTCCCGGCCAATTTCCGAAGCGAAGGTAACGCCATGCACGACACCACCGTCATCGAGACACGCAAGATCACCTACGACGACGCCGTCGTGCGGGGATTCGTCTGGGCCAGCGTCGGCTGGGGCCTGATCGGCATGCTGGTCGGCCTCGTCTGCGCGCTGCAGCTCAGCTTCCCGGCGCTCAACTTCGACACGTCGTTCCTGACGTTCAGCCGGCTGCGGCCGCTGCACACGAACGCGGTCATCTTCGCGCTGGTCGGCAACATGATGTTCGCGGGCATCTACTACAGCTCGCAGCGCCTGCTGAAGACGCGCATGGCGAGTGACTGGCTCAGCCGCGTGCACCTGTGGGGCTGGCAGCTCGTCGTGCTCGGTGCCGCGCTGACGCTGCCGCTCGGCATCACGCAGTCGAAGGAGTACGCGGAGCTCGAGTGGCCGCTCGACGTGCTCGTGGTGCTCGTCTGGGTCGCGTTCGCGGTCAACTACTTCTGGACGCTCGCGATCCGCAACGAGAAGAACCTCTACGTCTCGATCTGGTTCTACATCTCGACGATCCTCACGATCGCGGTGCTCTACATCGTCAACAACCTCGCGGTGCCCGTGACGATGTCGAAGAGCTACGGCGTGTTCGCGGGCGCGCAGGACGCGCTGACGCAGTGGTGGTACGGACACAACGCGGTCGCCTTCTTCCTGACGACGCCGATCCTCGGGATCATGTACTACTTCCTGCCGAAGGCGGCGGACCGGCCGGTGTTCAGCTACCGGCTGTCGATCGTGCACTTCTGGGCGCTCGTCTTCATCTACATCTGGGCGGGCCCGCACCACCTGCTGAACACCGCGTTGCCCGACTGGGCGCAGTCGCTCGGCATGCTGTTCAGCCTCATGCTGTGGGCGCCGTCGTGGGGCGGCATGCTGAACGGCCTGCTGACGCTGCGCGGCGCGTGGCACAAGGTGCGGACCGACCCCGTGCTGAAGTTCTTCGTCGCCGGCGTGACGTTCTACGGCATGGCGACCTTCGAGGGCCCGCTGCTCTCGATCAAGTCGGTCAGCGCGCTCGCGCACTACACGGACTGGATCATCGGCCACGTGCACGGCGGCGCGCTCGGCTGGAACGGCTTCATGGCCGCGGGCATGTTCTACTGGCTCGTGCCGAAGCTGTTCGGGGTGAAGCTCTACAGCAGGGGGCTCGCCGACCTGCACTTCTGGATCGGCATGACGGGCATCCTGCTCTACGTCGCGTCGATGTGGATCTCGGGCATCAGCCAGGGACTCATGTGGCGCGCCGAGACCGCGGATGGCGGGCTGGTCTACAACGACTGGAGCGCGATCCTGAGCAGCCAGCACGTCATGTACATGGCGCGCGCCGCGGGCGGCAGCCTGTTCATCGTCGGCTGGATGCTGATGGCCTGGAACCTCGTCAAGACGGCGCTGGCGGGCAAGGCCGTGACGGTCGAGACCGAGGTCACGGTGGCGCGCACGGCTCCGCTGCCCGGCGAGCCGTCCGTGCGGCAGCTCGTCTTCGGCAAGCCCGTGATCATCGCAGTGCTCGGCATGGCTGCCGCGACGCTGTTCGCGCTGCCGAACGTCGGCCTCGCCGTGGTCGGGCTCGTCGTGCTGCTCGCGATCGTCGCGTTCTCGGCCGGCATGCTGTTCCACTCGACGCGCGTCGGCAAGCACACCTGGCACGGACTCCTCGAGGCGCGTCCGCTCGCGTTCTCGGTTCTCACGCTGATAGCAGTCGTGATCGGCGGTCTGTTCGAGCTGCTGCCGGGGCTGATCACCGACAAGCAGGTGCCGCTCGCGAGCAACGGCGAGATGTGCGTGCAGCCCTACACGGCGCTCGAGCTCACGGGCCGCGACCTCTACGTGCGCGAGGGCTGCTACACCTGCCACTCGCAGATGATCCGCCCGTTCCGCAGCGAGCAGATCCGCTACGGCGCGCCGAGCCGCATCGAGGAGTCGATGTGGGACCACCCGTTCCAGTGGGGCAGCAAGCGCACGGGGCCCGACCTCGCGCGCATCGGCACGAAGTACAACGAAGCCTGGCACTGGGACCACATGTCGGATCCGCGCCAGGTCGTGCAGAACTCGGTCATGCCGTCCTACGCGTGGCTCTACGACAACAAGGCCGCTGCGGGCATCGCGGTCGAGAAGATGAACGTGCTGCGCAAGCTCGGCACTCCCTACAGCGAGGAGCAGCTCATGAACGCGCAGGCCGACTACGAGGCCCAGGCCGCGACCGTCGTCGCGAACCTCGCGACACAGGGCAAGACCGGCGCCGATCCCGAGAGCGAGATCGTGGCACTGATCGCCTACCTGATGCGGCTCGGCCGCAACCTCGAGCCCGCGTCGGGCCAGGCCGCCTCGATCGAAGGAGGGAAGTGACATGCTGCGCCAACTGCTCGCGAACACGTCGTTGTTCTCGCTGCCGGTCCTCGCGACCTGCATCTTCGTCGCGATCTTCCTCGCCGTGCTGCTGCGCGTGAGCCAGCGCGCACGGGCGCCCGAGTACCGGCGCATGGCCTCGCTGCCGCTGCACGACGACGCGGACCACGACACCGACCGGAGGGACCTCGCATGAGCCCAACTCTGACCAATACAGCCATGAGCACTGAGACCACGGGCGCCGAAACCACGCGCGGACACACGTTCGACGGCATCGCCGAGTTCGACAACCACATGCCGAACTGGTGGCTGTGGTCGTTCTACCTCGCCTGCATCTTCTCGGTCTTCTACTGGCTCCACTACCACACGCTCGGCACCGGCGACCTGCCGTCCGAGGCGTACGTGCAGGAACAGAAGGCCGCGGCTGCGATCATCGAAGCGCAGGCGGCAGCGAATCCCGTGACTGACGAACTGCTGCTGAAGCTCGCGAAGGAGCCCGGCGTCGTCGCCGAGGGCGAGAAGATCTTCAAGGACCCGATCCGCTGTGCCCTCTGCCACAAGCCGGACGGCAGCGGTCTGATCGGCCCGAACCTGACCGACGACATGTGGGTCTACGGCAGCAGGCCGATGGACGTCTACACGACGATCCTGAAGGGGCGCCCAGGCGGCATGCTGCCGCACGAGGCGTTCGGCACGCTGTTCGTGCAGCGCGCCACGGCCTACGTGCTCTCGATCAAGGGCAAGAACTTGCCCGGCAAGCCGCCCGAGGCGAACGCGAAGCGGGAGCAATAGTCGCCGCCCGCGCTGCGTCGAGCCATGGATGCCATGACCGATAACAAGAAAGCAGCAGACTGCGCGGCGCCAAGCGCCGCGCAGAAGCCGCTCGTGCACAAGGGGCGCGTGCCGGTGCGACGCCCCGACGTCGACACGATGTTCTCGGTCAACCCCGACGGGTCGCGCAACGCGATCCAGCCGGCCGACGTGCGCGGGCGCTTCCAGCGTCTGAAGCACGGCCTCTGGTACGTGCTGATCGCGATCTACGTGGCACTGCCGTGGCTGAAGATCGGCGGGCGGCCTGCGCTGCTGATCGACATCGAGACGCGGCACTTCTACCTGTTCGGCCAGACGTTCAACGCGCAGGACTTCTGGCTCGCGTTCTTCTTCGTCTCGGGCCTCGGCTTCCTGCTGTTCGTGCTCGCCTCGCTGCTCGGCCGCGTCTGGTGCGGCTACGCGTGTCCGCAGACGGTCTTCCTCGAGGGGGTGTTCCGCCGCATCGAGCGCTTCATCGAAGGCCCGGCCGCGGCGCGCGCGAAGCTCGACAAGGCGCCGCTGCACTGGAGCAAGCTCTGGCGCCGCGGCGCGAAGATGCTCGTGTTCGCGGCGATCGCCGCCGTCATCTCGCACAGCTTCCTCGGTCTGTTCATGCCGGTCGAGGTGCTCGTTCACGCCGTGACCGCGTCGCCCGGTGAGCACCCGACCGCGTTCGTGTTCATGCTCGTCGCGACGGCGGTGCTGTTCGTGAACTTCACGTGGTTCCGCGAGCAGACCTGCATCGCGATCTGTCCGTACGGCCGCCTGCAGGCGGCGCTCTACGACGCGGACACGGTGCTCGTCGGCTACGACCAGAAGCGCGGCGAGCCGCGCGGCAGCGCGGGCACGGCCGGTGCAGGCGACTGCGTCGACTGCTACCGCTGCGTGTCCGTGTGCCCGACCGGCATCGACATCCGGCAGGGCACGCAGATGGAGTGCGTCGGCTGCGCGAACTGCATCGACGCGTGCGACGAAGTCATGTCGAAGCTCGGCCGCGCGCCGGGACTCGTGCGCTACGACAGCCAGCGCGGCTTCGAGACCGGCAAACGCCGCTTCTGGCGCAGCCGCGTCGCGGTCTACGGCGTGCTGATGCTGATGGGCCTCCTGGCCTTCGGCTTCGCCGCGCTCGGGCGGACTCCGTTCGAGGCCAACCTCTCGCGCGCGCCAGGCCGTTCCTACACGGTCGAGGACGAGAGGGTGCACAACGTGTTCGTGCTGCACCTGATCAACAAGCGGCCTGGTCCGCGCACGTTCAAGATCGCGGTGCTCGGGCCGAAGGAGGCCGACACGACGGTGGGGCAGACCGAGGTCGCGCTCGAGTCGCTCGCGGACGCCAAGATCCCCGTGCACGTGTTCGTGCCCGTGAGCGCGTTCCAGGCCGGTGTGAAGACGCAGCTCTCGGTCACATGCAACGACCCCGAGGGGGAGCTCACGCGCGTCGCGACGGCGACGCTGCTCGGGCCCAGCTCCGGACGGCGCTGATCGGGACGACGCTGATTCGGGGCCACGGCAGTAGACCGGTTGACAGTGACACGACACGCAGCGATGCTCGCTCCCAACGGTCAACAATTGGGAGGCAACAACCGATGAAGCAAGAACAGTGGATCGAGTGCCGGGTCTCCCCCGGCATGTTCAGAGATGAGCGCGTGGTCGAGGTCAGTGGCCGGTCGTTCTTCGTCGACGAGAAGTCGGTCAGAAAGGAGCATGGCCACTCCGAGGTGCTCGTCACGATCATCCAGACGAACGGTCACAAGCGGGCTGTCCTCCCGACGCAGCTGAGCGAGAGCATCGAACTCGGGGCATGATCCTCTCGAACAAGGCGATCCAGGCAGCGCTTGATGAGGGCCGCCTCGTCATCTCCCCGGAGCCTTCCCCGCGCACGGCTGGAGGTCCGCTCGACTGTCCTTTCCAAACCAGCGCGGTGGACTTGCGTCTCGGCAACGAGATATCGGTCTACAAGGGCGACACGTCGCCCTTGGTGGTTGATCTGACCAAGGGCAGGTTCAAGGAGTTGGCGGCGTCCGTCATGGAGCCGAAGACTCTGACCGACGATCAGCCGCTGATTCTCGCGCCCAAGCGCTTCATCCTGGGACGCACCCACGAGAAGGTCGGATTGCCCTTGCAGGAGTTTGCCGACAAGAGTCTCGCAGCTCGGGTCGAGGGCAAGAGTTCCTACGCGCGGTGTGGCTTGCTCGTGCACTTTACGGCACCCACGATCCACGCTGGATTCAACGGGACGATCACGCTGGAGATCATGAACCTCGGCCACTACTCCATAGTGCTGACCCCGCTGATGCCGATTTGCCAGCTCATCATCGAGGAAGTTCGTGGTGTCCCGTTCCGAAACGACAGCCAGTTTCAGGGTCAAGGGCGAGCTTCCGGCGCTTGAGCCCCACGGGAGGTTTGCGAATCGTCAGGGAGGCACGAGTGCCCTCACGACCAGTTGCAGCGAACGAGCCGTATCTCACGCGTGTAGTGACCGCAGAGCTGCTCGGGCCCAGCTCCCGGCGAGGCTGAGCAGGTCCGCGCTCGCCAATTGGCCGGCTGCGGGCGACCATGTGCTCGAACGGTCATGGACACCTCGTTCGAGTTCTGGTTGAACGGCAGCGAGGTGCGGGTCGCCGACGTCGACCCGAACACGACGCTGCTCGCGTTCCTCCGCGCGCGCGGGCTCACGGGCACGAAGGAGTCGTGTGCCGAAGGCGAATGCGGCGCCTGCGCCGTGGTGGTGCTGGTCGCGGCGGCGAACGGGCGCAGCGCGTTCCAGGCGATCAACAGCTGCCTCGTGCTGCTGCCCGAGGTCGCGGGGTCCGAGGTCTGGACCGTCGAGGGTGTGCGCAGGAACGGCGCGCTGCATCCCGTGCAGCAGGCGATGGTCGAGCACGGCGGCTCGCAGTGCGGCTACTGCACGCCGGGCTTCGTGATGAGCCTGTTCGCCTTCTACTACAGCGAGCCGCGGCCGCAGCCTGTGGCTGCGCTGGCTGGGAACCTGTGCCGGTGCACGGGCTACCGGCCGATCCGCGACGCGGCCGCATCACTGCCGGCCGCAGCGGCCGGCAGCGATGCGTTCTCCGAGCGACTCCTGCGTCCGGCTCCGGTGCCGGCGCCGCTCTGCTACCGCACGCAGCTGTCACGCTTCGATCGCCCGACGACGCTGCAGGCGGCCCTGGCGCTGCGCGACGAGTTTCCGTCGGCGACGCTGCTGCAGGGCGGCACGGACCTCGCCGTCGAGGTGAACCAGACGGGTGCGCACCACGAACACGTGATCGCGCTCGGCGGCGTCACGGAACTGCGGACCATTGCCGCGAGCGGCAGCGAAATCCGGATCGGTGCTGGCGTGACGTGGGCGCAGCTCGAGCGCGAGCTGGGCGACCGCCTGCCGCTGCTCGCGCAGGTGATCCCGCTGTTCGGCTCGCCGCTGATCCGCGCGCGTGCGACGCTCGGCGGCAATCTCGCGACCGCTTCGCCGGTCGGGGACGCGGCGCCGGCGCTGCTCGCGCTCGATGCCGAGGTCGAGATCGCTTCGCTGGACGGGCGCCGCAGCGTGCCGCTGCGTGAGTTCTTCACGGGCTACCGGCGCACCGCGCTGGAGTCCGACGAGCTCGTCGCCGCCGTGCGTGTGCCGCTCGCGCCGCCGACCCTCGCGCGCTTCTACAAGGTCAGCAAGCGCGAGCTCGACGACATCTCGAGCGTCAGCGCCGCGATCGCGGTGTGGC
This sequence comes from Planctomycetota bacterium, assembly GCA_036376355.1. Taxonomy (GTDB): domain Bacteria; phylum Planctomycetota; class UBA1135; order UBA1135; family UBA2386; genus DASVAL01. Next base: position 53,022 of record DASVAL010000032.1, read on the forward strand.
TCGAAGGTGGCCGCGTGAAGCAGGCGCGGCTCGCGTTCGGCGGCGTCGCGGCCACGCCGGTGCGCGCGTTCGCTGCCGAGCAGGCGCTGGTGGGCAAGCCACTCGACGACGCATCGCTGCAGACCTGCCAGCGTGCGGTTGCCGGTTCGTTCACGCCGATCGACGACGTGCGAGCGAGCGCGGCCTACCGCCGCGCGATGCTGACGAGCCTGCTCGCGAAGTTCTGGGCGGAGGTGCCATGACGCGCGCAGCGCATCAGCCGAAGCACACCGTGCACGAGAGCGCGGTGCTGCACACGACGGGCGAAGCGCTCTACGTGCACGACCAGGCGCTTCGCGACCCGACCGCGCTGCACGGCTGGCCCGTGTTGTCGGTGCACGCGCATGCGAAGGTCACGCGCCTCGACACGAGCGTTGCGCAGAGCATGCCCGGCGTGCGCGCCGTGCTGACCGCGGCCGACGTGCCGGGTGCTCGCGAAATCGGCCCCGTGCGCCACGACGAGCCGCTGTTCCCGAGCGAGGTCTGCTACCACGGCCAGCCCGTGTGCTGGGTCATCGCCGACACGGAAGCAGAGGCGCGCGCGGCCGCGGCCAAGGTCGCCGTCGACTACGAGCCGTTGCCGGCGCTGCTGACGATCGAAGCCGCGATCGCGGCGGGCAGCTTCCTGACCGAGCTGCAGACGATCGAGACGGGCCGGCCCGACGAGGAACTCGCGGCGAGCGCGCATCGCCTGTCGGGCGAGCTCCACGTCGGCGGGCAGGAGCACTTCTACCTCGAGATGCAGTGCGCGTACGTGCACCGCGACGCGGCCGGCGGCTTCCACGTGCACAGCTCGACGCAGCATCCGACCGAGACGCAGCTGACGGTCGCACACGTGCTCGGCGTGCCGGTGCATCAGGTCGTCTGCGAGGCGTTGCGCATGGGCGGCGCGTTCGGCGGCAAGGAGACGCAGGCGAGCAGCTTCGCGGCGATCGCGGCGCTCGGCAACCTCGTCACGGGGCGGCCCGTCGTCGTGCGCCTCGACCGGCGGCGCGACTTCGCGATCACGGGCAAGCGGCATCCGTTCCTCGCGCGCTACGAGGTCGGCTTCGAGAGCGACGGCCGGCTGCGCGCGCTGCGCGTCGAGCTGTGGAGCAACGGCGGCTACAGCCTCGACCTCAGCGCCGCGATCATGAACCGCGCGATGTTCCACATCGACAACTGCTACCACGTCGAGCACCTGCGCGTGCGCGGGCGCGTCGCGCGCACGCACCTGCCGTCGAACACGGCGATGCGCGGCTTCGGCGGCAACCAGGCGATGGTGATCGTCGAGGAGATCGTCGATCGGGTCGCGCGCACGCTGGGCCTGCCGGCCGAACGGGTCCGCGAGCGCAACTTCTACGGGCCTGGCCATCGCACGCACTACGGCCAGGAGGTGCGCGACGCGGAGCGCATCGGTCGCATCTGGCGCGAGCTGCTCGCGTCGAGCAGGTTCGCGGAGCGGCGGGCCGAGCTCGCGGCCTGGAACGCGCAGAGCCCGCACGAGAAGCGCGGTCTCGCGATCACGCCGGTGAAGTTCGGCATCTCGTTCACGACGGCGCACCTGAACCAGGCCGGTGCCGTCGTGCTCGTCTACCGCGACGGCAGCGTGCAGGTGAATCACGGCGGCACCGAGATGGGGCAGGGCCTGCACACGAAGGTGCGCGCGGTTGCGGCGCGAGCGCTCGGCGTGCCCGAGCACAGCGTGCGACTGATGCCGACACGGACCGACAAGGTGCCGAACACGTCGGCGACCGCGGCGTCGAGCGGCAGTGACTTGAACGGCGAAGCCGTGCGCCGCGCGTGCGTCGAGCTGCGCGAACGGCTCGTGCCGATCGCCGGCCAGCTGCTCGGCTGCGCGGCAGGCGAGGTGACGTTCGCGGACGGCCGCGTCGCCGGCGGCGGCAGGTCGGTGCCTTTCGCCGAGGTCGTCGAGCGCGCGTGGCAGCAGCGGCTGCCGCTGTTCGCGATCGGCTTCTATGCGACGCCGGGCATCCACTACGACCCGCAGCGCGGGCGCGGCGAGCCGTTCCGCTACTTCGCGTTCGGTGCCGCGGTCGCCGAGGTCGAGGTCTGTGGCTTCACGGGGCACCACCGGCTGCGCGCGGTCGATGTCCTGCACGACGTCGGCGACTCGCTCGCGCCGCTGATCGATCGCGGGCAGATCGAAGGCGGGTTCCTGCAGGGTCTCGGCTGGCTCACGTGCGAGGAGGTCGTGTTCGGGCCCGACGGCGCGCTGAGCTCGCGCGGCGCTTCGACCTACAAGCTGCCGGGCATCGGCGAGTGTCCCGAGCACTTCGTCGTGAACACGCTCGCGCGCGCGAGCGAGCCCGGCGCCGTGTTCGGCAGCAAGGCGACCGGCGAGCCGCCGCTGATGCTCGCGATCGCGGTGCGCGAAGCGCTGCGCGACGCGGTCGCTGCGTTCGGTGGCGATGGGCCGGTCGCACTCGGCTGCCCCGCGACGCCGGAGGCCGTGTATTGGGCGATCCACGGCCGCGGGATCCACGGCCCGCAGGTCCACGACGCGATGATCCACGCGCGCTCCGAACGCGCGGGCAGCGCGTGAACGCTCGCCGGCTGCACGCCCTGACCCACGCCGTCGGCGCGCGCTTGCCGCAGTGCGAGCTGACGTTCGTCGACCGCGTGCCGATCGACCTCCTCCGCGCCCGTGCGCAGCATGCAGCCTACTGCGAGCTGCTGCGCTCGTGCGGCGTCGACGTGCGCACGGTCGACGTGAGCCCGGACGACGCGGATGCCGTGTTCGTCGAGGACACCGTGGTCGTGCTCGACGAGGTCGCGATCGCTGCGTCGATGGGGGCTGCATCGCGCCGCGGCGAGGTCGATCGGATGCTGCCACTGCTGGCCGAGCACCGCCGCGTGCTGCGCCTTCTGTCACCGGAACCCCCGGCGCCACCGGCGCAGCTCGAGGGCGGCGACGTGTTGCGCGTCGGCCGCCGCCTGTTCGTCGGCATGTCGTCGCGCACGAACGCCGCGGGCGCCGACGCACTGCGGCAGCTCGTCGCGCCGTTCGGCTATCACGTCGTGTCGGTTGCCGTTTCCGGCTGCCTGCACCTGAAGTCCGGCTGCACGGCGCTCGACGACGCGACGCTGCTCGTGAATCCCGACTGGATCGACCTGGCACCGTTCACGGGGCTGGACCGGCTCGCCGTCGACCCTGGCGAGCCGGCAGCCGCGAACGTGCTGCGCATCGGAGCCTTGCTCTGCATGTCTGCGTCCCACCCGCGCACGGCGGAACGGGTTCGCGACCGCGGCCACGTCGTGCACACGGCCGATATCGGCGAGTTCGAAAAGGCCGAGGCCGGCATGACCTGCCTCAGCATCCTGATCGACGGCCAATGAGTCGCCGCGATCGGCGGCCGCCCGCGCGACGCGAGCTGCGGCAAGCGTCACGGACCGCTGCCACGGCAGCATCCGGGCCTGCATTCAGTCCGCGACCGTGCGCCGCCGATCCAACATCCAACCACACCACGCCAAGAGGAACACCAGTGGCCGATCTCATCGACAAAGTGACCGACATCGCCCGGAAGCTGCGCAAGTCCGCGAAGAAGTGCAACGATCCGGTGCTGCAGGAACTGATCACCGACCTGAGCCTCAGCGTCGCCGATCTCCGCGTGCAGCTTGCCGAGCAGCGGCAGGTGCTGACCGAGACGGCCGATGCCAACGAGGCGACCGGCACGCACGCCGCGACCACGCCGACCCCGACGCCCGCACCGAGGTCCTCGCACCACGCGACGACTTCCTCGCGCGCGGAGACGCTGTCGACTGGCACGACGACGACGCAGCTGCCGGACATCGGCGACCTGCGCAAGTTCCCCAACTGAGCGTCAACGACCAGGAGCCGGGCTTGCTCGGCTCGCGGTCGGTTCAGGCGGCCGGCGCCGCGGCCGTTCGCAGCGGCTGCCAGCGACCGTAGGTCAGCGACCGCCAGGCCCATTCGAGCGGCCCGAGCCGGAACCGCGACAGCCACAACCAGCTCGCGAGGACCTGCACGAGCGAGACGCCGAGCCAGACGAGCATCAGCTGGGCGCGCGAGAGCTCGGCGTAGTAACCGAGCCCGTAGCCGAAGAAGAACAGCGTGCAGCAGACCGTCTGCAGCACGTAGTTGGTGAACGCCATGCGGCCGACGAGCCCCAGCGGGGCCGTCAGCCAGCGCAGCAGGCCGCGCTGCACGAGCAGGATCAGTGCTGCCGCCCAGCCGAGGCCGACGAGCCCGCGCACGAACGGATGTGCGATGCCCTGCCAGAGCTTCATCTCGAGCTCGCCGGCCGAGAAGTTCCTGTTCGCGAACTCCTGTGCCCACAGGAACGATCCGATCGTGAGTGCGATCGCAGCCGCGATCATGGCCGCGTAGACGCCTGTCCGGCAGTGCCCCGCGAAGAAGCCGAGCCGCGTGAGCGCCATGCCGATGAAGACCATGCCGAGCACGTCCCAGACGAAGTGGTAGTAGATGTACGAGGACTGGAACGTGTGGTGGTAGTTCCAGCGGTACGCGAACACGGTCGTGTAGCCGCCGCGCATCGCCTCGATCTCGGCCGCGCTTGCGTCCGGCTTCGGCGGCGCGAGACGGTCTTCCCAACGCTTGCGCGCGGCTTGCAGTGCCGGCGGCACCGGTTGCTCTGCCTTCGCGAGCTGCACGGCCTCGGCGGCCTGGCTGCGCAACTGGGCCGCCTGGTGGTGGCGCCACAGCTCGATCGGTGTGAAGGCGAGCAGGCAGAGCGCGCCGGCGATCATCAGACCACGCGGCCGCAGCTTGCGGAACGCGACGGCGATGAGGCCGAGCAGCCCGTACATGTAGAGGATGTCGCCGGTCCACTGCAGCGCGAAACGGTGCAGCACGCCGAACAGCACGAGCCACAGGCAGCGCCGCAGCCACAGGTCGACTGCACTCGCGGCGTGGCCGCTGCGTTCGAGCCGTTCGGTGATCAGCACGAGTCCGGCGCCGAACAGCATCGAGAACAAGCCGCGCATGCGGCCGTCGAACAGCGAGAACTGCACGAACCAGGCCCACCTGTCGATGCCGGTCGAGCCGCCACCGCCCGTCGGGTTCTCGTAGGCGCGCAGCGGCTGGCCGAACTCGACGATGTTCATGACCAGGATGCCGAGCACGGCGAGCCCGCGCACGACGTCGAGCGCGGCGGAGCGGTCCGGCGGGGCGACCGGCGCGGGAGCGGTGGCCGCGGCCGGTGCGGTGGCGGTCGAGACGGCGGTGCTGTCCATGAGTGTCTGCTACGGAGCCGGTGGCCGTCGCGCCAGCGGTACGGGCGCGAAGCGGCACTCGTCGGGTGCTCCCGGCGCGCGAGTGCGGGGTTTCCGCGCGAGGTGGCATTGCCCTTCCGGCGGGCAGGTGGCAGGCTGCGCCGATGGCTCGAGCGAACCACACGGCAGTGCTCCCACTCCGGCTCGCCGTCCTCGGCGCGCTGCTCTGTCCGCTCGCGTCCGCGCAGACCACGCAGCAGCGCGCGGTGCTCGTCACGGCGCAGGCGACGTTCAGCCCTCCCTCGATCGCGTTCACATGGCCGCTCGACACGACCGCGACGAGCTACTCGGTCGCGCGGCGCATCTGGGGCACGTGGGCCTGGGGGCCGTTCACGGTCGTCCCGGGGGGCGGTGCCGCGACGTCCTGGGCCGATCACAACGCGCTGCCCGGGTTTCGCTACGAGTACTTCTTCTACAAGCCCGGCTCGCCCGAGGGCCGCGGCTTCGTGACGGCCGGCATCGAAGCCATTCCGATCCATTCGCGCGGCAAGCTGATCCTGCTCGTCGACGCGACGAAGGCTCAAGCACTCGGGACGCGGCTCGACCGCCTCGTCGAGGACCTGATCGGCGACGGCTGGTTCGTGATCCGCCACGACGTGCAGCCGACGCAGCCGGCGACGAGCGTGAGGGCGCTGATCCAGGCCGACGTCGCGGCCGATCCGGCGAACGTGAAGGCCGTCTTCCTGCTCGGCCGCATTCCGGTGCCGTACTCGGGTGCGATCGCGCCGGACGGCCACCCGGATCATCAGGGCGCGTGGCCCGCGGACGTCTACTATGGCGAGCTGCACGGTCCGTGGACCGACACGTCGGTCAGCATCACGTCGGCGACGCGGCCCGAGAACGACAACGTGCCCGGCGACGGCAAGTTCGACCAGAGCTCGATCCCGTCCGACGTCGACCTGATCGTCGGCCGCGTCGACCTCTCGAACATGCCGGCCTTCGGCAGCTCCGAGACCGCGCTGCTGCAGAACTACCTCGACAAGGACCACGACTATCGCCACAAGGTGTTCACGGTCGACCAGCGCGCGGTGATCGACGACAACTTCGGCTGGTTCGGCGGCGAGGCCTTCGCGGCCACGGGCTGGCGCAACTTCGCGGGCCTCTGCGGCACCGCGAACATCATCGAGGCCGACTACTTCACGACGCTGAACACGACGTCGGGCAACGGCTACGCCTGGTCGTACGGCTGCGGCGGCGGCTCCTACCTCGGCGCGAGCGGCGTCGGCTCGACCGCGCAATTCGTGGCGAGCACGAACCGGAACGTGTTCACGATCCTGTTCGGCAGCTACTTCGGCGACTGGGACACACAGGACAACTTCCTGCGCGCGCCGCTCTGCTCGGGCTGGACGCTGGTCGACTTCTGGGGCGGGCGGCCGCACTGGTCGTTCCACCAGATGGCGATGGGCGAGACGATCGGCGCCGGCGCGCGCCTGAGCCAGAACGACACGTGGGCGGGCGGCTTCGGCACGCGCTCCGTGCACGTCGCGTTGATGGGGGACCCGACGCTGCGGCAGCACATCATCGCGCCGGCGTCGAACCTCGCGGTTGCGGCGGCGTGGCCGCAGGCACTGCTGACCTGGGGCCCTTCGGCCGATCCGGTCGCCGGGTACCACGTCTACCGTTCGCAGACGCCGGCGGGTCCGTTCACGCTCGTTTCGAGCGCGCCGGTCGCAGGCACCGCGTTCGCCGACCCCGCGCCGCCTGCGGGGAACCTGACCTACATGGTGCGCGCCATCCGGCTCGAGACCTCGCCGAGCGGCACCTACTGGAACCTGAGCCAGGGCGTGTTCGCGAGCGTGGTCTTGCAGCAGCCCGCCGCGCACACGAGCTACGGTGCCGGTTGCTACACGGTCAGCGACTCGTTCTACCAGTACTTCGCGACGCCGGCCGCCGCGAGTGCCGCGCTGAACGGCCAGTCGATCACGCTGACGCCAGCGGGCGGCGGCTACTCGGTCGCGCACGGCGGTGGCACGTTCGTTCAGCCCTCCGGTGCGGCGGTGGTGCTCACGCTCGGCGACGATGCGCAGACCGCGATCACGCCGTCGGCGCCGGTGCCGTTCCCGGGCGGCTCGGCCGCGACGTTGTACGTGCACAGCAACGGCATGATCGCGACAGCACCGCTCGCGATGCCGGCCTCGCCGACCTCGCACACGCCGAATGCCGCTGACTTCCTGAACGAAGCGACGACGGCCTGGTACTGCTGGCACGACTACAACCCGACCGAACCGGGCTCGGGCAACATCGTCTGGGAGGAGGTCGCCGGCGTGCTGCACGTGACCTGGCTCGGCGTCGAGAGCCACCCGGCGGCGGTGGCGAATCCGAGCACGCTGCAGTTCCAGTTCGACCTGACGACCGGCGTGGTCCGGTACGTGTGGAACGCGCTCGCGAACGTCGGCACGGGCCAGCAGACCGGTCGGACCGAGCAGAACCTCATCGGGTGGTCGCCTGGCGGGGTCTCGGTCGACGCGGGTCCGATCGACCTCGCTTCGGCGCTGCCGCTCTCCGTGGGCTCGGTCAACATGCGTGCGCTCGGGCTCAGCGCGTCGCCGGCCCCCGTGTCGACGGGTGCCTTGGGTACGCTCGTCACGCACGCGATCGATCACATCCCCGAGACGGCGCCGGCCTCGAGCACCTACCTCGGGCTCACGATCCTGAGCATGACTCAGGACCTCGCCGGCACGCCGCTCACCCTGCTCGGTATGCCGGGCTGCTCGCTCTACGTCGGGTCGCTCGACGTCGCGATCGCGTTCGCCGGCGCGACACCGAGCCTGACGACGCAGTTCCAGATCCCCGCTGGCGTGCCCTACGGCACGAAGGTCTTCGCGACCGCGGTCGCGCTGTTCGTACCGAACAGCCTGCCGACCGGCCAGAACGCGTTCGGTGCCGTCACGAGCAACGGCATCGTGAGCTTCGTGAGCACGTTCTGACGCTGTCCACGCGTGGCGCAGAGCGCCACGCGTGGACAGCGTCAGTGCTGCGCCGGCGGCCAGGGGGTCGTGCAGCTACCACGACCATCGCGGCCCTATCAGCTGCATGCGCTGTCAGCCGGGACCTTCGAACGCCTGACGCTCCGAGAACGTCACCTTGCGCCGCCATGTTCATGCGGCCCTCGCCTTCGTCCCACCTTCGGTACCACTCCAACACGAACTTCGCTCGCGCCGTCATCGTACCGGTCTTGTTCCACGGCATGGCGCAGCCTCCCGGCGCCACGGAAAAGGAACCGTCAGGCATCTCGGCGGGCCCAACTGTCAGGGATGTTCCCGGTCTGGACCCGGTCTGGACCCCGTCTGTGCTTGACTTGGTCTGGCGACGACACACGATTAGTGCCCTACCAAGATGAAGGCGGCACTGAACAGGAGTCGAAAGCCGAAGCAGCGTGAGCTCCCGTTCAAGAGCTGGGGCGGCCCTCGCGAGGGCTCGGGTCGCAAGCCGAAGAACGGAGTTGCCGGGGTGTCTCACCGCGAGCGCTCCGCGCTCGCGGTGAGGTTCCCCGTGCATGTCACGCTGAAGCTGCGCCAGCACCTCCCGCGGCTGCGGCAGAAGGCCGAGTACGCCGTGCTGCGCGCGGCCTTCCTGAAGGGCAAGGACCGCTTCGGGTTCCGGCTGTGCCACTACGCGATCCTGAACGACCACCTCCATCTGATCGTCGAAGCCGCAGACCGCGCCGCGCTGCGGCGCGGTCTTCAGGGCCTCGCGATCCGGATCGCCAGAGCCTTGAACAGGCTCTGGCGACGCAGGGGCAAGGTGTTCGCGGACCGCTACCACGATCGCATCCTCGAATCCCCGCGCGAGGTCAGGAACGCGCTGCGCTACGTGCTGGCCAACGGCAAGAAGCACTCAGCCGAAGGCCGCGAGGTCTCCGTGCCCTGGCCGATCGACACGTTCACGTCGGCGCCCTGGTTCGACGGGTTTCGCGAACGCATCACCGTTCGCGGTCTCGACACGATCGAGCGTCCGACAACGGACGCTCGATCGTGGATGCTGACGATCGGCTGGCGGCGGCACGGGCTGCTGTCGGTGCACGAGTTGCCGGCGGCCGCATGACCGAGCCACACGCGCGCTGCGCGCGCGTGTGGCTCAGGCCGAGTGGCGCTTCTGGTCGCCGTAGAACTGCTGTGCTTCGGTCGAGCCCGCGAGCGCGACCGTGGACGACTTGCCCTGGCTGATCGCCTGCGAGACCGCGTCGAAGTAGCCGGTGCCGACCTCACGCTGGTGCTTGGTCGCCGTGTAGCCGTTGCTCTCGGCGGCGAACTCGGCCTGCTGCAGCTTCACGTAGGCCGCCATGCCGTTGTCCTTGTAGTCGTGCGCGAGCGTGAACATCGAGTGGTTCAGCGCGTGGAAGCCCGCGAGCGTCACGAACATGAACTTGTAGCCCATCGCGTTGAGCTCGCGCTGGTAGCGCGCGATGGTCGCGTCGTCGAGGTGCTTCTTCCAGTGGAACGACGGCGAGCAGTTGTAGGCCAGCAGCTTGCCCGGGTACTTCGCGTGGATGCCCTCGGCGAAGGCCTTCGCCTCGTCGAGATCCGGGTGGCTCGTCTCGCACCAGACGACGTCCGCGTACGGCGCGTAGGCGACACCGCGCGCGATCGCCTGCGGCAGGCCGGGCTTCGTGACGAAGAAGCCCTCGCTCGTGCGGTCCCCGGTCAGGAACGGCCGGTCGCGTTCGTCGACGTCGCTGGTCAGCAGGCCGGCGGCGTCGGCATCGGTGCGGGCGACGAGCAGCGACGGCACGCCGCAGACGTCGGCCGCGAGGCGTGCGGCGTTCAGCGTGCGGATGAACGTCTGCGTCGGCACGAGCACCTTGCCACCGAGGTGGCCGCACTTCTTCTCGCTGGCGAGCTGGTCCTCGAAGTGCACGCCGGCCGCACCGGCCTCGATCATGCCCTTCATCAGCTCGAACGCGTTCAGCGGGCCGCCGAAGCCGGCTTCGGCGTCGGCGACGATCGGCACGAACCAGTTCGCCTTGGACTTGCCCTCCATGTGCGCGATCTGGTCGGCGCGCTGCAGCGCCTGGTTGATGCGCTTCACGACCATCGGCACCGAGTTGGCCGGGTAGAGGCTCTGGTCCGGATACATGTGGCCGGCCAGGTTCGCGTCGGCGGCGACCTGCCAGCCGGAGAGGTAGATGGCCTCGAGCCCTGCCTTGACCATCTGCACGGCCTGGTTGCCGGTCAGGGCGCCGAGCGCCGGTGTGTGCTCCTCGCGGTGCAGCAGCTGCCAGAGGCGGGCGCTGCCGAACTCGGCGAAAGTGTGCCGCACGCGCAGGCTGCCGCGCAGCTTCTCGACGTCGGCCGGCGTGTAGTCGCGCTCGATGCCGGCGAAGCGTTCCTTCGGCAGATCGCGAAGATGCGGCAGGTACGGGCAGTGTGCAGTCTCGGAGTTACTGATCATGGTTGCGATTGGACAGAGAGGAAGGTCAGGAGATCAGAGAGCGGAAGCGAGAGAGTCGAGAGAGGTCGGGGTTCAGAGCAGCGCGTATGCCGGCACGGTCAGCCACTCGGGCAGCGGATCGGCGAGGATCAGCGACTCGAACAGCATCGCCGCATCGATGAATCGGCCCGCCGTGAAGCGCTGTTCGCCGAGCTCGGTGCGGATCTTCGTGAGCTCCTCGGCGAGCGTGGTTCGCACGAGGGACGTGTCGACGACGCGGCCGTCTGCGAGCCGCGCGCCGTGCTTGCGCCACTGCCAGACCTGCGTGCGCGAGATCTCGGCCGTCGCCGCGTCCTCCATCAGGTGGAAGATCGGCACGCAGCCGCTGCCGCGCAGCCACGCCTCGGTGTAGCGCAGGCCGACCGTCAGGTTGTGGCGCAGCCCGGTCTCGGTGATCTGGCCCGCCGGCACTGCGAGCAGGTCCTGCTGCGTCACACGCAGCTCCGGGTGCCTGACGCCGAGTTGGTTCGGTCGGTCGCCGAGCACGGCGTCGAACTCGGACCGCGCGACCGCGACGAGCCCCGGGTGCGCGACCCAGGTGCCGTCGTGGCCGAGGCCGGCTTCGCGCAGCTTGTCGGCGCGGACGCGCGCGAGTGCCTTCTGGTTCGCCTCGTCGTCGCCCTTGATCGGGATCTGCGCGGCCATGCCGCCCATAGCGTGGGCGCCGCGGCGGTGGCACGTCTCGATCAGCAGCCGGCAGTAGCTGCGCAGGAAGTGCTGGTCCATCGTGACGGTCGAGCGATCGGGCAACAGCCGCGCCGGATCGTGCGCGAACTTCTTGATGAACGAGAAGATGTAGTCCCAGCGGCCGCAGTTGAGCCCCGCCGAGTGCTCACGCAGCTCGAAGAGGATCTCGTCCATCACGAACGCCGCCAGGATCGTCTCGATCAGGACCGTCGCCTTGATCGTGCCGCGCGCGATGCCGAGCTGCTGCTGCGCGTGCACGAACACGTCGTTCCACAGCCTGGCCTCGAGGTGGCTCTCCATCTTCGGCAAGTAGAAGTACGGCGCGGTGCCGCGCTCGATCTGCGCCTTCGCGTTGTGGAACAGGAACAGGCCGAAGTCGAACAGCGACGCCGAGCAGGCCACGCCATCGATGCGGACGTGCTTCTCGTCGAGGTGCCAGCCGCGCGGGCGCACGAACAGCACGGCGACCTTCTCGGCGAGCGAGTAGAGCTTCGCTCCGTCCGTGAACACGATCTTCCGGCGCACGGCGTCCGCGAGGTTCTGCTGGCCCTCGAGCACGCTGCGCCAGGCCGGCGCGCAGCTGTCCTCGAAGTCGGCCATGAAAACGCAAGCGCCGCTGTTCAGCGCGTTGATGATCATCTTGCGATCGACCGGCCCCGTGATCTCGACGCGGCGGTCCTGCAGCTCGGCCGGCACGTCGGCGACGCGCCACTCGGCGCTGCGCACCTCCGCCGTCTCGGGCAGGAAGTCCGGCAGCTGGCCCGAAGCGAGCCGGGCAAGGACTTCCTTGCGCCGCTGCAGTAGCTCCTTGCGGCGCGGATCGAACCGGCGGTGCAGGTCGGCGACGAAAGCAAGTGCCTCGGGCGACAGCACGTGCGCGAGCTCCGGCGGCACGGCTGCCTGTATCTCGACACCATCGAGGACGTTGGGCGACGGAGCGTGGCGCGATGGGGACATGAAGGGTACGCGTTGCTGGCCCCGCAGAATAGCACGCGGTTTTTCCGTCGGCCGGCATGAGGAGCCGCGCCGACACGATTGGTCTCGAACTCGGACGCGCGAGATCTTCGCGGCGTCGGAAGACACAAACCCTGGTTGCTCCTGAGTCTTGCAGAGCTGCCTGGCGCTCGAGCACGGTGTCGTCGCGTGTGGCTTCACCCCTCGCGTGTGTGGGTTGCTTTCTGCGCTCGATTGGGCGCATCACCCTATCGGCGGTGTGCGGTCGCGATGACACGGATGCACGCGAGAGCCGCCAGGCCCGCCAGGCCAGACGCAGCTTGTCGGCAGCAATGCACGCGCGCACACTGCCTGGATGCCTCGAGCCACCCATTCGCCCCGCGTTTGCCCGACCGCGTGCCTGCTGCTGGCGGCGCTCGCGCTCGCCGGCCCGGAGGCCTTGGCCCAGGAAGCGTCGCTGCCGGGACCAGGAGCAGGGCGGCGGCTGCAGGTGTTGTTCCTCGGGGCGCCGACGCAGAACGGCCCGCATCACGATCCGATCACGCGCTACGCGGCGCTGAAGAAGGGGCTCGGCACCGATGGCATCGACCTCACGTACAGCGAGGATCCCGCGGCGTCGCTCGCACCCGCAGCACTCGCGGCGTTCGACGCGGTGCTGCTGTACGGCAACTGGGACCAGCACGGCGTGATGCCTGCCCCGCAGCTCGACGCGCTGCTCGGGTTCGTCGACGCCGGCGGCGGCTTCGTACCGGTGCACTGCGCGTCGGCCTGCTGGGGGCGTTCCCCGGCGTTCGTGAAACTCGTCGGCGGCCGCTTCGCACGGCACGGCGGCGAGGAGTTCGCGGTCGAGAACGTGGCGCCGGACCACCCGGTCCTGAGCGGCCTCGCGAGCTACCGCGCCTGGGACGAGACCTACGAGCACGACGAGCAGGCCGGCGACCGCGTGATCCTGCAGCGGCGCGAACAGGAGCCGTGGACGTGGGTCCGCACGCACGGCAAGGGCCGCGTGTTCTACACGGCCTCTGGCCACGACCACCGCGTCTGGGACCTGCCGGCGTTCCAGGAGCTCTTGCGCAACGGCATCCTCTGGGCCGTCGGTCCCGACAAGCGCGAGCTGCTCGGCAAACTCGCGCTGCCAACGCTCGAGCAGGAAACCGTCTCGCTGCCCGGTTACCGCGAACGGCGCGAGATCACGCGGGCGCAGAAGCCGCTGTCGCCGGCGGACTCGATGAAGCTCGCGCAGGTCGCGCCCGGCATGCAGTTGCAGCTGTTCGCGAGCGAGCCCGAGATCGTGAACCCGATCCACGTCGCGTGGGACCACCGCGGGCGCGCGTTCGTCGTCGAAACGGTCGACTACCCGAACAACCTGCAGCAGGGTGATCTCGGCCACGACCGCATCACGATCTGCGAGGACACGGACCGCGACGGCCGCGCCGACCGCTTCCTCCGCTTCGCCGAGAAGCTGTCGATCCCGACGTCGCTGACGTTCAGCAACGGCGGCGTGATCTGCACGAACGGCCCCGACATGCTGTTCCTCGCCGACACCGACGGCGACGACCGTGCCGACGTGCGCAGGGTGCTGTTCACGGGTTTCCGCATGGGCGACACGCACGCCGGCGTCTCGAACCTGCGCCAGGCCGTGGACGGCAAGGTGTGGGCGACGGTCGGCTACTCGGGCTTCCGCGGCGAGGTCGGCGGCGAGCGCCACGACTTCGAGCAGGGTGTGCTGCGCTTCCGGCCCGATGGCCGGAAGCTCGAGTTCCTGCAGCACACGACGAACAACACGTGGGGGCTCGGCTTCCTGGCCGACGGCGACGTGCTCGGCTCGACCGCGAACGGCAATCCGAGCTGGTTCCACACGTTCCCGGACAGCGCGTACCGCGCGGTCGGCCTCGAGCCGCAGCCGACTCCGCCCGCCGACGACAACCCGCGCTTCTTCCCGATGTCGCTCGACATCCGCCAGGTCGACTTCTTCGACCGCTTCACGTCGGCCGCCGGCCACGCGGTCTACACCGCCACACGGTTCCCGGCCCGTTACCGCGATCGCATCGCGTTCGTCTGCGAGCCGACCGGCAAGCTCGTCGCGCAGTTCGAGCTCGAACGCAAGGGTGCCGGCTTCGTCGCGCGCCAGTCGCCGAACAACCTGTTCGCCTCGGCCGACGCGTGGACGAGCCCCGTCTGCGCCGAGGTCGGCCCCGACGGTGCGCTGTGGATCTGCGACTGGTACAACCTGATCGTCCAGCACAACCCGACGCCGACGCGAAGCTCCGCCGGCGTCGACGCGAAGACGGGCCGCGGCAACGCGTACGAGACGCCGCTGCGCGACACGCGGTACGGCCGCATCTACCGCGTGTTCCCGCAGGGCACGGCCGACGACGTGTACCCTGCGCTCGACCCCGCGGCGCCGCAGTCGTTGCTGGCCGGGCTGTCGCACGCCAACATGACGTGGCGCCTGCATGCGCAGCGGCTGCTGGTCGAGCGAGCCGATGCGACGGTCGCAAAGCCGCTCGTGGAGCTCGTGCGCGCCGATGGCACCGCGGGTCCGCACGCGCTGCACGCGCTCGCTCTGCTCGGTGCGCTGACCGACGAAGTCGCGGCCGCAGCGCTGCGTTCGCCGCATGCCGGCACGGCGCGCGCCGCGATCGCGCTCGCGAACGTCTCCGTGCTCAAGCAGTGGTTCGTCGCCGAGGAAGGGATCTGGTCGGGCGGCCGCGCGCTCGCCGAGGTGCTCGTCCGGCTCGCCGAGAGCGCCAGCGACCCCGAGATCGGGTCGTCGATCCTGCGCACCGGCATCGCCCACGAGGTCGCGGTCTTCGGCGATCCGGTGCTCGCCGACGCGTGGCAGATCGCGGCGCGGCGCCACGCCGACACGGTGCTCGCGGCCGCCGACTCCCTGGGCTTCGAGCGCGCGAAGCCGGCCGAGCCGGTCAACCTGCTGGCGAACGCCGACTTCGCGGACGCGACCGGGGGTGTGCCGACCGGGTGGAGCGACCTGCGCGTCTACGGCGGTGCTCGCGCGGACGCCGTCAGCGTCACCCAGGCCGCCGGCGGCCGCAACGGCACCGCGTCGCTGCGGGTGTCGACCGAGCGTGCGTCGGACTGCGGCGTCGCTGCAACCGTGAGGGTCGAGCCCGGCACGCGCTACCGACTCAGCGGCTGGATCCGCACCGAGAACGTGACGCCGAGCCGCGGCAGCGACGGTGCGATGATGAACGTGCACGGCGGCAGGCGCACGGCCGGTGTCAAGGGCACGACGGACTGGACGCAGGTCTCGGTCGAGTTCGAGGCAAACCGGCCTCAGATCGTCGTGCACTGCCTGTTCGGCGGCTACGGCGGTGCGCGCGGCACGGCCTGGTTCGACGACGTCTCGCTCATCGCACTCGGCAGCGGCCGCACGCTTCCCGGGGCGCTCGAGTCGGTCGCCTTGTTCCGCGGGCAGCGCAACGAGCCGGCGCCGGCGCCGATCGTGCGCACGTTCGCGCCCGATCCCGCGGTGCACGAGCGCGGTGCCCTGGTCTACAGCCGCACTTGCATCGCGTGCCACGGCATCGACGGCAAGGGCCTGGTGCCGGCGTTCCCGCCGCTCGACGGCTCCGACTGGCTGACAGGTGATCCGGCGCGCGCGATCCACATCGTGCTGCACGGCCTCCAGGGCCCGATCACGGTCGGCACGACGCGGTTCGAGAACGCGATGCCGCCGCTCGGGTGGACGCTGAACGACGCCGAGATCGCCGACGTGCTGACCTACACGCGCCAGCGCTGGTCGAACGACGCCGCCGCGGTGACGGCCGAGCAGGTGGCCGCGCGCCGCGCCGCGACGCGCGAACGTGTCGCGATGTGGACGGCCGCAGAGCTCGGCAAGTAGCCCGGTGACCGCCATGACGACGCCGCCGCTCGGCTTCAGCTTCCTCTACTTCGCGCCGCGGCTCGGCGAGGCGCACCACCGCTGGTTCGCGCGACTCGCGCACCACGGCTACGCCGGCGCCGAGCTGCCGGTCGTCGCCGCGACCGACGCCGAGCTCGGGTCGATGCGGCGCGCGCTCGACGCGGAAGGGCTCGGTGCCACGGCGGTCGGCTTCGCGACGGCCGAGGCGAACCCGATCGCGGCCGAGCCGGCGATCCGGCGCGCCGCGGTCGACCACCTCGCTCGACTCGCCGAGAAGGCAGCACTGCTCGGTGCCGACGTGCTGGCCGGTCCGATCCACTCGGCCTACGGGCGCTTCACCGAGGCGCCGCCGACCGCCGACGAACACGCGCGCTGCGTCGACGTGCTGCGTGCGGCCGGCGAGCGTGCGGCTGCGTATGGCGTGCGACTCGCGGTCGAGCCGCTGAACCGCTTCGAGTGCTACTTCCTGAACACGGCTGCCGCGTGCGACGCGCTCGTGCGAGCCGTTGGCCATGCTTCGGTCTGCGGAGTGCTCGACACGCATCACGCGCACATCGAGGA
The DNA here is from genome assembly GCA_036376355.1 of Planctomycetota bacterium. GTDB lineage: Bacteria > Planctomycetota > UBA1135 > UBA1135 > UBA2386 > DASVAL01. Next base: position 69,835 of record DASVAL010000032.1, read on the forward strand.
GCACGACGTCGCGGAGGCGATCGCGCAGAGCCGCTCGACGCTGGGCCACGTGCAGCTGTCGGAGAACCACCGCGGCACGCCGGGCACCGGTCAGGTCGACTTCGCGCGCGTGCTCGCGGCGCTGCGCGCCATCGACTACCGCGGCTGGCTCGTGATCGAAGCGTTCTCGCGCCAGGATCCGGCGTTCGGCAGCGCGTTGCGCATCTGGCGCGAGCTCGACGGCGGCCCCGAGCAGGTGCTCGCGGCCGGCGCCGGGCTGCTGCGCGGCTGGCAGACGGCGATCCCCGGCTGAGGCGGGCGGCTACTCGGTCGATTGCGGCAGCCAGACGCTGAAGGTGGCGCCGTGGCCGGGCTGGCTCTCGACGCCGATCGTGCCGCCGTACCCCTCGATGATGCTCTTGCTGATCGAGAGCCCCAGCCCCGTGCCGCCGCGCGCCCGTTTCGTCGTCACGAACGGCTCGAAGATGCGCGGGCCGAGGTTGGCCGGAATGCCGGGGCCGTTGTCGCTGACCTGGAACTGCACGCCGTTGCGCTGCGGTTCCGCCGTGAGCCGGACCTTGCGGTCCTCGTTGCCGGCCTGCACGAGCGCCTCCTTCGCGTTGATCAGCAGGTTCAGCAGCACCTGCTGCAACTGCTGCGGACGTGCTTGCACGAGCGGCAGCGTGGCCGGCAAGTCGACCGTCAGCGAGATGCCGTGCCGCTTCCAGTTCTCCCCGACGAGCCGCAGCGTGCGCTGCACGACCTCCGACAGCGACGTCGGTTGCGGCCGGTCGCGATCGTCGCGCGCGAAGCGCAGCAGGTCCTTCACGATCTCGGCGATGCGCTGGCCCTCTTCCGTGATGACCTGGCAGTTCGACTTCGGATCGTCGCCGTCGGCGATCAGCTGCGCGCAGTTGATGATCGTGTTGATCGGGTTGTTCACTTCGTGCGCGACGCCGGCGGCGAGCTCGCCTACCGCGACGAGGCGCTCGGTCTGCGCCAGTTTCATCTGCATGTCCTTGTCCTGCGAGATGTCGCGCAGCACGGCCGTGAAGAAGCGCCGCTCGCCGATCCAGGCTTCGCCGACCGAGAGGTGCAGCGGGAACTCCGTGCCGTCCCGGCGCAGGCCGAGCACCTCGCGGCCGATGCCGATGATCCGACGCTCCCCCGTGGTCATGTAGCGGCGCAAGTAGTCGTCGTGCTCGCTGCGGAACGGCTCGGGCATCAGCACGGAGACGTTGCGGCCGCGCAGTTCGGCTTCCTTGAAGCCGAACAGGCGCTCGGCCGCGCCGTTCACGGTCTCGATCAGGCCCCGGGCGTCGATCGTGACGATGCCCTCGACCGCCGTGTCGACGATCGCCCGCCAGCGTGCGGCATGGCCTGCCGCGGCCGCCATGGCCTCGACCCGGCTGCGTTCGGCGGACTCCGTCGTCGCGGCGGCCGCGAGCGCCATGCGCCTGCGCTGCCACGGGCACGACAATGCCAAGGCCGTCATCGCGCCAGCGCCGGCGAAGCAGGGTGCACTGAGCGGCGAGGAGGTTCCGACCATCACGCAGACTCCCCAGGCCAGAAAGGCAATCGCGGCGACGAAACCCTCGATGCGACGCGTGGGCGCAGCAGCCAGCATCGCTGCCGTTTACCCGCGTGCCCGCCGGGCGTCTACGTCAAAGAGCCACGAGTAGTACGAACTTGGACCCGCTCGCGCCGGGGGTGCTTGCGGTGAGAATGCGCCGGTTGCCCAAGGTGGCATCCTGACGAACTCGATGGCGCGCATCGTACTGATCGACGACGAAGCACGGTTGCTGCAGACGCTGGCCCGCTTTCTCGAGCAGCAGGGACACGAGGTCGTGCGCGGCACGAGCTTCCGCGAAGTGAGCGACAACCTGCAGCCCGGGCGCTTCGAGGTGCTCGTCACCGACATCGTGATGCCCGACTTCGACGGCATGAAGGTGTTGCGCGAGGTGGTCGAGGTCCGCAAGTGTCAGGAGCCGGTGATCCTGATCACGGGCGAACCCAATCTCGAGACGGCCGCCGAGGCCGTGCGCCGCGGCGCCTTCGACTACATCAGCAAGCCCGTCACGAAGGACAAGCTGCTCGAGGTCGTCGCGCGTGGCCTGCGGCACGTGCAGCTGCTGCGCGAACGCGATCAGGCGCGCCACATGGAGATGCAGGTGCTCAGGAACCTCGCCGCGCTCGGCGAGTCGGCCTCGGTGCTGAGCCACGAGATCCGCACGCCGATCACGAGCCTGCGCCACGCGCTGCGCGCCGTCGGCGACAAGCTCGGCGTCGAAGACCACGTGCTGATCGAGGAGTTCATCGGCAACCTGAACCGCATCGAACGAATGCTCGGGCAGACGCTGTCGTTCGCGAAGCCGCTGCAGCTGCAGCCGCAGACGATCGCGATCGCCGACATCGTCGCGCGCGCGGTCGAGGAGGTCCAGCGGCTGCCCGAGGTCGCGAGCATGTCCGTCGACGTGCACAGCGACCGAGCGCTGATGGTCAAAGTCGATACGCAGTTGTTCGGAGAGGTGCTGACGAACCTGCTGCGCAACGCGGCCGAGGCCTGCAATGGCGTCGGGCACATCGAGGTGCGCACGGCGCGCGAAGGGGCCAGCGCCGTGATCGAGGTCGAGGACGACGGCCCCGGCGTGCCCGCGAACATGCGTGATGAAATCTTCAAACCGTTCCACAGTTCGAAAGACTATGGCACTGGCATCGGACTCGCGTTGTGCCGGAAGGTCGTCGAGTCACATGGCGGCACGATCCACCTCGTCGGACGCCCCGGTGCTGGTGCCTGCTTCCGCGTCGAACTGCCTCCGAGCGTCGTCGCATGAGGCCGGCCCTTGCTATCTTCACAGCTACTTCCCATGAACGACAAACAGACCGTCACCATCGTGCTGATCGACGATCAGGCGATCGTTCGCGCTGCATTCAAGTCGCTGCTCGAGCGCAATGAGCACTTTCGCGTGATCGGCGACGCTGGCGATGCGCGCACGGGCATCGAGCTCGTGCACAAGCTGAAGCCGGACGTCGTCGTGCTCGACATCACGATGCCGGGCTTGTCGGGCATCGACGCCGTCGTGCCGCTCAAGAAGGCGGTGCCGACGACGCGCGTGCTGATGGCCTCGCAGCACGAGGGCATGAAGTTCGTGCAGCAGGCGCTGCAGGCGGGCGCCGACGGCTACCTCTCGAAGGACAGCGAGCCCGAAGAGCTCGCGCTGGCGATCGAGTCGGTGCAGCGCGGCGACTCGTACCTGTCGCCGAAGGTGGCGAGCGGCATCATGGCGCGCGCCGTGCGCGGCGACGCGCCCGTTGCCTCCGACTCGCCGACACTCGGCGCCTTGACGCCGCGCGAACGCGAGGTGTTCCAGCTGTTGGCGCTCGGCAAGGCCAACAAGGAGGTCGCGGCGATGCTCGATCTGTCGCTCGGCACCGTCAAGAAGCACCGCGAGAACCTGCAGCGCAAGCTCGACTGCCACTCGGCCGCGGAGCTCGCCCGCATGGCGATCCGCGAGGGGCTGCTGAACGTGTGAGAACGAACGCCGCGGCGGCGGCGCTCAGCTCTTGCCGCGCACGGTCAGCACGGGGCACTCGGCGAGACGCACGACGCGCTCCGCGGTGCTGCCGAGCAGCGCGTGCTTGAGCCCCGTGTGGCCCTGTGTGCCCATGACGATCAGGTCGGCGTTCTGCGCCTTCGCGCACGCGAGCACCTGTGCGTGTGCCTCACCGTCGCGCAGCTCGGTGCGCACGTCGACGCCCGTGCCGATCGTCTTGCGCACCTTCTCGATCTCGTCGGCGGCGTGCTTGTGCAGCTCCTCGTGCAGGTGCGGCAGCGACCAGGCCATGCCGAAGCTGCGCAACGGGTAGTTCATCTCGGGCACGACGTGCAGCAGCACCAGTTCTGCGCCGAACGACCTTGCCATCTCGGCGGCGTATTCGAGGGCGTGTCCCGCGGTCGGGGAGAAGTCCGTGGGGCAGACGATGCGGCGGATCCTGGTCATGTGATTCCTGGGCTGCCTTCGATTCCCGGGCTCACCGGGGGTGTGGTCGGCGTGGCCGGCCACCAGAGGAACTCCCTGATCCCCGCCGCGCAAGTGCCTCTACGGGCGAGTCCGGACTTCGGCGCGTGCCGGCCCCGAGCTAGGCTTGGCGCTCCATGGAACTCGAGCCCGAAGGCATCGTGCCGCCCGACACCGACTCGGTCGCCGGGCGCGACCCGGTCGTGCAGCGCATCGAGCAGATGCTCGACGAGGAGCACTTCGACGAGGCGCTCGAGGCGATCCGCGAAGCGATGGCCGAAGGCCGCGCCAACACGCTGGACCTGACGTTCCTGCTCGGCGACACCTACCTGGCGCTCGGCCGCGCGGTCGAGGCAGAAGAGCAGTTCCGGGCCGTGCTCGAGCAGGATCCGGACTGCCCGTCGTCACGCTGCTGGGTCGCGATGTGCCTGTTCCTGCAGTGGCGCTTCGACGAAGCCGAAGCCGCCGTGCGTGCGGCGCGCGAGCTGCCCGACGCGATCGTCGACTCGCACGTGATCCTCGGAGCGCTGCTCGAACGCAAGGGCCGGCTCGAAGAGGCCGAGGCCTGCTTCGAGCACGCTGCGGCGCTGTCGCCCGAGAAGTACCCGTTGCCGGTCCGCATGACGCGCGACGAGTTCGATCGCGAGGTGCGCAAGGCGGTCCGCAAGCTGCCGCGCCAGTTCCGCCAGGGCCTCGACCGCGTGCCCGTGATCGTGCAGGACCTGCCCGACGAGTCGCTCGCGGAAGGCAACCGCGAGGAGGTCGGCCCCGACATCCTCGGCCTGTTCGACGGCGTGCCGCTGACCGAGACGGGCGAGATGGAGGCGATACAGGTGCGGCCGAACACGATCTACCTGTTCCAGCGCAACCTCGAGCGCGCGGCGCGCGACCGCGAGGACCTCGTCGAGCAGATCCGCATCACGCTCTGGCACGAGCTCGGCCACTACCTCGGGTTCGAGGAAGAGGACATGGACGGCCTCGGCCTCGCGTGAGGTGCGGCGTCCGCGGCGTCCGCAGCGTCAGCGCGCGTCGGCCTTGACCGTCTCGCCGAGGAACGTCATCAGGTTGCGCAGCGTGTCGTAGTCGGGGTGCCGCAGGCGGAACCACGTGTTGACGAGCCAGCCCCGGTCGAGGCCCTTCGTCGCGGTGCCGGGCTCGGGCACGCTGCGTTCGTAGATCCACTCGCCGCAGCGGCGCTGGGCCTCCTCGAGCCCGCGATGCCCCGTGATGTGGCCGTCGTGGCTCGGACGGATCTGGATCGAGCCCGCGGCGTAGCGGCGGCTCGGTGACCGCTCGCTCGGCTTGCCGGTGATCGCGAGCGCCCACTCGCGGTAGACGTCGAACTCGTTCGCGACGCCGTACATGTCCCAGATCTTCTCGCCGGCGGGACGCGCGGCGATCTCGCTGAACTTCATGCCCTTCGGGCCGAAGAACCACTCCATGTGCGTCGCCGCGTTGCGGATGCCGAGTGCTTCGAGCACGCGGCGGTTCATCGCGCGCAGCTCCTCGTAGCCGCCCTGCTCGACGCGGTTCGTGACCGCGATCTGCGGCGAGATCCAGCGCTGTTGTGCGGCCTCGAGGCAGCTCGGGAAGTAGTGCGCCGCGAACTCGTGGCGGATGCCATTCGAGTCCGACAGCGCGTCGCAGAACCCTTCGTGGCCTTCGATGAACTCCTCGATCGCGATGCGGTGCGAGTCGCCGGGCTTCAACTTGCGCAGCGCACTCTCGAGTTCCGCGGCGGAGCCGCAGCGGAACGTGCTCAACGTGCCGAAGCCGGCGATCGGCTTCACGATCACGGGATAACCCCACCGCTCGGCGAAGCCCAATGCGTCCGCTTCGCTGCTGACCGCGCCCGACTGCGCGCACGGGATGTCGCGCTGGCGCAGGAACTCCTTCATCGCGACCTTGTCGCGGCAGAGGCGCGCCTTCTGCAGCGACAGTCCCGGCGCGCCGAAGCGTTCGCGCAGCGCGGCCGCGGACTCGACGAGCGGCTCGTCGATCGTCTCGATGAAGTCGAAGCCCGGGCTCGCGAGCTCCTGCGCGGCCTTCGCGAGCGCTCCGTTGTCGAGCAGACGATCGCAGCCGCGATAGCCGTCGAGCAGCTGGCGCACGGTCGGCGAGAGCTTGTCCTTCGAGGTCGTGCCGATCGCGGACACCCTGGCACCGAGATCCTTCAGGGCGCGCACGAAACCGTGGTTGTAGACGTGCGTGTCGGGAGCGAGGAAGAGGACGTGCATCAGCGTGCCACGATCATGCACATTCGTTCGCCGGGCGAACAGTGCTGAGAAGTGTGTGCAGTGTGGGCTGGTGTGCTCAGTTCGCCGGTTCGGGCCGCGGCACGACCTTGCCACCGCGCACCGTAAGCACGAGGCTGACCGGTCCGTCATTGCAGGACTCGACCTGCATCGAGGCGCCGAATCGCCCCGTCCGCACCGTGAGACCCGTGGCTGCGAGTGCGCTCGCGACACGCTCGTAGAGCGGCTCGGCGAGTGATGGCGCGGCCGCAGCGCCGAAGTCAGGGCGGTTGCCGTGCCGCAGCTCGGCAGCCAGCGTGAACTGGCTCACGACGAGGCAGGCGCCGCCGACGTCCTGCAGACACAGATCCATCGGCGTGCGGCCTGCGAACAAGCGCATGGCTGCGATCTTGCGCGCCGTCGCATCGGCATCGTTCTCCGTGTCACCCTGCTCGACGCCGACGAACAACAGCACGCCGCGTTCGATCTCGCCGACGCACGCGCCGTCGACCGCGACTCTGGCCCACCGCACGCGCTGCACGAGCGTGATCACGCGCGCAGGCTACGCTCCATGCGGCTCACAGTCACACGTCGTTGGCCTGCCCGACGGCCGGGAACTGGCGCCAGGTGCGCTTGCGGTTCGTGCGCTCGAGGCACCTGGCAACCGCCTTGCGTGCCTTGCGGGCAAGCATCGTGTGCCGCGCTGCGAGCGCGCCGAGTGCAGCGGCGACCATCGTGCCATCGGGGCTCGCGGCCGATGCGGGCCCGATCCAGCCGAGCAGCCGCTGCGCACCGAGCTCGTGATCGCACACGGCTCCGAGGACCTGCTGCAGGTCCGCGAGCGCGCGCAGCGCTTCCTTGCAGTCGAGGTTCGGCAACGCCGTGAAGTCCTCGGCGAGGTACCGCAGCCGCTTCGCGGCGATACGCAGCTCGTGCCCCTTGGCCGTCGGCAGCTCGGGGCCGATCGCGTCGGCGAGCTTCCTGACGATCGTGACGGCCTTCGCGATGCGCGACGGTACGGTTGCGCCAACCGGAGTCGTCGCGACCTCGGTGTGATCGCGCGCGCCCGCGAGCAGCTGCTCGAGCCGGCCCAGCTCGAGCCGGCGCGCTTCGCTGCGCAGCCAGGACTGCAGCTCGGCCTGCACGCCTTCCCGTTGCGAACCGATCCAGGCGACGGCAGCTGCCGCCGCAGGCTGCAGCGCCGCCGGGATCTCGGGGCAGGCGGCGGCCAGGTCCTCGAGCATCACGTCGAGATCGCGCAACGCGCCGAGCTGCCGCCCCGTGGCGCCGAGGTGGTCGAGCAACCAGGTGGCGTCGTCGCCGGTCCACAGGTCGCGAAAGGCGCGCACGAGACTGCGCAGGCGCCGCGTCGCGACGCGCATCGCGTGCAGTTGCGCGGGATCGCTCTCGCTGCGCACGCCGACCTCCGCGTGGCGGAACGCGTCGAGGTGCTTCGCGGCGATCACGGCGACGGCGCTGCCGACGGGGTCCGTCTCGAGCAGCGTCGGTGGTGCGTCGGGGCAGAGCGCGAGGCCGAGCATCAGCGCGGCATGGGTCGGCTTGTCGTCGTCGGCGGGTTGCAGCACGAGCTGCCGGCGCAGGACCTCGGCGAGCCGTTCGTTGCCCGGCAGATCGTCGATGACCTCGATCTCGATCTCGCAGAACTCGGCCGTGCGGCCGGCCGTCGTCGCCTGGACATGGTCGATCGCGAGCTCGCAGAGGTCTTGTTCGGCGCGCTGCACGATACGCAGGTCGCGCTGCGTCTCGAGCTTCAGCACGGGGACCAGCAGGCGGTCCAGCACGAACGGCGCCACGACGTCGCGCAGCACGGGCGGCAGCTCGTCGGCGGTGCGCGGGGGCTGCTGCGGACTCCAGTCGGCTTCGTACTCGTCGCGCACGAACAGGCCGCCGTCGCGCGAGCCGCGCGTCTTGCATGTCACGCGCGAGCCCGAGCCGTTCTCGCGCACCCTGAGGCCGATGCCGGCGCGCGCGAGCGAGCCGGACTCGTCGTCGAAGTACGTGTCGACATGATGGCTCGGGTCCGCCGTGCGGTACGAGAGGCCCTCCTCGCGCACGGCAGCGTCGACGGATGCCACCTCGAGCGGACGCAGGGCCCGCAACTTGAACTCCTTCTCGGTATGCGTGGACATCGTTGCTGCGCTCTCGAGGTGCGTGGCGATTCACGCCCCACCCCGGCTGCGGCCCGGTCGAGCCGCGCCGGAGACTTTGACGGTCCTGCGCGCACATCGCAATGCCTGCTCGGCGCGCCGGCCGGTTGGCGAAGACGAGTGTGAAGACGGTCGGAAGACGCCTTCACGGCTCGTTCGCTGTCAAGGCAGGGTCAGGCGCGGGATCCGCCCGAACAACTGCGCGAACATCGCACCCTTCTCCTCGATGGCCCTGGCTTCGAAGGTCAGCCGCGTCTGCGGATCGCCGCTCAGGATCGGCCGCAGCTCGAGCGTGGCCTCGCCGATCTTCACACTGACCGCGCTGACGACGCCCGCGTGCTGGCGATCGAGCGCGTCCGCGAGCCGCAGGATCGCGACGAGCCGTTCGAGCAGCGTGCGATCGCGGCGGCGCAGCGCGGCGAACTCCTCGTGGTCGCGCGATGGCGGCGCCTTGCGGTGGTAGCGCGCGAGCAGCGCGACGAGGTGGCGTTCTTCGTCGGAGAGCCCGACGAGGTCGCTCGACTGGATCAGGTACTGCGAGTGCTTGTGGTGCGCGTCGTTGTTGATCGCGACGCCGACGTCGTGCAGCAGGGCACCCGCCTCGAGCAGCACGCGCGCGCGCCCCGCGAGGCCGTGCAGCTCCTTGGTCTGGTCGAACAGCTGGCGCGCCAGGGTCAACACGGTCTCCGCGTGGTCGACTTCGCAGTGGAAGCGGCGCACCATCGCGCGGCACGACGAGAGCACGACGTCGACGTGGTCCTCGGCCGCGAACGACTCGAAGTGCCCCTGCACGATCTCGGTCAGCAGGCCCTCCTTGATGCCGACCCGCGGCACGAGCATCGTGTCGACGCCCGCGAGCTCGCCGAGGCGCATGTAGACGATCCCGGCCGGCACGATCGTGTCGGCGCGGTCGGGCTTGAGGCCGCGCTTCTCGATGCGGTCGGACACCGACATCGCCGCGAGCCCGAGCACCTCCTGCTTCAGCTCGTCGATGCCGAAGACCTCGATGCCGTCCCTGCGCCGCGCCTCGCGGCGTGCGTTCAGCAGATCGCCGAGGCTCTCGATGTTGCCGCCGACCGCGACGTAGCGGTCGATGCGGCTCGAGTCGAAGCGGTCCGCGATGCGGCGCTGCAGGCTCTTCAGGTGCTTCTGCATCAGGTCGACGAACGACTCGCCTTCGCTCTCGCTCTCGCGCAGCGCCTGCAGCATGCGCAAAGCGCCGAGCCGGTACGAGTCGGCGCTCGTGACCTGGCCCTTCTCGATCAGCACGAGCTCGACGGAGCCGCCGCCGACGTCGACGAGCAGCGAACGGCCCTGCCGCAGGTCGACGACCTTCTCGATGCCGAGCTTCAGCAGGTAGGCCTCCTGCGTGCCGGAGATCACTTCGATCTCGATGCCGCTGCTGTCGCGCACGCGATCGACGAGCAGATCGCGGTTGCGTGCATCGCGCATCGCGGACGTCCCCATCGCGCGCACGTGCTTCACGCCGAGGCGGTCGCACGTCGCGCGGAAGCGGCGGAACGCGTCGACGACTTCCGCCATCGTCGCTTCGGGGATCTGGCCCGTGTCGAACACGTCGCGGCCGAGGCGCAGTGGCAGCCGGTGGTTCTCGAGCACGCCGATCGCTCCGCCGGTCGTCTCGGCGACCATGAAGCGGATCGCGTTCGATCCCATGTCGACGACGCCGATGCGCGCTGGTTCTGCCATGTGCGAGGCAGCCTATCGAACTCGCCGCGCGGATCGCTGCAGGAATCCGTGCGCGCGGCTCGTTCGACCTCGGGCGGGCCCGCCCGGCCCGCGGTAGGATCCGAGCTCCATGAACCTGCCGAAGGACCCCGAAGAGCCGGTCGAGCCGTTGTCGAGCACGCTGCGGTACGTGAAGTCCGTGCAGGGTGAGGGTGACACCGACGTGTCGTGGGCGAACCTGCACGAGAAGATGGTGCGGTGGGTCGCCGAAGCGACGCACGGTCAGAATCTGCCCGCGGACAAGAGCCTCGACGACCTCACGCAGGAGGTGCTGCTGCAGGTGTTCCGCGACATCGGCGAGTTCAAGGTCGAGCCCGGCGCGTCGTTCTCGGGCTGGGTCCGCATGATCGCGCATCGGAAGCTCAACGACTATTGGCGGCGGACGCGCGCCAAGAAGCGCGGCGGCGGCAAGTTGCGCCACCTCGGGGAGTTCGACGAGACCGGTGGTCGCGACCACTTCGCGGACGACCGCGTGCCGCGGCAGAGCATGCTGCTCCGCTACGAGGAGCTGCAGGGCGCCTTGAAGAAGGCGCTCGCCGAGCTCAACGACAAGCACAAGCGCGTGATCGAGCTGCGCCTGTTCCAGGGCAAGAGCTTCGCCGAGATCATGCCGGTGCTCGGCTACACGAAGGAAGTCACGGTGCGTTCGCTGCACATGCGTGCGCTGCAGCGGCTGCAGGAACTGCTGTCGCAGTTCAGCGGCTAGCGGCGCGCGTCGGGGGCGGTATCTCGCCCAAGGGCATTGCCCGCGTGGCTCCGGCGACCGTGGAATCAGAACGCGGTCTGCAGCGACTGGACGAGATCCTCGAGCGACTCGTCCTCCTCGTTGATCTTCCGCTCCTTCTTCGGCTCGAGCTGCTTTGCCTTCACGGGCTCGACGTCCTCGGGCTTGCCGTCGGTCTTGCGCGCGGCGGTCTTCGCAGGCGCCTTCGCAGGCTCGGTGTCCGCCGGGGCCGGCAACGCGAGCTTGCTGGTCGCCTTCGCCGGGGCCGGCGGCGCGACGGTCGGTGCGCCGCCATGGAAGTGGAAGTGCACCTCGCCTTCGGCGTTGTTCACGATGATCGTGCCCGGAGGCGGTGCGTCGCCCCTGGCCGGCGCCGGGGCCGGCGCTGGCGCGACCTGTGCACCCATCGCGCCCGGCCACGGTGCGTCGACCGGCTCCGCGGCCACCGCGTGCGCCCGCGCCGATCTGGCTCCGTCCCGCGCGGCTGCCTGCTCGAGCGCGTCGAGTCGCTTCAGCAGCGTCGCGTTCTGTGCGCGCAGCTTCGCAATCTCGTCGTTCGCCTCGCGGGCCTTCAGGTCCTGCGCGTTGCGCTTCTCGGCGGCGTCGGCGGCGCGCCGCGCTTCCGCAGCGACGTCGTTCTTGACCGCCTCGCGCAGGCGCTCGATCTCGCGCCGTTCCTGGCTCAGCAGCTCGATGGTCCGCCGGTGCTCGTCGCCGCGGTTCTTGCCCTCCGCATCCTTGCTGGCCAACAGCTGCTTCAGCTCGTCGACCTGCCGCTTCGTCGCATCGCGCTGGCGCTTGATCTCCTCGTGCTCGGCGGCAGTGCGATCGCGTTGCTGCTTCGCCGCGGCCACGAGGCTTGCCAGCTCGGACTTCTCCTTGGCGAGCTTCGCGTTCTCCTCGGCACGCTGGGTCGCGACGCGCTCCTGTTGCTCGGCCTTGCCCTTCTGCTGCAGCGCTTCCGCGGCCTTCGCGTCGGCGGCCTTTCGCAGCGCGGTCATCTTCTGCTCGGTGGCCGCCGTGCCCTCGCGCATCGCCTTCTCCTGCGCCTGCACGAGCTCCCGCAGCTGGGTCAGCTCCTTTTGCGCGGCCTGCAGCGCCCCGACCTGTTCTTCCTTCTGCTGCGCCTGGCCCGCCTGCAGCGATTTCAAGTACTGGTCCATGCGCGAGAGGCGCTCCTCGAGCCGGCTCACCGAGGCCTCGAGGCCCCGGCGTTCCTCTTGCGCCCGGCAGCCCACGAGCAGGAAGACAGTGACCAAGGACGTCAACACGGGACTACTGATCATCGGGGGGGCCTCGCTAAGGTGAGAGTGGCGACGTGCAGCCGAACTGGTGGATTGGTTTCCCAGCCAGGCTGCAGCCTAGCGATCGCGTCGTCATCTGGAAGCCATCCCACAATGCATGTGAATCGATTCCTGGCGTCGGCATGGGCCAGCGTGCACGGACCGTCGGACCCGCGGCAGATGCTCGTGGCGATCCTCGAAGCGCGCTTCGCCGGAATGGCGGTGGCGCCGGGGCCGCGGCCGATCGACTGGCGCGCCGTGCACCAGGCGGCCGCGGACCTGCCGTTCGAGTTCGCCTGCGTCCGGGCCACGAACCCGCTCGGCGAGCGCTCGGCGATGGCGGGCCTCGCCTCCGAGAAGGAGAGCGAACGCCGCGCCGCCGTGGCCGTGGTGCGTCAGGCCGTCGCGACCGCAAAGCAACTCGGGTGTGCCACGGTGGTCCTCGAGCTGGGTGTCGTGCCGATGGTGGGGGAGATCGAGGCCGAGGATCTCGGGGATGATCACTACCAGTGGACCCACGAACGCGCCCAGGCTCTTCTGGCCCGCCGCAAGGTCGGCCGGAACAGAGCACTCGACCTCGTGTGCCGCGAGCTGTTCTCGCTGGCCAGGTTCTTTCCTGAAATGGACTTCTGCCTCACGACGAGCCGCAGCCTCAGGGCCGTGGCCGACCTTGCGGGACTGCTCGATGTCTTCGAGGACCTGTCGCAACTCCGCTTCGGCTATTGGCATGACGCCGCGATCTGTGCCCGCCGCGAGCAGGTGCTGGGGGAGGCCCAGGGGCAATGGCTCGAAACCCTAGGTAACCGCATCCGGGGAATCAGTTTAGGTGATGCTTCCGATGGCGGTATCTACCTGCCCCCCGGTGCCGGTGGGGTGGACTATGGCCTGCTTGCCTCCTATGTACCCTGGTCTGGTGCCCCCCTACCCGTCGTCCTGGAGCTGGATCTCTCGGTGCCACCGGGCGAACTCGCCGGCATGCGATCCTTCCTGGACAAGCATGGTCTCTGACTCCGATCGCCGCGCGGCGACCCACGAACCAGCCGAACATCGCAGCTGCCTCCCCTCGCTGGCCGGTCGCGCCGATGATGCCAGCAGCTTTTGCGAACAGTCGACGGGGACCGATGTTGGAACGTCGACTCGTCGCCTCAACCAACCCGTAGTCTCGCCATGAACCCTACGCCGCTCGCCAAGTCCCCGCCGATCGCGACCGGCGGCACGCGAACCGATGCGCTGCGCACGGTCCTGCGCGGGCGCCGGCGGCTGCTGGTGCTGACCCACAACAATCCGGACCCGGACTCGCTCGGCGGAGCCGTCGGCCTGCAGGAGTTCGCGCGGCTCGCGGTCGGGATCGACAGCCGCTTTGCCATCACCGGCAAGATCTTGCGCGCCGAGAACCAGGCGATGGTGCGTGAGCTCGGCATCCAGATGGACCGGCTCGAGTCGATCCAGGTCGCCGACTTCGACTGCATCGCCCTGGTCGACACGCAGCCCGGCTTCGGGCACACGTTCGTGCCCGCCGGCGTGACGGTGGACATCGTGCTCGATCACCACGAGCGCTCGGACGACTCGGCGACAGGGAACAATGCCGCGTTCAGCGACGTGCGCCCCGAGATCGGCTCGACGAGCTCGATCGTGGCGAGCCACCTGATCGAGGCCGGCGTGCGTCCGACGCGCGAGGCGGCGACCGCGCTGTTCTACGGGATCATGACGGACACCGCGGACATGTCGCGCAACGTCAGCGAGCCCGATCTGCGCGCGCAGGAATTCCTGTATCCGCTCGTGGACCGGCCGAAGCTGGCCGCGATCCGGAGTCCGCGCCTGCCGATGGCCTACTTCCAGATCCTGCGCGACGCGCTCGACAAGGTCCGCCTCTACGACGGCGTGACGCTCTGCTCGCTCGGGCGCACCGGCAGCGCGGAGATGGTTGCCGAAGTGGCGGATCTACTGCTGCGCATGGAGGGTGTGCGCGTCGTGATCTGCGGCGGCCTGGTCGGCACCTCGTACTACGTCTCGGTGCGCACCGAACCGGGTGGCGACGCCTGGCGCCTGATCCGCGAGGCGATGGAAGGGGAGACCGGCTCGAGCGGTGGCCACGGCTCGGTCGCGGGCGGCGCGATCCAGCTCGATGCCGACGACTCGCGAACGCTGCGCCGGCTCGAACGGCGCCTCGAGCGCAACGTGCTGCGCGCGCTCGGCGTCTCCGGCAGCAACGCGGCGATCCTCGGCAACCGCGACGACTGACCCGCGATGCACCGCGTGCTGCTGCTCGGCGGGCTCGACCCATGCGGCGGTGCTGGCATCACGGCGGACTCGACCGTCGTCGCGCTGCACGGCGCCTGGCCGCTGCCGATCGCGGTCGTGCTCACGGCGCAGAACCGCCACGGCTTCCAGGCGCTCGATCCCGTGCCCGCCGGTGTCTGGCAGCGCGCGCTGCGCGCTGCGCTTGCCGACGGCGACGTGCACGCGGTCAAGGTCGGGCTGCTCGGCAGTGCTTCGACCGTTGCGGCCGTCGCCGAGGCGCTGTCGCCGCTGCGCGGCCGCGCACCGATCGTCGTGGATCCCGTGCTGTCGGCGACGGCCGGCGGCTTCGAGCCTTCCGCGTCGAGAGCCGGCACAACGCTCGCGGAGGCCTACCGCACGCAGCTCGCGCCGCTCGCGACGCTGCTGACGCCGAACCTGCCCGAGGCGAACGCGATCTACGGGGCCCGCCCCGAGGTCGTGCTCGGTGCCGGCTGCGGGTTCGTGCTCGAGAAGGGCGGCCACGGCGACGGCGCGTTCGTCGAGGACCGGCTGCACGGACCCGGGGGTGTGACCAGCTTCCGCCGCCCGCGGCTCGCGGTCGGACCGGTGCATGGCACGGGCTGTGCGCTCGCGAGTGCCATCGCGAGCGGGCTCGCGCAGGGCCGTGACGTCGCGCGGGCATGTGCGCAGGCCGGCGATTGGTTGTTCGCGCTGCTGCAGGCGCTGGGGCCGGCTCCGGCCGGCGGCCTGCCGCGCCCGCTGCCGCTCGGTCCGATCAGTCCGCCGCCCAGTTCGCCGGCGCGCCCTTCCACATCGCCTCGATGAGCGGCGCGAAGCGCTTCGCGACCACGTGGCGGCGCACTTTCAACGTCTGCGTCAGGAGCCCGTTGTCGGGCGTCATCGGCTCGGCGAGCACGCGCATCGCCGTCACGCGATCACAGGGGCGGCAGCCGTTCGCACGCACGATCAGCCGGTCGAGCTCGGCGCGCAGCAGCGCCAGCACGGCCTTGCCGCGGATCTCGCCGTCGCAGACGTCCCAATCGCAGCGAGGCACCTTCTGCTCGAGCGCGTCGGCCATCGGCACGAGCAAGGCACCGATGCCCTTCTGGTCCTGGCCCATGCAGACGGCCTGCTCGACGAACGGCGAGGTCTTGATCAGCGTCTCGATCGGCTCGGGCTCCACGTTCTCGCCGCCGGCGAGCACGATCGTGTCCTTGGCCCGCCCGGTGATCCAGATGTTGCCGCGTGCATCGACGTGGCCGAGGTCGCCGGAGTTGAACCAACCGTCCGGCGTCAGCACCTCGGCAGTCTTCTTCGGGTTCTCGTAGTAGCCGCGCATGACCTGCGGACCCTGGATCCACAGGATGCCCGTCTCACCGACTGCGCAGGGCCGCCCGTCGGCGCGCCGCGGCTCGATCTTCGTGAGCGGCAGCGGCGGCCCGATGTGGCGCGGCTCGTTGCGCCCCGGCAGCCGCACCGAAGCCACAGGGCTCGTCTCGGTCAGCCCGTAGCCGTTCAGCAGCGGCAGTCCCATGCCGAGCAGCGTCTCGTCGACGTGGCGCGGCAGCGAACCGCCGCCGCTCACGCACAGCCGCAGGCGCCCGCCGAACTTCGCGAGCACCTTGCTCAGCACGAGGCGCTTCGCCAACGCGTGCAGCAGCCGGTGTCCGAGGTGCGCGTTCTGGCCGCCGACGCGGCGTGCGAGCCCGAGGCTCGTGCGCAGCATCTTGCCGCGCGCGCCGGTCAGCTTGAGCGAGTGGCCGACGATGCCGTCGTGCAGCATCTCCCAGATGCGCGGCACCGCGGCGAACACCGTCGGCCGCACCGCGAGCAGGTCTTCCTTGATGCGGCGCCGGTCCGTGTAGACGAGCTGCGCGCCGGTCGCCAGCGCGAGGTAGTCCATGATCCGTTCGTACATGTGCCACGCCGGCAGCACGGACAGGAACGAGTCCTCGCTCGTGATCTCGAGCACCTGTACGACCGCGCGCACGTTCGCGAGCACGTTGCCGTGCGTCAGCATCACTCCCTTCGGATCGGCCGTCGTGCCGCTCGTGTAGACGATCGTCAGCAGGTCGTCGGCCTGCACGGCATCGCGCGCTGCCTGCAGCGCCGCGGCCCTGGCCCTCGCTCCGCGGTGCAACAGCTCGGGGAGCGTGCGCACCCCTTCCACCTCGGTGCGCTCCTGCATCACGACGATCTTCTCGAGCGCAGGCAAGCTGTTCGCCGCCGCGAGCAGTTCGCGCGCGATGCGGTCGTCCTCGACGAACGCGATGCGGCAACCGCTGTGGCGCAGGATGAACTGCAGCTCGATCGGCGACGTGTCCGAGCCGCGCGGCACGTCGACGGCGCCGATCGTCGCCGAGGCCTGATCGATGAGCAGCCACTCGTAGCGGTTCTCGGCGATCAGGCCGATCCGGTCGCCGCGGCCGATGCCGAGCTCGAGCAACGCCGCCGACAGCGCGTCGACGTCGCTTGCGAGCTTCGCGAAGCTGATCGGCTCCGCGGTCTGCGCGCGCCGCCGCGGCAGGAACACGCGATCACCATGCAGGCGCGCTTGTTGGAGCAGGCCGGCGAAGGTCGATGGAGCCGGCTCGACCATGCGCAACCGGGGCTGCAGTATGGAGGGCTCGCGGAGAACCTGATTGGGACGCTTGACATCCACGGCGGGGATCCATACGAATGCCGCGCTCGTTCCCCAGGTCAACCCGTGGCGTGAAAAAAGCGCAGGTGATCTGGAGGGCGCGTCTGTTGCGGGTGTAGCTCAGTGGTAGAGCATCACGTTGCCAACGTGAGGGTCGAGAGTTCAAGTCTCTTCACCCGCTCCAGTTCCTCCGCGCCCGAAATCCCTGTTCGGCGCGCCTGTGAGGCGCGAATCCCGCCTGGCCGCAGCGCGGGGCTGGGGGGTGCCGTGCACACATCGGTGCATGCACTCGTGAGGACGAGAAGCGGTTGATCGGTTGGCGCGGTCGCAGGCGGCTCGCAGGTTGCCCAGCCGCGCGATTCCGGTCTGAACTCGACGCCATGAATCGGTCACGGAAATCGTCGCGAAGCCGGCGCTGCGTTCCCCTCGCCCTGCTCGTCCTCGCACCGTCGGGCGGCTGCTGGGCATCGTCGCGGGCTCTCGCGCCCGACCAGTTGCGCAATGTGCGTCACGTCGCTGTGATCCCGCTCCAAACGCCACCGCTGGTCCTGAATGAAACGCCGCACGGTGCTTGGATGGCCGAACTCGGGATGGCCCTGTATGCGCTGCCGCTCGCGGTCGTCGGCGGCCTGGTGGTGGTGTTCGACTTGCCAGCCGCCGCCGAACGCTCGCAGCAGCAGTCCGCCCGGGCTGCCGAGTTGCTGGCCGCGGGTGGCAGTTGGATCGCGACCGAAGTGTTCGCGCGTCATGCGGCGGCCCGGCTTCGCAGCACGACGCCCTCGTGGCGAGTGGAGGTCGCCAGCGTGCAGCCGCTGCCCGGCCTCCAGGATCCAGCACAAACGTGGCACATGACGAACTGGTACTGGCCGGCGCGCACTTGGTATGGCGGCGAGGCCGAAGTCGAGTCCAAGGCGGGCGAGGATGTCGCGCCCCTCCGGCTCGACGTGGTGATCGCGCTGACCAACTTCGAAGTGTTCGGCGGCTCGGTCATGCTGCACGTGCTCGTGAAGGTCAAAGATGCCGACGACGGTCGTGTGCTCGCGCGCGCGAGGGAGTACACGTTGGCGCCGCTTCGGGCAGATACCGACCTGTTCGACGATGGCGCCAGCGCGTTGAAGCAGGTGATCGAGAGTGCCGGCACGAAGCTCGTCGAGACCGTGCTGACGAGAGTCGGTCTTCCGCTCCGAGCCGACTGAGCGGCCAACCTGCGAGCGGTGAACCTCATCAGCCGCAACCGACCACCGCGCTCAGCCTCGGCGCCGCTTCCGGATCAGCTCTGCGAGCTCTTTCGCGAGCTGCGCGTGTCCCGCAGCACTGTCGTCGTAGCGCAGGATCGGCGACTCGCCAGGCGAGGGCGCATCCGGCTCGCGCTCGAGCAGCAGGAACGGGCTGCGTCTCATGCCGTGACACAGGCCCAGCTGGTAGAGCACGTCCGGATCGCTGCCCGACGTCACCGCGACGAGCACCCCGGCGTGCACGATGTGCTGCAGCGCGGCGGGGTATTGAAGAGGCGCACCTTCGCTGCTGCGGCTGCGGCGGCGCCGTCGTGATACCGGCAAGTCCTCGCCGAGTACCTGCCATCCGACTCAAGGGTCGTTCACGGTGAGCTGGTGCTCGCTGCGTGCCTTCGTCGGATCGAGATCGATGCTGCCGGCCAGGACCGTGCGCGCGCGCGGGTCGTCGTACCGGATGCGCAGGATCGACTCCTTCGTGATGCCGGCCCCGTACAGTTCGACGTCGAAGTGCAGCGACGGCGCCGGGTCGAGCGTGATCCACCCGTCACCGTCGACCGCGATGCGCTCGCCTTCGATGCGCGCGAGGCGCTCCGCGACCGGCGTGCCGTCGCGGCCCACGAGCCGGATGCGAGCCGCGAGCCGGCGGAACTCGAGGTCGATCTGCTTGTGCTCGCCGGGCGCGAGCGGGATGCGCTCGAACAAGCGATACCGCTTGCCGTCGATGTACGCTTCTAACGCGATGTCGCCGGGCAGCACGCGTCCGGCCGCGTAGGCGCAATCGTGCACGAATTCCGGCGCGGTAACTGCGCCACTGTTCGCCATCGGGCGGCCAAGGTGATCGGTGCCCCAAGAGCCGACCGTGAGCGCCGAAGCGCTGCTCGGCACACCGTCGACCAGCAGGCGACCGCGGATCGAGCCCGGGAGAGCCGCAGCGAGATCGAACGACACGACGTGCTCCTGCCCGGCGATGGCGACGACCTCGGTCAGCGCTCGCTTCAACAGAGTCACGATGCCGCCAAGCGAGTCATTGCTCAGCTGGTTGTATTGGAACAGGACCTGCCATCGTCCCGGTGGGACGTCGTTGCAAACAAAGCTCCCGTCCGCGCCGATCGGGAAGGCACGGCCTTCGGGATCCTCGTGGAGTCCTCCGTCCGAACCGTTCCGCAGCACGACGCTCGGCTCCAGTCGGTCGAGCCCCAGCGCCACGGGCTTGCCGAACAGGTCCACGGCGAGCTCCGTCCAGCGCTCGAACCCACGGACGCTGCCACGGATTGTCGCGCCGCGCGCCACGCGCAGCTCGATCGGTTCGCCACCCGGTTCGACGCCCGGCAGCTCGCGTTCACAGACGAGGTGGCCGGGACCGTCGGCGCGAACAACGACCACCTCGCGCCAGGGTTGCCAGGGCAGCTCCGCGATGCCTCGCGCGTCGGACGTCGCCATCGCGAGGTCGATGCGCCCTTGCCAGTGCGAGCTGCCGAATCGCCCGAGCCGCATGCTCCGCACCCAGGGCGCATCGTCGTCCGACAGTTTCGCGCGCAGCCTGACGCGGCTGCCGGCGGCCGGCTCGCCGTCGCCGAACGCGAGGCGCACTCGCACGGGTGCGGGCCGGTGCAGCTTCACCGTCAGCTTCGTGACCCCGCCGTCGCGGATGCTGACGGGCAGGTACCCGGACGGCAGCCAGGGGCCGAACTCGTCCGGCAGCACGAGGAGCCGGTTCTCGCCGGCCTCGACGGCTTCGACGAGCACGTGACCGTCGCGATGCACCCCCTGCAGGCGCAGGTCCTGGTCGCCGCTGATGAGTCCACGCTTGTCGGCGTGCACGCGGAAGCACTTCACCGCGAACTCCTCGACCGGCTCTCCGGTCTTCGCGTCGACGACCGTCAGCGCGAGCCCGTCCGGCCAGCGCAGCTCGACGAGGGCATCGCGTGCACCACGTTCGAAGGTCGCGTCCGCCGGCGGTCCCTCACGTTCGCCGATCCCGCCCGCGATCCGGAACGGCCCCGTCTCGCGATCGGGCACTGGCAGCACGAAGCGCCCGTCCGCGCCGGTGCGGTGGCGCCATCCGATGCCCGCGAGCTTGACCCAACCGCGTGCGACCGGTTCGCCTTGCTGGTCGACGAGCCGGCCGGTGATCGTCGTCTTCGGATCCGGCCGCTCGAGCACCAGTTCGTTGTCGCCGCCGCGCAGCGTGAGCGGTAGCCCGTTCGGCAGTTCCTCGCGGTACGCGAACTCGATCGGTACGCGCCGCAGCGAGGCCTGGAAGTCGCCGAGCGGCAGCTGCACGGATTGTGTCCACCCGTCGGCTCCGGTCGGCGCCACCAGCGGGTGCGGTGCGAAGCCCTGTCGACTCGGGACCTCGACGCGCACGTCGACGAACGGCACGGGCTCGCCGTGTTGGTCGCGCAGGCGGATGCGGCCCGGCACCACGCGCCAGAGCGCTACGCCGTCGAACGTGATCTCGTCGCGGTCGGGCACGTCGAAGCCGTTGCGGATCGGCAGGCGGCCATCCGCCGTCACCTCGAGGTCGGTCCGGTGTCTCGGGCCTCGTGGCAGCTGCAGCACGACCTCGCCGCGCTCGTCGCTGATGGCCGTGCCGGCGTCCACGCTCTTGCCGCCCCGGCCCCTCGCATCGACCTCGCGGATCGTCGCGGACACCGTCGCTCCAGCCAGCGGCGCCTGGTTCTCCGCGCTCAGCAGACGCACGCGCACGCGGCAGGTCGGGTGCGGATCCTGCGCGGCGATCCGAACGGTCCGCAGCACGCCAACCGACGGGCCCGGCGACGAGTCCGGCGACGGATCCGCGCGGCGCTCCACTCCGGAGTCGCGCGTGATGCCCGCGGCCTGCACCGAGGATGCTGGAGCCGGGTCCTCGCTCACCATCCCGGTCGCCGCGAACGCGCTCGGGACCGCGACGATCGCCAGCAAGCCCGCGATGCGGAGCCATGGCAGCCACAGCCAGCCCATCAACAGCGACGACGCGGCCCGCAGCACGTTGGCGCGCACGACCGCGAGTGGGGGCCCCTGCCAGGGCGCCAGCGCGAGGTTCGGCAGCGCGCGGCGCAGCTGGTGCAGCCCGCGCCGCAGCTGGCTCTGCACCGTGCGGAACGGTCGCTCGAGGCTCGCCGCCACGGCGTGCGCCGGCAGGCCGTGCACGAGGTGCAGCTGCAGGACCTGCCGGTAGGGCTGCGGCAGCGCCGCAACCGCGCGGTGCACGGCCTCGGCGCGTTCCTGCGTCGTTGCCTCCGCGACCGGATCCTGCGCGGACGGCCCGCGCAAGCGCCGCGTGTCGATGCGCCGGCGCAAGCGGCGCCGCTCGCGCCGCACGTGCTGCAGCAGGATGCCGACGAGCCACGGAGCGATGCGCTTTCCGGTGTCGAAGCGGCGGCGCTGCTGCAGCGCCGTCACGAACGTCTGTTGCACGAGGTCCCCGGCGTCGCCGCCGGGTGGCAGCAGCCGGGCCGCGACCAGCAGCAGCTCTGGCGCCAGCCGGTCGAACACGACGCCGAGCCGGTCCGGGGCGCCGGTCTTGCAGAAGGCCACGAACGCCGCGGTCGCAGGGTCCTTGCTCATGGAGTTCCCTTGTCAGCAGCGTCCGCCGAGGATGCACGAACTCGCCATCGGGATCAGCAACTGGTCGGGAGAGTACGCTGGCGTAGTCGGGCGGCAGGTGTGGCGGCGCGTCTCGTGGCCCGGACTGGTCACCGGGCAACACCCCGCTTCCGGATCACCTCGGCCAGCTCTTTCGCGAGCTGCACGTGTCCCTCCGCGCTGTCGTGGTAGCGCAGCATCTGCGGATCGGCAGGCGGGCGCGCGTCCTGCTCGCGCTCGAGCAGCAGGAACGGGCTGCGCCTCATGCCGTGAGACAGGCCCAGCTGGTAGAGGACGTCGGGATCGCCGCCCGTGATCACCGCGACGAGCACCTCGGCGTGCACGAGGCTCTTCATCACCTCGGGATACAAGAGCAGCGCGGGATACAGGAGAAGCGCACCGTCGCTGCCTCGGCTCACGCGGTCCATGCCCGCTTCGCGAAGCGCCGGCTCGATGGCCGTCAGGTACAGGCTGTCGAAGCGTGCATTGCCCGGGATCATGACGAAGCCGAAGCCGCGTTGGATCTGCACCGGCGTCGCCGGACGGAACACATCGATCTGCCGCCGCTCCAGACGCAGCACTTCGGCGGTGAAGCGTACGCCTGCGTCGCCGCTCGACGCGGCTTCGTCGAGGGCGTCCTCGTGCCTGCTCCGCTTGGAGTCCTGCACGCCGGCCCTCGGATCCGAGCCTGCTTTGTCGATGAACTCGATCACTTTCTCTCGGGCCTCGTCGAGCTCGACGCCGAGGTTCGTCAGGGCCTGCGCGGCGATGCCCTCGTTCTCGCGGATCAGCCCGAGCAGCAGGTGCTCGGTGCCTATGTGGTTGTGGCTCAACGCGAGCGCTTCCTCGAGCGAGAGCTCGAGCACCTTCTTGCCGCGCGGCGTGAAGGGCAGCTGGCCCATCGTGACCATCGACGGGCCTGGCTCGACCAGCTTCTCGACCTCGTTCCGGACCTTCTCGAGGTCGACGTTCATGTTCTTCAGCACGTTCGCGGCGACGCCAGTGCCCTCCTGCACGAGTCCCAGCAGCAGGTGCTCGGTACCGATGTAGTCGTGGTAGAGCTTCAGCGCCTCCTGGCGCGCGTAGCTCATCACCTTCTTGGCGCGGTCGGTGAAGCGATCGAACATGGGCTGTTCTCGAGCGCGGGCCGCGACTCCTGCGGCCCCGCGCCACACGGTAGCCGTGCCGCGACATGCCGCACAGAGGTGCCTGCTCTGCGTGCAGGCTCGTTCGCGACTCAGCCCGGAGAGGTCACGCGCCCGGGAGCAGGCGGCCGCAGACAGCGAGCAGTGCCGCGCGATCGATCGGCTTGGTCAGGAAATCGTCGCACCCCGCGACCAGGCACCGCTCGCGGTCGCCGGTCATCGCGCTGGCCGTCACGGCGACGATCGGCGTCGCGACGCCGTCTTCGCGCAGCGCGCGCGCCGTCGAGTAGCCGTCGAGCTCCGGCATCTGCATGTCCATCAGGATCAGGTCGTGCGGCCTGCCGATCGCGCGCGCCTCACGGGCCAGCTGCAGTGCGACGCGGCCGTTCTCGGCCAGCTCGACGGAAGCACCGGCGCGCTCGAGCAGGAAACGCAGCAGGCGCTGGTTGTCCTCGCCGTCTTCGGCGAGCAGCACGCGGCCGCGCAGGCGCCCCGTATCGCCAGCCTGCGCACCCGCGGTGCCCGCCGTGCTCGCGGCCTTGCCGTTGCTCGCGGCCACGGCGTTCGCGGCGATGCTGAGCTTGAAGCAGCTGCCTTTGCCCGGTGTGCTGCGCACGACCACGTCGCCGCCGAGCGCGCGCGCGAGCTTGCGGCTGATGGCCAGCCCGAGCCCCGTGCCGCCGAACATGCGCGTCGTCGAGACGCCGGCCTGCCGGAACGGCTCGAACACCTGCGCGGCCTGGGCCTCGTCGAGCCCGATCCCCGTGTCGAGCACCGCGACGACGAGACGCCCGCCGCGGCCGTCGGGCTGCGCACGGAACGACAGCTCGAACGTCACGTGGCCGCGCTCGGTGAACTTGACCGCGTTGCCGCCGAGGTTCAGCAGGATCTGGCGCAGCCGCGTCGGATCGGTCTCGACCAGCAGCGGGATCGGCGTCGCGCAGGTCACGTGGATCTGCACGTCCTTGCCATGCGCGCGCACGCGCAGCACTTCGGCGACCTCGTCGGTGATCTGGCGCACGGGAGTCGGCAGCCGTTCGATCACGAGCTTGCCGGCCTCGATCTTCGAGAGGTCGAGGATGTCGTTCACGACCATCAGCAGGTGGTGCCCGTTGCGATGGATCGTGCCGGCCATGCGAGCGTGATCGTCCGCGAGACCCGCATCCGCGAGCACCTCGGAGAAACCGAGGATCGCGGTCAGCGGCGTGCGGATCTCGTGGCTCATGTTGGCCAGGAACGTGCTCTTGCTGCGGTTCGCCTCTTCGGCGACCGCGGCGAGCGCCGCGATGTGCCGCCGGCGCCGCGCCTCGTCGAGCGTGTACTTGCGCTGCAGGTGCGCGAAGTAGCCGCAGATCGCGACGTGCACGACCGCGATGCCGAAGTGGAACACGAGCTTCGTCGGGCCGATGTACGCGTCCGGGAAGAAGGCGACGTCGATGCCTGCGTTCGTCAGGATCGCGAAGACGATGTGCTGCGCGATGATCAGCAGGGCGCCGGGCCACATCGGCCGCCAGTCGCCATAGACGATCATCAGCGTGAAGCCCGTGAAGAAGAAGAAGTGCATCTCGGGCAGCCCGTGCAGCTGGTAGATGTGCAGCCCACAGAACGTCTGCAGCGAGATGCCGGCGATGCAGCGCGTCAGGAACGAGCCCGGCAGCAGCGCCGCCGCGACGACGAACATCAGCAGGCCCGCGCCGCCCACCGTCAGCGTGATCGCCCACGTCTCGTAGACACCGGCGAGCATCAGCGCGAGTGCCGTGTGCACGAGCAGCGCCCAACGGATCACGCGATCGCCGTGCCGGTGCCGCGGAGCGAGGAACTCCTGCTCCTCGTGGGCCGTGAGTCGGACCTGGTCGCGAGCGTTCGCCATGCGTCACCTGTCGGCGCTGGGTCCTGCAGGCAGCTCGACGCGCGTTCCGAGCGGTGGTTGCACGAGGCCTTCGGGGCGCGGCGTCGGCAGGCGGTAGCGCAGGTCGTCGCGCCAGCCGCGGACGCCGACGACGACGAGACCGGCCACGAGGACGGTTGCGACGACCGCGTGGCGCCAGGTCACGCGCGCCAGCCGGGTCGGAATCCGCATTGCGCGCGTATCGACGCGGCGGCCGCGCCGTCTTCAGAGCGCGCAGGTTCCGCCGATCGCAGGGCCGCTCACGCGCGAGCGGCGTTCGACGTCGCGGCCGGCGACGAGACTGCGCGCGAGACGCCGCAGCCATTCGGTTTCCGCGAGCAGCCGCTCGACCTCGGGCTTGTCCTGCATGGAGGCGAAAGAGCCCGCCGGTGTGGTCGCGGGTTCACCAGACTCCCTTTTCCCCGGCCGCCGGCAGGCGTCAAGGCGTTTCGGCGCTCGTGCTCGCGCACGGCGGCCTCGAATATGCGGTCGCCCTCGAAGTCGATCGGGCGGTAGCATTCTTCGTTCGCCGAGGCGCCCGCCAATCCATGAGCAAAGTCGTCCGTGAGCTGAAGAACTACTACGCCGTGATCGCGGACCTCGCGAGCGGCGCGGAGGAGTGGTCGTCGCGCCCGGCGTGGCTCGAGTTCGCGCCGAACAACGTCTGCAACCTGCGCTGCATCATGTGCGCGCAGGCCGACGGTGTGCCCGTCGAGGTCATGAAGAAGGAAGACGCGGTCGAGCTGCTCGACGAGGTGCTGCCGCACACGACGCTGTGGACGCCGTCGGCGTTGTCCGAGCCGATGCTCGCGAACATCAAGCTCGTCGTCGAGAAGTGCCGCGAGCACGAGGTCTTCCTGAACATGTATTCGAACTGCACGCTGCTCGACGGCGCGAAGTTCGCCGAGATGAGCGACCGCATCCACAAGCTGTGGATCTCGTTCGACAGCAGCAACAAGCAGGTGCTCGAGATGCTGCGCGCGGGCGCGGACTTCGACAAGGTCACGGCGAACATCCGCGGCATCCTCGCCGTCTCGGCCGCGCGCAAGATCCCGGTCGGCTTCGTCGCGGTGCTCGTCAAGGACAACCTGACCGGGCTGCACGAGCTCGTCGACTTCCTCGCGGACCTCGGCGCCGTGGAGGCCAAGTGCGACCTGCGCATCCAGCCGATGCTCGACAACGCGATCCGGTGCCGCGACCAGAACGTGTTCGCCGCGTTCACGCCGCAGCAGATCACGGAGCACATCGACCGCGCGTGCGAGCGCGCCCGGGCGCGCGGGCTGATCTTCCACGTCGACATGGACGACCCGTACCGGCGCAACGTCGTGCCGCACGAGCCGATCGTGCGCGGCATCACGGGCGACGTGCTCTCGGTCATGCTCGAGGAGGTCAAGCAGCGCTTCCCGCACTTCTGCTCGATGAGCACGCACTACGTCAAGATCGAGCCGAACGGCAAGGTGTTCCCCTGCTGTCGCGGACCGCGCGAGCTCGAGATGGGCAACGTGAACGAGCAGTCGCTCGAGCAGATCTGGAACTCGGAGAAGTACCGGACCTTCCGGCGGCGCATGAACGCGCGCGATTACCCCGAGGTCTGCCGCACGTGCGACGTGCTCGTCGCGAACCCGTATTTCGACAAGAAGAGCCTCGAGCGCCCGGCGGCGGCCAAGCCCTGAGCCGCGCGCGGGGCCCGGCTACTTGCCCTTCGGCCGGCCTTCCTGCTTCCCGGCTTCCTGCTTCGCATCGGCTGCTTCGATGCGCTGCCGCGCGGCGATCAGCCACTCGCGCATCGTGACGACGGCGCCGTCCTTGTTGCGCACGTGGTAGGGCTCGCCGGTGCGGCTCGACTGGCTCGCGAAGCGTTCGACGAACTCGTCGACGTCGATGACCTTGCCGCGATGCGAGCCGAGCTTCGCGATCAGGAACTGCGCGGCCGCCGGGCCCGGGTAGTCCTTGCCCTCGCGTACGAACGTGTCGGTGCTCGCTTCGATCGCGCGCAGCAGCTGACCGATGCGGTCGGGCCGGAACGTCGAGGCGTCCTGCAGCTGGAACTCGGCGTGGTCGTCGCCGATCAGCAGGTTCTCGAGCTTCTTCAGCGACAGCACGTAGCGTGCCCCGGCGAGCTCGAGCTCGAACCAGTCGCGCTCCTGCACGAGCTTCTCGGGCACGACGACCGAGCCGTCGGCGGCGACGATTTCCATCAGCACGTGGCCCATCGTGATGTCGTCGATGCGGACCTGCAGCCAGTCGCGGCTGCCCGGCAGGAACTTCCTCTTGCGCTGCGGCACGACGAACGTCGTCACCGGATCCTGCAGGTCGAGTCGCGGCGGCACGCACTGGAACTCGAACAACGTGCTGGTCGGACCGAGCCGCAACTCGAGCTCGAGCACGTCGGCGGCCACCAGCCGCTCGCGCATGCGCGCATCGACGTCGAGCACCCAGAGCTGCTCCTCGGCGCGCCGCACGAGCGGCAGCTCGACGTCCGCGAGCCGCAGCACGGCCGCGGACTGGCGCGCTCCGGCGCCCTGCAGCTCGAGCCGTTCGAGCGTGCTCGCGTCGAGCCAGAGACGCTCGTCGGGCAACGCGGTGCGCGCCGGCTTGCCGCGGCTGCGCACGATGCAGCGGACCTTGCCGTCGTCCCGCGTGTTGCGGGCCCACGCGATCGCGGGGCTCTGCACGGTGCGCGCGCCGAAGCGCGCGAACACGAACAGCGAGCCCTGGTCGCGGCCGGCCGGCAGCAGATCGAACAGGCGCGGATCGGCGAGGTTCGCCTGGAAACGCCGCTGGCCGACGTCCTGCAGCGGCAGCCGGTCCTGGGCCGCCGCATCGGTGGCGAGCCAGCACGCGTCGGGTGCGCTGCTGACCTCGACCTCGACCAGCAGGTTCGCTCCGGTCGCGGCCGGCAGGCGCAGGCTGTCCGGGACCTTGACGATGCGGACGTTGTCCTGGGCGTGCAGCGCCGGGAGCAGGAACGCGGACAGCAACGCGGAGGAGAGCTGGCGCATGGGTGGTCGCCGCGGTCGGGTGGACGGCGCCGAGCGCGAACTGTAGCCGGCGCCGGAGCCGTGAGGTCGCGCACGGGCAGGGATCTTGTCCCCGGGGTGGTTCCGTCGTTCCGGGTGCGGCCGATGCTGGACAGCCGGCAGGCGCAGCTCTTCGCTTCCGGGATGCGCTCCCTGCTGATCGTGTGGCTCGGTTGCCTGCCCTGCGTCCTCGCCCAGGAACCCGGAGCGCTCGCCGAGCAGATCGACCGTCTCTGCAACCCGCTGGTCGCGGCCGACGTCGCGGTCGGGTTCGTGGTCGGCGTGGTCGACGGCGAGACGACGCTCGTGCGCGGGTACGGGCACGTGAAGGGCAAGAGCGGCGACAAGCCCGGTGCGGACACGATCTACGAGATCGGCTCCGTGTCGAAGGTGTTCACCTCGCTGCTGCTCGCGGACGCGGTGCAGCGTGGTGTCGCCACGCTCGACGACCCCGTGCAGAAGCATCTGCCCGCAGGGGTCTCGATGCCGAAGTTCGACGACACGCCCGTGCTGCTGTGGCATCTCGCGACGCACACGTCGGGCTTGCCGCGCCTGCCCGACATGAAGGGCAACGACCCGCAGGACCCGTACGCACACTTCACGACGGAACGCCTCTGGGAGGCACTCGGCGACGCGAAGGTGCGCTGGGAGCCAGGCAGCAAGTACGAGTACAGCAACCTCGCCGTCGGCCTGCTCGGCGCCGTGCTCGCGCGCGCGAACGGTGCTGGCTCCTACGAGGAGCTGCTGCGCACGATCATCCTGGCTCCGCTGCAGATGCAGGACTCGGCGATCGCGCTCGACGAAGCGAAGCGGAAGCGCCTCGCGCCGCCGCACGACGGGGACGGCGAGCCGAGCCACACGTGGGACCTCGCGGCGCTCGCAGGTGCTGGCGGCATCCGTTCGACGGTCCCCGACATGCTGAAGTTCGCACGCGCGCAGTTCACGCAGGCCGACCCGCTCGGCAAGGCAGTCGCGCTCTCGCACGAGAAACGGCACGACGGTCTCGGCGGCCCGGCCATGGCGCTCGGCTGGCACTTCGCACGCGATGGCAAGACGCTCTGGCACAACGGGCAGACCGGTGGGTACCACGCGTTCCTCGGCGTGCAGCCCGAGCGCAGCCGCGCGGTCTGCATCCTCGCGAACACGTCGCGCGCCGAGATCGATGCGATCGGCGACCGCATCCTGAAGCTCCTCGCCGGCACGAAGGTCGAGCCGTTGAAGATCGAGCAACCGGTCGCCGTCGAACGCGCCGTGCTGCAGCGCTACGTCGGCAAGTACCGCATGTCGCCGGCGGCGACATTCGACGTCACGCTGCGTGAACGCGGGCTGTTCGCGCAACTGACGGGGCAGCAGGCATGCCGTCTGTACCCGCGGTCCGCGACCGAGTTCTTCTACCGCGTCGTCGAGGCGTCGATCACGTTCGAGCTCGAAGGCGAAGCCGTGACGGGGCTCGTGCTGCACCAGAACGGGCGCGACACGCGCTGCAGCCGCCTGCCGGAGGGCGGCGAGGGCAAGTAGTCCGCGCGTCGAAGCGCTACTTCTCCGCGAGCAGCTGCTCGATGCGCCGCGCGAGCTCGTCGCCTTCGAGGCCGGTCCAGCGCACGCGGCCCTTGCGATCGATCAGGAACGTCGCGGGCACGGCGAGCACTTTGTTCGCGAGCGCGAGCTCCGACTTCGCGCCGCCGCCGTCGAACACGACCGGGAACGGCAGCGCGAGCTCGTTCACCTTCGCCTGCAGCCGTTCGCGGCGGTCGGCCTCGTCGATGCTGATGCTGACGACGTCGAAGCCCTTCTCGTGGAACCGCCGGTACGCCGCGACGACGCCGGGCATCGACAAGAGGCACGGCGTGCACCACGTCGCCCAGTAGTCGACGAGCAGCACGCGGCCGCGAGAATCGGCCGTGCGCACGACGCCGCCAGCGAGCGCGGGCCCGCTGACGTCGACGAACGGCTTCGGCCCGGTGTACTCGACCGCGTAGAGCCTGCGCATCAGGTTCACGCGTTCGGCGTCGTCGAGCCCGTGGTCGGCGAGCAGCGCAGGGATGATCGTGCGCTGCAGGAACGCCGTGCCGGCTTCGGTCGCGGCGTCGCGCGCGCGTCGGCCGAGCAGCCAGTACGCGGACTGGTGGTCGGGGCAGGCGCGCAGCAGCGTCGGCAGCAGCGTCTGGCACTCGTCCCACTTCGCCGCGTTGGCCAGCTTGACGAACTCGAACAGGACCACCCTGCCGGCCGCCTGCTCGAAGCCCGGCGCGGGCAACCGTTCGTTCGCGCCGAACCACTCGAGCAGCTTCGCACCGGCCGCGCTGCGTCCGCCGGTGTCGGTGGCGAACGTCGCCGCGAGCGTGCGAAGCACCTGCAGCTCGCCGAGGTCCGCCCTGCTGCTCGCCTGCAGCCACGCGTCGGCGTCTGCTGCGCGCTGCACCGCCGCGGCTTCGGTCAGCGTCTCGCGGTTCGCGATCTCGCGCAGCTCCGCGACCAGCGCTTCGCGCGTCTTCGCTTCCTGGGCGGCCGCGGGCGTGCAGACCGGCGCGAACGACAACAGCACTGCGAGCAGGGTACGGGTCAGCATGGCGCCTCTCTGGTGTACGCGTCATGCCAAGGACGACGCAACCCGCGCGCGTCGTCGCGGCAGGGTGAAGATCCCGATGGTGGGGCAAAGTGCGTCGTGCCGCTGCGAACGTGACTCAGCCGGGGCCGGCGAGCCGCCACGGCACGGACTCGCCCGCGCGCATCGGCACGAGCCGTTCGTCCCCCCGATCGTCGCCCCGATCGTCGCCCCGATCTTCGCGGAACGGCAGCTCGGCCGGCACCGTCCACGCCTCCCGTTCGAGCGTGATGCGGTCCTGGTTGCGCGGCAGCCCGTAGAAGTCCGGTCCGCGCTGGCTCGCGAACGCCTCGAGGCGATCGAGTGCACCGGCCTGCTCGAAGGCCTCGGCGTAGAGCTCGATCGCGGCGTGGGCCGTGTAGATGCCAGCACAGCCGCACGCGGCTTCCTTGCGTTTCTGCGCGTGCGGCGCGCTGTCGGTGCCGAGGAAGAACCGGGAGCCCGAGGTGGCGGCCTTCACGAGCGCCTGGCGGTGGCGTTCGCGCTTCAACACGGGCAGGCAGTACGCATGCGGCCGCAGGCCGCCCTGGAAGATCGCGTTGCGGTTCCAGAGCAGGTGGTGCGCCGTGATCGTGGCAGCCACGTTCGGACCCGCCTGCTCGACCCACGCGGCGGCTTCGGCCGTCGTCACGTGCTCGAGTACGATGCGCAGCGCCGGGAACTGGCGCTGCAGCGGGATCAGGTGCCGCTCGAGGAAGACCTGCTCGCGGTCGAACACGTCGACGTCGGCATCGGTGACCTCGCCGTGCAGCAAGAGCGGCAGGCCGTGCTTCTCCATCGCGGCGAGTGCTTGGCGCGTCGCCTGCCAGTTCGTGACGCCGCTCTCGGAGTTCGTCGTCGCGCCCGCCGGGTAGTACTTGAGGCCGACCACGAAGCCGCTGGCCTTCGCGGCCGCGACCTCGGCGGCCGGCGTGCGGTCCGTCAAGTAGAGCGTCATCAGCGGCTCGAACCGCAGGCCCTCCGGCACCGCGGCGAGGATGCGCTGCCGGTAGTCGCGGGCCCCGGCGACGGTCGTCACGGGTGGCGCGAGGTTGGGCATCACGATGGCCCGCGCGAACCGCCGCGCCGTGTCGGGCAGCACCGCTTGCAGGGCCCTGCCGTCGCGCAGGTGCAGGTGCCAGTCGTCCGGACGGGTGATCGAGAGTCGCATTGCGCCGAGCAGGTATAGCCGGGTGTACACCCGAATCGGCACCGCCGCCGCGAATACGATCTGAAGCAAGACCTCGCAGGCCGTGACCACGGAGTCCGGAACTGAGCCAGCTCGTCGCGCGCGTGATCCTCCGCATGGCGCGGCGCTTTCGCGGCCGGGGACGGTGCGCGGGCTCAGGCACTTTCCGCCGGGAGTTGCCGACCCCCTGGCAGCGCTCCATACTCCTTTGCGCCTTCCCACGTCTTTCCAGGAGACGCACCCTGCCCACGTCTCCCATGCAGGCTCCCATGCTTTTGCGAACGGCCCTCCTCGGTGCCACCACTCTGTCCCTGTTGTCGGCGGTTGGCGCGCAGTCGAAACAGGCCGCACCTCGCGGCCACGAGAACCAACCCGCGCGCGGCCAAGGCGACGACCATCGTTTCCAGTCGCGCGGCGTGACGGTCCGGCGCCAGGTCCAGGACGGCGTGACACACACGGCCCGCAGCCGCGATGGCGGTGCATCGTGGGAACCGCTGTTGAAGGCCGACGACCGCGTGCACCACGTGCTCGCGCAGTTCGATCCGGTCGGCGCACCGCTGCAACTGCCCGGTGTGATGGCCGCTCCCGCGGGCACGCGCCTCTTCCTCGTGCAGTTCCAGACGCAGGTCCTCGACGAGTACCGCACCGACGTCACGCTCGCGGGCGCGCAGATCCTGCACTACATGCCGGCCAACCTGCTCTGCGTGCGCTGCGACGCGGGGGTCGCCGCTGCTCTCCGGAACCTGCCGTGCGTGCGCTGGGTCGGCCCGCTGCAGAACGGCTTCAAGCTCGACGCCGAGCTGCGCGGGTTCGCAGTCGGTAATGCGAAGGCGCGCGAGTGCAACCTCGTGCTCGCTTCGAAGGCCGACCGCCTGCTGCTCGCGGGCCAGATCGGCGCCCTCGGCGGCCAGGTCACGGATCTCTGCGAAGGCTCGACGATGATCCGCGCGTCGCTGACGCCGGCCCAGCTGCTGGGCGTCATGTCGCTCGACACGGTGGTGTGGGCCGATCCGGCCACCGAGGTCGGCTACGACATGGACAACGCGCGCATCCAGGGTGGCGCGAACTACGTCGAGGCCGCGCCCGGGAACTACCTCGGCCAGGGTGTGCGCGCCGAGATCACCGAGTTCTTCCAGGAGACGCACCCCGACTTCGCGGGCCGGTTCCTCGTTCGCGGCACCAACAACGTGAGCAACCACGGTCACTGCACGGCCGGCATCGTCGGCGGCGCCGGCGCGGGCAATCCCGCGGCGCGCGGCATGATGCCGATGTGCACGATCATCGAGGGCGGCTACTCGTCGACCTCGGCGCACTACACGCAGATCCTGGGCAGCGTGAACCCGGCGCTGTCCTGGAAGTCGATGCTCGCGACGGCGAGCTGGGGTGCGGCGCAGACGCCGAGCTACACGGCGATCTCGCAGATGATGGACGACGCGCTGTTCGACAGCGACCTGACGCGCTGCCAGAGCCAGAGCAACCTCGGCGACCAGCGAAGCCGCCCCGAAGCCTGGGCCAAGAACATCATCTCGGGCGGCGGCCTCACGCACGGCAACAACTCGAACCCGCTCGACGACGTCTGGACCACGGCTTCGATCGGCCCGGCCTCGGACGGACGCCTGAAGCCCGACCTCTGCGCCTACTACGACAACGTGCTGACGTCGGACCGCACGGGCACCTCCGGCTACAACACCACGGGCGACTACTACTCGTCCTTCAGCGGCACGTCGTCCGCGACGCCGATCATCGCGGGCCACGTCGGCATCATGCAGCAGATGTTCACGGACGGCCTGTTCGGCAACCCGCTGCCGCAGCCGGCGACGCCCGCGAACCGCTTCGCGAACAAGCCGCACATGACGACGAGCAAGGCGCTCGCCTGCAACACCGCGGCCCAGTACGCATTCTCGGGTGCTTCGCACAACCTGACGCGCACGCACCAGGGCTGGGGCTTCCCGTCGCTGAGCCGCCTCTACGACAACCGCAAGAAGATCCTCGTCGTCGACGAGTACGACACGCTGCAGCTGAACCAGTCGCGCACCTACTGGACCTGGGTCGCGCCCGGCACGCCCGAGTTCCGCGCCACGATGGTCTACGCCGATCCCGAGGCGACCGCGGGTGCTTTGATCCACCTGATCAACAACGCGAACCTCAAGGTCACGCGCTTCTCGGACGGCACGTTCTGGTGGGGCAACAACGGCCTCGCCGTCGGCACGGCGTCGACGCCCGGTGGCGTGCCGAACGCCCGCGACAACATCGAGTGTGTCTACCTCGCGAACCCGACGCCCGGCATCTACCTCGTGACCGTCGAGGCGACCTCGATCGTGCAGGACGCCAAGATCGAGACGCCGCAGCTCGACCTCGACTACTCGCTCGTCGTGCACCCGCTCGGCGGCGGCTACCAGAACGACACCGGCATGACGCTCGACCTGAGCTCGACCGGCCCCGGCAACCTGACGATCGCCGCCGCGAACGTGCCTGCCGCCGGCTGGACCGAGGGCTTCACGGCGCTCTCGATCGCGCTGAACAGCGGCGGCCGCGGCTTCGGCCGCTTCTTCGGCATCGAGGACGACTTCCTGACGGTCATGCTGTGGGGCATGCCGTTGGCGCCAGGCAACGCGTTCCACTTCAGCAATGCGGGCCAGGGCGTGTTCCCGTTCTCGAACTTCGTGTTCCCGAGCCCGGGCATCATCAGCTGGCTTGCCGGCATCCCGATCGACGGCGTCATGATGCTGTTCGACGGCAACGGCAACCTCGTCGCGCAGTCGAACGTCGACCGCCTGACGCTGCAGTGACGTCCTCGCCGCCAGGCGGCGCGCCGCCCGACGAGTTCGAGCGGACCCAGGCCGACCTCGCCGCGTTCACCGCCGGCGACAGCCGCGCGTTCGAGCGCCTGTGGCGGCGGTTCCGCCCCGCGTGCGAGGTCTTGCTGCTCGGCAGGTTCCGCCACGGGCTCGAGCCGGCCTTGCGCGCGCTTCTCGAGGACGAGCTCGAGGACATCCTGCAGGAGACGGCGCTGGCGGTGTTCCGCGAGCTGCCCGCGTTTCGCTACCGAGGCCGCGGCTCCCTGGTCGCCTGGATCGGAACGGTCGCGATGCACACGGCCGCCGATCGCGTCGACTACTGGCGGGCCGGCAAGCGCAACCCGGCAACGCTCCGCAGGGCCGGCGCGGAGGGCGGCAACTCGACCGCGGGCGCCATCGATCCGCGCGACCCGGGGTCCGGCGCCGTGACGCGGGTCAACCGCTCGGAGCGCCGGCGTCTGCTCGCCGAGGTGCTCGCGACGCTGCCGGAGCGTTACCAGACCATCGTCCTGTGGCGCTTCTTCGCCGGGGCGGAGTGGGCCGAGATCGCCGCCGAAGTCGGTTCGCCGAGCGCCGACGCCGTCAAGATGGAGTGCCTGACCAAGGTGCTGCCGGCGATCGCCGCGGCCATGCCGGCCCAGCCGAACCGCGCCTGACGGATTTCGATTTCCGTCAGCGCGGCGCTGCCGCTTGAGGGGGGACCGGCGCCTGGTGCGCCCCAACCCACACAGAAGGAGAACCCGCGTGCTCTTGGCCCTCGATACCAGACTGCTCTGCAACCTGCTTCTCGTCGCGCTCGCGGCCGCCCCTGCGGCCGCCCAGGCCGGCATTCTCGATCCGGGCTTCGGCGGCGGCGTGCTCACCGAGCAGATCTCGCCGAGCCCGTCGGGCGACTTTGCCTTTGCGGTCCTCGTGCAGCCCGACGGCAAGATCGTCACGGCCGGTCGCGCCCGCTCCGCGCCGGGCACGCCGTCGAGCTTCGCGATCACGCGGCATCTCCCCGATGGAACGCTGGATACCGGCTTCGGCAGCGGCGGCCATGTCACGGCGTTCGCGGGTGGCCCGCGCTGCGTCGACGTGCGGCTCGATGCTGCCGGCAGGATCGTCGCCGTGGGAGAGGTTTCCGGAGACGTCGGCGTGCTGCGGCTGACGAGCAGCGGCGCTTTCGACGGCACGTTCGGCACCGGCGGCCTGGTCCAGTTCTCGTGGGCGCAGAACTCGACCGACTCCGCGTCCGCGCTCGCGCTGCAGCCCGACGGCAAGATCGTGGTTGCGGGCTCCTTCATCAGGGGGAGCGGCCAGCAGGCCGCGGTCGCGCGCTTGCTCGCCAATGGCAGCCTCGACAAGTCGTTCGGCAACAAGGGAATTGCCGCGCTCGGGTCGGCGGGCGACGGGGGCAACGTGGAGTTCGGGGCGCTCGCGGTGCAGCCGGATGGCAAGATCCTGGTCGGCGGACGCTCGGGGTCCGGGGCACGTTGGTCCGTGCGGCGTCTGAACGCCAACGGCAGCCTCGACGGCTCGTTCGGCAGCGGCGGCGTGGTCAGCACGAGCGTTGGAACGGATTGCTCGCTATCCAGCATGGCGCTCCAGCCGGACGGGAAGATCGTCACCGTCGGCTCCTTCCTCGCCGCGCCCTCACCTTCGCCGTGGTACCTCGCCGCGGTGCGCTATCTGCCGGGCGGCACGCTCGATCCCAGCTTCGGCGCGGGCGGCGTTGCCATGGTCGGCCTCGAGTGCACGCCGAGGCGTTGTGTCGTGCAGCCCGACGGCCGCATCGTCACCGGGATCACGCTGTCCTCTGTCGCGGAACACACGCACATGACGCTGTTCCGGCTGCTCGGCAACGGGGCGCCGGATGCAGGCTTCGGCACGAGCGGTTTGGCAGCGCCGACCGACCCCGGCGGCACGGCGGCGCGCGAGATCCTGTCTGCGGTTGCCATCGACCCGACCACCGCCAATCTGGTCGCCGCCGGCATATCCGAAGACGCGCCGTTCAGCACTGGCGTGATGCGCTTCGCGCTGGCGCGTTGGCTCGGAAACTAGCCCCGGGCCGGCCGGTTGTGGCAACATGCCGACGTGGCGGGGAGTCGAACCATGATCGCCAGCGACGCACCAGAGCCGGATGGGAAGAGCCCCGCAGACCCTCGCGAGCGCGAGCTCGCCGAGATCCTCGCGCCGTGCCTCGACCAGCTCGAGACGGGCCGGCCGCTGCAGCCCGCGCCGCCGACCGAGAGCACCTCGGAGCTCGCGCAACGCGCGCAGGAATGTCTGCCGGCGCTGGCGCTGCTGCGCGACGCGATCACGCTGCCGCGCGACGCGGAGCGGCCATCGGCCGCGCTGCCGCCCGGCCGCACGCTCGGCGAGTTCACGGTGCTGCGTGAGCTCGGTCGCGGCGGCATGGGCGTCGTCTACGAGGCAGCGCGCGCGGGCCACGACCGGCACGTCGCGCTCAAGGTCTTGCCGGCCCACCTGACGCTGCGCGAGCAGAGCGTCGCGCGCTTTCTGCGCGAAGCGGCGACCGCTGCGCGGTTGCGACACCCGGGCATCGTCCCGATCCTCGCGATCGGCGAGCAGGACTCCACGCACTACTTCGCGATGGAGCTCGTCGAGGGCGCACCGCTCGACCGCGTGATCGCCGTGCTGCGCGAACACGCTCCCGACGCGCTGACCGGAGAGAGCCTGGCGAAGGCGATCAGCTCGACGACGTGCGCGCTGCGCGGCGGCACGCAGCGGGCCGACGGTCGGCCGGCCGCCTGGGGTCGCACCTACGTCGAAGCCGCCTGCGACCTCGCGCTGCAGGTCGCCAAAGCACTCGAGCACGCGCACGAAGCCGGCGTCGTGCACCGCGACGTCAAACCCTCCAACATCCTGGTCCGGCCGGACGGCACGGTAGTGCTGACCGACTTCGGGCTCGCCGCGGACCAAGGGTTGCCCTCGCTGACGCTGACCGGCGAGATGGCCGGCACGCCGTTCTACCTCGCGCCCGAGCAGGTGGCCGGCAAGCGTTACCGCGTCGACCGCCGCGCCGACGTGTTCGCGCTGGGGGTCACGCTGTACGAGCTGCTCTGCCTTCGGCGCCCGTTCGAGGGCGGCACCGTCCAGGAAGTGCTGGCCGCGATCCAGAAGGCCGAGCCCGCGAGCCCGGTGCGCTTCGACCAACGGCTGTCCCCGGTGATCGCGACGATCGTGCTGACTGCGCTCGAGAAGGACCCGCAGCGCCGCTACCAGACCGCCGCGGCCTTCGCCGAGGACCTGCGCGCGTTCGTCGCCTACCGCCCGATCGCGGCGCGCCGCGCCTCGCCGTTCCGGCGGCTCGTGCAGTGGGCGCGCCGCGAGCCGGTCAAGGCGGCGTTCGCGGCAACCGCAGCGCTCGCTCTGGTGACCGTCGTGGGCCTCGGCGGCTACGCGCACTCGGAGGCAACGCGGGCGCGCGAGGAGGCCGCACGTGCCGTCACCGTGCTCGACCTCGTAGAGGACATGCTGGGTGCCGCCAACCCCGAGGATGTCCGCGGCAAGGATTACCGGCTGCGATACGTGCTCGACGATCTGGAGCGCGGCCTGCCAGCGCGCCTTCGCGGGGATCTCGCCGTGGAGGCCAGAGTCCGGCGTTTGCTCGGCAAGGCGTATGGGGGCCTCGGGCTGCTCGAGCCGGCGGAACGGAACCTGCGCGCCGTGGTAACGGCGCTGCAGCAGCTCCACGGCGCGAAGCACCCCGCCGTCGCCACGAGCCTGCGAGAACTCGCGAGCACGCTGTTGCCGCGCGGCAAGCTGCGGGAGGCCGAGACGCAGTGCCGCCAGGCGTTGGCGATGGCCACGGAGCTGCTCGGCAGCGAGGACCGCGAGGTGGCGCGCTGCAACGACCAGCTGGGGTCGATCCTCGCGGAGCTGGGCAACCACCGTGAGTCCATGCAATCGCACCAGCGAGCAGTGACCATCCTGGGGCTGGGTGGAGTCGAGGATGTGGAACTGGCGCGCAGCCTGACCAACCTCGGCGCGGCCACCAAGAACGTCGGCGACCTGATGGAAGCGGAGCGGCTGCAACGGCGCGCGCTCGCCATCGTGTCTGCGCGGCTCGGCGAGGAGCATGTCCAGGTGGCGACGACCCTCGACGGCCTCAGCCTCGTGCTCCTCGAACAGGGCAGGCACGTGGAGGCCGAGGAACTGGCGCGCCGGGCGCATGAGTTGGACTGCAAGCTGCTGGGCGAGGACCATCCGAGCTTCGGCAGCAGCCTGAATCGCCTGGCCTCGACGCTGACGTTCCAGGGCAGGCTCGTCGAGGCCGAAACGATGTTCCGGCGCGCGCTCGAAACGTGGCTTCGGCTGCTCGGCGACGACCATCCCGATGTCGCCATCGCCCTCGCCAACGTCGGGTTCGTGCTCATGGAGCAGGGGAACGCTCGTGAGGCCGAGCGCTACTATCGCGATGCGCTCGCTCTGCTCCGCCGCCTTCTCGGCGACGAGCACCCCTACGTCGCGGGTGCCCTGGGGAACCTGGCGTCGTCTTTGACGGACCAGTGGCGCCTCGAAGAGGCCGAGAAGCTGTGGCAGGAAGCGCTCGCGATGCGCCGCAACCTGCTCGGTGACCGCCATCCGTCGGTCGGCACATGCTCGATCCAGTTGGGCGCGGTGCTGAACAGGCAGAGCCGGTTCGAGGACGCCGAGCGTCTGACCCGCGAGGCAATCGGTCTTTTCCAGGAGCTCGACCTTCCGGTTCTCCTGGCGGGCGCTTGGACCAGCCTCGGCGGCGTCCTGAACGAAGCCGGGAAGCCGGCAGAGGCCGAGGCAGCCCTGAGGCAGTCGCTGTCGCTCCGCAGCGAGACCGGCGGGGAAGGGGATCCTCTTCGCGCGACGACGCTCATCGGGCTGGGGAAATCGCTCGCGGAGCAGGGCCAGCTCGCGGAGGCCGAACAGCTACACGAGCGGTCGCTGGAACTCCTGCGCGCACGGCTCGGGGACGAGCACCCGCAGGTCGCGATCGCCCTGAACGATCTGGCACTCGTGAGGAAGCGCCTCGGCAACCTCGCCGGAGCCGAGGAGACGTTCGAGCGTGGCATGGCGATCCAACGCAAGCTGTACCGCGACGGGCATCCGGACCTTGCTACCACGCTGACCAACCTCGCCGGCGTGCGCGTGCGGCTCGGAAAACTCGAGGAGGTCGAAGCACTGCAGCGCGAGGCGCTGGAGATGAAGCGCGCTCTGCTCGGGGACGAGCACATCAGCGTTGCGCCGAGCCTCCGGAACCTGGCCGAGATCCTGCAACAGACCGGCGGACCAGCCTCCGAGATCGAGGAGCTGCTGCGCCGAGCGTTGGCGATCGCACGCAAGCGCTTGGGGGACGAGAACCCGGCGGTTGCGTCCTTCATGTGTGCTCTCGGCGACCAACTCGTCGCCATGGGGCAGCTCGAGGAAGCGGAGAAGGTGCTGAGAGACGCGTTGGATCTGCGCCTCAGGTCGCGCGGTGACGACAACATCTACGTCGCGGCCAGCCAGAGAAACCTCGCCCATTTGCTGATGCGGCGCGGCGCTCTCGCCGAGGCCGAGCAGCTGGCTCGGGACGCGCTGGCTACGCACCTCGAACACCTGGGTGAAGAGCACGTCGAGGTGGGCTACAGCCGCTCCCTGCTCGCGCTCGTGCTCTCGGCCCGCAAGGCGTGGCCCGAGGCAGAGGAGCTGCATCGGCAAGCGCTCGAGGCGGTTCGCAAGAGTCTCGGCGAAGCGAGCCCGGACTTCGCCGCCGCGCTCGGCAACCTGGTGGACGTGCTGGAGGCGCAGGACAAGCTGGCCGCGATCGAGGACCCGCTGCTCGAGCTGGTCGGGTTGGCGCGACGTCAGCTTCCGAAAGGGCGCCTGCAGCTCGCGGCCTTGCTCTGCAGGCTCGGGATCAACCAGATTCGGCAAGGAGAGCACGCCAGAGCCGAGCCGGTGTTGCGCGAATGCCTCGAGATCCGCACCGAGGAGCAACCCACGGCGTGGAACACCTACAACGCGATGAGCCTGCTCGGTGGCGCGCTCTCGGAGCTGGGTCGGTACGCGGAGGCGGAGCCGCTGCTGACGGACGGCTATGAGAAGATGCAGCCTCCTCCCGCCGCGGCGTTTCGCAAGCGCGAGGCGCTGGAGAGGCTGATCCGCCACTGCGAGGCCCGCGGTGCTACCGAGCGGGTAGAAGCTCTGCGCAAGCTGCTCGACGAGGGCGCCAAGTAGGGGACCTGCCGACAAGTCGGTTCGCCACGATCAGATCGTGGCGACCGGTGTGGCGCGACTCGTCACTTCGAAGCGTCCTTCACGGGTTCGTCGGCAAGCTTCGCCTTCCACTCGGCCGCTTGCACGTCATGGCCTCCGGCAGGCTCTGCGAAATGCCAGGCTTCGTAGAGGCGCACGAGGGACTGCACGAAGGGGCGTGTGTCCTTGTGCGTCGGTCCGCGCAAGCTGGCCATGATGGACCGTGCCTCGAGCAGCCTCGCCTCGGCATCCTGCAGCCGAGCCAGGCCAGCCAGCGCGTCGCCGAGGTTCCGCAACCAGGAAGCCAGGCGATCGGCATTGCCGAGGACGAACACGCGGCGCTCTGCGGCTTCGACCGGCGACAGCAGGGCGACCGCCTCTTCGTGCCTTCCCATTTCCACGAGCAGGCGGCCGAGGTTGGTGGTCGAGATCAGCGTCTCGCGGTGATCCTCGCCGAGGATCCGTTGTCTCTTCTCCAGTGCCTCGCGATAGTGCGGCTCGGCCTCGGCGAGCTTGCCCTGCGCGTGCAGCAGCGAGCCCATGTTGCCGATCGCTCCCAGCGTG
Source organism: Planctomycetota bacterium (assembly GCA_036376355.1). GTDB lineage: Bacteria > Planctomycetota > UBA1135 > UBA1135 > UBA2386 > DASVAL01. Next base: position 111,100 of record DASVAL010000032.1, read on the forward strand.
TCCGGGTGGTCGTCGCCGAGGGTCCTGCGGCGCCTCTCGAGCGCCTCGCGGTAGAGCGGCTCTGCCTCCGTGAATTGCCCCTGCTTGCGGAGCAGGCTGCCAAGGTTGCTGATCGAGGCCAGGGTCTGCGGGTGGTCGTCACCCAGGATCCGGCGGCGCCGTTCCAGCGCCTCGCGGACGAGCGGCTCCGCTTCGGCGAGCTTGCCCTGCCTCTGCAGGAGAAAGCCCATGTTGTAGATCGAACTCAACGTGGACCGGTGGTCGTCGCCGAGCTTGCGTCGCTGCTTCTCCAGCGCTTCGCGAAAAAGCGGCTCGGTCTCGGCGAACCTGCCTTGCGCATCGAGCACACCGCCCATGTTGTTGATCGCGGTCAGCGTGTACGGGTGGTCGTTGCCGAGGATCAACCGGCACTTCTCGAGCGCTTCGCGAAAGTACGGCTCTGCCTCCGCAAGCTTGCCCTGCGCCTGCAACAGCTGGCCCATCTCGTGGATCGAGCCCAGCGTGTCCGGGTGGTTGCCACCGCGGATCAGCCGGCACTTCTCGAGCGCCTCGCGAGCGTAAGGCTCCGCCTCGACGCGCTTGCCCTGCAACCGGAGCAGGACGGCCATTTCGCGGATCGAGCCCAGCGTGTCCGGGTGGTCGTCACCGAGGATCCGCTGGCGCTGCTCCAGCACTTGGCGGCACATCGGCTCGGCCTCGGCGAGCTTGCCCTGCTCTCGCAGCAGTGAGCTCAAGAGACTGACCGAGTTCAGCGTCTCTTGGTGATCGTTGCCGAGGATCCGTTGGCGTCTCTCCAGCGCCTCGCGGAGGAGCGGCTCCGCTTCCTCCAGCTGGCCCTGCGTCCCCAGGGCCAAACCCATGTTGCTCATCGAGGCCAACGTGGTCCGGTGGTCGTCACCGAGGATCAGCCGCTGCTTCTCGAGCGCTTCGCGAAGATACCGCTCTGCTTCCTCGAGCTTGCCCTGCGCCTGCAGGAGCCAACCGATGCTGTTCATCGAGATCAACGTGGACGCGTGATCGTCGCCGAGCAGCCGTCGGTTCGTCTCCAGCACTTCGCGAAGCAGCGGCTCGGCCTCAGCGAGCCTGCCCTGCTCCTTGAGCAGTGTGCCCAAGTTGTTCATCGAGCCAAGCGTGTCCGGGTGCTCGTCACCCAGGATCAGCCGGCGCTTCTCCAGCGCCTCGCGGTACAAGGGCTCGGCTTCGGCGAGCTTGCCCTGCGCTTGCAGCAGCGCGCTCAAGTTGTTGATCGAGACCAGGGTGTCCGGGTGGTCGTCGCCGCGCACCCGCCGGCTTCCCTCCAGCGCTTCGCGGCACAACGACTCGGCTTCGGCGAGCTTGCCCTGGTCTTCGAGCAGCAGGCTCGCGTTCCTGATCGAGCTCAGCGTGTCCGGGTCGGCGTCGCCGAGGTCCCGGCGTCGGATCTCGAGCGCCTCCGTCTGCGGTGCCGTCGCAAGATCGAACAGACCCAGCTCCCTCAGCGTGTCCGCCACGCTCTGCAGCAGCCGCGCTTTCACCAGTCGCTGCTCGGCGAAGCCCTCGCCGATGGCTGCGAGCGACCGATCGAACAGGTTCTCCTGCAGCATGGCCAGTGCGAGGCTCGTGAAGTTCATGCCCGCGAGGCGTGCTTCGAGGTCGGCCCGGTCCGTCTCCTTCGCGTTCTCGAGCAACGAGCGCCGCAGTTGCGCACCCATGCGCTCGCAATCGACCTTCTGCCACTGCGCTTCCTGGAACGAGAGGACCTGCTCGAGCTCCTTGGTGCGCGCTTGGGCATCGGCGGCCAGCTTGGTCTTCTCTTCTGCCAGCTTCTCGTTCTCCTCGGCACGTTGGATCGCGAGCTTCTCGTGATGCTGCGCGATGCGCTGTTGCTCCACCGCGTCCGCGGCCTTGTCCTCGGCGCGCACGTACTGGACGAACGTGCCGATACCGCCGCCGACGAGCGCGAGCAGGACTGCGCTCGCCGCGAGGAACTGACCGCGGTGGCGACGCATCAGCTTGCGGAGCCGGTAGGTCGCGCTCGGCGGCCCGGCGAGCAACGGCTCGTGGTCGAGGAACCGCTGCAGGTCCGCGGCCAGCGCCGTGGCGCTCTCGTAGCGGCGGTTGCGGTCCTTCTCGAGCGCCTTCAACGCGACCCAGTTGAGGTCGTGCTCGAGCGCCTTCACGAGTGCACTCGGCGACATGCACCGCGCTGACGCGATCTGCGACGTCGTCGCGACCGACGACTTCAGCTTCGTGCTCGGCTTCGGCGGGTCGACCTCGCGCAGGATGCGCTGCACTTCGAGCATGCCGGCCTTGCGCAGCTCGTGGCCCGGGAACGGCAGCGCACCGACCAGCAGCTCGTACAACATCACACCGAGCGAGTAGATGTCGGCGCGCGTGTCGATGTCCTGGTTCGCCGGGTCCGCCTGCTCGGGCGCCATGTACTCCGGAGTGCCGACGATCTGCCCCGCTTCGGTGGTCAGCGTCGCTTCGACGAGCTTTCCGCCCATCGCCTTCGCGAGCCCGAAGTCGATGATCTTGATCTGCAGCTTGCCGCCCTCGTTCGACACGAGCACGTTGCCGGGCTTCAGGTCGCGGTGCAGGACACCTTTCTGGTGCGCATGCTGCACCGCGGCGCACACCTGCTGCATCAGGACCAGGCGCTGCGGCAGGGGCAGCCGGTGGGCTTCGCAGAACTGGTTCAGCGGGATGCCCGTGACGAGCTCCATCACGAAGTAGGGCTGACCCCTCTCACTCGTCCCGCAGTTGAAGACCCTCGCGATGCCGTCGTGCTGCATCATCGCCAGGGCTTGCCGCTCCTGCTCGAAGCGCGAGACGACCGCCTTGCTGTCCATGCCGAGCTTGATCAGCTTCAGGGCGACGCGCAGCCGCACGGGCTCCTGCTGTTCGGCGAGGTAGACCGTGCCCATGCCACCTTCGCCGAGCGTGTCGAGGATGCGGTAGGGACCGATCTGCTGCGGGCGCTGCTGGTCCTCTGCGTGATCTCTCGCATTGGCGTCGTGCCACGCGATGAAGGCAGCAATCCGCTCGCGCAACTCGGGCCTCTGCGCGAGCAGGCGGTTCACGCCGGGTTCACGCTGCTGCGGATCCCCGAACAGGATCGCGAGCAGGTCGTCGTGCACGTCCGCCGGCAGCACCGGCAAGCCGCTGGCATGGTCCTGGCTGGAAGGGCTCATGGCCGGCCGTCGTCGACGTCGAGCAATCCGGGGCGCGTGCGAACGACGGCGCCGAGCAAGAGCCGCCGCTCGTCGACGAGATCGGGCGAGTTGTCGACGGTCGTCGCGATCTCCTTCTCGATACACTGTCGCAGCCGGTGGCGCGCGCGAAACAGCATCTGGTACACCGTGTTCGGCGTGGCGCCGAGGCGGTTCGCGATCTCCGTCGCGCGAAGGGGCGGCTGCGAGTCGCCGCCGACCTCCGCGGGCAGGCCGTAGAAGAGACGCAGGACACGTTCGTCGTTGGCGTGGCTGCGCGCGAGCCGCGCCAGTCCGAGGTGCAGGACCTGCGCGGCCCACAGCTCGATGTCGACTTCGTCGCGCACATCGTGCACTGCCTCGAGCGTGCCGTCGGCTGCGTCGACGCTGCCGTTCCGCTTGTGCTCGCGACGCCAGCTCTTCGCGTAGTTGCGCACGATGCCGGACAGGAACGAGCGGAACCGGCAGTGGGGGTCCGCGCGCTCGACGGCGCGGCTGCTGTAGAGGTAGCTCCAGAACTCCTCGGCCGCGGTCGTCGCGTCTTCGCTGCGGAGGCCGGCGTTGCGCAGCACGGCGTTCACATAGCCGGTGTAGCGGCGAATGAACCAGCTCCAACCGTCGTTGGGCATGCCATTGTGGAGTTGGACGATGACGCTCCAGCGCGTCGAGTCGCTGCTCGCTTCTTCCGCCATCGTGGGGAGGCTGACTGAGAGGGGCCGACGGGACGATAGCGGGACCGGAGCAGAGCTGCGAGGGACGCGTCGGTGCGGCACCGCGCGCAGCGTCGCCGGTGTGCGCTTGCGGGGTGGCGAACACGGGGCGGGCATGCGCCAGATTGCGCCAGTGCGCGCGTTCCTTACGACCGATCCTCCTGGCGACGGTTTGGCCATAAGGCTCTGACGGGTGCCGGCAATCTCCAACCGTTCCGCTCGGCGCCACCGCGCCCCAACCACAAGGAGAGAACCCGCGTGCTTCCGGCCCTCGATTCCAGACTTCTCGGCAACCTTCTTCTCGTCGCGCTCGCGGCTGCCCCTGCGGCCGCCCAGGCCGGCCTTCTCGATCCTGGCTTCGGCGGCGGCGACGGCGTGCTCACCGAGCAGCTCTCGTCGAGCCCGTTCGACGTCGCGTATGCGGTGGTCGTGCAGCCCGACGGCAAGATCGTCACGGCAGGCCGCTCCCGCTCGTCGACGACCGGGCTGTCGAGCTTCGCGATCACGCGGCATCACGCCGATGGAACGCTGGACACCGGCTTCGGCAGCGGCGGCCAGGTCGCGGCGTTCGCGGGCCACAACGTCTTCTGCTTCGACGTGCGGCTCGATGCTTCGGGCAGGATCGTCGCCGCAGGACGGGCCTACGTATCCGGCCAGTGGGACGTTGGCGTGCTGCGGCTGACGAGCACTGGCGCTCTCGACGGCACGTTCGGCACCGGCGGTCTCGTGCGCTTCGCTCTGGCACAGAACGCGACCGACTACGCGAACGCGGTCGCGGTGCAGCCCGACGGCAAGGTCGTGGTTGCATGTTACGTCAGCAGGCCGAGCGGCCAGAACATCGCGGTTGCGCGCCTGTCCGCGAATGGCAGCCTCGACAAGACGTTCGGAACCAAGGGAATCGCAATCCTCGGGTCGCTGGGCGACGGGGGCTACGTCGCGTTGCGGGCGATTGCGCTGCAGCCCGACGGCAGGATTCTCGTCGGCGGTGGCTCGTCGACGGCGTCACGCTGGTCCGTGATTCGTCTGAACGCCAACGGTAGCCTCGACGGCTCGTTCGGCAGCGGCGGCGTGGCCAACACGAGCTTCGGAGCGTCGTGCAGCTTGTCCGGCATGGCGCTCCAGCCGGATGGCAAGATCGTCGCCGTCGGCGTCTTCAGGACGACGCCCACACCCTCGCCGTCGTACTTCGCCGCGGCGCGCTGCCTGCCGGGCGGCGCGCTCGATACCACCTTCGGCACGGCCGGCGTGGTGTTGTCCGGCGTCGAGTGCGTGTCGAGGCAGTGCGTCGTGCAGCCCGACGGCCGCATCGTCGCTGGGCTCACGTTGTCCTCATCGGGCGATGACACGCACATGACTCTGTTTCGCATGCTCGGCAACGGGGTGGCGGACGCGGGCTTCGGCACGAACGGGTTCGCAACGCCGACCGACCCGGCCGGCGCGGCCGTGCGCGAGAACCTGCAGGCGATCGCGATCGACCCGACGACCGGCAACATCGTCGGCGCCGGCCTGTCCGAGGACCCGCCGTTCCCCTCTGCCGTGGTGCGCTTCGCGCTGGCCCGCTGGCTCGGAAACTGAGCAGATACGAGCTCTGCGAAGCTGCTCGACGACGACGCCAGGTAGGGGATTGCCGACTGCTCGTTGCGCCTCGATCGGGAATCAGCCAACCCGGGCCGGCGGCGTGCTCCTGTCAACCCCGCTGTCAAAGGTTCGCGTCACTTCCTTGAATAGCGATCGGGCTCATTCAGGAACTTTGAATACCCAAGCGAGGTGACCCCACTGTCCCGTTCCCGCCGCACGCAGCCGCAGCGCGGTAGTAGCGCGCAGCGCGGACCGGTAGGCTCTGGCGGTGACCGCCGTCCGCCAGATCAAGTTCGGCTTCTCGCCGTGCCCGAACGACACCTTCGCGTTCTGGGGTGCGTGCCACGGTGCCGTGTCGAGTCCCGGCTTCGCGCTGATGCCGGCGCTCGAGGACATCGAAGCGCTGAACGAACGCGCGGTGCAGGGTCGCGGGTGGCCCGTGACGAAGCTCAGCGTGCCGGCGCTCGCGCGCGTCGCCGATCGTTACGCGGTGCTGCGCAGCGGCGCGGCGCTCGGCTTCGGTTGCGGGCCGCTCGTCGTCTGCCGCGACGACTCGCCGCTGCGCACGCTCGGCGATCTGGCCTCGGCGCGCGTGGCGATCCCGGGCCTCCACACGACGGCGTTCCTCGTGTTGTCGAGCCTCGGCCCGAAGGCTCGCGAGTGGGTCCCGATGCGTTTCGATCAGATCATGCCGGCCGTCGCGGGCGGCGTCTGCGATGCGGGGCTCGTGATCCACGAGGGTCGCTTCACCTACGAAGCACACGGCATGCGCGAGCTCGCGGACCTCGGTGCACTGTGGGAGCAGGAGACCGGCGGGCCGCTGCCGCTCGGCGTCATCGCGGCGAGCCGCCGGTTCGACAAGGCGATGATGGTCGCGATCGAGAAGACAGTGCGCGCGTCGGTCGAGCTCGCGCGCAGGCAACCGCATCTGCCGCGCGACTTCGTGCGCGCGCATGCGCAGGAGATGAGCGACGACGTGTGCAACCAGCACATCGCGCTCTACGTGAACGACTTCACCGTGGACCTCGGCCCGCGCGGCCGCCAGGCGATCGAGACGATGCTGATGCGCGGCCGCGTGCTCGGCATGCTGCCGCCCGGGCCGTCTCCGTTCCGCGAGGGCGCGTGATCTTCCCGCTGACGGCGGCGCTCGCCTTCACGCTCGCGACGCTGGTGCCGGTCTGCCTCGTTTCGCTGCTGCTGCTGCTCTGGCAGCGGCCGCAGCGCCGCTTCTGGCGCGTGAGCCTGTGGCTGCATGCGGGACTGTTCCTGCTGCACCTCGTGGTCACGTTCCCGCTGGCGCTCGGCCTGCTCGCTTCGCAGGGCTTCGGCACGCGAAGGGACGAACGCGCCTACGAGGGCCCGAGGCTCGCGGCCGACGGCAAGATGCTCGTGCAGAACCGCGCCTCGCTGAAGCGCGAAGCGAAGGAAGGGCCCGCGGTCGGCCCCGAGATCCTCGCCGCTGCGCGCGCGCGCGCACGCACGATCCCGAGCACGCAGGGCGTAGTGCTGCGCGCGTTCCGCATCGAGCCGGTGCGCGAACCGCCGGTGGCCGCGGTCGTGCTCGTGCACGGCCTGTTCCGCGGCGCGATGGAGCTCGAACCGGTCGCCGCGATGCTGCGCCAGCAGGGTTGTGAGTGCTGGCTGCTCGAGCTGCGCAACCACGGCGGCAGCAGCAGGGCGCCGTTCAGCGGCGGGCTGCACGAGAGCGACGACGTGGTCGCCGCGGTCGGGTTCGTGCGCGCGCAGCCGGGGCGGAACGACACTCCGGTCGTGCTGTTCGGCATCAGCCTCGGCACCGTCGCGGTCAGCCTCGCGTTGCCGCGCGTGCAGGGACTCGCCGGCGTCGTGCTCGATTCTCCGATCGACGACCTGCACGCGGCCGCGCATCGCATGATGACGTTCCGCCGCGCGGGGGACGGGCGCTCGTGGTTCGCGCTGTTCGAGCCATGGCGTTCGCTGACGCTCGAGGCGCTCGGCACGTGGTCCGGCTTCGACGTGAAGGACGTGTCGCCGAGCGAGGTGCTCGCGCACCTGCCGCACGATCTGCCCGTGCTGATGATCGGCGCCGGCGAGGACGACAGGGCGCCACCCGCGACCGTCGAGCAGCTGTTCGCGCGGCTGCCGATGCCTGACGACAAGAAGCAGCTGTGGATCGAGGCCGGCGCCAGCCATGGCGAGGTGTGCGCGCACGCGCCGGCTGCCTACGCGGCGGCGCTGGCAAGGCTGCTCGAGCGCATGCGCCGTCCGTGAATCGGGCCTACGCCCTGAGCCACCTCGATTCCGGCGGCACCGCGGATACCGTTCCGCTCCCCATGCAGCACCGCGACCCGGCGTTGGCTGAACCCGGCGCAGATCCGGCCCCGGCCGCCGGGACCTGAAGACATGCGCAACCTAGTCGTAGTCAACGACCCGAAAGAGTGGTCCTTCTCGCATGACGGCGTCGACGTCGTCGCCGCCCGCAAATACCTGACGCACCCGTCCTACACGGCGCTCGACAAGGTCCGGCTCATCAACCTGTGCCGCTCGCTCGGCTACCAGAAGATCGGCTACTACGTGTCGCTGCTGGCCGATGCACGCGGCCACAACCCGATGCCGAGCATCGGGACGATCCAGAACATGAAGGACCGCGCGATCGCGGCGATCGCCGGCAGCGACCTGCATGAGATCATCGACGACTCGCTCGCGAAGGTGCAGAGCGAGGAGTTCGTGCTCAGCGTCTACTTCGGCCGCAACATGGCGCAGCGGCACGAGCGGCTCGCGAGTGCCCTGTTCCGCATGTTCCCGAGCCCCTACCTGCAGGCGAACTTCACGAAGAGCGGCAAGTCGGGCCGCTGGCGGCTCGAGAGCATGAAGCCGATGGCGCTCGACGACATTCCGGAGGGTCACGGCCCGTTCGCGCAGGAGGCCACGACGGACTTCCTGCAGCGGGCCTCCTACGTGCGGCCGCAGAAGCGCGCGCAGCGGCCCTACGACCTCGCGATCCTCGTCGCCGAGGACGCGCCCGAGCCGCCGTCGAACAAGCGGGCGCTGCAGAAGTTCGCGAAGGCCGGCGAGAGCGTCGGCTTCAACGTCGAGTTCATCCACCAGGAGGACTACTCGCGGCTCGGCGAGTTCGACGCGCTGTTCATCCGCGAGACGACGGGCGTCAATCACCACTCGTTCCGCTTCGCGTGCCGCGCCGAAGCGCTCGGGCTCGTCGTGATCGACGATCCCGCGTCGATCCTGCGCTGCTCGAACAAGGTGTTCCTCGCCGAGATGGCCGACCAGCACGACATCCTCGTGCCGAACACGATGATCGTGCACCGCGGCAACGTCGAAGACCTCGTCGCGCGGCTCGGCCTGCCGTGCGTGCTCAAGGAGCCCGACAGCTCGTTCTCGGCCGGCGTGCGCAGGGTGACCACGGAGAAGGAGTTGTCGGAGCAGGTCGAGGCGATGCTCGAGAAGTCCGACCTCGTGATCGCGCAGGGGTTCGTGCCGACCGACTTCGACTGGCGCATCGGCGTGCTCGACGGGCAACCGCTGTTCGCGTGCCGCTACTTCATGGCCGACGGCCATTGGCAGATCCTGAAGCGCGACGCCGGCGGCAGGAAGGAGGACGTCGGGCGCGCCGAGACGCTGCCCGTCGAGATGGCGCCGACGCGCGTCGTCAAGACCGCGCTGCAGGCCGCGAACCACGTCGGCAAGGGCCTCTACGGCGTCGACCTCAAGGAGGTCGGCGGCAAGGTCTACATGATCGAGGTCAACGACAACCCGAACATCGACGCGGGCTTCGAGGACGCGGTGCTCGGCGACGACCTCTACCTGCGCGTGATGCGGACGTTCTTCGCGCGCGTGACCGCGCGGCACCGCGGCTGGGGGTCGGCGTGACGCTCGGACTGTTCGAGGGCTACGGCGTCGAGCTCGAGTACATGGTCGTCGACCGGACCTCGCTCGCGGTGCGGCCGATCGTCGACGAGCTGCTGCGGCGGTTCGCCGGTTCCTACACCGGCGAGTTCGAGGACGGCCCGATCGCGTGGTCGAACGAGCTCGCGCTGCACGTGCTCGAGGCGAAGACGAGCGGACCCGCGCCGTCGCTCGCGGGCCTCGCGCGCCAGTTCGAGACGTCGCTGCTGAGGATCCAGGACGAGCTGGCGCCGATGGGGGCGATGCTGATGCCGGGCGGCATGCACGCGCTGATGGATCCCGCGCGCGAGTTCCGCCGCTGGCCGCACGACTACGCCGACGTCTACGCGGCCTACGACCGCATCTTCGACTGCCGCGGCCACGGCTGGTCGAACATGCAGAGCTGCCACCTGAACCTGCCGTTCGCGAACGACGACGAGTTCGGCCGCCTGCACCTGGCCGTGCGCGCGCTGCTGCCGCTGCTGCCGGCACTCGCCGCGAGCTCGCCGTTCTGCGAAGGCCGCTTCACGGGCTGGCTCGACTGGCGGCTGCAGGTCTACCGGCACAACCAGGCGCGCGTGCCCTCGATCGCGGGTCTGGTCGTGCCGGAGCCGGTCGCGACGCGCGCTCAGTACTTCGCCGAGATCCTCGAGCCGATGTGGCGCGACGTCGGCGAGCTCGATCCGGACCGGCTGCTGCAGGAGCAGTGGCTGAACTCGCGCGGCGTGGTCGCGAAGTTCTTCCGCGACTCGCTCGAGATCCGCGTGCTCGACGTCCAGGAGTGCCCGGCCGCCGACCTCGCGATCTGCGCGCTCGTCGTCGCGGTGCTGAAGGAGCTGTGTGCGGAGCGCTGGTGCGATCAGAAGTCGCTCGCGGCGTTGCCGACCGCGGAGCTCGCGGAGGTGTTGTGGAGCACCGCGAAGGACGGCGAGCAGGCCGTCGTCGCGCACCCCGGACTGCGCCAGGCACTCGGGCTGCCCGCGGCTGCCGGCACGGCGCACGAGGTCTGGCGGACCCTCGCCGACCGTGTGCTGCCCGACGTCGCCGGGTTCGATCCGTCGCTCGAAGCGCCGCTGCATGCCTTGCTCGAACGCGGCACGCTGGCGCGCCGTCTGCTCGGCGCGGCAGGCACCGCGCCGGATCGGCAAGCGCTGCTGCGCCTGCAGGCACGGCTCGCCGACTGCCTGCGGCAGGGCACCGTGTTCGGTGGCGTGATCACCTCGTAGCCACCCGCCGACGTCGAGCTGCGCGTCAACCCGCGTCGATCGCGCTAGATGGTCGCGTCGGGATCGCGAAACGGCATGAAGGAGATCGAGAGCGTGAGCAGCACGAGCGCCGTGGCGAGGTGCGGCAGCATGTTCGCGTTCAGCAGCCACGCCGTGAGGCTGAACAGGCAGCCTCCCTCGACGATGGCCATCGGGACCAGCGTGGCGCGGAACATCGCGTTCGAGCGCGCGGCGCCGAACAGCGGCGCGGCGGAGGCCGACACCGCGCGGCGGATCAGCACGGCGAGGACTGCGCATGCGACACCGGTGGCCGGCACCGCGATGTCGAGCCATTCGATGTGCTCGGTGGCCATGCCCTGGTTGCCGTTCTGGATCAGCATCACGGCAACGACCATCCCGTAGCTCAACATGCCGAGCAGCAGCCCGAGGCTGATCACGCGCTGCTGTGCGAACGTCGGTGGGGTTCTCTCGTTGGTCGTCATTTGCGTGTGAACATGCCGAGCACGTGCCCGGACCCGATGCGGAACAGCGGCTGCGCTGCCTGCTGCACGTAGCCGGACTCGGCGGCGATCGCGCGCACGCGGTCGTTGCGCATCACGTTCTTCGGCTTCTTGCCGGCGAGTACGACGCGGACGCGGCGCAGCAGGTTCTTCAGCGAGGTCGCCGAGAACCACGTGACGATGACGGTCCGCTTCGCGATGCGGAACAGCTCGCGCAGGTGGCGCTCGCGCAGCTCCTGCGTCTCGAGGTGGTGCGACAGGCGGAAGCTGACGGCGACGTCCACGCTGCGGTCCGCGAGCGGGATCTCGAGCGCCGAGGCGCGCATGTAGCCGCGCTGGTCGGTGCCGTGGTCGCGCTGGTTCAGCGACACCATCGTGAACGACCAGTCCGCCTCGATCAGCCGGTTGCAGTGGCGCTTCATGAGGTCCGCGAGCCGCCCGTGGCCGCACGGCAGATCGAGGATCGAGTCGACGTGGCCGATCTTCGCGAAGTAGCGGTGCAGCAGCACGCGCTCCCGCAGGTCGGACCACTTGCGGTGCAGCTTGTTCCGGTAGTCGGCCTTGTAGGCCTCGGCGCCTCGCGTGCTGTTGTAGTTCTGCAGCTTGCTGTGCTGCATCGGTGCGTGCAGGTCGGTCATGTCGCGGTGGGGGGCTCGGGTCGCCGGCGGGAGCGCATCGGACGAAGGATATAGTTGTGCCACGACATCGCGAGCGCGCGACTCGCATCGTTGCGAAAAACACTGCGGCGCGCGAGCAGCCGCCAGAGCCGGCGGGCCGCCGGGCGGTCGCCGTCGTGGTAGGCGCGCAGCCATCGCAGCCGCTCCGTTGCCGAGAAGTCGCGCCGTCGGCTCGGCGAGAACGCGGCGAGGAACAGGTCGATCAGCGCGAGCCGGCTGCCGTGCAGCGGGCGCCCGAGGTCGATGCCGGCCGGCGTGTCGCAGACGGCGAGCTCGGCGCGGGCCGTATCGCCGACCACGAGCACGTTGCGCGGCATCGGCGTGCTCCACAGGAAGCCGCCGCGGTGCAGAGCCGCGACGAGCCGCGCCATCGCGACGACGAGCTGCCGGCGTGTGGAGCCCGGCCGGCCCTGCGGCAAGCCTGCGAGCACCTGCTTCAGCGTCCTGCTCGCGGGCACGAACGCCGTGACGAGCGTCGACTCGTCGACGCACCCCAGGCGCCGGCGCTCGGACCAGCCGCGAGGCCCGGTGCAGCGCACGCCGGCGCGCTCCACGGCGCAGAGGTTGTCGAACTCGCGCGCCGCGCGGCAACGCCGGCCGAACGACTGCAGCCAGCGCAGGCCGAGGTTGCGGTAGGTCTTGCGCACGACGGCGCTGCTGGCGGTGCCGAGCACCTCGACGACCACCGACGGCTCGTCCTTCAGCACGCTGCGATGCGCTGCGGCGAGGTGGTCGAGCTCTTCGTTGGTGATCACCTTGGTCGGTACGTTGGTTCGCGAAGGCAGTCAGCGGCTGCGCAGCTCGCGCTCGAGCCGCTGCACGAGTTCGTCGGCCGGCCACGGTGCCTGCGGCATCATCGTCACGAGGTTCGTGAACATCAGTGCGTGATCGACCTTCGGCGTCGGCATGCCGAGCAGGTCGCGCACGCTGCGGATCGCGAGCACCTCGACGGGATACATCTGGCACGGCGGGTCGTCGAACGGCGGCCCGCTGCCGCGCGCGAGCTTCATGTGGACGTCCAGCAGCTGCACGAGGTGCTGCGCGAACACACGCTGGTCGCCGTTCCAGTGCATCAGCACCTCGTGGTAGGGGCCGAGGCGCGGCGTCAGCGAGGGGCGTTCGCCGGCGCGCAGCGTCAGCAGCTCGCGCACGAACAGCGCCAGGTGGTCCTCGGGGCCGAATGCGGTGTCGGGCTGGTTGCGCAGCACGTCGTAGAGCGCTTCGGCACCCGGGTCGTGCAGCGCGAGGCCGAGCAGCGCGGTCAGCGTGCCGTGCACGAGCGAGAACGGCAGCTTCGCACTCGTGCGCCGCAGCGGCTGCTGGTGGTCCCGGCGCAGCAGCAGCGAGCACCGCCGCAGCGCCTGGCCCTTGCGAGCCTCGTCGAAGCCGCGGCCGTTGCCGTTCAACACCTCGACGAAGCCGTGGCCGAGATGCCACGTGCCCAGCATCCACGCCGCGACGTGCAGTTGCGGCCGGCGGCGCGGATCGCCGAGCGACGTGCGCAGCAGCGACTCCTGATCACGCTGCAGGAACCTCTGGTTCGCTTCGCGCCCTGCCCACTCGGAAAGGCTGCGGCGAAGGCTCGTGATGTCGGTGAGGGACAAGCGGCGCAGAGGCTACCGTTTCGCTCGGGGTCGGCGAAACGTAGAGTTGGCGCCAGTGGACCTGCTGACCTGGCTCGTGTTCGGCTTGTTGCCCGCGCTCGCCGCCGTGCTGCTCTTCGTCGGCGCCGGCGGCGCCCGGTTCTTCTCGCTCGGTCTCGCGGTCGCGATCTGCGTGCCGTTCGGCATGGTGATCCACTGGCCCGACTGGCCCTGGCACCTCGATGTGCACAGCGGCAACGCACAGCACTGGCTCTGGTGGTGTTTCGCGGCCGCGGGCGTGGTCGGCGCGGCCTACGACCTGCGGCTCCTGCCGAAGCCGCTGCTGTTCACGTTCGAAGTCGCTCTCGTGCTGATGCTGCCGTGGTTGATCTCGTCGTCGCTGCGGTCCGGTTGGAGCTTCGAACGCTGCGTGCTGATCCTCGGCGCCGCGTGGATCGTGCTCACGGCGCTCTGGTGGGTGCTGCGGTCCACCGCGAAGTTGCAACCCGGCGTCGCCGTGCCGCTCGCGGCGACCATGTGTCTGGTCGCCGACGCGCTCGTGCTGCGCGAGCAGCGGGCCGGCATGCCGTGGCAGATCGCCGGTGTGGCGGCAGTCGCGCTCGGCGTCGCGGTCGCGACGACGATCTGGCGGCGGCCGTTCGTCTGCGGCACGGGCGGTGCCCTGTGCATCGCGATCGTGCACGTCGGTGTGTTGTGGATCGACGGCGACGAGGCCCGGATGTTGAGCGCGCCGCGCCTGCTGTGCCTGGTGGCGCTGCTGCCGCTGTGGATCGCGTCTACGCGCATGTTCGCCGATGGCAGGGCGACGGGCATCCTCGTCGGACTCGCGGGGTCGGTGGCGGTCGCGGTCACTGCGATCGCCGTGGCGTGATCCGAACGCCTGCGTGCGGCGCTTGCGCCCCACGCAGGGGGTTCAGAATCTCAGCGCCGCCACCTGCGTGGCCTGCGCCACCGCGGGCCCGACCTCGAGATCGACGTTCGCCTGTGCGCCCCAGATCGCGCGCGCGACGATGCGGTAGCGGGCCGGCGCGAGTCCGGCGGCGAAATCGAACCTGCCGCGCGCGGCGACGGCGCCGACGTAGTCTTCGAACAGCAGCTCGCCGCTCGACGCGAACACACACACGTGCAGCGGGCCGTTGACGACGAACGGGTTGTCGGCCGTCGTGAAGCGGAACTCGATCGGCACGGTGACCGCGCGCGCGAGCTCGACGTCGATCCACTGCGGGCCCGGCTCGAGCACGACGGTCCTGCGCACCGGAGCGGCTCCCGGGCCGTAGACGAGCAACCGCGTCTCTCCGGGCGGCAACGGCGGCAGCTGGGCCTGGCCGCGCGCGTCGGTCGGCGCGGACACGAACTTGTCGCCGAGCGTGTTCTGGGCCACGACGCGCAGACCTTCGCTGCGAGCGCCGTCGCGCGCCTGCACGCGGACGACGGCTCGCGTCGCGAGTGCGAGCTGCACGGTCCCGGCGTCGACCTCGCCGTCCTTCGTCACGGCGACGGCGAGCGTTCGTGTGCCGAGCCCTGGCGCCGAAACGGCGAGCCAGTAGTCGCCGGCCGCGAGGTTGTCGAACGTGGCGGTGCCGTCGGCGGCGACGGCGCGCGTGACCGGCGCCTGGAACGCGACGGGCCGCAGCTCGACGTCGGCCTCGGTGCACGGCTGGCCGTTCGGCGCGAGCACGCGGCAGCGCAGCCGTGCCGAAGGCTGCGCGGTCGCGGGGATCGTCACCGTGCACGGCGCGCCGGCGGTCGCGGCGGCCGTCGCGACGGGGAACTCGAGGCCGTCGGGCCAGCGCGAGTCCGGTGGGTAGGCGCCGAGCTGGTAGTTCTCGTGCGCGGTCACGCCGTCGAGCGTGAACGAGCCGTCGGCCGCGGTCGTCGCGGCGCGCCGCCGGAACATGCGGTGGATCGCGGTGCCAAGGTCCGGCACGGCCACGATCTGCCAGCCGCGCAGCCCCGTGCCGCCGGCGTCCTGCACGCGACCCTGGACGCGCGCCTGCCGGTGTGCCCGCAGCGTCACGTGCTCCTGCGCGCCGCTGCGGAGTTCGACGTCGGCAGAGGCGAGCACGTACTGGCACGGCAGCTTGCCGTCGCCGAACGACTCGGCGTAGATGCGGACCTGCAGGTCGCCGAACGGAAGCGCGCGGAACTCGAACGATCCATCGGCCAGCGTCTGCGCCCGGCGCGCGAGCAGCGGTGCGGTCGGTTCGTTGCTGCGCCGGTCGGCGACGCTGGCGACCACGGAGCACCCCGCCATCGGCAACCCGTCGGCGTCGAGTGCCTGCCCCGACAGGCTGCCACCCGCGCCGAGGCGGAACTCGATGGCCGAGGCCCCCGGCGGCAGATCGGCCGTGCTCGGCGCGAAGCCCGCGCGGCTCGCGAGCACCGACGCTTCGCCGGGGCCCGGATCCTGGAAGGTGCAGCGACCGGCCGCATCGGTGCTCGCGTGCATCGGTGCGTAGAAGGACGTGCCGTGGCTGCGCGGCACGATCGCGACGTAGCAATCGGGCAGCGGCTTGCCCGCCTCGTCGACGGTCGTGATGGCGACCTTGCGACGCGAGAGCTCGAGTTGCAGTCGCATCGGGTGGTCCGCGAGACGCACGCCGACCGACTGCGCGTGCGCGCCGTGACGCGCGTAGAGGCGCCCCTGCGCAACCGGCGCCGTTCCCGCGAACGAACCGTCGGCGCGGCTCGTCGCGATGCGCGTGCCGGTGTCGCCGCGTCCGGACGTCTCGGAGAGGAACACGTCGGCGCCCTCGACCGCGGTCCCGTCGGCATCGACGACGAGGCCCCGCACGCGCTGCGAAGCGGGCAGCTCGATGTGCAGCTCCGTGTGTGGTTCGCGCAGCATCGCCGTCTTGCGCGCGAGGGCTCCGGCGATCGCGACGTCGTAGCGACCTGCGGCGAGTCCCCGGTACTCGGCGCGGCCATCGAGGTCCGTGCGCGCCGCCGTGAACGCGCCGCTCTGCAGGCGCTCCGGCAGCGCCCTGCCGTCGTCGGGCACGAGCAGCAGCTCGACGCCGGGCCTCGTCGCCGCGTCGCGGCCCGCGACGTGCACGGTCAGCGACAGCGACTCGGCAGCGGTGCGTTCGGCCGACGCCGTGTTCGCTGCGCCCGGCGCGGCGAATGCGGCGTCGGCGTCGGCCGGCTCTTTCGCGGCGCTCCCGACCCCGAGCGGCGCCGCAGCTGCAGCCGTGACCTCGACGTGCTCGCCGTTCGTGGTGGCCCACAGGACGGTGAAGGCCAGCACGAACGCAGTGGCCGCAAGCGCCGCGAGCGTTCCGGCGTGCATGCCCGAGGAGGGCGTGGCCTCGAGCGGACCGAGGTCGACGAAGCGCGCCGCCTCGGCTGCGTTCTGCGCGATCTGCGCGGGGCTCATGCGCACGACGAGCGCGGTCGCGAGACCGAGCGGCAGCACGACGCGAAGGCGCGCGATCGCGCGTTCCATCTGTTTGCGCACGGTCGCCGGCGGGCGGGCCAGGCGCCGCGAGATCTCCTGGCTGTCGAGGCCGTCCTTCAGGTGCAGCGTCAGCACCGAGCGATACGGCTCGGGCAGCGACTGGATGCCCTGCGCGAGCGCGTTGCGAAGCTCGGAGTGCAGCGCCGCAGCGGCCGGATCGTCGTCGGTCGCGTTGGTTCGCAGGTGGGGCAGCACACGCTGCGCGGCGCGCCGCAGC
Source organism: Planctomycetota bacterium (assembly GCA_036376355.1). GTDB lineage: Bacteria > Planctomycetota > UBA1135 > UBA1135 > UBA2386 > DASVAL01. The sequence continues at coordinate 128,142 of DASVAL010000032.1, forward strand.
ATGCGCGCATGGTTCGTCAGGATGCCGCACAGCCAGCTCATGACGCGGTGCTCGGCGCGGAACGTCTCGGCGCGCGCGATCGCGCTCAGGAACGTCGCCTGCACGAGGTCCTCGGCGTCCGTCGGTCGCGGCGCGAGGAACACCGCGAGGCGCAGCAGCTCGTCGGCGCGGCGGCGGAACAGCACGGCCAGTGCCTGACAGTCGCGTTGCCGCTGGAACGACGCAAACAGATCTTCGTCGCTGGGGAGATGCATGGGCCGCCGCGATCGAGGGACGCCAGCACGCTAACGCCGAGCCTTCACTTGGCAAGGGGCGGTGGTCGCGGCGCGCGCGGCGCGCGCGGCGCACGCGGCGCACGGAACGCGCGCGACGCCATGGCCCGCGCCGCGGTTGTTCTTGCCGGTCCATGTCACACGGGAGAACCTTCGTGCATAGGCGCTGTGCACGGCGACCCCCCGCCTCCGATCCGTTCCACCACGGTACTCTCCATGCCAACTCTCCTTCCCCGTTGCGCGCTGGCCGCGGCCCTCACCACCGTTCCCGTCCTCGCCCAGGCCGGCAACGAGATCGTCTTCGTCGGCACCTCGACGAGCGGCTCCACCGACACGCACGCGTTCGTCGCGTCGGGCACGGGCACGATCGTGCAGCAGGCAGGGACCACGCACACCGACAACTGCACGGACGCCGTCTGGGCGAACACGGGCCGCAACCTCTACCTCGGCCAGTCGCTGCAGAACCGCGTCTCGCGCGCGGAGTGGAACGGGTCCTCCGCGACGTGGTCGACGTTCTACCAGGCACCGGGCGCTTGCTACGGCGTCGGCTTCGACAGCGTCCGGCAGTACCTGTGGGTGCTGACCGGGGCCACGGGCTCGACGCGCGAGCTGCACTGCGTCGATGCGGATCCGAACAGCCCGAACTACGGCACGCTCATCGTGCAGTCGACGACGCTGAGCGGCGCGTCGCGTGAGCGCTGGGGGCTCTCGCCGTCCGGCAACCTCGCGGCCGTGCCGCACGTGTTCCTGAGCTCGGGCCTGTTCCAGCTCGTCGACACGAACCCGGCCAGCCCGACCTTCCTGACGCCGATCGTCTCGACGACCATCCCGAATGCCGGCGCGCTGGGGTTCGCGTTCGCGTCGGACTGCGCCGTGTCCCTCGACGACCTCTATGCCTACGTTCTCTACGTCGGCACCTCTGCGGGCTTCCTCGCGGTGTGGGACGTGACGGCGGCGCAATGGCTCGACTTCAGCACGGCGCCGGGCCAGCAGGACTTCCCGATCGCGGTGCCCGTCGCGAACGGCATGGCGCTGTCGCTCGATCGCTCGTTCGCGGTCGTCGCCGGCCAGGCCGGCGGTGGCGGCGTGATGCGCATCGACTTCGACTACGCCGCCCCCGCGAACACCGTCGGCACGATCTACGCGGGCCTGACCGTGCCCAACTGCAACGGCATCTCGCTGTCGCCGGAGGGCACACGCGTCGCGGTCACGTCGACGCCGGCCAGCGTGTCGCCTCCCGGCACGCTCGTGATCTTCGACGCGCAGTCGGGTGCCGTGCTGCACACCGTGCCGCTCGGCCAGATGTGGAACATCTACACGACGGCCTGGCAGGACGCGTCGCCGACCGCGACCTACACGCAGTATGGCTCGGGCTGCGCCGGCACGCTCGGCGTCCCGGTGCTACAGGCAGCGGCGGGCTCGCGTCCGGCGCTCGGTTCGACATTCACGACGGACGTGCTGAACCTGCCGTTCGGCATCGGTCTCGTCAGCATCGGCCTCTCGAGCTCGATGACTTCCACGATGCTGCCGCTGCCGGCGCCGCTCGCCGTGATCGGCATGCCGGGCTGCGAGCTGCTCGCGGATCCGCTGATCCTGAATCTGGTCTCCGCTCCCGGCACCTCGGCGACCTGGAGCTGGGCACTGCCCGCGTTGCCCGCGCTGTTCGGAGCGAGCTTCTTCAACCAGGCCTTCTCGCTCGATCCGGCCGCGAACCCGTTCGGCTTCACGGCAAGCAACGGCGGCGCCGGGTGGATCGGTTACTAGACTAGGAACGTCGCCGCGATCGGGTACCCAGCCCGGCGCTACTTGTCGGGCTTCGTCTCCGCGACGCGCACCTGCACGTTCCGCTGGCTGCCGAGGCTCATGTCGAAGCGACCGGGCTCGAGCTTGAGGGTCTTGCCGCGGACCATCAGCTCCAGCGTGCAGGCCTCGGGTGGCACGTCGCTGAAGTGGAAGCTGCCGTCGTCGCCGATGCCGTTGCCGCGCGACCAGTTCTCGGCGCGCAGCAGCGCCAGCGCCCTGCTCGGGTTGAAGTCGCCGACGATCCGGCCGCTGAGCACCGGGACCTCCTGCAGATCCAGGCGCAGCGGCCCTGCTGCCGCGCCCGCGACGATCGCGACGCGCACCGCTTCGGTCTTGCCGTCGGGACCGCTGGCGGCGACCAGGTAGTCGCCTGCCGGCAGCGCCGCGAACGCGAAGCGGCCGGTAACGTCGATCACGACGCGGCGCTGCGCCGTGCCTCCGTTGCAGCTGCCCGTGACGGTGACGACGTGTCCGGCCGAGGACAATCCGCAGGTGAACGCCGCCGTGCCGCTCAGGCTCCCCGTCGCCATCGTGAGGTCGAGGAACCGCGATTCGCCGCTCTGCAGCGTCAGCTCGCATTCCCACACCGTGACCTGAGCCTGCGTGTCGACCAGGTGCAGCGCGTGCTCGCCGGGTCGCAGCGAGTCGACCTCGAAGCTGCCGTCGGCCGCGACCGTAGCGACCATGTCGTAGCGGAACAGGTCGAGACGCCGCATCAGCTCGGCGCCGGCGAGCGGCACGCCGTTCACCACGGCGCGGCCTGTGAGCCGCGCCGGCACTTCGCCGGGCTTCGGGTGGCTCGGATCGACGTCGAACTCGAGCGTCGCGTTCGCGCCCTCGGCGACCGTCACGCGATGGCTGGTCGGGCCGTCGCTGAAGAACCGCGGCATCACGAGATCCTCGAAGCTCGTCACGATCCGGTTCAGCGACAGCGCGGCAGGTTGCACCTGGGCCGCATGGATCCTGTACTCGGTCGGCGCGACGTTCGGGAACGCGAAGCTCCCGTCGGGCTGCAGGCCGGCGCGCAGATGCGGCAGCGGCACGTTCATCGTCATCGCGGGCTCGGCGACCACGCACCAGCGGCGCGGATCGGCGGGCGCGCCGTGGTCGAACAGGCGGCCCGTGATCGCGCCCGGCTCCGGCAGCGTGACCTCGGCGCTCGTGACGCCCCGCTCGACGAGGACGCCGCGCGCGATGTGAAGCGGGTGCGTCACCTTGAGCCAGCTTCCCTTGGCCGGAATCCCGACCTGCAGCTCGCCTTCACCATCGGTGAGCCCGGCCAGCAGCGGCAGCGAAGTCCAGCGCGGCATGCCGTAGGAGGTCGGCATCACGGTCCTCGTGCTAGCATCGTCGGGGTCGACGTAGATCCTCGCACCGGCGATCGCCTGCCCGGCGGCGTCGCGCACGCGGACGTGCACGCTCGTGGCCGCACGCAGCGTGACTGGCGCCGGCTCCTGCTGCGGCAGCACGACCATCGTGTCGATGGGCATCACGCCGTCGGCCTGCACGTGCAGCGTGTAGCAGCCGACCGGCACGTCGCCGAACAACCAGGTGCCGTCGCCCGCCTGCTGCGGCGCACGCGCCGGCAGCCGCGTCTGCAGGCCGGCGCGGCGCAGCTCACGCAGATCGGGGCCGCAGTAGATCTCGATCGCGAGGCCGGTCACCGGAGCACCGTCGTCGCGGCCGACGCGCAGCCGCAGCGCACTCTGCTTCGGCAGCTGCAACTCGACGTCCTCGTCGGTCGCCACGGGTCCGATCACCTGCCAGGCATCGCGAGCGTTCGCGCGCGCCGCGACCATGACGCGGCCGCGGCCGAGACCACCGGTGCGGAAGCTGCCGCTCTGGTCGGTCGTCACGGGCTCCTCGCAGAACGCGACGCCGCGGCAGCCGAGCGCGCCGAAGCTGCCGACGCGCACCTCGGCACCGGCGACCGCGTTGCCATCGCCAGAGCACACCTTGCCGCGCAGCTCTTCCCCGGCAGGCACCAGCACGTCGCCGACGTCCTTGCGTTCGCCCGGCGTCGCGACGACGCGCGCCTTGCTGCCGGTCGCGAGGCCCGGCTTGCGCACGATCAGCATGTTGCCTCCCGGCTCGACGCCGCGAACCACGAAGCTGCCGTCGTCGGCCGTCGTCGTGCGCGCGATCGGCAGCTCGCGCCAGATCGCCTCGAGCCACGGCAGGCGGTCGACCACGATCGTGCCGAGTTCCTCGCGGCGATCGAGGTCGGCGCGCATGAACAGGTCGCTCGCGAAGTAGTCGTGCAGCAGCTCGCGGTAGCCACCACCGTCGCTGGCCGCCGCGGCATCGGGCATCGGCAGCCACAGCATGCCGCCCTGCGCGGGCACGAAGCGGTCGAACGGCAGCACCGCCGCGAGCGCCGCCGGCAGGTCCATCGCGAGCACCTCGGCGCCGGCGACAGGCGCACCGCTCTCGTCGATCGCGCGACCCGCGAAGCTGGCCTTCGGCTCGAGCACGAAGTCGCCGAGGTCGGCGGTTGCATCGGGGAACGGCATCACGCTGCAGAACCGCAGCGTGCGGTCGGGGCCGTCGGCGTCGGCGTTGACGACGTACGGCGTTCGCGGCGACAGGCCCGCGATCGTGAACACGCCGTCCTCGCCGGTCCGCGCCTCGCCGCGCGGCAGCGACAGCGTGCGCTGGTCGCCGGTCGCCGGCGCATCGACGAACAGCGAGACGCCGTCGATGCCGAGCACGCGCACGAGGCAGTTCGGGGCCGGCCGGCCATCGGAGTACACGACGCGACCGCGCAGGCCGCCCGCGGCTGTCGGCGCCGCCGCGGCCGCGAGGCTCTTCGCGACTTCGACGCGTTCGCTCGCCTCGCTCACCGCCGCGGGCGCCTCGAACGCCGTCCTCGCTGCGGCCGCGATCTCCTGCCGCTCGTGCGCCGGCGGCGGGCCGACCGGTCCCGCATCGAACGAGAGGAACCCGAACACCACGAGGGCCATCACACCGACACCGATCAGTACCTTCGCCATCAGCAACGCTCCCGCAGCAGTGATCAGCCCCACGCCGGTCGTGTGCCCGGGCTTCGCGAGTGGCAGCAGCGACAGGCCCCACGCCCGCCGGCTGCCGTGCCGTTCGTCGAGCTGCTGCCGCAGCATCTCGAGTGCCCGATGCAGCTGCGACCGCACGGTCGCCGCCTGCATGCCGCGCCGCCGCGCGATCTCGCGCGGCTCGAGCTCGTCGAAGAACCGCGCCAGCACGACGCCGCGATACGGCTCCGGCAGTGCCAGCACGGCCTCGACGACCTCGCGCCGCTGCTCTTCGCGCGCGAGCACGTCCGCCGCCGACGGCAGCTCCTCGCTCCGCGTCACCGCGACCTCGCGCCGGCGCCGCCGCGTGTCGTCACGCGCGCGCCGCCGGGCCAGGTGCAACAGCGTCGAACGGAACCAGCTCACTGCCGCGCGCGGGTGTGGAGGCCGCTGCACGGCCGCGAGCCAGGCTTCCTGCACGACGTCGTCGACGCGTTCCTGGTCGAACACGAGACTCCTGGCCAGGCGGTGGACGAAGTCCTGCGCGGTCAGCAGTTCGTGGACGTCCAGTTGCGAGGGGACACCGGTCATGGTGGAGGCAAGGTCACCGCGGCCTGCGTTGCGTTGCAGAAAAAGCCGGCCGCGGCGGGGGGCTAAGGGTAGCGAAAGCGCGAGGTTCGGGGTGTATGGGAGAATGGGCAGCAGCCGGCGGGTCGGCGGGGCGCTGCTGTCGTGGTATTCTCGGGCCGATGTCCAGGGATCTCGACAAACTGCTCGATCAAGCGCGAAGACTGCCAGACCAGCTGGTACGCACGCCGCAGTAGCAAGGTTGCAGCGCGATTCGCCACCGAGATCGAGCTGGCGCTCGCACGGATCGCTGATACCCCAGCCGCTGGCCGCGGATGGACGACAAGCACCGCAGGTTGTTGGTCCGGCGTTTTCCCTACTTGCCGATCTACCGGCTCGTCGGGGAACGAGTCTGGGTCATTGCCGCGGCTCACGCCCACCGCAAACCTGGGTACTGGCGCGATCGACTCGCGGAAGAATGAAGGCGTACCGGGTCGTTGCCGCTTGTTCGCGGCGAGGTAGCGCTGCCGTGGGGCAGTTCGGGCATCAGGACGGCAGCGCGCTATCCTTCGCGCAGTGATCGACGACACCCATCCTCGAATGCACGCCAGGATCGATGCGATCTTCGCGGCGATGACGCCGAGCGAACGCTTCGCGGCGATGTCGTCGATGACGGAGTTCGTGTGCAGCCAGTCGATGGCAGCGATCGCGGCAACGATGCCGAACGCACCGCCGATCGAGGTCATGCTGCGCTGGTCAGAGATCCATTACGGCCACGCGCTCACTGCGCGCGTTCGTCGCTTCCTGGCCGATCGCGATGAGTGATGACCGCCGCGTAGGCTCCTCCGACCGCGTCACCCTACTTCCGTCTGGTCAGCAGTGGCGAGCCGTTCGCGACGCCAATCGCGAATGCAAGCATCGCGGTCGTCGTCGTCTCGTCGAAGCCGCCGGCCGCGGGCCACATGCCGGCGGAGGGGCCGTCCTTCACGCGCGCGGCCAAGAGACCTTCGATCTGCTTCGACTGCCGGGCGAGGCTCTTCTCATCGGTGCTCACGGCGAGGATCGCGAAGACCGTGTGCAGCGGATCGGCGGTCAGGCTCGCGGGCCACGTCCGTGCAACGGTCAGTTCCGGTGGGTGCGGCTCGCCGAGCATCAGCTGGCCGAGGTGCAGCGCCGCGTCGCCGCGCCGCGTCCTGCCGAACTTGCGCGACGCCAGCAGGTCGTTGCCGAGCTCGCGCAGCTGATCACGAACACCTGCCAGCTGGCTCGCCTCGAGCCACTCGGGTAGCTCCAGCTCGTCCGGCCACATCTTCGACAACGTGGGCACGAGCAGCGTGAGCAGACCGTCCTCGTTGGTCGGGGCAGCCGGGTCGGGCGCCCTCGTCAAGCTGCCGAGCTCGTGCTCCACACGCTCCTGAGCCCAGGCGAATTCGCAAGCGATCAGCGCGGGTCTGTGCAGTGTCCGGAGCCGGGATCGCTCGAAGGCGACGAGCAGCGCCAGAGTCCCGACGATCTGGTCGGAGCGGCTGCTGGCCACGGCCTCTCGTGCGAACTGGCCGCGCTCGTCCTGCATCTCGAGCAGGGCCTTCGTCAGGCGTCGGACCTCGCTTCGGTGTGGCCCAATCTCCATCGTCGAGCCATTCGCGAGGAAGGCGAGCAGCAGCCACGCCGCGCCGGCGACCGTTGGATCGGCGCGAACCACCCGCATGTTGTCCAATTCCAGGGCCACCAATGCGTCGCTGCGCTGCGAGAGCGCGGCCAGGGTGTCGCGCACGTCGAAACGCGGACCGGTTCGGGCGCCCGGCCCCATTGCTGCAGGAGTTGGCTCCTGCGCTGCGAGAATCGGCAGCACTCCAGCGATCGCGAGTCGCAACCAGATCATGGGATGCCTACTTCGGCTTCGAGCCGTTCGCGACGCCGATCGCGAAGGCGAACATCGCGGTCGTCGTGACCTCGTCGAAGCCGCCGGCCGCGGGCCACATGCCGACGGAAGGGCCGTCCTTGACGCGCAAGGCCAGGAGCTCCTCGATCTGCTTCGACTGACGCGCGAGGCTCTTCTCGTCGGTGCTCACGGCGAGGATCGCGAGGACCGTGTGCAGAGGATCGGCGGTCAGGCTCGCGGGCCACGTTCGCGCCACGGTCAACTCCGGTGGGTGCGGTTCGCCGAGCACGAGTTGGCCGAGGTGCAGCGCCGCGTCGCCGCGCCGCGTCTTGCCGAACGTCTGCGAACCCACCCACTGCTTCGCCATGGCCGAGAGTCGCTCGGACGTCGGTTGTGCGCGCAACAGCAGCGTGAGCAGGGCCACCTCCTCGTTGGTCGGGGCCTCCGCATCGGAGACCTTCAGCGCCAACACGGCCTCCAGGGCGTTCTGCGCGGGCCGCTGCAGGGATCTCAGTTTCTGCGATCGCTCGTAGGCAAGGACGATCGCGAGCGTCGCCGCGATCTGGTCGGACCGGCTGGCCTGCGCGCCGTTCTTCGCGAACTGACCGGCAGCACCCTGCAGCTCGATCAGGGTCTTCGTCAGGAAGCGGACCTCGGTCCGGTGGTTGCCGGCCCTCATCGTCGAGCCGGTTTCCGCGAACGCGAGCAACAGCCACGCTGCGCTGGCGACCGTGTGATCGGCGACGGGTGTGTCGTGGACACGCCGGGCGAGTGCAGTCAGCGTCTCGCTCACGTCGAAGCCGGGACGCGACGGCGCGGCTCCGCCAGCCGCTGCCGGAGGTGGTTCCTGCGCGGCGAGGAGCGGGAGCATTCCGGCGAGCGTGATCGACGCGGTCGCGAAGAGCCGGTGCATGGCCGCAAGCGTAGCGAACCGGTGGACCCGAGGTGGGATCGCCCCCTCGGGGCAAGTCGTCTCACGAAGGGGTTGTGCCGCTCCGCGCCCGCGTGACAATCGCCGCACTCCCCCGTGGCCCCATTGCGCGTCTCCTTCCTGCTGCCGTTGTGTGCGCTGACTTCGCTCGCGGCGGCGCAGCAGACACGCGCTCCGGCCGAGCACTGGTCGTACCGGCCCGTGGTGCGGCCGGCGCCGCCGCAGCTCGCCGACGCGACCTGGTGCCGTTCGCCGCTCGATCACTTCGTGCTCGCGGCGATGCACGCGCGGTCGCTGCGCCCGTCGCCGCCCGCGGATCGTGCCGTGTGGCTGCGGCGAGTCAGTTTCGATCTGACCGGCCTGCCGCCGGCACCTGCCGACGTCGACGCGTTCCTCGCCGACGACTCAGGGGGTGCCGAAGCGCGCGTCGTCGACCGCCTGCTCGCGAGCCCGCAGTACGCCGAACGCTGGACGCAGTGGTGGCTCGACCTCGCGCGCTACGCGGACAGCCAGGGCTACGAGAAAGACGACCTGCGGCGCAGCATGTGGCGCTACCGCGATTGGGTGATCGGCGCGTTCGCGCGCGACCTGCCGTTCGACCGGTTCACGATCGAGCAGATCGCCGGCGACCTGCTGCCGGAAGCGAGCGACGAGCAGCAACTCGCGACGGCGTTCCATCGCCAGACGATGACGAACACCGAAGGCGGCACCGACGACGAGGAGTTCCGCACGGCGGCCGTGATCGACCGCGTCGACACGACGATGTCGGTCTGGATGGCGTCGACGCTCGGTTGCGCGCAGTGCCACGACCACAAGTACGACCCGTTCACGCAGCAGGAGTTCTTCGAGCTGTTCGCGTTCTTCGATCAGACCGAGGACAGCGACCGGGACAACGACGCGCCGGTGCTGCGTGTGCCGACCGACGCCGACCGCGTGGCCGCGAAGGCGCTCGAGCTCGAGCTGACGCAGCTGCGCCGCTCGCTGTCCGCCGACGACGAGGTCGTCAAGGCGTGGGCCGAGGCGGCCAGTGCCGCGTGCGCGGCGTTCCGCTCGGCGGCGCCGAGTGCCGGGACGTGGCGCGTGCTCGGGCCGGTGCAGGCGGCGGACTTTCACACGGCGCACACGGCGGCGTTCGCGCCGGAACTGCAGGGTGTGCACCTCGACGCGCAACAGGAACGACTCTCGTGGCGCGAGGAGCCGCAGTACGTCGACGGCCGCGTGCACAAGTGGACCGGCGACAACAGCGCGTTCTACCTCCACCGGACGATCGCGGCGGAGTGGGCTGCGACCGCGGTGCTGTCGCTCGGCCACGACGATGCGATCAAGGTGTGGTGGAACGGCACGCAGGTGCTCGACAAGGAGGAGGGTCACGCAGCGGCGCCCGACCAGAAGATCCTGACGGTCGAGCTGCGGCCCGGCGAGAACACGCTGCTGCTCAAGGTCACGAACGGCCGCGGCCCCGGCGGCTTCTACTTCGACCTGCGCGCGAGCCCACACGGCGCCGAGGTCGAGGCCGTGCTGGCCGAACCATCCGCAGCGCGCGACGACGAGGATCGCGAGAAGCTGCGGCGTGCGTACCTGAAGTGGGCGCCGGAGTTCGCTCCGCTGCGCGAACGCATCGCGGCGGCCGAAGCGAAGCTCGAGCAGCACCGCGGCCCGGCGGTGCCGGTGCTGCGTGAGCTGCCCGCGGGCAAACGCCGCACGACGCGCCTCCACCTGCGCGGCAGCTTCCTGACGCAGGGTGACGCCGTGTCGCCGGGCACGCCGAAGGTCTGGCCGCAGCTTCCGGCCGATGCGCCGCGGAACCGGCTCGGCTTCGCGCGCTGGCTCGTCTCGCGCGACAACCCGCTGACCGCGCGTGTGCAGGTCAACCGGATCTGGAGCGAGCTGTTCGGGCACGGGCTCGTGAGCACGCTCGAGGACTTCGGCAGCCAGGGTGACGCAGCGTCGCACCCGCAGCTGCTCGACTGGCTCGCGGCCGAGTTCATGGACGGCGGCTGGTCGCTGCGGCACCTGCTGCGCACGATCGTGCTGTCGGCGACCTACGCGCAGGGCTCGGCGCAGACGCCGGACCGGACGCAGCAGGACCCCGACAACCGCTGGCTCGCGCGCGGGCCGTCGTTCCGCCTCTCGGCCGAGATGCTGCGCGACCAGGCGCTCGCGGTGTCGGGCCTGCTCGCGGCGAAGGTCGGTGGCCCGAGCGTGATGCCGCCGCAGCCCGAGGGCATCTGGCTGCAGCTCTACAGCGGCGCGCGCTGGAAGACGGACGAAGGCGCCGACCGCTACCGCCGCGGGCTCTACACGTTCTGGCGCCGCACGAGCCCGCATCCCGCGATGATGGTCTTCGACGCGCAGAGCCGCGAGTTCTGCGTGCTGCGGCGCCAGCGCACGAACACGCCGCTGCAGGCGCTCGTGCTCTGGAACGATCCGCAGTTCGACGAGGCCGCGCGCGCACTGGCGCGGGCCGTGCTCGCGGAGGGCACTGCGCTCGACGATGCGCGCCGCGTGCGCTGGTTGTGGCGGCAATGCCTGCTGCGGGTCCCGACGCCGAGCGAGGAGGCGCGGCTGCTCCAGCTGCTTGCGGACGAACGGCGCGCCAGCGCCGAGGGGGGGACCGGCGAGGCGACGTCGGGCACCGCCGGGGTCCCCGAGCGCGAGTTGGCCGCGTGGCGGGTGCTCGCCGGCGTCGTGATGAACCTCGACGAGTTCGTGACCAGGCGGTGATGTCGATGCCCGGCGAGCCGATGCACGACGAGCTGCTGCGCCTCTGCCGGCGCCGTTTCCTCGGCGGCTCGCTGTTGTCGCTCGGCGCCGTCGCATTGCGCCACCTCGGCGGCGACGCGGCGAGGACGCCGTTCGCACCGCGCGCGAAGAACGTGATCTACCTGCACATGGAGGGCGCGCCGCCGACGCTCGACATGTTCGATCGCAAGCCGGTGCTCGACCGCCATCACGGCCAGAAGTGCCCCGACTCGTTCCTCGCGAAGGAGCGCTTCGCGTTCATCAAGGGCCACCCGCTGCTGCTCGGCCACCAGCATGCCTGGATCCGCGGCCAGAACGGCATCGAGGTCTGCGAGCTGTTTCCGCACCTGGCCCAGCAGCTCGGCGACGTCACGCTCGTGCGCTCGATGGTCACCGATCAGTTCAACCACGCGCCGGCCGAGCTGCTGCTGTTCTCGGGCGCGCCGCGGCCCGGGCGGCCGTCGATGGGGGGCTGGGTCTCGTACGGCCTCGGCAGCGAGAACCGCGACCTGCCGGCCTTCGTCGTGATGCTGAGCGGCGGCAACCTGCCGAGCGCCGGCAAAGCGCTCTGGAGCGCGGGCTTCCTGCCCTCGGTGCACCAGGGTGTCGAGTTCCGTTCGCAGGGGGATCCCGTGCTCTACCTGCAGGATCCGCCGGGCTTCGACCGCGCGCGGCGCGAGCGCAGCCTGCGCGCGTTGAACGACTTGAACCGCGAGCACGAGCAGCGTTGCGGCGATCCCGAGACGACGACGCGCATCGCACAGAACGAGCTCGCGTTCCGCATGCAGATGTCGGTGCCCGAGGCGGTCGATCTCGCGAGCGAGCCGGCCGCCGTGCACGAGCTCTACGGGACGACGCCGGGAAAGACCTCGCTGGCGAACAACTGCCTGCTCGCGCGCCGGCTCGTCGAGCGCGGCGTGCGCTTCGTGCAGCTGTTCGACTCGGGGTGGGACATCCACGGCACCAGTCCCGGCGACGACCTGATGACGCAGTTCCCGACGAAGGCGCAGCAGCTCGACCGCGCGCTCGCCGCGCTGCTGATCGACCTGCGCCGCCGCGGCCTGCTCGACGAGACGCTCGTCGTGTGGGGCGGTGAGTTCGGGCGCACGCCGATGAACGAAGCGCGCGACGGCAGCAAGTTCCTGGGCCGCGATCACCACCCGCACTGCTTCTCGATCCTGCTCGCGGGCGGCGGTGTGAAGCGCGGCGCCGTCGTGGGGGCGACCGACGAGCTCGGGTACCGCGTCGCGGAGACGCCGATCCACGTGCACGACCTGCAGGCGACGATGTTGTACCTGCTCGGCGTCGACCACGAGAAGCTGACGTTCAAGTCGCAGGGGCGCCCGTTCCGGCTCACGGACGTGCACGGCGTCGTGCGGCGCGAGCTGCTCGCGTGAGCACGACTGCATCGGGCCGTGAGATCACTTCTTCCTGAAGGTCATCTTCACCTTCTGGCCGCCCATGTTCTCTTCGACGACGAACGAGCCGTTCGCGTAGTCGACGGTCTGCGTGGCCTCCTTGCCGGTCTCGTCGTCCTTCGTCGTCATCATCAGCTTGCCGCCGGCGAGCTTCCAGGTGCCGGAGGTGTCCACCTGCGGGCCCATGTACATCCTGAGCTTGAAGTTCACGGTGCCGTTCGCCACGAGCTCGATCGCGAAGTCCGTTCCCTTGACCGCCTCGTCCAGCACCGTGCTGGCCATCGGGTTGCCCCTCTCCTCGGCAGACATCGAGGCCATCATCGCCTGCCTGAGCTCGGCCTTGTCGACCGTGTAGATGCCCGCGGGCGTGACGGCGCCGCCGCCGCTGCACGCGGCCAAGAGGCACAGCGTGAGCGCAGAGAGGAAGGCAGTGGGTGTCTTCGTCACGAGGACCGCAGCATGCCGCCACGCGCTCCGTGATGCGACGGCGAGGCCTCACTCTTGCAGCGCGGTGCGTGTCGACGCGCGTGCAGGGTTTCTCGTGCTGTGCCGCACTTCTTTGCCCCCTCTGTCCCACTACTCTCCGCGGCCCGGTTGTCGGGTCGTCGAGGCCGCCTATGCTGCAGCGGTCGGTTTCCGCGATGACCACCGTCACCACGAAGCTTCCCCGCAAGCGCTTGTCGCTGGCCGCGTTCATGGCTCGTCCCGAGTTCTCGGGGCGGATCGAAGAGCTTCTGGACGGGGAGTTGGTCGTGAGTCCGTCGGCGAACGAACGGCACAGCTTCATCAGTTCGCAACTCGCGGAGCAGATCGGCCCGCAGTTCCGGGGCCACGGGCGGTTCTACAGCAATCCGCTGACCGTGGTCCTCGGTGGCTCGTACGCGCCGGCGCCGGATCTCCTCGGCATCCTGAACGAGCGCTTGCACATCCTCCAGGACGGATACCCGCGTGGGGCTCCGGACCTCGTGATCGAGATCCTGTCGCCGTCGAATCGCAGCAACGACCTGATCCGCAAGAAGCGCATCTACGCCAGGCACGGCGTGCGTGAGTACTGGATCGTCGACAGTGACGCCGAGACGGTGACGCGCTTCTGGTTGCGGAACCACCGCTACGCGCGCGGCGAGGTGCGGCATCGGTCGGTCCGGCTGCGCATCCTGCCGCACGTCGCCGTCGATCTGATGGCGATCTGGCGAGAGCTGCGCACGGGTCCATGAGGCGCAGCCGGTCGGTCCCGCGGCCGATCCGCCGAATCTCGCCAGTACGGTGAACCCTGCGCGCGGACTCGGGGTAAGTAGGCTGCGTGCAGGCGCCCTCCCCCGAACAGAACTTCGCGCGCTACCGCGATCACGGCGACTTGCCGGCGCTCGCGGCGGTGTTCGACGCGTATGCGGGCCAGCTGCTGCTCGTGGCCGGCCACCTCGTGCACGACGGGGCGCTGGCCGAGGACCTCGTGCAGACGACGTTCGTCGAGGCGATGCGCTCGGCGAGCCGCTACGACGCCGAGCGGGCGCTCCTGCCGTGGCTCGTGCAGATCCTGACGCACCACGCGAAGAAGCTGCGCCGGCAACGCGGCCGCCCCGCCGATCCGCGGCCGCGGCAGCGTGAGGCGCACGCCAGCGCGGCCGAACCCGTGCTCGATCAGGAAGTGATCACGGCGGTCGAACGCGCGCTGGACCAGTTGCCGATGCGCTATCGCCAGGTGCTGACGCTGCGGCTCGTGCACGAGCTGTCGCCGACTGCGATCGCGCACGCACTCGGGTGTCCGCCCGAAACCGTCAAGACGCGGCTCAAGCGCGGGCTCGAGCATCTGCGCCGCCACCTGCCGAGCAGCATCGCGACGAGCATCGCGCTGCTGCTCGCGACGGGCCGCGGCCTCGCCGCCGTACGCACGGACGTGCTGCTGCACGCGCAGCACGCGGCGCTGCGTGTGGCCAAGACGACCGTGTGGGGCGTGCTTCCGTTCGGAGTGTTGTGGATGAACCAGTTCCTGTTCCGCGCGGGTGTCGTTGCGCTCGTGCTCGTGCTCGGTTGGACGACGGTGGAGCTGATGCGGGCCGATCCCGTGCAACCGGCTGCCGCGGCAGAGGGCGCCGTGCCCGTGGTCGCCGCGATCGATGCAGCACCTTCTTCCGGCGCCGCTGCGATGCGCAGCGAGGTGGCACCGGCTCCGCCGGCCGACGCCGCCGTCGTGTTCGTCGGCCGGTGCCTCGACGCGACGACGGGCAGGCCCATGTCCGGAGTGTCGGCGGGCGCGTGGTGGATCCAGCCCGGCATCGCGAAGGTCGCGAACGAGTACGAACCGACCGCGGCAGTGGCCCGCGTGCTCACGAACGACGAAGGGCGATTCCGCCTGCGCTGCGCGCTGACCGAGGCGTCGAAGCTTCAGGTGCGCGTCGGGCGCGAGGACCTGCTGCTGCGACTCTCGGCGTTCGGTCCGTTCCCGGCGCCACAGGAGGTCGACCTCGGCGACCTGCAGATGCACGCCGGCGTGCGCCTCGCGACGCGCGTCGTCGACCAGCGCGGTCAGCCGGTCGGCGGGGTCGTGGTCGCCATGACTCTCGAAGGCACGGCGCGTCAGTGGCGCACGGACCCGTTGATGGAACGCTCCGACTACAGCGTGCGCAGCGCCCTCGACGGCAGCATCACCTGGCCAGGTGCGCTGCTGCCGGGCCGCTACGAGGTGCACTGGTACGAGGACTCGATCCCGCCGGAGCGGAGCCGCTCGGAGATCTCGATCCCGGACCGCGCGTCGTACGAGAACGAGCTCGTTTACCCGATCGAGGACGAACACCACGCGATTACTGGCGTCGTCGTCGACGACAACGGTCGTCCTGTGGCAGGACACTACCTGAGCGGCGAAGGCGCTGGCACGCGCGGGCACTGCCGGACCAGTCGGGACGGCCGCTTCGTGATGCCGCGCATCGGCCCGTACGACGAGCGGTTGCTCGGCCCCGTGACGATCACGACGAGGAGCGGCGGGCAAGGCTACGAGCTCGTGAACCCGATGCCGTGCCAGTGGGGCCAGAAGGACGTTCGCCTCGTCGTGCGCACCGGGCAGCACCTCGTCGTGCGTGCGATCGACCCGCGGACCGGCAAGCCGGTGCAAGAGCCCACGGTCCTGTGTGCATTGGTGTCGCCCGGGAATGCGCCTTTCGTGGTCAAACCTCGCAAGACGACGCTGGCCGACGGGGCCGTGCAGCTCGGTATCGCGCGCGCGCCGCACCTCGTGCAGGTGCTGCCGAAGGACGAAGGGCTCGCACCGAGTGCGCTCGTGCGCTGGGAACCGGGCTCGGGCGACGAGGTCCGGATCGAGCTCTTGCCGACGAGAGCCGTCGACGTGCACGTCGTCACGGCGCGCGACGAGCCCGTGCGCGGCAGCGAGGTCTGGACCGCGTTGCTGATCGAAGGGTCCGAAGCCCGCGGCTCCGCGCTCGAGGACGCGCCGATGCCGCTCGCGTACGCGTTCGGTCTCGACGCGCAGACCAGGTGGGAGCGTTACGGAGTCGACGATGCTCCGCTCGATCACGGCACCACCGACGCGCTGGGCCGCGTGCGGCTGCGCGTGCCGATGCACGGGGCCGTGCTGATCGCGGCCTTCGGGCCGGGCCACGTGCCGCGCGCCGTCGTCGCGCCGGCCGACGGTGAGCGCATCGACGTTCGCGTGCAGCGCGGCGCCGCGGTCCGCTTCGAGCTGTCACCGGCGGAGCTCGTGCGGCGCTTCTCGCCATCGGATCTCGATCGGCAGCTCGTCGCGAGTCGCGGGGCCTACGGGCCGGCCCAACGGCTCACGTTCGCGGCCAGGAGGGTGCGCGAGGAGCAGGATCCGCGGCGCCTGCAACCGACCGTGACGAGCGCCGTGACCGGCAGCTCGTGCACCTGCGCTGGGCTCGTGCCCGGCACCTACGAGATCAGCGTCTACGGTCGCGTGCCGTCCGAGCTCGGCGACGTCCATCTGCACGACCAGGTGACGGTCCTGGCGCTGCAGGAGGGCGAAGAACGGATCGTGCCGGTCGACCTGCGCCGCTGGGCGCCGGGTCGCGTCAGGGGACAGGTGCTCGTGAACGGTGCTCCGTGGGCGTTCCGCGCCGGATCGCTCGAGGCGCTCTCGAGCTCCGGCATCGGCACCTACGTCGAAGTCAGCACGGACGCCGAGGGCCGCTTCGAGGCCGACATGGTGCCGGGCCAGGCCCGGTTCCATCTGCGGTCGCTGTTCGATCACGGCACGTGGTGGTGCGCGGCCGAGAGATGCAGCGTCGTCGCGGGGAGCACGACCGAGATCGTGTTCGACGTGCGGCGCGTCGCGGCCCGCGTGCGCGTCACCACGTTCTCGGGCCAGCCGGCCGCCGGCCTGGGCGTCGTTCTGCAGCGTGTCGACGAGGCCGGAGACACGAGGTCGTGGATCACCGACGAGCAGGGCTGCTTCACGATCGACCCGGCGCCGCTCACGCCGTTCGAGCTCCGCGTGCCGTCGCCGGAGCCCTCGCAGGGCGAGGTCGCCCCAGCGGGAAAGCGCGATGTGCTGCTCGGGCCCGTGCAGGTGCCGCAGAGCGGCAGCGCGACGGAGCTCGACGTTCACCTGCCGAGGGGCTGGCGATAGTCCTGACGCGCCACCGCAACGCCGCATCGCCGCGGTCGTGCGCCGGCGCGCGGCGTGGCTCGAAGCACCAGGGCGCCGTTCCTCAGCGGGCAGCGCGACGGGACTCGCTGCGCCCGGCGACAGGCTGGCGATGGTTCCGAGGGCTTGACGCCGGCCGGCGGCTTGGGAAAAGAGTGAACCCGCAGACTGCACCTCGCAGTCGCTTGCCACGGATTGCGCTCGCGCTCCCGGTGCTTCACGTCTTTCCCGCATAGCCGAAATGAACCGCTCGACCCTCGCTTCGCTGACCACTCTCCTCGTCGCCAGTGCCGCCCCCGCACAGATGCTGCTCGCGACCGACGGAACCACGGACCAGCTCATTGCCTTCAACCCGTATGACGGCTCGCTGATCAGCTCAGCACTGTTCGCGATCCCCAACACCACGCAGGTGGCGGCGATCGACGTGAACGGCGAGATCTGGATCACCGAGCAGACCGGCGACCGCATCACGCGCCGCGACATCACCGGCACCATCCTCGGCACGATCGGCCCGACGTTCGTCGGCGGCGGCCTCGACAACATCCGCGGTCTCGCCTACGTCAGCGGCCTCGTCTACGTGACGAACGCTGGCACGGCCAACGGCGCGCCGGGCAACGCGATCGTCGTGTTCGACCCCGCCGGCAACTTCGTGCAGTCGTTCACGACGAACCTGCTCGCAACGTCGCCGTTCGCGGTCATCCCGTTCGAGGGCGACATCCTGGTGTCCGGCTTCTCGAACAACAAGGACATCTACCGCTTCACGCTCGGTGGCGTGCCGGTCGGGATCTTCCACGACTCCACGACCGTCGCGCCCGTGCACGGACTCGCGCGCGCGTCCGACGGCAACGTGTGGTGCATCGGCTTCACGACGGCCAACGCCTGCAAGCTCGACAAGACGACCGGCGCCGTGCTGACGAATATCTCATTGGGCGCCAGCACCACACCGCGCGGCATCTACGAGCTCGGCAATGGCAACGTCATGTGGACGAACGGCACCGGCGTGAACATCTACGACGTGGTCACGCAGACGACGTCGCAGGTCTTCACCGGCACGTGCAACCACCTGAACGTCTACGGCGCGCCCTACGCGGCGGCGAACACGTACGGCACCGGTTGCGACAGCCTCGCGCTGACGACGAACGGCATGCCGCGGGTCGGCCGCACTTCGTTCGCGATGGTGCTGAACAACGTGCCGCTGATCTCGCCGCTCGCCCTGTTCGCGTTCGGCACCGGCGCCGTGAACCCCGGCATCGACCTGACCTTCCTCGGCATGCCGGGCTGCTTCGCCTACACGAACCTCGACCTCGGCATGTTCACCGGCACGCCGGTCGTCAGCCAGAGCAGCACGATGCCGCTGCCGATCCCGAACGCGCCGCCGTTGGCGGGCACCGCGCTGGCGGTCCAGGGCGTCACGCTGTCGCTCGCGACGCCGTTCGGTTTCGCCGCGAGCAACGGCGTGCAGTTGCTGATTGGCTGGTGACGCGACCTGACCGACGGAGCCAAATGACTCGCCTGATGCTGCTCTTCGCCTTCGCCGCCTTGCCGTTCGCCGCGTGCGTGGCACCCGAGCCCGAGCCGGTGCCGGTGCCCCAGACCGTGACGACGCAGCCGAGCTTCGACCGCTCGTGGGACGCGGCACTCGGCGCGGCCGCCGACGTCGGCGTGCTGGTAGCCTCCTCCGATCGCGCGGCCGGTCGCATCCAAGGCCACAAGGAGGGGGCGGAGGTCACGATCGACGTGTTGCGCCAGGCCGATGGCTCCTTGCGCGTCGCATTCAATGCTCGGACGAACCCGACGCTCGGGGACCTCTGGCGGTCCGCGTACGACCGGCGCATGGGTCGCTGACGCGGTCTCCAACGGATCGCCGAGTGGCCGTCACCAGAGGCCGCCAATCACGAGCGCCTGGCCGTTCGAGCCCTTGAGCGCGAACCCGGAGGCCGCAGCCGGCTCGACGGGCAGCGTCTGGTGGTAGAGCAAGGCGCCGACCAGCACCGGCGCGCGCGGGATCGCGAACGCACCGCGCGCCGTGGCGCCGGACGTCGCGGCGAGGCCGAGGAAGTCCGGCGCGGCAAGCAGCGAGCAACCGAGCGCGCCCTGCGGCAGCAGCGACGGCAGCGGCAGCTGTGCGGGCGAGAAGCCGAGCACCGAGAGCACGAGCGATCCGCTCACGAAGCCGTCGACGCGGCTGCGCATCACGCCGCCGGCGAACGCCAGCTCCTCGATCCGCAGGCTCTCGGGCGCACCGAAGCAGCTCGTGCCGTAGCGCACGGCGAGGCCGGGGCACGTCGGTTCGACGCGCGCGACGAATGCGGACACCTGGCCATCGACGGTCAGGAAGCTGCCGCCGAGTGCAACCGCGCCGGTCCTCGTCGTCACGACGCTCGCGACGACGCCATCCGCACCGCTGCCGAAGTCGTGCCACGAAGTGCCGTCCCAGCGCGCGACGTTGTGGACCGGCACTCCGCTGGCGATGCTGAAGCTGCCGGCCGCGAGCACGTCGCCGTTCGGCAGCGTGGCGACGCTCGTCACGCGGTCGCTCTGGGGCAGGCTCACGCCGACGCCCGTGCCGAGCGCCTGCCACGCCGTGCCGTCAAAGCGCGCGATGTCGACGCAAGGCGCGCCGTTCACGATGGCCCAGTTGCCGATCGCGACGACGTCGCCGTTCGGCCGCAGCGCGAGCCCGGTCGCCGGTTGTTGCAGACCGCCGCCCATGGGCACCCACTGGCTGCCGTCCCACCTCGCGATGAAGCCCGGGAACGAGCCCGCGCTGGCGACCAGCTGGCCGTCGCGCTGGAACAGCAGTGCTGCGACCGAGTTCATCGGCGATTGCGGCGCTGCCGACCAGGTCGTGCCGTCCCAGACGGCGAGGCTCTGCGCGACAGTGAGACCAACCGACGTGAAGTCGCCGCCCATGTAGAGATCGCCGTTTGGCGCGACGGCCATGCTCGTCACCAGCGACGACGTGACCCCGATCGTGTTCCACGTCGTGCCGTCCCAGCGCTGCACCGTGCACTGCGTGTTGCTCCAGAGCTCGCTCGGGCGAACGGCGACGACCGCGTCGCCATTCGGCAAAGCAGCTGCGGCCTGCACGGTGCCACTTGCCAGCTCACCCGCGGCACGCCAGGCCTGGCCGTCGAAGATCGCCGCTCGCATGACGGACACACCGCCTACGGAACGGAGGTCGCCGACCACCAGCAAGCGGCCGTCGCCGAAGGCCACGACCTTCTCGACGGCGCCATCGTTGCCGCCGGCGACGCCTTCCCAATCGATGCCGTTCCAGCGCGCGAGGCCGCGGCCGCGGAACGCACCCTGCGGCCGGAATGCGCCACCGGCGAACAACTCCCCGTTGCCCATCGACGTCAACGCCAGCGCTCCCCACTGCGGCAGGCTGCCCATGCCGCTCCAACTCGTGCCGTTCCAGCGTGCGACCGGCTGCGTGCCGAGGATCTGGTGGCCACCCGCGAGCACGTGACCGTTCGGCAGTGCCTGCAGCGAGTAGGCGAAGGTGCCCAGCCCCGGGCCGAGCGGCGACCACGCGGAGCCATCCCACCGCGCGATGTTGTTCACGGGCTGACCGCCGGCGAAGCCGAACAGACCGGCCGCGATCACGTCGCCGTTGGGCAGCACCGCGAGGCTGCTGATGTAGCTCAGGATGGCACCCGTTGGCGGCGCGATGCCGCTGCCGAGCGGAAACCACGTCGTGCCGTCCCAACGCGCGAGGCTCGTGCACGGCACTCCGCCAGCACTGCTGAACATGCCGCCCACGACGACGTCGCCGTTCGACAGGGCCACGACCGCGTCCGCCGAGGGCAGGAGCGGAAAGGCCAGGTCGCCGATCGAGCTCCATGCAAAACCGTTCCATCGCGCCATGCATCCCACCGGCAGGCCGCCCGCCTGGAAGAACTGTCCCACTGCGATCAGGTCGCCGTTCGGGCGGACGGCGAGCGCTCGCACCTCGGGCGCGGACGGTGGGGGAGTCGTGATGCCGCTGCCGAGCATGCTCCACGCGGTGCCGTCCCAGCGCGCGATGCTGTTCGCGTTGACGAGCCCGATGCTGAGACCGGCGCCGCCGGCCACCAGATCGCCGTTGGGCAGCACGGCCAGCGCCTTCACGTATCCGCGCAGATTGCCGAGCGCGGTCCACTGCCCCGAGACCGGATCGAACAGCGCGATGCCGTTCGTGCGCACCGTGCCGGCAAGGCTGAACGTACCGCCGACGACCAGGTGCTCACCGAGCGGCCCGGCACCGTCCGGATCCCAAGGCAGCACGGCCTCGACGGTGCCGAAGACCCCGGGCACGCCATGGCCCGGCTGCACGACAGGATCACATTGTGCAGTCGCAACGGCATGCACGGCCATCCATGCGAGTGCGGGGAGAACGACAGCGGAGAGCGAGTGCATCGGGTGACTCCGGGGTGCCGGCGATCGATCGAGGGGAGGACGGGCAATGGGGAATAGTCTCCGGAGCCCGCCGGGTCACCCCTGGAGTCACCTCGTGCCGCGGCCGGCCGGTTGTACGTCGATGTACTGACGGCCCGCGACGACCTGCACGCGCTGGTCGATGGTCACGACGCCTTGCGGTTCCTTCACCGACGCGTACATGCGCCACGTGCCGGGCTCCAGGCCCGTGAGCATGAACGAGCCGTCGGCGCCCGTGCGCGTCGAGATCAGGGTCGGGTGCCGGTCGTCCGTGTGCATGCTGTGAGCCAACAGTTTTCGGTCGCCGAGCGGCCGGCCGTCGGCGTCGCGCAGCGTGCCCGTGACGACAGCACCTTCGCCGATGCGCAGCTCGCCGAGGTCGGCGTCGCTGCTGCCGATCGTGAAAGGCCCGAGCTTGCACGGGGCCGTGCCCGCGGCTTCGACCGCGAGCCACACCTGGCCCGGAGCGACGGCCGTGAACTGGAACGCGCCGTCGTCGCCGCTCGACGCGCGCGGCTCGTACTGGCCGAAGGAGCTCTTGCCGGGTTCGTGGTCGAGCAGCTGCAGCGAGGCCCCGGCGACTGCAACGCGCGTCGAGGCGTTCATCAACGACCCGCGCACGAGGACACCGGCGGTCATCGCGATCGGAGCCGTGGGTTCTGGCGTCGTCGCCGCGACCATGTTGCAGGAGACAGCGGCGTAGCCGGGCGCCGTCACGCGCACGCGCCACGCGGAGCCTGGCGTCATCATCAAGTCGCGCGCCGCCCAGTGCCCCGCTGTCGCGCAGAAACGGCGGCCGCCGCGTACCCAATCGGGGCCGAGGCCCGCTTGCATGCCGTCGCCGCCGACGATCGCGATCGTGAAGTCGTCGAGCCCGGCGCCCGTGCGCGCGTCGACGACCATGCCCTGCAGGGAACCGCCGCGCGCCAGCACGAAGCGGTTCTCGGCCTGTGTCGACAGCGTGGCGCCGCGCAGCGGCACGTGCGCTCGCTCCATCACGTCGACGGTGTTCGTCGCTTCCGGAAGGCCCATGAGCGCGAAGCGACCCTGCGCAGCGGTGCTGGTCCGGGCGGACGCGTGCCCGACCCAAGCACCCCGCACGGGCCGTCCTTCGTCGTCGACGACCACGCCGCGCGCGACGTGGCCCGCGCCGAACGTGATCGTCGTCGCGGCCGGCACGCCGAGCACCACGGTTGCCGACGACGTCGCCGGCGGGAAGCCCGCGCACGTGGCATGCAGCTGCTGCTCGCCGGGCGCGAGCTCGTCGAGCACGAAGATGCCGTTCTCGTCGGCGGCGCTCGCTTCGCACGTGTCGCCGAAGATGCCGCGGCCGCCCGAGCGCACCTCGGCGCCGGCCGCAGGCCGCCCGTCGGGACACAACACTCGGCCGCGCACGATGCCCGCGACCTGCAGCGTGAAGTCCAAGAGCGCGTCACCCTTCGCCGTGTCGGCGTGCGCCGAGGTCGGCACGTAGCCCGCACGGCGCACGGCGACCTGCTGCTTCGGACCGAACTCCATCGTGCAGTCGAGCTCGTAGCGGCCGTCGGCGTCGGTGATCGCGGGTTCGCCGCTGACGCGCTGCCCGATCGTCGCGACCTCCGCGCCCGCCACGGGCTTGCCATCGGGATCGACGACGCGGCCGCGGATGCGCGGGCCGGGTTGCAGCCGCACGTGCAGCGTCACGTCGGCGCCCGGCGGCAGCACCAGGTTCTCGCGACTGCTGCTATGCCCTGGGGCGAGGAACAGGCAGCGGAAGTCCTCGCTGCCCGACGGCACCTGGACGGCGAAGCGACCGCCCGCATCGCATGACGTCGGTGCCAGGTCGCGCCGCCACGAGACACGCGCGTTCGCGAGCGGCCGGTCCTCGAGGTCGGTGACGACGCCGCGCACCCATGCATCGAGTGTGCACATCCAGAGCCGCACCGTGGGCAGCATGTGACCTGGCCGCGTGAACACGCTGGCCGGCCGCGCCGAGTAGGCGGGGGAAGCGGCGAGGAACGTGACCTTCGTCGACTGCACGCCGGGCACGCAGATGCGCGCGAAGCCCTCTGGATCCGCGGTCAGGAACAGCGTCTGCTGGGCGGGTGCTGCGCCGAGCTCGACCTTGACGGCAGCTCCCGGAAACGGCGACCCATCTGCGCGCACGACCTCGCAAGTGACCTCGCTCGTTCCCGTGAACGGTGCGGGCTCCGGCGGCGGCGCAGCTTCGCGTCGTGCCTCGATCCGGTCGGTGGTCGCTGCCGGTGGCACGTCGGTAGCACGCGGCGTCGATCCGACCGGAGGCTCCGGCGCGGTGGGCGCCACGTCACCGGGGATCCCCATCGACAGCACGATGGCCACGAGCACGATCAGTGCGACGACGACGGGGCCCTGGCGTGCCTGGCGCATTGCCATGCATCGGCCACCGCGACAACGCGGCACAAGCGAGCAGCAGCATCGGGCGAGCGGCGCCTGCCGGCGAGATGTGCGCTACTTCGTCTGCCTCGCGGTTCGACATCAGGCGTGAACAGGTTGCAGACTGGCCAACCGACCTCCCAAGTGGCAGCCGAGCGTCCGGCACTGAGGGCGATTGAGCAGGGTCTCGACGAGCTTCGGATGGCGCTGGAGCGCGAGCTGTTTGCGGCGATGGACGCCGATGCCGGACGCATTCGCAGCTACGTCGAGGCAGCGCGGTCGCTCGAGGTGGCTTGGCCGGAGCTGGATCGCCTGACGACAGCGTTGCCGTTGCGGTCCGCGCACCAACAAGTGGTAGCATGCGCCGAACGATGGCTGACGACGGCGCCGATCGCGACCGGTTCTTGAGCGACGAGGACCTCGACCTGGCCAACCTGAGCTGGCAGGAACTGCTCGCATGGTGGAACGAGTTCTTGCGCCAGGCACAAGCATCCAACGACCTCGACGAAGACGAGTACTCACACGGCGTGTTTGCCCTGCCGCGGCGCGAGTGGCCGTCTCGCGCACGTTGAGTCGCTGATGCAGTCGTGCGCGGCCTCTTGCAGAGGTTACTGCAGCCTGAAGCGCTGCCCGGCGGTCGAGCCGTGGTTGCCGAGGTTGGTCGGGTCGAACCAGAGCCACTGTGCGTAGAGCGGTGTACCGGTGTATTCGATGGTGCGGCCCGGGGGCAGCGCGACGTCGAACTCGGCGTAGCCCGCGGCCATGCCGGTGGTGCCCGCGATCGTGAGCAGACTGACATCCGCCGAGGTCCAGAGTGTGATGCCGGGGAAGCCGAACGGATCGAGTCCGAGCGGCAGCGCGACGCTGCCGATCGACGCGTTCGAGCTGCCGAGCGTGAGTATTGCAACTACGCCAGGTGGCGCATCGGACATCGTGAAGCGTACGGTGGGGGTTGCCGCAGCGGTGGGACTCCGCATACCGGTGCGCGCGAGCAGCTGGTGGGGGCTCGCGTCGGCCATGCCGAAACGGCGCACGCCCTTGGGGCAGCCGCGGTAGGCGAAGACGACGCCGGGGCAGAGGGCGTTCGTTGGGCACGGGTTGGTGACGCTGCCCCAGCACCGTTCGCTGTACACGAAGATCGGGTACTGCTCGCCTGGTGGCGGCGCCAGCATCGCGAGGACCTCCCCGCTGCACGTGTTGAAGCCGGCGGATCGGGGGAAACGCGCGAGGAAGGTGCCGTCGCGCCCCGAGAACACGTTCATGTCGGTGCCCAGGGACCCGGCGGCAAGATCGGGCACGCCGTCCTGGTCGAGGTCGTGACCACCGTTCACGTTGGTGCCCATCGCGGAGTTCACGGTGTCGCGCCACGAGTGGATGATCTGCCCGGTCGCACCCGAGAACGCGGTCACCACCGAAGCGCCGAACGAGCCGCCGCCGCAGTAGTCGGGCACGCCATCGCGGTCCACGTCGCCGCACGCGCCGGCGTTGACGAGCTTGTCGCCGGGCTGCTCGCCGTACGAGACGCGCAGCACAGCTCCGGTGCGGCCCGAGAAGCAGACGATGGCGCCGCGGTTCTGCAGATCGGCGCCGCTGGAAACGAAGTCGCCACAGCCATCACCGTCCAGGTCCCCGCGCAGGTTCGCGACGTCGAGGCCGACCCATACGTTCGGCAGGGGATTGACGATGCGGTACAGCTCCGTTCCCGAGTTGTCGTAGACGATAATCGTGCCGAGCAGTGACAGGCTATGGGCGCTGGTAACGACGTCGTTGCGGCCGTCGCCGTTGGCGTCGAACTCGCCTGCGAGCACACCGGCGAAGCCCGTACCCCATGCGCTCGGGATCGTCGCGGTCCAGATCGTAGCGTGTGTGGTCCCGCTGAAGACCGCGAGTGTCTGGGTGTACATCGGGTTGCCGCCGTCCCAGATGTGCGCGCCGTAGTCGAGCACGCCGTCCTGGTTCATGTCGCCAAGCGGAGCAATGTTGCCGATGCCCCAGGCGTGAGGCACTGGTGAGGCAGAGGACAGAATGCTGCCATCGTGGCCCGAGATGATCCGCATCGCCGGGGTCCTGAATTGGCCGTTCCAGAACTCACCCTCCTCCAATAGGTCCTCCCAACCATCATTGTTGAAGTCGCCCATGCGATGAAGATCCACACCGCGGCCGATCAGGCCACCAACACCCTCGACGCGCCAGAGTAGATCCTGGCCTGCCACCGAGGCCGCTAAGCCGATCGTCGTGAACAACACCAGCTGATTCGCGGTGATCATGGCATCACCGGAGATGGACCCAGTATGCCTGCGATGGCCGACCTGCACTGTTGACCAGGAACAACATCCACCAGCCATCCTGCGCGTGCAGTACGCTCGGTGGGCTTTGGAAGACCACGGAGTTCTCCGTCCCGTCATCCCACGCGTTGAGGCGCACCATGCGCTGGCCGCCGTCGTCGTGATGCGTCAGGGCTGCCGGCCGCATCAGCACAACACTGGTGATCGAAATGCCGGGTTCGAGTGTGTTGGCCCAGTCCGCCCGGTAGGTCTGACCATACTGCATGCCGGAGGGGCCGATGAGGTGCTGCTGCACAAAGAGACCCGTGGTCTCGTTCTTCACGGTGATCCCCATCGCCGGCACACTCCCTAGACTGAGGTGGAAGTAGGGCGGCTCCCATATCAAGTAGTCTGGACCTGGTGGGGGTCCTGTAAAGATGCCGGGGATGGGGGTGACCATGCGTGCCTCGCCCCCGCAGACGAAAACTCGACCGTCGGGCAGCAGGATCGCCGCCGAGTGGTAGTGACGTATGCCGGTGTGAGGTGCCATGTTGACCCACGTCGTCCCGCCGACGAGGAGTTCAGGGGTATCATTGAAGCTTGTCGGCCCACTCTGTCCTCCAATCGCAAACAGCTCCCCGGTCGGCAGCAGCACGACGTTGCCATGGAAGCGGGCGTGGTTCATCGCCGGGACCAGGCCCGGACCCGTTGACAACCACCTGCAAGGCGCCGGAGGCGAGACGTTGACTGTTACCGTCTCCGCGCGATTGCTGTGAACCTCCGGGCCAGGCTGAGGGGGATATCGTAGGCCACCGATGCGCACGACTTGTGAGCTGATGCCGCCGGGGAGCCCCGGCAACAGCAAAGACGTACCGTAGCCGACGTATACGTCCTCGCCGGGCGCCATCTGCCCGAGCTCAAAGCCATGCCCGCTCGACGCGTCGAAAACTGGATCTACAGCAAAGTCGTGTGCCCATCGGATGCCCCAGGCATGGAAGCCGGACACGAACAGGCGCGGCGCCGTGCCAACTCCGATCGGCTCGAGGACCCCGAGTGTGTGGATACGCGGATAGTCGCCGAAGCGCAGGAGGGTAGGGCCCCAGTATTGGCGGGATGACGCGCCCAGGACCGGATTCGACGGGCTCCAGGGCGGAGTAGTCGATGTCAACTTCCTGTCGAAGTCACCCGGGGGAGGCTGCAGTTGGGGGGGGAACACGTTGAACGCCGGCCGCACGATCTCGTAGCTGCTGACTGGGTATGTGCCGATCGGCGGCGGTTCCCAGTGCGTGCCGCCGATCACGATGGCGCGATGCTCCGCCGTGCCGTAGTAGGTCACCGTCGGATACCACCGAGGCACTTCGAGGTCCGCCATCTGCCACCACTTGCCGAACGGATCACCGGTTGTGAGGTCGGGAAGAGGATCCCACAGGTAAACGAACTTCGTGCCCTCGAAGCCGCCACCCGTCTGAAACGGGTACCGCGCGGTGCCTCCGCACATCAGGAGCCGACCGTCGGCCATCCAGCACTGTCCAGCGCAGAACAGCTCACCTTGCCCCGGCGGCATCGCGAGCGTCGCGTTGTGGAAGCGGTACTGGACGGCGGGCTGGCCGGGCCAGAAGTTCGGATTTGGTTGAGGCCAGTACGGATTCACGATCGACCACGGTTGAAAGGCGCGTACGGGGTGATTGAACAGGTTGCCATCCAACACGAGCACCTCGCCGCGGTGCACGCCCGAAGGGATCAGGCACACGTGCACAGTGTTCATGCGCTGCCCCGGCGTCGGCGAAGGGCCTGAAGGCGTCGATGGATTCACCGTGATCCAGCGCGATGGGTTGAGGATTGAGTCCGAAGCTGGATGCACCTGGGGCCCAGGTGGCGGGACAGGCGTCGGGTCGTGCGGGATGTGGTCGAAGCCCACGGTCCAAACGCCCTGGGCGCGCAGCGGAGCGTCCAGGGTGGCCACAACTACCGAGAGAGAGAGAGTTGCGATGACAGCCAACGAACGCATGACGAGGTCCTCCTGATCACGAGAGCATGAGGGAGAAACAGACGAGAGTGTCCCCCTGGTGAGCAAGGGAAGGCAAGGGGGGCAGCGCGATCGAGGTAAGGGCGAACGACGACAACTGCGCTGCTCGAATGCCCTCGGGCCAAGGAGTTGCACAAGGACTCGTCGCAGATGGTCGGACGGTCATGAAGAGTTCCGATGGACTCCGGTCGACAGCGAAACCGCCGCTACTTCGTCTGCTTCGCGAGGAACGCGATCAGGTCGCGGATCTGGCGCTTCGACAGCGGACCGCCCATTGCGGGCATCGCGCTTGCGCCGTTCGGCGTGCGCTTGCTGATCTTCGACCACGGGATCTCGGTCGCTTCGCCCGAGACGCCGACGATCGTCACGGCACCGTCCTGGTCCTTCGTGATGAAGCCGACCAGCATGCCGCCGTCGTGCAGGTCGACCGTCGTCGAGCCGAAACCCTCGGCGATGCGCGCGCTCGGCGCGATCAGCGCCTCGAGCAGGTAGTCGCGCGTCTGCTTCTGGCCGATGCCGTCGAGCACGGGGCCCGCGGCGCCGCCCGAGCCCGACAGCGCGTGACAGCGCGTACAGCGCGTCGCTTCGTGGTCGAAGAACACCTTGCGGCCCTCCTTCGGATCGCCGCCTTCGCGGCAGACGAGCCAGTCGCCGAGCGGGCCTGCCTTGCTGGCGGCCGCGGTGCGCTCGGCGAGCTTCGCCGCGATCGCGGCGTCCTTCTTCCTGCCCGCGGCTTCGAGCACGTCGAGCTGCAGTGCGGGTTCGACCTCGTCGCGCTGCAGCTTGTCGAGCCACGCCAGCAGCAGCGCGTTTGCGGCGTCGTGCTTGCAGTCCGCGAGTGCCTTGAACGCGGCCTGCTTCTCCTCGAGCGGCGCGTTCTCGATCAGCGTCGCGAGCACCGGCACGGCCTTCTCGGGTGAGCTGCGCGAGAGCAGCTCGATCGCGCGCTTGCGCAGGCCGACCGGGCAGGCCGCGTCGATCGCGGCCATCGCCTGCTGCAGCTGCGGCGCGGCCATCGCGTCGAGCGCGTCGAGTGCTTCGATGCGCGCGTCGTCGTCGCACTCGGCGTCGGCGACGAGCTTCGCGAGCGGCTCGGCGCACGCGAGCAGCTTCAGTCTGCCCGCGGCCTTCGCCGTCGCCTGTGCGACGGCGCGATCGGCGAGCAGGCGTTCGACGGCGCCCTGGAAGCACCCGACGACGATCTCGCTGCGCGGATGCTTGCACGGGCGCCAGTTGCCGCCGACGCGGTCCTGTCCGTGCGGCGCCGGCCACTCGCCGAGCACCTCGATCGCCTCGATGCGCGTCCTGGCCGGGTGGTTCGCGAGGCTAGCCAGATGCACGAGCGCTTCGCCGTTCTCGGTCTCGCCGAGCATGCGGTTGGCGTTGATCGCGCGCCAGTCGACGGCCTCGGCGTCCGGGTCGTCGTCGTAGCAGAGCTTCGCGAGCGCCTGCATCGCGTCGGGGATCGGCTCCTCGTAGATCGCGCGCGCGGCTTCCTGGCGCAGCGAGGCTTCGGCAGCGCCGAGGAACGAGGCGACCTCGGCGTCCTTGCGGCGCGCGAGCGCGAGCAGCACGCCGAGGCGGACGGCGAGGCTCGCGTCGGACTTCGCTTCGAGCAACGTCGGGCGCGGGGCGACCGCCGCCAGCGCGAACACCGCGGCGTGGCGCAGCACGTGGTCGCGGTCGTCGTTGTGGCGCAGCAGCGCGAGCAGCGGCTTCGTAGCGGCTTCGCCGGCGGGCTCGCCGATGCGCGCGAGGGCCAGCGCGGCTTCCTTCTTGACGCGTGAGTTCAGGTCCTGCAGCGCCTTCGCGAGCGGCTTCGCGGCCTTCGCGATCCGCGCATCACCGAGCACGCGTGCTGCCATCGCGCGCACGTCGGCGTCGCCGTCCTCGAGCAGTGGTTGCACCTCATCGAGTGCAGCAGCATCCCTGCGTCCGAGGATGCCGAGGCCCCAGATCCCGTGCAGCCGCGCGAGCCGCGAGTGGGGCGCCTTCGCGGACGCCAGCAGCGCGTCCTTCGCACCGAGATCGACGAGCGCGAACTGCGCCGCCTGGCGCACGCGCCGGTCCTGGTGCGCGAGCAGGGCCGTGAGCTCGGCCGGCGCGCGCTCGGCGAGGTTGCTCGCGAGCAGGTTCGCGACGTTGCGCAGCGCCATGTCGTTCGCCATCTGCTGTGTGCGCACGCGGTAGATGCGGCCCTTTCCGGTCTTGTTCCAGCCCGAGACCCAGTCGAGCACGTAGAGCGCGCCGTCCGGGCCGAACTCGACGTCGGTGCACAGCACGCTCCAGATCGGCTTTTGCGTGCTCGCGAGCTCGAAGCCGGCGCCGGCGCGCTGCAGCCGCAGCGCGTGCACACCGCTGTAGCTGTTGCCGCCGCGGAAGTCGCAGAGGAAGAAGCAGTCGCGGTACTGCTCGGGCAGGCCGATGCCGGGGTCGTAGCAGAGGCCCGACGGGCCGTCGGCGAAGTTCACGATCGGCGGCATGATCCACGCGGGCTGGCCGGGGTGGCGCGGGTGCCACATCTTCTCGCGGTTCCACGCGCCGCGGTCCGACAGCCACTGGTAGCCGATGCGCCAGCCGCTGTCGGCGCCCGGCACGATCGGCACGAAACGCGCGCGGTCGCCGCCGTCGCTGTTGTTGTCGCCCGTGAACAGGTCGCCCCACTGATCGAACGCGAGCTCCTGCGGGTTGCGCAGCCCGCGGTGCACGACCTCGAGGTCGCTGCCGTCGAGCTCGCAGCGCAGCACCGCACCGTCGTGCGGGTAGGCGAACGTGCGTTCACCCTGCTGCACGTGGAAGCCGCGGTCGCCGATCGAGAACCAGAGCCGGCGGTCGGGACCGACGATCAGCCCGTGCAGGTCGTGGCCGATCAGCGAGGTGTGCACGCCGTAGCCGTCGTGCACGACGTGGCGTTCGTCGGCTGTGCCGTCGCCGTTGGTGTCGCGCAGGCGCCAGAGCTTCGGGATGTTCGTGAAGAAGACGTCGTCGGCGACCGGCAGCACACCCGACGCGATGCCGTCCGCGAGCTCGGCGAAGCCTTCCGCGAACACCGTGCTGCGATCGAGCGAGCCGTTCCTGTCGGTGTCGGCGAGCATGCGGATGCGCTCGCTGAACGCCGCGTACTTCGGGATGTCCTTCCTGATGTGCTTCTCGTACTTCGCGATCCGGTCGGCGACCGTGAGGCACGCGAGGTCGTCGTCCTTCCACTTCATGTAGTTGCGCGTGTCGAAGACGCCGTCGTTGATGCGGAACGTCTCGGCGACCCAGAAGCGGCCTCTGCCGTCGATCGCGAACGCGACCGCGTTGCAGAGGTCGGGCTCGGCCGCGACGAGGTCGCAGACGAGGCCCGGCGCGAGCTGGAAGCTCTTGATCTGGTCCAGGCCTTCCTGGCTCGCAGGCGCGACGAACATCTTGGCCGTGGCCGGGTCCTGTTGGGGCGGCAGGGCGACGGCCAGCGTGAGGAGCGTGGGGAGCGTGAGGAACGGGAGGCTGCGGCTCTCGAGGTGCATGGGGCCGAGTTGCGTGGGATGGAGCCTCATGGTCGCGGGCGGCCGCGAGCTTTGCGAGGAGGATCAGCACGCAAGGGGCCGGAGCGGCAAGTTGCTGCATCTCGCAGCCGCGGGATCCGTGGCTACAGTTGCGTCGATGTTCCGCCACCTCGTTCCCTGTGTAGCACCTTGTGTAGCAACCGACCGATGAACGACCGCAACACCGATTGGGGCCTTTGGAATCGCGAGGCCGTGAAGCTGATGCAGCAGCACAACGACGCCTGGCGCAAGCGATACCAGGTCGACGACAGCGCTTTCGGATGGGACCTCGAGAGCGCGATTCTGCGGTTCGAACGCGAGGACGACGCCGTCATCGCGCGCTTCTGCCTCGTGGGGACCCTGTCCCTGGACGAGGGCACGTTCCGCTGGAGCTGGGCCAACGAAGCCATCACGGTCGGCGCGATGGTCGGCATCGATGCAGTGCGGCAGTTCGGCGAGCGCAACGAGCTCGTGCTGCTCACGACGCCGGAGTTCAAGGCCGGGCCCGCCGAGGGTCTCGAGCTGCTCGCGATCGCGGCCCGGGTCCTGAACGCGCGCGGCACGTTCGTCGATCAGACCGCGGACGTCACGGCGTACCTCGCGTTGATGCGCTTCGACGTCGTGCCCAAGGGCGAGGCGCCTGCGTGAGCAGCGCTCCGCTTTCCATGTGCGCTCGGCACGAACGGTGGCAGAGGTGGAGCGGATGGTCCGTGTGGCGCTGGGAGGATTGCCTGCCAACGCGGACGGAGGGCGGCGGCGCCGGGGATGCGGACGACGCGCGGCCGGGCTACCGTTCCGGGATGCGCGCCGCCCTTGCTTTCGCGGCCCTGGCCAGCCTGGCCGCGGCCGTTCTCTCCGCTCAGGACACCCCACCTCCGAAACCCGCGACGCTGACCGTCGCAGGCCTCGATGCCGCAGCCCCGCTGCAGGTCGCGGCGACGCTGAGCGGGCTCGCGCTGCAGGTGCAGCTGACCGTCCAGGACGGCTGGCATCTCTACGGGCGCGACACCGGCGGCGGCCAGCCGGTGCAGATCGACGTCGAGCCGGGCTCGGCCTTCGCAGCGGCCGGTGCGCTGCAGACGCCGATGGACGAGAAGGGGCAGATCACCGGCAAGGCGACGCTCGCGCTGCCGCTGCAGAAGGTGTCGCAGGGTTCGGGCCTGCGCGCGACGATGAAGTTCATGGTCTGCGACGCGCTGCAGTGCCTGCCGCCGATGTCGCTCGCGCTGTCGCTGCCCGACGATGCCGCGGTCGGGGTCTCGATCCTGCTCGTCGCAATCGACGAGAGCGAACGCACGTCTCGCATCGCGGCGTTCCTGACCGAGCGCGGCTTCAAGACCGACGTGACCACGTATGCGAAGGTGCAGCAGGCCGAGTGCGACGCGCACGACGTCGTGCTCGCGGACTCGCCGACGTACGGGCAATTGAAGGGCAAGCTCGGCGAGGTCAAGCGGTTCCCGGAGACGGCGAGCCCGATCGTGGCGGTCGGCCTGATGGGCACCGAGCTGCTCGAGCACCAGAAGGTCGCGATGGCCTGCGGCTACATTTGAATCTGCATGGACCACCTGGGCCACGGGCTGGCCCTGCAGCATGCGATCTTCCGGGCACCGAACGCGGTGACGTTCCCCGCCATCGTCACACCGCGCGAGAAGCAGTACGCAGCAGGCAAGAGCGTGCTCTATCCGAACGGCATGGGCGAGACGTTCGAGCTCGTGAAGTTCGAGCACGACAAGCCTGCCGACGACTGGAATCCGACGCTCGTCAACCACGAGGGCTTCTTCACCGACGTGCCCGGCTTCGAGAACCTCGCCGAGGGCCACTCGGGCAAGTGCATCGGCAGCCTGTCGCTCGCGCGGCAGGGGCGCTGGTTCTACTGGGGCTACTCGACCGATCCGGAGCGCCTCACGGACCCCGCGAAGGACACGCTCGTCAACGTGCTGCACTACATGCGCGGCAAGCGCGACAGCCTGACGGTGTCGTTCGTGTGCGTGACGCGGCAGATCTTCCGGACCTACCTCGACCTGAACAAGGAGAGCGGCTACCTGCGCGGGATCCAGGAGCACATGCCGAACCAGCTCACGGCCGAGTGGCAGGATGCCTACACGGATCGCACGCCGGAGGGCTACGAGAAGTGGCTCGACAAACACCTTGCCTACGTGTTCAGCGGCAAGGGCGAGCAGCACAAGAGCAAGCGCTACAAGCAGGTGTTCGAGGTCGACGCCGATGCGATGGCGCTCGGCACGCCGAACGGCGAACGGCAGAGCCTCGAACGCTGGATGCGGCTCGCGGCGGAGGGCAAGGGCGACGACCAGGCGCGGGCGCAACGCTGCCTGCAGCGCTACGTGCATCCGTCGATCGCGCCGAAGGACGGCGACTGGGGCAAGTGGTACGAAGCACAGCGCGACCGCGTCGTGTTCATCGAGTCGACCGGCTTCTGGTGGCAGGAGGACCCGCGCGTGCTCGAACGGGAACGGGCCGGGGCCGTGAGGTAGCCGAAGTCCGAATGGCGAAAACCGTGCTGGTAGCCGACCCTCTGCGTGCGCCCGAGCGGCTGCCCTCATATCCTCATGGCAAGCGGCATGATGGCGCAGCACCGACCTTGCAGCCTCCGGTGTGCCGATAGGAGCACAGACCCATGCACTCGCGTCGGATGAAAGCGGAGACCTCCCCGGGCACCTGGTCGGCCTCGAGTCCGCGGCTGCGCGAGGTGGCCGTGCTCGGCACGGGCTCGCGCGTGCCGGCCAGGACGCTGACCAATGCCGACCTCGAGGGCATGGTCGACACGAGCGACGAGTGGATCGTCACGCGCACGGGCATCCGCGAACGCCGCGTCGTCGACGGCCAGGCGACGTCCGACCTCGCGATCGCTGCGGGGCGCAAGGCGCTGCGCGAGGCGAATGTCGCGCCGGAGAAGGTCGAGCTGATCCTCGTCGCGACCGTGACGCCCGACGAATGTTGTCCGCCGGTCGCGTGCCGGGTCCAGACGGCGCTCGGCGCCGAGCGCGCCGCGGGCTTCGACGTCTCGGCCGCGTGTTCGGGCTTCATGAACGCGCTGATGACCGGTCACCGGCTCGTGGCCGCGGGTGCGTTCGCGAACTGCCTCGTGATCGGCGCCGACGTGATGTCGTCGATCACCGACTACGAGGCGCGCGACATGTGCGTGCTGTTCGGCGACGCGGCCGGTGCCGTGTTCCTCGGCGAGCCGCGCGACGGCGGCGCGATCCTCGATCACGTCGTCGGGATCGACGGCTCGGGCGCCGACACGATCATCGTTCCGTCCGGCGGCTCGCGGCGTCCGGCCAGTGCCGAGACCGTCGCGAAGCGCGAGCACTTCCTGCGCATGAATGGCAAGGAGGTGTTCAAGTTCGCCGCGCAGAAGATGCCCGAGATCGTCGAGGAGCTGCTGGCGCGCAACGGGCTCGGCATCGGCGACCTCACGCTGCTCGTTCCGCACCAGGCCAACCTGCGCATCCTCGAAGCCGGCAGCAAGCGGCTCGGCCTGCCGCTCGAGAAGGTCATGATCAACGTCGACCGCTACGGCAACACGGCCTCGGGCTCGGTGCCGCTGGCCCTGGACGAAGCGGTGCGCACCGGGCGCATCCGCCGCGGCGACCTCGTCTGTCTCGCGTCGTTCGGCGGCGGCTTGAGCTGGGCCGGCACGTTGATCCGCTGGTGAACACCGGACGCTGAGCGGGCTCGCGCCCGCTACATCGAGCCGAGCACGAGCACGAGCGCGTTCGTGCTCGTGAACGTCTGCAGCGCGCCGCCGGGGCCCAGCTCGACCACGACGACCTGGTGGTAGACGGTCGTGCCGACCAGCGCGGGACTGTTCGGGATCGCGAGCTGGCTCGGCACCGAGCCGGCGACCGGCACCGCCGCGGACATGGCGTTCGGCCACGCGAGCAGCAGGCAACCGGGCTGGCCCTGCGGCAGCAGCAGCCAGAGCTCGTTGTAGGTGGCAGTGAAGCCCCAGATCGAGAGGCCGATCGAGGCCGCGGGCAGGCCCGTCGCGGTCGACGTGAACGTCGTGCCGAGCCACGGGCGCTGCGACGACGCCAGCGAGAGCGGGCCGGCGCCTCCGGTGCACCCGGCGCCGTAGACGCCGAGGCCCGCCGGGCACGGATTCGGCAGCGTCGCGGCGTGGCCGACGGCGCGATCGCTCGCGAGCGTGAAGTCACCCGCGGCGTGGATCGTGCCGGCCGCGTCGACTGCGAGGGCGCGAACGGAACCGTCGGCGAGCGCGCGCAGCGGCAGCCACGTGATGCCGTTCCAGCGCGCGAGGCGCTGCACCTGCGTCGTGCCCGCTGCCGTGAAGCTGCCGCCCGCGAGCAGGTCGCCGTTCGGCAGCACGGCGAGCGAGTTCACGGGACCGTTGAGCCCGCTGCCGAGCGGCACCCACGCGGAGCCGTCCCAGCGGCGCACGTGGTCGGCGGGCTGGCCAGTCACGCCGATCGAGCCGCCAGCGACGAGATCACCGTTCGGCAGCACGGCGAGCGCCGTGACCTCGTTGCCGCTGAGACCGGTGCCGAATGCCGACCACGCGGTGCCGTTCCAACGTGCGACGCGCCGCGCGGGCTGGCCTCCGGCATTCAGGAACCCGCCGCCGGCGACGAGATCGCCGTTGGGCAAACGCACCAGCGATTCGACCCAGCCGTCGACGCCGGTCCCGAGCGGCAACCACGAGGTGCCGTCCCATCGTGCGACGTTGCCCGCAGCGAACGAGCCGGCGGCGACGATCGCGCCGCCAGGCCCCTCGAGGACCGCGCGCAGCGAACCGGAGAACGGACCGCCGATCGTGGACCACGCGGTGCCGTTCCAGCGTGCGACGGTCGGCTGGCCCGGGCCGCCGAGGCACGCGAGCAGGTCGCCGTTCGCCGCGACGGTGAGATCGACGACGGGCGAGCCCGGGTCGGCGGCCAGCCCGTGCCACGAGGCGCCGTCGAACCGCGCGATCCTCGGCGCCGCGATCGTGCCGGTGCGCGTGAATGCACCGCCGGCGATCAGGTCCCCGTTCGGCAGCGCCGCGAGCGCGTCGACCGGTCGATCGAAGCCCGCGAGGTCCGTGCCCCAGGAAGCGCCGTTCCAGGACGCGAGCCGGACGGCCGTCGGTGTGCCGCACTGCACGAACTCGCCGCCTGCCCACAACGTGCCGTTGCCGCGCACGAACAGCATGCGGCCGTTCGCGTCGAAGCCGGCGCCCATCTGCGACCACGCGGTGCCGTCCCAGCGCGCGACGCGAGGCGCCGCCGTCGAGCCGGACTGCAGGAACGCGCCGGTCGCGACGAGGTCGCCGTTCGGCAGCGACGTGATCGAGTAGACCGAGCTGTTGAGGCCGGCGCCGATCGGCACCCACGCGGTGCCGTTCCACCGCGACACGCGGTTGCCCGCGGAGCCGAACGGGCCGAACTCGCCGCCGACGACCAGTTCGCCGGCCGCGGTGACGTGCGCCGTGTTGACGAAGTTGTTCAGCGATCCGAGCTGCGTCCAGAACGTGCCGTTCCAGAGGCTCACGCGCGCCGAGAACGCGCCGGCCGCGACGAGGTCGCCGTTCGGCATCACGGCCATGGACCGGACTTCGAGCGTCACGCCGGGGAACCCGACCAGCAGCGGGCTCCACGCACCACCGCTCCAGCGCGCGACGTGGTTCACGAGCACGCCGGACGCGTACTCGAACGAGCCGCCGGCGATCAGGTCGCCGTTCGGCAGCACGGCCAGCGCGCGCACGAAGCCGCCGACGCCGTTCGCGAGCGGGAGCCAGGCGGTGCCGCTCCAGCGCGCGATGCCGTTCACGACGGTCGGGCCGATCGTGGTGAACGAGCCGCCGGCGACGAGTTCGCCGTTTTGGAGCACCGCCAGCGCGTCGACGCGCGGCGTGATGCCGGTTCCGATCGGCAGCCAGTTGCCCGTCGCATCGTCGCGCATCGCGACGCCGCGCACCGCGGCGGTTCCGATCGCCGTGAATTCGCCGCCGACGACGAGGCGCAGCGGCAGGGGCCCGGCGCCGTCGGGATCCCATTCGACGGCGCAGCGCACCGTGCCGTTGGCGCCCGGAATGCCGCTCGCGGGAGCCCAGTCCCGCTCACACTGCGGAGCCGCCGGAGCGGCGAGGATCAGCGACGCAGCGAGCGCCGCGGGAAGGAAGCGTGGAAGCATGTGGTGCGACATCGCGGATGCGGGGTCAGCGGCCGAGGAGCGTGGTGACGAGGTTGCCGAGGCGGAAGCGCGTGCCGCGCAGCTCGAGCGTCTGCGCGGCGAACAGCGTGCCCACGAGTGCCGGGACGTTCGGGACCGGCACCTGATGTTGGATCTGCCCGCCGGTCGGGGGCAGCGCGAACGGCCCGATCAGCGACGCGGCGGTCGGGTCGACCTGCAGCCAGCCGAGCCCCGGCTGGAACGTCGCGGGCACGGTCGCGAGAGAGCACACGAACCCGACGAAGAGCGGCAACGGCGCGCTCCCTTGGGCCGCGCTCGCGACCAGGTTCACGGTGCCGCCGAGCGCCGCGGGGCCGTCGATCCCGAACTGCCGGAGCCGGTTGCGCAGCACGCGCGGCCGATTGTCGAGCGCGGTGAGCACGTCCGGATCGCCGTCGCGATCGAGGTCGATGAAGCGCACTGCCCACGTGGAGCCGGGCGTCGGCGGGGGCGGCAGCACGTTGTTCGCGAGCGAGAAGAACGCGGCGCCGTTGTTCCGCATCACGTTGCCGCCGCCGACGAGATCGAGGTCGCCATCGTCGTCGAAGTCCGCGGCCTCGCCGAGCATGTCGGCGCCGAGCACGTTCGGGAGGCGATTCGAGTGGACGGCGAACGTCGCGTTGCCGTTGTTCAGCATCACGTTGCGTCCCGCGTACAGGTCGACGTCCCCGTCGCCGTCGAGGTCGCCGAGCGTCGCAACGGTCCAGCCCCAGCCATTGATCGGCACGGCGGCGGGCACGAACGTCAGCACGCCGTTCTGGTTGCGGAAGACGTAGTCGACGTCGTCGGTGTGGAGCCACACGTCGCGGTCGCCGTCGCCGTCGAGGTCGGCTGCGAACACGTTCATGTAGTTGCCGGGCGCGGCCGGGCCGACGACGCGCGTCGCGGTCTCGTCGACGAACTGACCGCCTCCATTGTTGATCAAGACGCGCAGCAGGTGGTAGTTCGAGACCCGCAGCACGAGCACGAGGTCGTTGTCGCCGTCGCCGTCGACGTCGGCGCCCGTGCCGGCGCGAGTCGGTGCCCACGTCGGCGCCGGCAGCGGGACCGTCGTCTCGGCCAGCACACCGTCCGTGTTCGGCAGGTACGCGACCTGCACCTGCTCGCCGAAGAACACGTACTCGTCGCGGTCGTCGCCGCTGACGTCGACGAAGAAGCCGTTGTCGAGCCCGCCCGTGCGATAACCCCAGCGATACCGCAGCACGCCGTCCGCGTCGCTCGACGCGAACTGCAGCGTGTTGGCAGCCGGGCCGCTGCCGACCGGCTCGGCGACGTGCATCGGCAGGTCGCCGCCGAATCCGTCGCCGTCGATGTCGCCGCGCGGGATGCCGGTGACGGTCGCCGATGCGGGCATCGTGTTGACGCCGGCGTACTCGTAGCGGTCCCCCGCGCGCCACGCGATGGACGTGGTCACGTACGCCGCCGGGAACGTGACCCCCTGCGCCGGGGCCGTGCCGATGCGCAGCGCGTCGACGTCGCCGTCGCCGTCGATGTCGAGCAGTGCCAGCGCCTGGACCGGATCGTTGCCGGCCTGGCGCACGGCGATCGCGAACGCACCGGTGCCGTCGTTGCGCAGCAGATGGTCGTGGTCGCGCCGGAATGCGCGCACGTCGACGTCGCCATCGCCGCCTTCGTCGAGCGTCGTGAGCGCCAGCGTGAAGCGATCGGTCGCGGGCGCCGGATCGAGCACCAGCGTGCGCAACGCGGTCGTGCGCAGCAGCACGCCGGGCTGGTTGTCGCCGCCGAGCACGACGTCGAGGTCGGTGTCGCCGTCGAAGTCGGCGATCGCGAGGCCGCGCAGGCTCTGTTGCAGCAGCGGGAACTGCGCCGTCGTCGCTTCCGCGAAGTTGCCGCTGTTGTTCCAGTACAGGCGCGTGCGGGCATCGCGCGACACGAAGATCACGTCGCGCGCGCCGTCGCCGTCGACGTCGACCAGGAACGGCGTCGCCACGCCGCTCGCGAGGTTCGGGAACTGACCGACCGGCGCGACCGAGAACGTGCGGTTGCCGTTGTTGCGCAGCAGCAGCGAGCCCGCGGCGCCCGCGAGGTTCACGGACGCGACGACGATGTCGGCGTCCCCGTC
Source organism: Planctomycetota bacterium (assembly GCA_036376355.1). Taxonomy (GTDB): domain Bacteria; phylum Planctomycetota; class UBA1135; order UBA1135; family UBA2386; genus DASVAL01. The sequence goes on from DASVAL010000032.1 coordinate 168,267, forward strand.
GCCGTCGACGTCGGCTGCCGCGAAGCGTCGCGCGTCGGTCTGCGGCGGCAGCGCGGCATTCGCCGGCGCTGTGGTCGGGAACTGGCCGGTGCCATCGCCCCACCAGATCCGTACTTCGCCGAGCAACGGAGTCGGCCACGCGGGCACGGCCAGGTCGACACGTCCGTCGCCATCGAGATCGCTCGCGAGCACCGGTGCCTGGCTGCCGACCACGCCGAGCGGTGGCACCTCGCGCGTCGACACGCCGCCTTGCCGGCGCAGGAACACGACGTTTCCGCCTTCGCGCAGCACGAGGTCGTCGTCGCCGTCCCCTTCGAGGTCGGCGGTGCACACGTCGGTCGGAGTCTCGAGCACCGGCACGAGCGGCGCCGGCAGGGGAACGAGCTCGAGCAGCGTCTGCGCGAACGACAGCGAGGACAACGTGACGGAGGCGAGCACGCAACGCAGCGAAGCGGAGTTGGCCATGGTGCGAGTGGGGGCGGACGGGCCGTGGAAGCACCGCTTTGTCCACGGGCCAGCTGGCCGGGTCAACCCCTGCGCAACGGCCTCAGCCGCACTCGTCGTCGGCGATCTGCTCGACGCTGAACCACGCTGGTCCCTTCTGGCGCCGAGCGCGCGCCTGCTGCTCGGCCTTCGCGTAACGCTCGCGGTTGTTGCGGACCGTGGCGACGGCTTCGAGGAAGTACCCGGTGACGTTCTCGCGCAGCCTCCCGCGCACCTTGTCGTGCGCGTAGAGCAGCTTGCCGTCGTCGACGAGCTGGCGCAGGTCGGCGCCGGTCATGGTCTCGCTCGCTTCGGCAATCGCCGCGGCGTCGACGCCCGCGAACGCCGCGGGCAGGCCGGCGAGCCGTCCGCGCAGGATCGCTTCGCGCGCGGCCTGATCGGGCAGCCGCGTCTCCAGCCAGAGCTCGATGCGCCCCGAGCGCACGAGCGCAGGAGGCAGGTTGCCGACGTCCATCGCCGTCATCATCACGCAGACCTGCCCGGCCTTCTCGCTCTCGAGCCCGTCGAGCATCGTCAGCAGGTAGCGGTAGAAGCCGGTCTCGTGGCTGTTCTCGAACATCACGTCGCTGTCGTCGATGAAGATGATCGACGGCGCGTTGCGCTCGGCCTCCCGGAAGAGGCGCTGGATGGCGTGATAGAAGTTCCGCGTCCCCGAGATGATCGTGCCGTCGACGAGGAAGAACTTGCTCTTGAGGCGGTGCGCGAGCGCGCGGCCGACCGTCGTCTTGCCGGTGCCCGGTGGCCCGGCGATCAGCACGCCGCGCTTCGGCTCGATGCCGAGCTCGGTGGCGAGCTGGTCGTTCTCGAGCGGCAGGATGATCTTGGCCTCGAGGCTCGCGATCAGATCGTCCATTCCCTTCAGATCCTGCAGGCGGACCGGCTCGACCTCGCCGAGGTTCACGTTGCTGCTCATGCCGAGCGCACGCAGGTACTCGATCAGCTTCTCGGTCGTCGGGCTCCCGCCGCCGCTGCCGAGCCACGCGCAGGTCTTGGCAAGCTGGTAGCCGTTCAGGTTCGGCGCGAAGCGGTGTACCTTGCGGAAGTCGATCGCGGCCGCGCGCTCTGGTCCGAGCCACTGGCTCACGATGAACTCGTAGTCGGCGCTGCTGTGCTCGCCCACGCCGTGCGAGAACGCGCGCTGGCCGGCGGAGCCTGGCAGTCCGCCGTCGCTGCCGAACACGATGTGCTTGCCGGCAGAGACGGCCCAGGCCGTCACGACGTCCAGCACGCCGACGAGCAGGCCCGCCCTTGGATAGGTGCTCGTGTACACGCCGACCTTCGTGAGGACGTGCAAGTCGTCGACGAGCACGGTGTCCGCCGAGGCGAGTGCCGCCATCACGCGGCGTTGGAAGGTCTCTTCGATCGCGAGAGGGTGGTGCTCGCGCATCGCATCGACGAAGTGCTCGAGGCCGAGCATCGTGCCGCCGAAGCGGTTGTGCAGGCTGCGCAGGATCGTCGTCTTGCCCATGCCCGTGTCGCCGTAGACGTGCAGCACGTTGGCCACCGGCCAGTAGGCGGCGAGGGTCTCGACGGACCTGGTCTGGCTCGGGCTGAGCGGCGTGGGTGCAGCTGCCATTGCGAGGAGTGGTTGTGAGCGGAGCAACTACTTGCCAGCGCCGCCGAGCACCGTGGTCGCGAGCGGCACGGTCGTGTAGCCGTCCTTGCCCTCGACGATGCGGATCATGCGACCTTTGGGCACGTCGGTCACGGCCTGCGTCCTGCCGGTGCGCGGCCAGAGCACCTCGAGCGTCTTGACCTTCTCGGCCTTGCCGAGCCCGAGCACCTGGCGCAGCGGGTTCGCGCCGAAGCAACCGCCGCTGTTGACGTGGCGGTACACCGAACGCTCCGTCTCGCCGTCCTGCACGACGGCGCGCAGGCGCGCGCCGATCGCGCTGCGATTGCTCTCCGTGCCGACGAGGTGCACACACAGCGAGTGGTTGCCGAAGCCCGGGTTCTGGAACAACACGCTGTGTCCGGCGTCGCCCGGATACGCGCCGCCCTGGATCGAGTAGACATCGAGGTCGCCGTCCGAGTCGAGATCGGCGAACGCCATGCCGTGGCCCTTCTGCAGGTGGGCGAAGCCCCCGGCGAAGCTCACGTCGACGAACTTCTCGCCGTTCATGTTCTTCCACATGAGATTCGGCATGAGGCTGTAGTAGTACGGATCACCCGTCCCGAGGTAGAAGTCGAGGAAGCCGTCGTTGTCGAGGTCGGCCACGTTGGCGCCCATCGGCAGCGCGGGATAGCCGAGGCCCACCTCGACCGTCACGTCCTTGAAGCCGCCGTGTCCATCGCCGCGGTAGAGCCGCATGTGCTCGGGATGGGGGCGCGGCAGTCCGAGGTAGAAGGCGGCGACGTCGCCGATGCCGGTGCAGTAGGCGGCGACGAAGAGATCGAGCGCGCCGTCGTTGTCGTAGTCCCAGAACCAGGTGCCGAAGCTCTCGTGCGGTGCCTGGACGCCGACCTTGGCTGCGACGTCCTCGAACCTGCAGTTGCCGAGATTGTGGTAGAGGTGGTTGTCGTCGTTCAGATTGCTGACGTAGAGGTCGATCTTGCCGTCCCGGTCGTAGTCGCCGAACGCGATACCCTTGGTGTAGCCGAGGTTTTGCACGCCCGCGCGCTCGGCGATGTCGTAGAACGTGCCGTCGCCGTCGTTGCGGAAGAGCTGGTTCGGCGCCTTGATCTTCGGCGACGTCTCGTTGCCGACATAGAGGTCGAGATCGCCGTCGTTGTCGACGTCGGCCCATCCGCACGTCGACGACGGGTAGTGGACTTCACCGAGTCCCGCCGCGAACGTCACGTCGACGAACTTGCAGTGGCCGACGTTCTTCAGCAGTGAGTTCGGGTGGCGCCCTCCGTCGTAGAGCCACGCGCCGCGCAGCACGTAGACATCGAGGTCGCCATCGTTGTCGTAGTCGGTCTGGAAGATGTTGATGCCGCTCGTGATGCCGATCAGACCCGCTGCTTCCGTGCACTCCGTGAACGTGCCGTCGCCGTTGTTGCGGTAGTAGCGCAGCTGCCCGTCGCAGCTGAACAACGAACGCATGATGTCGAGGTCGTCGTCGTTGTCGAAGTCGTCGATGATGATGCCGCCCAACATGCTGAACGTGTCGAGGCCGACCTTGCTGGCGACGTTCTCGAACTTCGGGAAGTCGATCTTGGACGCGAGCGCCTCGGGCGGGATCAGGTACTTCGCGTCGACGCCTGCAGGCCAGGTCCCGAGAGTCATGTGGGCCAGGTTGAGCAGCCATCGTGCACCCAGGTGCCAGTAGTCGCCTGGCGGCGTGTTCTCGATGACCTCGACCAGGTAGGGGATCGCGTTCGTCGAGCCTTCCTTCTGCGAGTGCAGGGCACCTCCGTGCAGCGGCATGATGCAGCTCTCGGGCGTGTGGCGCGCGCAGCAGTTCTCCGATTCCGCGAGCCGGAGCCAGGCCGTGGCCAGATAGAAGCGGATCGAGTTCGAGGCGCCGACGTCGCCTTCGATCGACTTCCTGGCCAACGCTTCGTGCGCCGCCTCGAGGATGCGGATGCCCTCGCGCGTCGTGCCGAGCCGCAGGTGCGCGAGCGCTGCGTCGAGCCGCAGCTTCCACGGTGCCTTGTCGCCCTGGGTCGTGAGTTCGGCCCAGAAGGCCTCCGCCTCGCCGGTGCCGTGGTAATGGTGGTCGATCTTGGCGCGCTCCGCGATCTCGCGCAGCGTCTTGACCATGCGCGCGTGGCTCTTCGCTTCGGTCGCGGGGTCGGTCGCACCCTGGGCCAGCAGCGGCGCACCGGTGAGCAGGGCGGTCAGGAGGACGGGCGGGAGCGGGCGACGTGCGGTGTTCATGGCGTGGGTGCAGCCGGACGGCTCGAACGCTCAGAGATACCCGGAGCCGTTCCGGAATGCGCGGGGAGGGGACGCACCAGGTGGCCGGGCCCGAGTTCGAGGCGAACCGAGTCGAAACCCGAGTGCGGGCTTTTCCAAACTCCGGCCCGCGCGGCCATGATGTCGCGGTCCCCGATGCTGCCGGCCCGGCAACCATGCTGACCCTGTTGTTATCGACTGCATTGCTCGTCGTCGCGGCGCCGCAAGGTGACGTCCGCTATCCGGCGCGACCCGCTGCGCGTGAGTTCGTCCTCGACGAAGCGAACCTGTTGCCGGCAAACGTGAAGACCGAGATCCGCGCGTTGTGTGACGAGACGCTGACGCAGAAGCAGGTCCCGATCGTCGTGGTCACCATCACCTCGCAGGCGACCTACGGTGCTGGGTCGTGGCCGATCGAGCGCTACGCGATGAACCTGATGGCCGAGTGGGGCATCGGCTGGGAGGAGTGGAACTACGGCATGCTGCTGCTCGTGTCGCCCGGCGACCGCAAGGCGCGCATCGAGCTCGGCGGGGGCTGGACGCGCCGCAAGGACGACGCTGCGCAGCGTGTGATGCGCGACCGGATCGTCCCGCGGTTCAAGCAAGGCGACTTCGCCGGCGGCATCCTCGACGGCGTGAAGGGGCTGCAAGCGATCGCGCTCGAGCTCGGTGCCATTCCGGCGGCTGGCGGTTCCGGTGGAACGCCGGCACCGGCAGCGCCGCGTCCGCCGCTGCCACGCGAAGCCATGTCGGAGCCGCGGGAGAGCATCGGCACCGGGTCGTGCAGCCTGTGGTCCCTACCGGTGCTCGCCGGTGGTGCGTTCCTGCTCGTGATGCTCGTGCGCATGCTCGGCCGCGGTGGTGGCGTGTCTTCGTGGGGTGGCGGCGGGCCGCGCTGGCACGGGAACCGCGGTCGATTCGGCTCCGGCTTCGGCGGTGGCCTGATCGGCGGCGCGATCGGCGGCATGATCTTCGATGCGATGCGCGGTCGCTCGTCGGGGTCGAGCCGTGGTGGTTTCTTCGGCGGTGGCGGTTCTTCGGGCGGCGGCGGCTCGGGCGGAGGCTCGTTCGGCGGCGGCTTCTCGGGCGGTGGAGGCGCTTCGGGATCGTGGTAGCTGCGCGCCTGTTCTCGGACGCGGACCGCATCGCGATCGCCGATGCCGTGCGGGCGGCCGAACGCACGACGACGGGCGAGATCGTGCCGGTCGTCGCCTCGACGAGCGACACCTACGAACGCGCCGAGGACCTCGTCGGGCTCGCGACGGCACTGCTCGCGTTCTCCGTGACCTGGTTGCTCGGCCAGGGTCTCGTGCCCGCAGCCGATTGGGACGTGGAGCACGAACTGGCGCTGGAGCTGCCCTTGCTGCTCGGCGTGTTGGTGGCGGGATGGTGGCTCGGCGTGTTGCTCGCGCGTCTCTCGCCGCCGCTCAAGCGGCTGTTCCTGCCGCGCCGCGTCGCCGGGGCGCGCGTGCTGATCGCGGCGCATCACGCGTTCGACGCGCTCCACGTCAAGAGCACTGCTGCTGCGACCGGTGTGGTGATCTACGTGTCGCTGTTCGAGCGACAGGTCTGCGTCTGTGCCGATCGCGCCGTGGCGCAGAAGATCGGTGAAGCGGAGTGGGTGCGAGCGTGCACGATGTTGATCGAAGCGCTGCAACGCGGCCAGCCGTGCCAAGGCTTCGTCGCCGCGATCCAGCACGTCGGCAAGGTCCTGGCCGCGCAATTCCCCGCGGCGCCGGGCGATCGCGACGAGCTCGCCAACGAGCTGCACATACTCGACTAGGATGAGCCGTCACGCGAACGACACCGCGATGCGCGCGTCATCTTCTCCGCAGCAACCGTCACGAACGGACGTGCGCTCGCGGCCGCGACTACTTCAGCGCCGACAACCTCGCCGTCACTTTCGTGCGGTCCTTGCTGTAGAGCTCGCCGTCCTCGTACAGCCAGATCGTCGGTAGCTGGCGGATGGAGAACTGGGCGGCGACCGGCGAGTCCCAGCTGACGATGTCGACGCGGCGTAGCTTGACCTGCGCGTGCTGCGTGGCGAGGGCCGCCAACTGCGGCCCCACGACGTGGCACGCGGGTCAAAAAGCGGCCGTGAACTCGACGATCGTGAGTCCGGTGCGCGGCACGTGGGCGTCGAGATCGACGCGTTCGCCGGTGGTGATCGTCGCGACCTCCTCGGCTTCGCCCGCCACCGGCGCCTTCAGCCGGCGCGGCTTCTGCTGCTCGTGGCGGACGACGAACGCCACCGAGCCGAGGACGAGGGCAGTGACCACCGCGATCGCGACCTTCAGCATGGCGGCTCTGATCGGCTGCGGCGCGTCGCGGACTGGACCGGCGATGATGGGCGCCGTTCCGGATCGGGAGTCGGTCCGGGCCCGCCGGCAGCATCGAAGCGTCCCCGGTGTGCCGCGTCACATTCCGATCTCGCGCGCGAGCTCGGCGAGCATCGCCGGCACGACCGCGGCGGCCCTGCCCTGGCGGTAACGATCGCGGCGGTCGAGGTTGTCGGGTGCATCGAGCGACTGCACCCAGGTGACGGCGCCGGTGGTGCGCGCCTGCTGCAGCATGCCGGCCGCGGGCCAGACCTTGCCGCTCGTGCCGATCGCGAGGAAGTGCGTGCAGCTCGCGAGCGCTGCTTCGATCTCGCGCAGATGGAACGGAACCTCGCCGAACCAGACGATGTGAGGCCGCACGCGCGGGGCGCCACACTCCTTGCACGGCACGAAGCGGACCGGATCGACGTGGTCGCGATCGACGACGACGGCGTCGCAGTGCTCGCAGCGCAGGCGCAGCAGCTCGCCGTGCATGTGCAGCACCTCGCTGCCGGCGCGGTCGTGCAGGTCGTCGACGTTCTGCGTCACGAGCGTGAACGCGTGACCCGCGGCCTGCAGTGTGCGCGCGAACGCGGCGAGCGCCCGGTGTGCCTGGTTCGGTTCGACGGTGTGCATCTGCGCGCGCCGTTCCTGGTAGAAGCGCCACACGAGCGCCGGATTGCGCGCCCAACCCTCGGGCGTCGCGACGTCCTCGACGCGATGGCCCTCCCAGAGACCACCGGCGTCGCGGAACGTGCGCACGCCGGAGTCGGCGCTGATGCCGGCACCGGTCAACACGAGCACGTGATGTCGATCGCTCATGGGGATGTCGCAGAGGTCACGGTCGCGGCGTCGCCGACGAGCGCCGTGACCGTGAGCCCGCCGTGCTTCGTCGTGAACGCGGCGTGCAGCGGCAGGCCGGTGCGGCGCGCCATGCGCACGTCGTGCGCGAGAATCGCGATGCGCCAGCCGGCGCCGAGGCGCGCTGCGCGGTGGCCGATCGTCTGGTACAGCGACTGCAGGTTGTTTGCGCGCGGCACGCGTACGCCGAACGGCGGGTTCGTCACGAGCACGCCCCGCGGTGGCGCCGCGCCGGGTCCGGCGAGCCACGGATGCGCGGTGACGGCGTGGTTTCCGAACACGATGCGCTCGGCGACGCCGGCGCGTTCAGCGTTGTGGCGAGCGGCCTCGACGGCGCCGGCATCGCGGTCGCTCGCGGCGATCGGCGCCGAGGTCTGCGTTGCTGCTGGCCGCTGCGGTGCCGGGGCCTGCGTGACCTCGCGCCACGTGCCGGCATCGAACAGTGCGAGATGGTGCAGCGCCGGGGGACGCAGGCGGCCCGGCGGCAGGCCGAGCGCGAGCCCGGCCGCCTCGATCGCGATCGTGCCCGAGCCGGCGAACGGGTCGAGCAGCGCGTGCGCCGGCGAGAAGCCGCTGGCCAGCACGA
>DASVAL010000125.1:0-5998 GCA_036376355.1 Planctomycetota bacterium
CTCGACGCGCACCACAACGTGCACCGCGAAGCCGTGCTGCTGCCGGTCTTCCTCGCGTTCGCGCGCGACCACGGCCTGCCGCTGCGTGAGCACTCGCCGGTCCGCTACTTCTCGAAGTTCTACGGGCAATGGGGCGGCCGCTCGCACTTCGAGCAGATCGGCGTCGACAACCTGACGCGCATGCTCGCGACCGAGATCGGCGACGGGATCACCGAGCTCTCGTGCCACCCCGGTCACGTGGACCCCGAGTACACGACCGGCTACTCGGTCGAACGCGAGGCCGAGGTTCGCACGCTGTGTGATCCGTCGCTGCGGGGCGTGCTGGCCGCGAACGGCATCCGGCTCGCGAGCTACCACGACCTGGGCCGCCTGCTCGAGGAGCGCCCCTGAGGACCGAACGATGCCGACCGTCGTGATCTCGCCGTACAACGTCGTGAACTTCCCCGAGGGGGGTGGGCACTTCTGGGTCTACCTGCAGTACGCGCTCGGCATGCGGCGCGTCGGCTGCGAGGTCTGGTGGCTCGAAGCGTTCCAGCCGAGCGGCGACGAGGCCGCCGACCTGGCCCGCGTCGAGCTCTTCCGCAGCAAGCTCGAGCGCTTCGGGCTCGGCGAAAGGCTGATCGTCTATCCGACCGACGGCACGCCGAACGCGGAGCTGCCGCAGCGCTACGTCGGCCGCGAGCGCGCCGACGTCGAGGCGATCTTCGCGGGCGCGGACCTGCTGCTGAGCTTCCACTATGCGATCGCGCCCGCGCTGCTCGCGCGCTTCCGCCGCACGGCGCTCGTCGACATCGATCCGGGCCTGCTGCAGTTCTGGATCAGCCGCGGCCAGCTCTCGGTGCCGCGACACGACCTCTACTTCACGACCGGCGACACGGTCGGCCGGCCCGGCTCGCGGATCCCGGACTGCGGCATCGAGTGGTTGCGCATCCGCCCGCCCGTGTCGCTCGAGAGCTGGCCGTTCAGCTACCAGCCGGAGGCCGAGGCGTTCACGACGATCTCGCTCTGGGACTCGAAGGACTGGATCGTCGACGACGACGACTCGTACGAGAACACGAAGCGGAGTTCGTTCCTCGAGTTCGCGATGCTGCCGCGCCTCACGCGCCAACCGGTCGAGCTGGCGCTCTACCTGAAGACCGAGAAGGACGCGCAGGAGCGGTCCGCCCTCGAGCGGCTCGGCTGGCGCATCCGCAACTCGCCCGAGGTGGCCGGCACACCCGAGCAGTACCAGGCCTACATCCAGGGCTCGCGCGGCGAGTTCAGCTGCGCGAAGCGGTCGTGCATGAAGTTCCAGAACGCGTGGATCAGCGATCGCACGCTCTGCTACCTCGCGAGCGGCAAGCCCGCGGTCGTGCAGGACACGGGCCCGAGCTCGTTCCTGCCGGACGACGGCGGCCTGTTCCGCGTCTCGACCGCGGCACAGGCAGCCGAGGCCTTCGCCGCGATCAACGAGGACTACCGGAAACACTGCCGCAAGGCCCGGTTCATCGCCGAGCGCTTCTTCGACAGCAAGCAGATCGCGCTCGAGATCCTCGCCCACGGGCTGCAGTGAACGCGGATCGAGCACTGCGCTGACCCTTCGCTCGTCGCGCATGGCGGCGAGCGGTCGGTCGCGATCCGCCTTCGCCAACTTCCGCGCAAAGTCAACCACGGCGCCGCGTCGCCCGGCCCCGCGCAAGCCGCGCGAAAAAACCCACGCAACCGTTGCGAGCGCCGCCGGCTGTCTCTACGTACTTTGCCCCCTCCATGTGCAGCAGCCCGAGCGAACACGACGCGCTCTCCGTGCACCTGGCCCTTGCCGTCGCGATCCCGGTCGTGATCACGCTGTTGGCCGGGCGCCTGGCCCCGCGCGCGCCGAGCGACGCCAAGTCGCGGCCGTACGAATGCGGTGTGTCCGAGCCGCTCGCGCAGTCGATCCGGCTGCCGGTGCGCTTTGCGCTGGTCGGCATGCTGTTCCTCGTCTTCGACGTCGAGGCGCTGTTCTTCTACCCGTGGGCCGTCGCACTGCGTGAGCTGGGCGTGCGCGGGCTTCTGATCATGGGCGGCTTCCTCGTGCTGCTGCTGGCGGGCTACTTCTACGCGCGTTCGCGGCGCGCCCTCGAATGGCGATGACGCACGGCGGCAACCAGGCGGGCTCGCACGGCGGCGTCAAGGACGGTGCTGCGGGCTGGCTGCTGTCGCGCGTGCAGGACTGGAGCCGCGAGAACTCGCTGTGGCCGGCGACGTTCGGCCTCGCGTGTTGCGCGATCGAGATGATGGCGACGGCCGCGGGCCGCTTCGACCTCGCGCGCTTCGGCAGCGAGCTGTTCCGCGCGAGCCCGCGCCAGGCTGACCTGATGATCGTGTCGGGCCGCGTGGCGCTGAAGATGGCGCCCGTCGTGCGCGAGATCTACGACCAGATGCCGGAGCCGAAGTGGGTCATCGCGATGGGCGATTGCGCGGCGTGCGGCGGCATCTTCAACAACTACGCGATCGTGCAGGGTGTCGACCGCATCGTACCGGTCGACATGTACATCCCGGGCTGCCCGCCGCGGCCCGAAGCGCTGATCGACGGCATCCTGAAGCTGCAGGAACGGATCGGCAAGGGGCACCGGCGATGACCGGTGTGTGGTGGCAGCAGGTGATGGGCGCCGAGTCCGTCGCGACGCGCGACGGCATGCCGAGCGTGCGCGTGCCGGCCGAGCGCTGGCTCGAGCTCGCGAACGCCGCCGCGAACGCCGGCTACGCGCGGTTCCTCGACCTGACGGTCGTCGACGAGCCGAGCGATCCGGCGCGCTTCCAGGTTCTGCTGACGCTGTACTCGTTCGCGGCGAGGGGCTGGCTGCGGCTGCGCACACGCACGCCAGGCCCGCTCGCGAGCGTGACCTCGCTGTTCGCGGCAGCGAACTGGTACGAGCGCGAGGCGTTCGACCTGTTCGGCGTGCACTTCGACGGCCACCCGGACCTGACGCGCATCCTGCTGCCGGACGACTACCCCTCGCATCCGCTGCGCGCCGACCACCCGCTCGGCGACGAGCCGATCGACTTCACCGTGACGCGCGAGGTCGACTCGCAATGGTAGAGGCGCCCGACACGTCGCAGCCCGAGGCGCGCCGCGAGCTGCTGCGCATCAACCTCGGCCCGCAGCATCCGTCGACGCACGGCGTGCTGCGCCTCGAACTCGAGCTCGACGGCGAGACCATCGTCTCGTGCCGGCCGATCATCGGCTACCTGCACACCGGCATCGAGAAGTCGATGGCCGCGCGGAGCTGGCTGCACGCGATCGCGATGACCGATCGCCTCGACTACCTGAACCCGCTCGGCAACAACCTCGCGTTCGCGCTCGCGGTCGAGAAGCTGTTCGACTGCGTGATCCCCGAACGCGCCGTCATCGCGCGCCTGCTGCTCGCGGAGCTGACGCGCATCAACAGCCACCTCGTCTGGGTCGGCACGAACGCGCTCGATCTCGGGGCCTTGTCGGTGTTCCTCTACACGTTCCGCGAGCGCGAGCTGCTGCTCGACCTGTTCGAGGAGATGTCGGGTGCGCGGATGATGACGTCGTTCATCCGGCCGGGCGGCCTCGCGGCCGACCTCCCGGACGGCTGGATGCAGCGCTGCAAGCAGGTGCTCGACGCGCTGCCGAAGTATGTCGACGAGTACGAGGCGCTGCTGACCAGGAACCCGCTGTTCCGCGAGCGCACGATCGGCGTCGGCAAGCTGAGCGCCGGCGACGCGATCGCCGCCGGCGTCAGCGGCCCATTGCTGCGCGCGAGCGGCATCGCGCACGACCTGCGCAAGGCGCACCCGTACTGCGGCTACGAGCAGTTCGAGTTCCGCGTGCCGACGGCGACGGCCGGCGACTGCTACGCACGCTACGAAGTGCGCATGGCGGAGCTGCGCGAGAGCATCGACCTCTGCCAGCAGGCCCTCGCGCGCATGCCGGGCGGGCCCGTGCGAACGCCGGATCGCAAGGTCATGCCGCCGCTGCGCGAGGAGTTCCAGCAGTCGATGGAGGCGCTGATCCACCACTTCAAGCACTACACGGAAGGCCTGCGGCCGCCGGCAGGCGAGGCGTACGTGCCCGTCGAGTCGCCGCGCGGCGAGCTCGGCTTCTACGTCGTCAGCGACGGCACCGGCAGGCCCGTGCGGATCCACGAGCGCGCGCCGTCGTTCGCGAACCTGCAGGCGCTGCCCGCGATGGCGAAGGGCATGCTGATCGCCGACCTGATCGCGATCATCTCGACCGTCGACCCCGTGCTCGGGGAGGTCGATCGATGACCGCGCCGAAGGTCCAGGCACCACCGCAGTCCACCGTGCAGGTGCGCGCGCTGTCGGCGTCGTGCAGACAGGCGATCCTCGCCGAGCGCGCGAAGTACCCGCACCCGCGCACGGCGCTGCTGCCCGCGCTGAAGCTCGCGCAACAGGAAGCCGGCTTCCTGCCGCCCGCGATCGTCGCGGAGGTCGCCGAGCTGATCGGCGTCTCGCCGAGCCAGGCGCAGGAGCTCACGACGTTCTACTCGATGCTGCACACCGAGCCCCACGGCCGGAGGCTCGTGCAGGTCTGCACGCAGCTGCCGTGCGGCTACATGGGCGGCGACCGGCTGCTCGCACAGCTCGAGCAGAAGCTCGGCATCGCGCACGGCGAGACCACGGCCGACGGCAACGTCACGCTCGAACGCACCGTCGAGTGCATGGGCGCCTGCCACCGGGCACCGATGTGCCGCATCGGCGACGGCTACGTCGAGAACGTGAAGACCGACGCGGACGTCGATGCGCTCGTCGCAGCACTGAAGAAGGGCGAGGTGCCGAAGACGCCGGGCACGCGCAACCACGACTGCCATCCGCAGACGTCCAAGCCGGCCAAGGCCGCGTCCGCGTACGAGCCGATCCTGCTGCCGCGCCAGCCGCGCAGCACGCAGGTGCCGCTCGCCGAGTACCGCGCCGCGGGCGGCTACGCAGCGCTGCAGAAGGCGCTGTCGGCGATGAAGCCCGACGAGGTCACGGACCTCGTCAAGCAGTCGAACCTGCGCGGCCGCGGCGGCGCGGCGTTCTCGGCCGGCATGAAGTGGGGCTTCGTGCCGAAGGTGCCGGGGCCGAAGCACCTGGTCGTCAACGCCGACGAGTCGGAGCCCGGCACGTTCAAGGATCGCGAGCTGATGGAAGTCGAGTCGCACATGCTGATCGAGGGCATGGCGATCGCGAGCTACGCGATCGGCTGCAACGAGGCGTTCCTGTACCTGCGCGGCGAGTACGTCGAAGCCGGTGAACGCATGCGCGCGGCGGTCGCCGAAGCGAAGGCAGCGGGCCTGCTCGGCAAGGCCGTCTGCGGCTCGAAGTTCGACCTCGAGATCCACGTGTTCCTCGGCGCCGGCGCGTACATCTGCGGGGAGGAGACCGCGCTGCTCGAGTCGCTCGAGGGCCGCCGGCCCATGCCGCGCTCGCGACCGCCGTTCCCGGCGGTTGCGGGCCTCTACGGCCGCCCGACGGTCGTCAACAACGTCGAGACGATCGTCAACGTGCCGCACATCGTGAAGCACGGCGCCGAGTGGTTCAAAGCGCTCGGCCCGAACCCGAAGAGCGCGGGCCCGAAGATCTACTGCCTCGCCGGCGACGTGAAGCGGCCCGGCAACTACGAGCTGCCGCTCGGCAGCGTGTCGTTCCGCGAGCTGATCGATCGCTTCGGCGGCGGCACGGCGTCGGGCAGGAAGATCAAGGGCGTGCTGCCGGCCGGCATCTCGGCGCCGATCGTGCCGGCCGACAAGCTCGATGCGAAGCTCGACTACGAGAGCGTGCAGGCCGCGGGCTCGATGCTCGGCTCCGCGTCGCTGATCGTGATCCCCGCGGACGTCGACATCGTGCGCGCCGCGACGCGCATGCTCGAGTTCTTCCGCCACGAGTCGTGCGGCAAGTGCACACCGTGCCGCGAAGGTGTGCCGTGGCTGCACCGGATACTCGCCAGGATCGAAGCTGGACAGGGCGAAGCGAAGGACCTCGAGCTCCTGCTGTCGCTGTCGTCGCG
>DASVAL010000035.1:0-14143 GCA_036376355.1 Planctomycetota bacterium
TTGTCGCCGACGTCGAGGCCGATCGTCATGGTGGGGAACGTGGAGGTAGAGTGCGTCATGGGTCGGTCCTGTTCTTGTTATTGGAGCTCCCATTCTCGGGAGACTTCTGCGGGACCGGCCCTCTCATCCCATCTGAATCAACGCCTGCGGAATCCACTACTGGCAGTTCCACTTCTGAAGACTCCACAATGGCTCCGACTCGCCGCACGAAGACCATGCAACCGCAGCAAGGCGTGTTGCCGTTCCGCCGCCAGCGCGGCGGTCGCCGCGCCGGCGCGGGTCGCAAACCGAAGGGCGAGAGGGCAGGCGTGAGCCACGCGCCTCGAACTCAGCTCGCGGCGCGTTTCCCGGCGCACGTGACCTTGAAGCTGCTGCGAGGCCTTCCGCGCCTGCGCCACAAAGGCGAGTATGCGGCACTGCGCGCCGCGTTCGCTGCTGGTTGCACGGGCTGCGCCCGTGCAACCAGCAGCGGTGTCTTCCGCCTCTGCCACTACGCCGTGCTCAACGACCACCTGCACCTTCTCGTCGAAGCGAGTGACCGCGCGGCGCTCTCGCGAGGCCTGCAAGGCCTCGCGATCCGCATCGCGATGGCGCTGAACAGACTCTGGCGCCGCCGCGGCACCGTGTTCGCGGACCGCTACACTGCCTGAGCTCGCAGCATCCTTCAGCGCTTGCGCGGCGCAGGGCGCCGTGCAAGCGCTGAGCCACAATTCAACAGCTTGGTGGCTTCTGATCCTTTGACACACAACGGGTTGGGCAAGTAAGGTCCGCCGCGTCTGCAAGGTCCTGAACCGGGGTCAGCCGGTTCTGGTCTGCCGAGTCCCTGCCTCGCTGGTCACGTGGCAAGCGAGGGGCGAGCTGCCATGCGCTGTCCGTACTGCAAGACCGACAACGACCGCGTCATCGATTCGCGCGCGAGCGCCGACGGGTTTGCGATCCGTCGTCGCCGTGTCTGTGCCGACTGTGGTCGGCGCTACACGACCTACGAGCGCGTCGAGACGGCACCGTTGCGCGTCGTCAAGAAGAACGGAGAGCGCGTGGTGTTCGACCGACAGAAGGTGCTCGGCGGCATGTTGCGCGCGTGCGAGAAGCGGCCGGTTCCCCTCGACCAGCTCGAGGTGATCGCCGACCGCATCGAACGGCAATGCATGGAGGCCTTCGACAAGGAGGTGCCGAGCAAGGTGATCGGCAACCTCATCATGCAGGAGCTGCGTCAGCTCGATCAGGTGGCGTACGTCCGCTTCGCGTCGGTCTACCGCGAGTTCAAGGACGTCACGCAGTTCCTCGACGAGTTGAAGCCCATGCTCGAGAAACGGCGGGAGGACGGTCATGAAGCGGCGGACGGAACATCTGGTCCTTAAGCGCGATGGGCGCAGGGAGTTCTTGCGGGCCACGAAACTGGCCCGATCGATCCACCTGGCGCTGCACAGCGTCGGCGTCGACGAGGATTGGCGTGCGATCGAGCTCGCCAACGTCACGCTGCAGGCGCTGCGGCAGAAGCGGGCCGACGCGGCCGGCGAGGAGCCCGTCGTGTTGACGACGAGCGAGCTCTCGGACGCCGTGCAGCACCTGCTCGTCGTGACCGGGCAACCGGCGGCGGCCGTGGCCTACGGGGCGGTCGCGGCCGAGCGCACGCGGCGGCGCCGTTCGATGGCCGCGTGCGGGCGCGTCGCGGAGTTCGGAGCACCGGTGAAGGCGGCGGCCGGCGACGACGTGTGGCGCCAGCGCCGCACCGGGCTGGAGTGACCGCATGAGGCTCAAGCGCCTGGTCGCCCGCGGCTTCAAGTCGTTCGCGGATCGCACCGAGTTCGAGTTCGACACGCGCCTCACCGGCATCATCGGGCCGAACGGCTGCGGCAAGTCGAACGTCGTCGACGCGATCAAGTGGGTTCTCGGCGACCAGCGCGCCAAGAGCCTGCGCGGCTCCGAGATGACGGACGTCATCTTCAAGGGGGCCGAGGGCCGCGAGGCGATGGGCCTCGCCGAGGTCACGATCACGTTCGAGGATCCGGAAGGGCGCCTCGAAGGGCGCAACGAGATCGACATCTCGCGCCGGCTCACGCTCGACAAGGAATCGAGCTACCTGCTGAACGGCCAGGAAGTGCGGCTCAAGGACGTGCGCGACGTGCTGCTCGACACGGGGCTCGGCACGGGCGGCTACTCGGTCATGGAGCAGGGCCGCATCGACGCCGTGTTGTCGGCCAACCCCGAGGCGCGCCGCGCGATCTTCGAGGAAGCGGCCGGCGTCGCGCGCTTCAAGCTGCAGAAGAAGGAGGCGCTGCGCAAGCTCGAACGCACGGACCAGAACCTCGCGCGCATCACGGACCTGCTCGAGGAGCGATCGCGCCGCATCCGCAGCCTGCGCATCCAGGCCGGCAAGGCGCGCCGTTTCCACGAGCTGCAGGCGAGCCTGCGCGACCTGCGGTCCGCGCTCGCGGTCGTCGATGGAGCGATACTGCGGCGCGAGCTCGCCGACAAGGAGGCGCGCCTGCAGGAGCTGCAGGAAGGGCTCGCGACGGCCGAGCAGGGTCGCGCGGGCGCCCAGGAACGCGTCGCCGCGGCCGACGAAGCGATCGCCGCCTGCACTCGAGCACTCGAGCAGGTGCAGGACGAGCTGCGTGAATGCCGCAGCGATCTGACCACACACCGCGAACGCGCCGAAACGCAGCGCCAGCGCGCCGCGGATCTGCTGGCCGAGCTCGAACGCGGCCGGCAGCGCGCGACGGGGCTCGAGCTCGAACGCGGCGAACGCACGGCGGTGCTCGAGACGGCGCGCGAGGAGCTGGTGCAGAAGGAGGCCGAGCTGATCGAGCTGCACCGGCTGCTCGAGAGCCAGCGCCAGGCCGCGCAGGCGGCCGTGCAGGCGAAGCGTCTGCTCGCCGAGCAGCGCGAACGGATGCGCGAGCACCAGCTCGAGCTGTTGCATCGCCGCACGCGCGCGCGCAACACGGCAGCCGATGCGACCGCGAAGATCGCGGCGGCGCGTGCGCGCGAGCAGCGGCTCGCGGAGCGGCAGACCGTGCTGCAGGCCGAGGTCGCGCGCATCGGCGAGGAGGGCGGCAAGTGGCGCGCCGAGGTCGCGGACCAGGGCACGCGCGAGCGGATCCTCGAAGAGCGCGAGCGCCAGGCGCTTGCCGACCTCGAAGGGGCCGATGCCGCCGCGGCGGCCGTCGCCGAGCAGGAGTCGAAGCTGCGCGGCGAGGTGACGCAGCTCGAAGGGCACAGCCAGGCGCTGCTCGCGATGGAGGCCCACATGGAGGGCTTCGACCAGGGGCCGCGCCACGTGCTCGAACAGAAGCCCAGGGGGCTGCGCGGCCGCCTGCTCGACCTGATCGACGTGCCGGTCGAGCACGGGCAGGCGCTCGAAGCCGCACTCGGTCCGTTCGTGCAGGCGCTCGTCGTCGACACGCGCGAGAACGCCGCCGCGATCGTGCGCGAGCTCGCCGAGAAGCGGCTCGGGCGCGTGCTGCTGCTCGTCGAGGAGCAGTTCGGCGAAGCGGTTCCGTGCGGATGTGGGCTCTGGCCGGCGCCGCCGGGTGCGAGCTACCTCGCGGACCTCGTGCGCCACATCGCCGCGGGCAGCGGCAGCGAGCGTCTGCTCGGCTGGCTGCTGCGCGGCGTCGTCGTCGCCGACTTCGACGTCGCCGATGCGAGCCGCGCCGACCTCTGCTTCGTGACGCCCGACGGCACGCTCGTCTGCGGGCCGCGCCTAGAGGGTGGCGCCTCGGCCGAAGGGCACGCGGGTCTCGTCGTACGTCGTTCGCAGATCCACGATCTCGCCGCGAAGGCCGCCCGTGTGCAGCAGCAGCTGCAGGCGCTGCAGGCCGGCAAGGAGGAGGCGACGGGCCGCGTCGATCGGCTGAAGCGCGAGTGCAAGGCGATCGGCGAGGCGCGGCAGAACGTGGCCAGGTCGATTGCCGCGGCCGCAGCGCAGGAGGCGCGGCTCGCCGCGCGCGCGCAGGACGTCGAACGTGAGCTCGGCGAGCTCGCGCACGAGGGCTCCGACCTCTCGCTGGCCAGCAGCGGCGCGCTCGCGCGCCTCGGTGCTTCGCTGTTCGACCAGTTCCTGCTCTCGCGCAGCGAGGCCAAGGCCGGCGCCGACGAGCAGTTCCTGAGCCAGCGCATCGAGACCGCCGAGGCGGCCGTGCAGGCGCAGCAGCGATCCGAGCAGGAGCTGCGCATCCAGCAGGTGCAGGCGGGCGAAGCGCGCGAGGGCCTGTTCCGCGCGATCCGCATGCACGAGCGTGCGCTCAGCGACTTCGAGCGTGCGCTGGTCGAGCTGTCGGACCGCCAACACGACGCCGAGAACGACCGCGTGCAGGCCGAAGCGGAGCAGCAGCGGCTCGGCGAGCTCGCGACGACGCTCGAGCAGCAGCTCGTCGAGCTCGAAGCGCAGAAGCAGCAGCGGCAGGCGGCTGGCGACGAGGCGCGCCAGTTGCGCAGCCGCGTGCAGCAGGAGCTGCAGGAGTGGGAGGGCCGCCGCGCGAGTGCTTCCGAAGCGCTGACCGAGACGCGCCTCGGCGCGGCGGACATCGAGCACCGCTTCGCGCGCCTCGAGGACCGCCTGCGCGAGGACACCGGCATCGAGCTGCGCCGCTGCCTCGGCGAGATCGACGGCCTCGGGCTCGAGGACCAGAGCAGGCACCACGGTCCGAAAGCGCCGTTCGGCCTCGTCGAGCAGCTGCAGGGACCGCCGTTGCC
This sequence comes from Planctomycetota bacterium, assembly GCA_036376355.1. Taxonomy (GTDB): domain Bacteria; phylum Planctomycetota; class UBA1135; order UBA1135; family UBA2386; genus DASVAL01. The sequence continues at coordinate 4,702 of DASVAL010000035.1, forward strand.
GCCCGCGACCGTCGCTGCCTGGTACGGCCTGCAGCGGCTCTGGGAACAGCCGTCGTTCGACATCCCCGAGACGCGCAAGGAGGTCCAGGTCCTGCAGAGCCAGAAGGACCGCCTCGGCGCCGTGAACGTCGACGCGGTCAAGGAGCTCGACGCCGAAGAGGGCCAGTTCTCGACGCTCGAGCAGGAGGTCGTCGATCTCAAGGAAGCGCGGCGCTCGCTGATGGAGACGCTGCGCAAGCTCGAGGTCGAGTCGAAGCTGCTCTTCGAGCAGACGTTTCACGAGGCGCGAAAGAACTTCCAGGAGATCTTCCGGAAGCTGTTCCAGGGCGGCAAAGCCGACATGTTCCTCTCGAACATGGAGGAGCTGCTCGAAGCCGGCATCGAGATCGTCGCGCAGCCACCCGGCAAGCAGCTGCAGTCGATCAACCTGCTCTCGGGCGGCGAACGCTCGCTGACGGCGGTCGCGATCCTGTTCGCGCTGTTCAAGGTGCGGCCGAGCCCGTTCTGCATCCTCGACGAAGTCGACGCAGCGCTCGACGAGACGAACGTCGAGCGCTTCCTGCGCGTGCTGCGCGACTTCACGGCGCAGACGCAGTTCTGCATCGTCACGCACCACAAGCGCACGATGGCCGAGTGCCAGGTGCTCTACGGGATCACGATGCAGCGGCGCGGCGTCAGCTCGCGCATCGCGGTGTCGCTGCACGAAGTCGACAGCTTCCAGGAAGGTGCTACGGTCGGTGCGGGCGCCGGCACCGGCGCCGGAGGCGGAGGCGCGGACAGGGCGCTGCAGAAGCGCATCGCAGGCGAGGAGAAGGTCGGGTTCTCGTGATGCGGCTGCGCGGCGCGGCCCGCCTGGTGCGGCGCGCCAGAGCAGAGCTCACATGCCCTTCGGGGTTGCGGCCGGCGAACGCTTCGTGGGGGCCTTGTCCCAATCCAGCGCTCCGAGCACGGCGTCGCGAGTCGTCGGGCGCGCGGTGTCTTCCTTCGTCGTCGGCGTTTCGGCGTCCTGCGCTTGGGCCTCGCGGTCGTGTTCTTCCCAGCCCATGTCGATCCTGCCGCGGAAGCGCGCGGACTCGGCGAGCACGACGCGGTTCGCGCGGATGTCGCCGATCAGCGAGCCCGTCGCGGCGATCTCGACCTTCTCGTCGGCCGTGATGTCGCCGACGACGCGTCCCTGGATGACCACACACCGCGCCTGGATCGCGGCCTTGATGTTCGCGTTCGGGCCGATCGTCACGGTATGGCCGCGCACTTCGATGCGTCCTTCGACCTTGCCGTCGATCGTGACGTCCTCGTCGCCCGTCAGGTCCCCCTGCAGGAACAACGTCGCGCCGATCGTGCCCGGGACGCCGGCCGTCGTGTCGGCTTCGGGCCAGTGGGTAGGTGTCTCGACCGGAGTCTCGTTCGCAGTCTCGAAGGGTGCTTCGAGGCCCTCCAGGTCGACGGACTGCTCCGCGGTTGCCGTTTCTCTCTTCTTGCCCCAGGTCATGGTCGTTTCCTCGTAGCCAGCGACCCGGTACGGGTCGGCACGTGGCCCGCAGGCTATCGGTCCCCGCAGTGCACTTGAGCAGTCGCCCGGCCCGCCCTGCGTGCGGAGGCGCGCGAACGGGCCGCGAAACACCCTTGGCTCAGGCGCGGCCGCAGCCACGCGGCGCAGTTCAGGATCGAGACGGACCTGCGTTCACCGCAGCAGCGACAACTGCACGCGCTCGCCGGGCCGTTCCATTCCCGTGGCCGCGACGACGAGCTCGTACGCCCACTCCTCCTGCCGCGGATCGCGCCACAGCCGCTCGGGCACGCGCACGACCGACGGTGAGATCGTCTCGACCGCGGCCGTGCCGAGCTCCGAGGCGTCCGCCCTCGTCACGCGGACCTTCGCCGAAGCACCGATCTGGCCGCGCACCGCGTCGGGCACGTACGCGAGGATGCGCCGCGGCGTCGCGTCGACGATCGCGACGAGCGAACGCCCCGCGGCGGCCCACTCGCCGGCTTCGACCGAGATGCGCGCGATGCGCCCGCGGATCGGCGCCTGCAGCGTCAGCAGCTTCGTGTCCTCGGCGATGCGTTCGAGCGCGGCCTGCTGCTGCTTCAGGCGCCACCGCATCGGTTCCAGCGCGGTATCGACGGACAGCACCGCGGGGCCGGCCGGCTTGAACTCGCGCAGGCGCTGCGTCGCGAGCTCGATGTGGGCCAGGTGCTCGCGGTGCAGTGTCTCGAGCTCGCTGATGCGCTTCTGCAGCGCGTCGCGCTCGGTGCGCATGTGCACGAGGTCGGGTTCCGCGACCATGCCCTGCTGCACGAGCGGCTCGAGCCGCTCCGCCTCGACGGCCGCACCCTGCACTCGAACACGCGCCTCCTCGAGCTGCGTGCGCGTCGACAATGCGGCGAGCTGTGCCGCCTCGACTGCGCTGACGAGGCGCCGCTGCTCGACTCCGGCGTCGAGGCCGTGCTCGGCGACGACGGCGACGGACTGCTGCTCGCGGTCAGCGGCTTCGCGCACGAGGTCGGCGCGCAGCCGTTCGAGCTCGTAGGTCGCCTGCGTGAGTCGCAGTCGCACGTCGCTGTCGTCGAGGCGTGCGATGACCTGCCCTTGCTCGACCTCCTGGTGCAGCGCGACGAGGATCGCCGCGACGCGTCCCGAGACGGGTGCCGTGACCGAGCTCTGCGCGGCGTCGACGATGCCCGTCATGCCGGCGGCGGACGGCGAGACTCCGGCGAGCCACACGAGGGCCGCGATCGCCGCGAGCCAGACGACGCCCGACGTCGTGCGGCGCAGGGCGGCGAATCCGCGGCGCACGAGGCCAGGTCGCCTGCGGCTCGGGGTCCAATCGACCATCAGATCTCCTCGCGCTCGTTCTGCACGAGCAGCGTCACGTCGGCCGCACCCGGGATCGCCTGCACGTCGGTGACGAGCGCACGGTGCGCACCGTGTTCGTGCAGGCGCACCTGGTACGAGTGGTCGAGCGCCCCTTCGCGGCGCGAGTCGCGCAGGCTGACCAGTGCGAAGTGGCGGCAGTAGTGGCGCAGCACCTTGCGCAGCAGCTCGTCCTGTTCGCCACGGGCCGACAGCGAGAATCGCAGCACGCCGTCGTGGTCGGCGCGCTGGCCGAAGCGCACGCCGAACAGGTAGACCGCGGCGAGCAGCGTGACCGACGTGCCGACGATCGCGAGCATCGTGTTCTGCACGCCGGTCGTGATGCCGATCGCGACCGACAGGAACAGGAACACGGTGTCGCGGCTGTCCTTGATCGGCGTGCGGAAGCGGATCAGCGCCAGCGCGCCGAAGAGTCCGAACGCGCGCGCGAGGCTGTCGCCGATCGCGAGCATCACGATCGTGACGATCATCGCGAGCAGCACGAGCGCGTGTACGAACGATCGCGAGTAGCTCATGCCGTGGTGGGTCCAGACGTAGATCCACGCGAGCGGCTTGCTGAGCACGAAGGCCAGCAGCAGGTGGAACAGCACGGCCGGCAGCGTCGGCATCGCGGCCGTCAGGTCGCTCAGTTCGTCGAGCATCTGGTCCAGCGAGGTCGGCATGGCAGAGCGGGTTTAGAGTCCTTGCACCTGGCCGAGTGACGTGAGCGCGTCGACCGACCTGCAGTACTTCGAGAACGAGCAGCGGTGCAGTTCGCAAGCGCGCACGGAGTCGAGCATCCACGGTGGGCAACGGTCGGTGAACTTGAGCTCGAGGACCACGCCGCCGGCCGGCACGGTGGCATACCGTGCGTCGTGCACGCGCACGGTCGGGTCCTCGTGCGGCATCGCGCTCAACCTGCGGTCGAAGGTCAGGCGCACGTCGTCCTGCTCGCGGTCGACGAAGGCCTGCCGCTCGTAGCGCACCAGGCAGCGCGGGACCGCGCGCCGCAGCTGCACGAGGCGCAGGAACTCGGCCAGCGAGGCCCGTTCGCGCGGCGACAGACCAGGCACCTCGGTGACCCTGCCCGACAGCAGGCCCGGCAGCAGGGCCCGCGGCACGGCGCAGCGCAGCTTCTGCACGACGCGGTCGTGGCGGCGCTTCACCTCGAGGAAGACCGGCGCCGCAGGCTCGTCCGTGTAGCTGCGCACGCGCAGCTTGTAGCGGCTGGCCATGCCCTCGATCGTCTCCTGGTAGAGCGAGCCGCGCGCGTCGTCGAGGTAGAGGCTCGCGACAGGGTAACCGTGGTTGCTGCGCTGCGCGGCGTGGACGTCGAGCTCGACGAACGGAGTGGCCCGCTGCAGCATGCGCGCGGCAATGGCCTCGGGCACCACGAACTTGCACTCGTGCCGGTTGTGGTAGGTCACGTCGTCGCGGGGAAGTCGGTTCTTGGCGGAGAGCCGGCTGGGGTCACGGGCAGATCACGACTTCGATCGCGGGGCTGCTGTCCCAGCCACTGGCGCCGATGCTGAACGTCTGTGCGTGGAGGTGGGCGCCCGCGACGCCGGGCGGCACCGGGAAGCCGAACGACGAAGCGCCGGTGCCGCTGAAGACGATCGTGTAGGGCAGCACGAGCGACGGCAGGCCGAGCAGCAGGACTTCGTCGCCGATGCCGAGCACGCCGATCGGGATGTGGTCGCCGGTCAGCGAGAAGCCGACGAGGCCGACCCCCGAGGCCGGCCCGTTCGCGACCGCGTACGCGATGTTCGTGCCGGCCTGCATCGTGCCGCTCGCGCTCAGCGCGGCGCCATGCACGCCGGTCGCTTGAGCACCGTAGGTGCGCTGGCCGCAGCTGGCCAGCTCGTTGCGCAGCAGGTAGCTCGGCGCTTGGAACGTGACCCACGGCACGAGGCCGTCGTACAACCGGCCCGTCGAGACGTCCGCGACCTGCTGGCCGAACTCGATGGAGTCGTGCAGTGCCTGCCCCGTTGCCGCGTAGAGCGCCACGACCTCACCGCCTGCCGCGAGCTTGAAGTTCGCGTGCAGGGGGCCCTGCGAGCCGTCCTCGTCGCACCAGACGCGCAGCACGCCGTTCGCCGCGATCGTCGTGCCGGCCGGGAACTGGTACTTGAGCACGACGAGGCTGTCGCTGAGCCACATGCCGCTGATGTCGACGGGCTGGTTGCTCGTGTTGTAGAGCTCGACCCAGTCCTCGTGCTGGTTGTTCTCGTCGACCGCGCCGGTCACGTTCTGGGCCACGAACTCGTTGATGGCGATCGGCGACGGCACGAGCGGCCATTCGACCAGCACGTGCGCGCACTGGCGTTCGAGCTCGGCGGTGTGCGGCAGGTAGCTCGCGGCCGTCGTCGCGGTCTTGGCCTCGACGTAGTAGTCGACGAACGCGCCGGGCTGCTGCGACGCGATGATCGCGCCGAACACGCCGTCACCGGCGCCGCCGTCGCCGTGTTGGCCGTCGTCGAACATCGGTGCACCCTGGAACGGACCCTCGCGCCGCCACCACAGCTTCACGCTGGCGGCGAGTGCGCTGGCCTGCACGGTGATCGTGATCGGCTGCGTCGGCGTCGGGCTCACCGGCGAGTGTGCGAGGTTGCTCAGCGTCGCGCGCGGCGCGGTCAGGTAGGCATTCGTCGAGAGGAAGCCGTGCCTGTTCTGGATGAACGGGATCAGGCCCGCGATCGTGCCGCCGCCGAGGCCGGGGGCCGTCACCGTGTTGTTCAGGTTCTGCTGGAACAGCGTCGTCGAGTAGATCTTCTTCGTGTCGGCCGCGACGTCGGCCGCGATCAGCGTGTGGTACTGCTGCGCCAGCGGCGAGAGGTGCGTCGGGTTGAACGTGTTGTCGATGACGGACCGCAGGTGCGCCTTGTAGCGCTCGGTCCAGTCCGCGAACTGCAGCGTCTTCGTGAACGCGGGCCGGAAGGTGTTCGTCGTGTTGTAGGTCGGCGCGAGCGACGTGTTGCCGCGCATTGCCTCGTTGAGGTCGAACGGGAACGTCGTGCCGTCGCCGTGCACGTCGTCCACGTAGAGGAAGTGGTCCTTGCCGCTCTCGAGGTAGCTGTCGGTGTTCGTCGTGACGTTCATGACGGCCGCGTAGCGGTAGAACGCGTCGACGCTGAGCACGCTCGTCAGCGTCGACTGCGGCGTCGCGGTCGTCATGCTGTTGAGAACATTGCACATGTTCATCAGGTCGGTGCCGTCCCCCTGCTTGGCCTGATAGGCGGCCAGGTAGCTCGCGACGACGTTCGGGCTCAGCACCGTGTAGCAGCAGCGGCCACTGCCGAAGCTGCCCGAGGTCGGGAAGCAGCGGTAGCGGTTGCCGTCGTTGCTGCGGAACCACTCCTTCATCATGTCCTTGTTCGGCTGCTGGGCATTGATGTAGACGCCCCAGTAGGTGCCGTTCAGCCACAGGCGCACCCAGTTGCACTTCGGCGCGACCCCGTGCTGGCGCATCACGTAGTAGGTCAGCGGCTCGCGCAGGAAGAGCGGGTCGTGGAAGCCGTTGTTCAGGTTCAGGTGGTCGTAGCCTTGGATGTCCTGGCCCGGCACCATCCAATCGAGCTCGATGTTGAAGCTCTTCTTCTCCCAACCCTGGGCCGGTGCTGTCGGCAGCATCGTGTAGGAGGTGTTGCCGCGGAAGCGCACGCCGACGTTCGGATACAAGAGGCCGTCGACGGTCATGTTCGCCGCGATGTTGATCTCGGGGCCGTAGTTGGCCTCGAGCTGCGCCCACCAGTTCGGCTGGCTGAACTGCAGATAGACGTCCCGGACCGTGTTCATGTCATAGAGGTCCGCAATCTGCGCGGGCAGGGAACTCACCGCGGTCGCCATGGCGGCGACGAGGGCACGACGGAAGGTCATTGGGAGATGGCCTGGCGAGAAGTCGCGGTGGTGCTATGGCCACCGGAGGGGCTGGGGAGAGAGTATGCCACCGCGGGGGCTGGCGGGACAGCGACAGCAACGAGACCCATGGCGCGTCACCCACATTCCTTTCCAATGCGGCGTCGCGTCGGCACACTGCGCGCCCATGCGGGCCAGCCCTCTTCTCCTGTTGCTGCGCAGTGTCTTGCTGCTCGGGGTCTTTCTGGTGTGGGTCGGGTGTGCGGTCCCCTCACGACCGGCCGCGCCCGAGCTCGCGCGGGTCGCCGCCGACCTCGCGCCGTTCGTGAAGCGCCAGCTCGAGCAGATGCAGATTCCGGGCGCCTGCATCGCGGTGCTCGACGTCGACCGCGCGACCGGCGTGCAGCGGTGCTGGGCCGAGGGTTACGGGCAATGGCGGGGCGATGGCTCGGCGATGCCGTACGACGCCGTGCACCGCGTGGCGTCGATCAGCAAGCTGTTCACGGCGACCGCGGTCATGGCGCTCGTCGAGCAGGGGCGGCTCGACCTCGACGTGCCGGTGCAGCGATACCTGCCCGCGTTCGCGCCGATCAACCTGTTCGGCGGTGAGATCACGTTGCGTACGCTGCTGAGCCACCGCGCGGGCATCGTGCGCGAGTCGCCGGTCGGGCACTACTTCGATCCGAGCGAGCCGACGCTCGAGGCGACCGTCGCGAGCCTCGGGGCCACGACGCTCGTGCACGCGCCGGGCACGACGTTCAAGTACAGCAATCCCGCGTTCGGCGTCGTCGGGCTCGTCGTCGCGTCGGTAACGGGCAAGCCGTTCGAGCAGGCGGTGAGCGATCTCGTGCTCGAGCCGCTCGGCCTGCACGACAGCGACTTCGCACCGCGCGCCGACCTCGTCGCACGCGAGGCCAAGGGTGTGATGTGGACCTACGACGGCCGCGCGATCCCGGCGCCGGAGTTCGCGTTCGGTTACGGCCCGGCCGCAAACCTGCGCAGCACGACAACCGACCTCGTCGAGTTTGCGGCGAGCTGGATGCCCGCATCGACCGTGCGCGTGCTGAAGCCCGGCACGCTCGCGACGATGTGGGAAGTACCGCGCGGCGAGAACGGCTGTGGCCTCGGCTTCTTCGTGCGCCAGTGCGAGGGGCACCTGCAGGTCGGGCACAAGGGAGCGGTCTACGGGTTCGCGTCGGAGCTCAGCGCGCTGCCCGAGCAGGGACTCGCGGTCGCGGTCGTGGTGACGAAGGACTTCGCGAACGAAGTTGCCGAGGCGATCGCCGATCGCGCGCTGCGCGGACTGCTCGCGAACCGGCGCGGCGAATCGCTCCCGGCGCCGTCGTTCCCGGCGCCGCTCGGCACGGCACGGGCCCGTGCGCTCGAGGGGCACTGGCGCTGCGGCGTGAACTGGGTCGACCTGCGCGAACGCGACGGCGACCTCTATTACGACCCGAACATCGGCGTGCGCACGCGCCTGCGCCTGCTCGCCGACGGCGCGATGGTCAGCGACGACGTGTTGTCGATCGGCGGCCGCAGCTTGCGCGACGTCGGCAACGGACGACTGCACGACGGAGCGGAGGAGTACGTGCGCGACGACCAGATGCCGGCAGAGGCCCCGCTGGAGCTGCTGCCGCTGCTCGGTGAGTACGGGTGGGACCACAGCGTGCTGGTCGTCTACGAGGATCGCGGCCGGCTCGGCGTGCTGATCGAGTGGGTCGTGCGCGACCTGCCCGAAGCGATCGGCCCCGATCGGTACCGCTTCCCGCCGGGCATGTACGGCGGCGACGGCCTGTTCTTCGAGCGCGACGCGAGCGGGGCCGTCGTGGCGGCCGTCGTCGGCGGCGCGCGCTTCCCGCGGCGCCCGGACCCCGTGCCCGACGGCTTCCGCATCACGCCGCTGCGCGACATCGACGAGTTGCGCGCCGCGGCCGTCGCCGACACACCGCCGCCGCAGCCCGAGGGCTTGCTGCCGTTCGACCTCGTCGAGCTCGAGTCACTCGAACCGTCGCTGAAGTTCGACATCCGCTACGCGACGTCGAACAACTTCCTCGGCACGCCGGTCTATGCGGCCGCCATCGCGAAGATGCAGCGTCCCGCGGCCGAGGCCCTCGTGCGTGTGCACCGCGCGCTCGCGGCCAGGGGCTTCGGGCTCTGCGTGTTCGATGCCTACCGGCCGTGGTTCGTCACGAAGGTGTTCTTCGAGGCGACGCCCGTCGAGCTGCGCCACTTCGTCGCCGACCCGAGCCAGGGCTCGCGTCACAACCGCGGTTGCGCCGTCGACCTGACGCTCTACGACCTCGCGACCGGCGCCGTGATGGACATGCCGAGCGGGTTCGACGAGTTCACGCCGCGTGCCTACCCCGACTACCCCGGCGGGACCTCGCGGCAGCGCCACTGTCGCGAGGTGCTGCGGCGCGCGATGGAGGCCGAGGGCTTCACGGTCTACGAGCACGAGTGGTGGCACTTCGACTACCGCGACTGGCGCCGCTACCCGGTCGGCAATGTTCCCCTCGCGCGCTGATTGGTCTTCGCCGGCGTGCGGGTCACCTGCCCGCCCGGGGCGCCACGCGAAGGCAGCTGCCGCGCTTGCGTTGCTCGGCGGCCCCTCCGGGGGCATACTCTGAGGCCCCCGAAGTCAGCCCCGCACGACCCGTAATTCGGCAAGCCGATTTTTTTAGTGACACCGATATTGAGTTTCAACATGTTCGACTCCCTACATTAGTAACATGC
>DASVAL010000133.1:0-157336 GCA_036376355.1 Planctomycetota bacterium
ACAGGTCGCCGTTGTGCGACTCGAGGGCGAGGCCGAGATCCTGCGGCACTTTGAGCGTGAAGGTGCCGGACGGCGAGCGATTGGACAGCTCCTCCCACGGGTACTTGACGAAGAGGTGCAGCGTGCCGTCCTGCTGCTCCCGACCGACCTCGAGCAGCAGCAGGTTCGCGTCGGCTTCCTCCTGCGTGTATCCGCGGACGGACAGCTCGGCGTGGACCTCGACCTGAGTCGTGTTGCTCTCGCCGGCGACCGTGATATTCCCGTTGTGTGTCTGGCACAGCAGGTTCGCGGTGTACGTCGTCGGGATCGTGCAATCGACGATCTTCCTGGCGACGTACTTCGGGTAGGTGCAGGCTGCGAGAAGGGCGACCGCGACGAGGGAGATTCGCATGGCGCGGCGGCTACGTTCCATGCGACGGCTATTCCGAAGACCATGGGCGGCGTCGCGAGCGGGCTCTTTGCCTTCGCCGCCTGTTCTGCGGGATCGCCTGTTCCCTTCGGGGCTGGCGCAGTGCATGGTTGATGCAGTGACGATCCCCGTGAAGACGCTCGGAGCCTGTGGGATCGTGGCGCTGGCAACGGCCGCTTGCGCGCCGATGCGCATGAGCGCGCAGGCCGGATACACGCAGACTGCCGTCAGCGGCCAGATAGCGCTCGAATCGGATGGCGGCGGCTCGTCCTCGTCGAAGCAGGACATCGAGTCTGCCTTCGGTCTCGGCGACGCCCAGGGCTCGCCCTGGCTGCGCGCGCAGGCGCACTTCGGTGTCCCCGTCCTGACGGCATCGGGCTTCTGGCTGAAGGAGAGCGGCACCGGCGTGCTCGACGCGAGCTTCGGCGGCCTGCCGGTCGCCACGCCGGTCGCGACGGATCTCGAGCTCGGCTGTGGCAAGTTCAGCCTCGTATTCGGGATCGACGCTGGGCCCGTGAAGCTCTCACCGGGACTCGCGATCGACGTGTTCGACATCGACTTCCGCGCGACGGAGACGACGTTGGGCAACCGCGAGGAGATCGACGAGCTGCTCGCCGTGCCGATGTTGCTGCTGCGCGCCGAGGCGCCGCTCGAGGCGCTGAACTTCGTCGCCGAGATCGGATACCTGGAGACACCCGAAGTCGACGGCAACGACGGCAGCTTCCTCGACGTCGAGGCGATGATCGAATGTGTCGTTTTGGGTCAGTGCAGTGTGATTGCGGGTTATCGGCTGCTCGATCTCGATGCGAAGGGTGAGACCGACTCTGATTCGTTCGTGACGGATCTCCAGATCCGCGGCTGGTTCGTCGGCGGCGGGATACGCTTCTGAGGCAGTGGGATACGATTCTGCCGGCCGCATTCTCGCTGGCTTGCCGGGGCTGTTTGCGGGATGCTCCCGCTCCAATCATGAAGAAGTTGAAGACCCTGCTGCTCTCCTGCTTCGCGTTTGGGTTCGCTGCATGTGAGGGCCCGAGTTACCAAGCCGACGTGGGGGCGATGTTTGCGGTCGCCAGCGGTGAGGTCGCGCTGCAGAACAGCGCCGGGAGTCTCGACCTCGGCAGCAACCAGAACGACCTGGACTCGAACATGGGTCTCGGTGACACCGAGCCCGCGCCATACGTGCGGCTGCAGATGGACACGGACAAGCACCGCGTCCGCCTGCACGGCTTCGGTCTCGACACCGAAGGCTCGGGCACGCTCGCCGGCTCGGCGCCCGGCACGGGCGACTTCGGCGATATCCTGGCCGGCACACCCGTGACGACGGCGATGGAGTTCTTCGCCATCAACGCGAACTACGGCTATGAGCTCTGGCGCACGCAGGATTTCCGCATTGCGGGCGGCCTGCAGCTCGCCTTCTACAAGCTCGACGTCGCGGCCAGGTCGGCTGCCGGGCGCGAGGAGGTCCAGACGGACGCGCTGGTTCCGATGCCCTTCATCGAAGTGGAGGGCTTCCGGGGCCCGTTCACGGGCGGCTTCAACGCGGGCATCATGGCCCTCGACGTCGGCGATGGCAGCGGTCGCTATTGGGACGCGGAGGTCTACTTGAAACTGCAGGGCGAGATCGACCGGGCGGTGTGCGACGTGATGGTCGGCTACCGCTACATACTGCTCGACGCCTACGGAGAAGCATCGGGGCGCGACTTCGATGCCGACGTCGACGTGCAGGGCGTCTTCGTCTCGGCTGGCATCAAGTTCTGAACGAGACCTCGCTTCGCGCACGCTCGCCCAGGACCTCGCCGCGCACCTTCGTCGCGCCGCTTCGGTCCTGAACCTCCGTTCCCACTTCCCGTCAGCGTGTGAGCAGACTGCGCTGCAGCAGCGTGCGACCGGCCTCCGAGCGCGCGTGCTCGAGGAACTTCAGCGCGTCGCCGGTGGGTTGGCCTGACGTGACGAGGTGCACTGGCTCGCCGAACGGATAGCTCTCGTAGCCGAAGTTCTCGGCCGTCGCGGCGATCCAATCGATCTGCAGCAGCTTCAGCCCCGCATCCAGGGGCTCGTCGAGCACGTGCACGATCCCGACCGCATTGCCGTCCTGCAGCAGCCTCGCCGTGACCTGGCCTTCGCTCTCCATGCGCAGTGCCGTTGCGGCGAAGTTGCCCCCCGGTATGAGGGCGCGCGCTGCGCGCTCGGCCAGGCTGCGGTCGTGATAGGCGAGGACCGTGATGTCGCCGCCTTCGTAGCCGAGTTGCGCCCATCGCGTGACCTGGCCCGTCAGGACCTGCCGCACCTGCGCGCGCGACAGCGAGCGCACGGGCAGGCTCTCGGCGACGGCCAGCGCGAAGAGCTCGATGCCGATCCGCGTCTGGCGCAGGCCTCCCTCGAGCTCTCGCGGCGACAATGGGCCACCGATCACGCCGAAATCCGCGCGCCCCACCATCAGGAGCTCGACGGCATCGCGATCACTGCAGCGGCTGTACTTCGCGTCGAACTCGGGGCAAGCTTCGGCAACCGCGCGTTCGACGGTCGGATCGACGACGTGCGCCGCATTGCGACCAACGGCGATGCTCGTGGTCCGCCGCACGGGCACGCCATCGCGCACCGACGTCTCCGCAGTCGGCCCCGGCGGCGGTTGGCTCGGCGCGGTCTCTGCAACCACTACCGTTGGCCGGTCCCAGCCGGAAGGCACCTTCGCGCGTTCGGCGTCGAGCGCCGCCGCAACGACGCGCGGATCGGGGTCCGAACCGTCGCCGCAGGCAGCCGCCGCGCAAACGAGCAGCACGAGCGCGGCCGTCCCGCGGCCTGGTGTCGTCTTCCTCCCCAAGTGCCTCCCTATGTGCCGGGATATCGGACGCTGTTTCGAGACGGTGAGGTGAGGCGCTACGTACCTGCGGGCAACTGCCGCTGGCTGCGCGCCCTGCCTCCGAGACAACCCGCGGCACTCGTCTCAAGCCCGACCTGAGTGCTCTGGTGGAGGTCCCGTCACGCACCTTGCGCTCCTGCGGGAGCTTGGGCACGGTTTGCGCGCTGACGGGGCGTTCCGTTCCGAAGCTTGGCTTCCGCAAGGTCTTGGCGCGGTCCGCCTCCATCGCGGCACTCAGTTCACGCCGTTGGCGTGGTCCGGGCCAAATTGGCTCCATTGACCAGACAAGATTGTCCGGTACATCTCCCCACGTGCTGCACCCCCTGCTTCCCGAGATCGACCGCGCGGCTCCTGCCCCGCTGGCTGCGCAGATCGCCGGCTACTACACCCAGGTGATCCAGGATGGGCGCATGCGCGGCGGGGAGCGCCTGCCGCCCATTCGCGAGATTGCGCGAGCCTGCGAGGTGACGCGGGCGACGGTCCAGGAGGCATACCGCCAGCTGGCGAGGAAGGGGCTGGTCGAGGGAACCGTGGGGCGCGGGACGACCGTTCTCGGTGCGTCGGTCGCGAAGGGCGCGCCGGATTCCGCGGCGGGACGGTTGAGTCCTTATGCCGAAGCGGCGCTGCGGCAGGGTCAGGAGATGCCTGGCGCGCCGCCGCTGCGCACGGGGCGGGCGTTGGTCGCGAACTTCGCCGAGCTGGCGCCCGATGGTGCGCGGTTCCCGGTCGACGAATGGCGTGCTGCGATGGACGCCGTGCTGCAGCGGCGCGGCGCCGAAGTGCTCGGGTACGGCCACGCGACGAACGGACTGGTCGAGCTGCGCACGCTGCTGGCCGAACGTGCGAACGACCTCGATCCGCGGGTCGGTGAAGACGACATCCTGATCACGGCGGGTGCGCAGCAGGCGCTCGACCTCGTGTTGCGCACGTGCTGCGGGCCCGGCGATACGGTCGTCGTGAGCGCGCCTTCCTACCATCAGATGCACGGCCTGCTGCGTGCGCACGGCGTGCAGGTCGCGCAGGTGCCGTTCGGCGCCGACGGGCTCGACCTCGAGCGGCTCGCGCGCGTGATGACGCGCAGCGACGTGAAGCTCGTGTACTTGATGCCGACGTTCCACAACCCGACGGGTCGCAGTCTCGACGAGGCGCAGCGAAGGGCGCTCGTCGAGGTGCTGGCGCGCACGCCGGTGCCGGTCGTCGAGGACGAGTACCAGCACTCGCTGCGGTTCCGCGGCTCCGCGTTGCCGACGCTGCGTTCGCTCGATCCGCGGCGGCTCACGGTCACGGTCGCGACGGTCAGCAAGGAGCTGTTCCCCGCGCTGCGCATCGGCTGGGTGACCGGGAGCCAGGATCTGCTGCGGCCGATGGCGGCCGTGAAGCGCTTCATGGACCTCGAGACGAGCCCGCTGCTGCAGGCAGCGCTCGTCGAGTTCGTGCGGCGCGGCAGCCTCGATCGGTACCTGGGCGATCTGTGCCGCGAGCTGCGCCGCCGGCACGAAGCGCTGCAGAAGGCCTGCCGGCAGCATCTGCCGGGCGGGTGCACGATCACCGATCCCGACGGCGGCTTCGTCGCCTGGCTCGAGCTGCCGGGGGCCGGGCAGGGCGACAGGCTGGCCGAGCTGGCCATCGAACGCGGCGTGCGTGTCGTGCCGGGCCGCGTCTTCGACTCGAACAATCACCCGTCGCGCGGCGTCCGGCTGTCGCTGACCCGCGCCGACACGAAGGAGATCGAGGCCGGCATCGCCGTGCTCGGTGAGTGTGCGCGCGAGCTCTTGTCGAGCCCCGCACCGGCGCGCCCGTTCCTCTGAGTTCCCCACTGAGTCCACCCTGAGTTGACGCCGAGTTCACCCACGAGACGCCCATGACCAAGGAACAGCCATGACCCAGAAACACCCCATCAAGCAGGTCCCCGGATTCACCGCCGAAGAGGTCGTCAGCAAGATCGGCTTCTGCGAACAGCTCAAGGGCGGCGTCATCATGGACGTCGTCAACGCCGAGCAGGCGCGCATCGCCGAGGAGGCGGGTGCGTGCGCCGTGATGGCGCTCGAGCGCGTGCCGGCCGACATCCGGAAGCACGGCGGCGTCGCGCGCGCGAGCGACCCCGGCATGATCGCTGACATCCAGAAGGCCGTCAGCATCCCCGTGATGGCGAAGGTGCGGATCGGACACTTCGTCGAGGCGCAGATGCTCGAGGCGATGGAGGTCGACTGCATCGACGAGAGCGAAGTGCTGACGCCGGCCGACGAGCAGTTCCAGATCGACAAGCGCGTGTTCAAGACGCCGTTCGTCTGCGGCTGCCGCGACCTCGGCGAGGCGCTGCGGCGCATCCACGAAGGTGCCGCGATGATCCGCACCAAGGGCGAGGCCGGCACCGGCAACGTCGTCGAGGCCGTGCGCCACATGCGCGCGCTGATGTCGCAGATCCGCGAGCTGCGTGGCCAGGACGAGCGGTTCCTCGAGAAGAAGGCCAGCGAGCTGAGGGTGCCGTTCGAGCTCGTCGCGTGGGTCGCCGAGAGCGGCAGGCTGCCGGTGCCGAACTTCTCGGCGGGAGGCGTCGCGACGCCGGCCGACGCAGCGCTGATGATGCAGCTCGGCGCCGAAGCGGTGTTCGTCGGTTCGGGCATCTTCAAGTCGGGCAATCCGCAGCAGCGCGCGCGGGCGATCGTGCGCGCAGTCACGCACTTCGAGGACCCGAAGGTGCTCGTCGAGGTCAGCAAGGGCCTCGGCGAACCGATGGTCGGCATCGACCTCAACACGATTCCCGCTCACGAGCGGCTGGCCGGCCGTGGCATCTGAGCCGGAGCCAGGCCGCGCGCCGCTCGTCGGCGTGCTCGCGCTGCAGGGCGACTTCGCCGAGCACGAAGCGGCGCTTCGCCGACTCGGCATCGGCACGCGGCAGGTACGCGCCGCGGCGGATCTCACGGGACTCGACGGGCTCGTGTTGCCGGGCGGCGAGAGCACGACGATGTTGAAACTTCTCGACAGCGAGGGGCTGTGGCAGCCGCTCGGGAACACGCTGCGATCGGGCCTGCCCGTGCTCGCGACGTGCGCCGGCATGATCCTGCTCGCCGAGCGCGTGGAGAATCCGTCCCAGCGCAGCTACGGCCTGCTGCCGATCACCGTCGTTCGCAACGGTTATGGACGCCAGTACCACTCGGGCACGTTCGCGCTGCAGTCGGACGTGTTGCCGGCCGGCACGCGCGGCACGTTCATCAGGGCGCCGCGCATCGCGCAAGTCGGCGAGGGCTGCGAAGTGCTCGCGCGCCGCGGCGACGACGCCGTGCTCGTGCAGAAGGGGCCGATCCTCGCGGCCTGCTTCCACCCCGAGCTCGCCCTGGATCATCCCGTGTGTGCGCGCTTTGCGACGGCCGTGCGCGCATTTGCGGCGCCATCGCCCGCGACGCTCTGACATCGCGTCGTAGTCGCGAGCGCTCCGCAACGCAATTCCCGAGCGCGCGCGAGCCTTCTCGCAATCAGGATCGTCGTCCGTCAGCGTGCCAACGGGCTCCTACGTGGCTACCATTGCTGCCCCAAATCCTTCAGAGCCACGAAGGTCCGTCTTTCTCGGACCTGGGCCTGATGCCACCTGCGTAGAGGAACGACTGCCCCCATGCCCGCTGCCACCCGTGTCGTCTCATTTGGCCTCGGCCCCATCGGGTTGTCCGCCGCCCGTCTGGCGTTGGAGAAGACATCCATCGAGTTGGTCGGGGCGATCGACGTGGATCCGGCCAAGGCCGGCAAGGACCTCGGCGACCTGCTCGAGCTCGGGCGCAAGACCGGAATCGTGGTCGAAGACAATGCCGAGCAAGCACTCGAGCGGCTGCAGCCCGACGCGATGCTGCATTGCACGTCGAGCTTCCTGCCGATGGTGAAGGACCAGTTGCTGCTTGCAGCCAAGTACGGTGTCGACGTCGTCTCGTCGACCGAGGAGCTGCTGCTGCCCGAGTTCCAGAATCCGGCCTTGGCAAAGGAGATCGATGCCGCGGCGAAGGCCGGCGGCGCGTCGATCCTCGGCACCGGCGTCAACCCCGGGTTCGCAATGGACTTCATGGCCGTCATTGCTTCGGCGGTGACGTTCCAGGTGCAGGCCGTGAAGTGCGTGCGCATCGTCGATGCCGCGACGCGCCGGTTGCCCTTGCAGCGCAAGGTCGGCGCGGGCCTCACGAAGTCCGAGTTCAAGCAGCAGATGGAGACCGGCAAGTTCGGCCACATCGGCATGCGCGAGTCGGTTGCGCTGCTGGCCCGCGCGCTCGAGTTCAAGGTGGACAAGATTGAACACACGGTCGAACCCGTGCTCGCGGCCGAGGATCACAAGACGCCGTTCCTCACGGTCAAGGAAGGTCAGGTCGCCGGCATCCGCAATCACGGCTACGGCTACATCGGCAAGCGCGCGGTGCTGCACCTCGATCTCGCGATGTACGTCGGCGCGCCGGATCCGCGCGACGAGATCGTGCTCGACAGCACGCCGCCGGTGCACCTGAAGTTCATCGGTGGCATCGCCGGTGACCAGGCGACAGCCGCCATCCTCGTCAACAGTCTTCACGGTGTCGTCGGTGCGCAGCCGGGTCTGTGCACGGTGCTCGACGTCTCCCCTCCACGTCTTTGTAGATGAAGGACGGTCCATGCAGATGAACGTGCGCTTCAACGAGTCCAGCGAAACTTTCCCGTGCCTCGGGACTGATATGCGGTCGCCGTCCTCCTCTATAGTGAGCAGTATGGTGCGTGAAGTCTGGAGGCGGCCGTCGATCGTCGTCGTGTCGTGGTGCGTGATCGTGGTGACGATCTTCGTGCTCAGCGGCGACCTTCGCATCGAGGGCAAGCGGATGTCTCCTGCACTCGTGACTCCTGCATCGGGAGCGGCGCCGGCGTCGAGCAGCCAACCGTTGGTCGTGAGGCCCGAGCGGCCGAGCCGTGCTCCGCTCGCCGGAACCGCAACGCGGATCGGGCGCGTGTTCGACGCGATGGGTTACCTGGTCGTCGGCGCCGAGATCATCGCGATGGACCGTGGCCCCGAAGACCGTGGCCCCGAAGATCGTGGCCCCGGAGATCGGGCGGCCGAACGCACGGACGCCGATGGTGAGTTCCGGCTCGCGCTGCCCGAGGACCGCAGCACGAACGTGCTCGTGCGCGCAAGCGGCCAGCGCCCGGTGTGGCTGCGCGCGACGGCTTCGTCGCCCGATGCGCTCGTCGTGCAACTCTCGCCCGAAGCGCCTTGGGACGTCGCGCCGTCCCCGCAGCCGCCCACTCCCTCGCCGCTGCGCGGAGAAGGCATCGTACGCGTCGCGGACGGATCGCCGGTCGCGGGCGCCTGGGTGACCGCGGTGGGCACCGGGTTCTGGAGCCGCACGGACGAGATCGGCCGCTACGTGCTGCCGCTGCCGTCGGCGACCGCGACGCTGCTGGTCCACCAGCCCGACGGCGGGCCCGAGCTGCGAGGGCTCTGCGCGCGCCTCGACGTCGCGCTGCCGCGCGAACAGGGTGTCGTGCCCCTGCCCGAGCTCGTGGTCGAACCTGCGGGCGCGATCCGCGGCACCGTGCGCGACAGCCGCGGCAGCCCGGTCGCCGGTGTGCCCATCGAGGTCCGTGGCGAAGGTGCCTGCCGCGTGATCGAAGCGGGAGCCGGCGGCGTCTTCCGACTCGCTGGCCTGCTGCCCGGGCGCTACCAGGTCCGCGCGCTCGCGTTCCGCGGCGCGATCGGCGACAAGCAGCAGATCGCGCTCGGTGCCGGCGTCGCCGACTGTGATCTGCAGTTGCTCGCCGCGGACGAACGTCGCCTGCGCGTGCTCGACGAGCGCGGCAGTCCCGTCGGCGGCGTCTATGTCGCGTCGTCGGTCGGTGGCCACCGCCGCGGCATCGCGCAAGCGGATGCGAACGGTTGGGCCGCGGTTCCCGTCGCCGTGGAGACGCAGTTCGACGTCCGCACCGCGCAGGACTACACGCCCGTCGTCGTATGCAGGTTCGAGAGCGAACCGGCAACGCTGATCGTCGCGTTGCCGTAGCGCCGGCGCGGCGACACGCTGGCTTACAGCAGGTCTGCGACCGCCGCGTTGCTCAGCAGGAACCCGAGCGGGCTCGGTGCCAGTGCGAGCGACTGCGCGACGACGATGAAGCCTGGGAAGCCGAACGGAACGCCGAACGGTGCCGAGCCATTGCCGGCGCCATCGGTGACGAAGATCGGGCCCGTGATCAGCCCCGTCAGCGGCAGGTAGATGGTGCAGCCCGGCAGCAGCGGGAGGCCGATCGGGTCGAGCTGGAGCGAGAAGAAGACCGCGCCGACCGTGAGCGGTGGTGCGTTCGTGTTCACGAGTTGGATCGTCGTGCCGCCGACCGGGGAGCCGACGTACGAGAAGCCGAAGGTGCCGGCGCCGACGGGGCAGCCCGTGCCCCACGTCGCGAGCTGGCCGGGGACCACGTAGGTCACGGACAGCGAGGGCGGCGTGCCAACGCTGTTCTCGCGCGAATCCATGCGGCGGGCGGTGGACGCGAGGAGCTCGTCGGTCTTCAGCAGCCAGCCGAAGTTCTGGGCCGGGTTGTTGAGCCAGAATTGCACGTCGGTCACGGTGCCCGGGGAGATCGGGGAGGTGCCGGTGCCGAACGCAGGCGTCACGATCGTGAAGCTCGGTGCCGGCGCGAAGTCACCGCCGGCCGCGGTCCAGAGCGTGCTCGGCCAGAACCTGTGCAACCAGGTGGCATCGTTCGTCGTCGCCGGCGCGCCTTGCCCGCCCTGCCCCAGCGTGGACACCGAGGTGCCTTCGCCCCAGGACTGCAGCACGCGGTGCACCGCGACGGGGATCGGCGGGAAGGCCGTGGTCTGCACGACGTTCACCGACAGGCTCGCGGAGAGGATCGTCGCCCCGGCGGGAACGCTTGCCGCGACGTCGAACCTGACCAGGGCCCTGCGGGCCATTGGCGGAGTCGTCGCATTGGTGCCGGCGAAGATGCTCGGGCCGGCGCCATTGCTCAGGGCGCCGGTCGGGCTCTCGTAGAGCGTGTTGTCGGCGGCACACGGCACGGTGACCGTGGTCTGCGCGGCGAGCGGTGTGACGAGCAGGGCAAGGACGAGGTGCGGGACGGGGTGGAGCAGTTGCACGGAAGGCATGACTGAGCTGGTGGAGTGTGAGTGGGGGACGAGGGAGGATACCCCGCCGTGCCCAAGCTGCACGCCCCCCTGCGACCGCGCGTTCGGCTACTTCTTGCTGCCACCGTCCGCTGCTTCCGCCTTCTTCTTACCGACGGGGCAGTACTCGCCGCGCCCGATCTCGGCGAGGCGCGACATCAGCGCGTCGTTTGCTTCACCGAGTCCGATGGTGTGGAGCCGAATACGCCGGAACGCGTTCATGCGGCGAACGTCCTCGACGAGCCAGTCGTCCTGGGCATACGGGCCCGGATACCACAGCCGCGGCGTGCGCTGCGCAGGCGTCGCGGTCTCCTGGTCCTCGACGACGTTGCCCTCGCCGTAGTCCTTGTCCGAGACGTAGAAGTCGTCCATCGTCGGCGCTCCGTCCGACAGCAGGAAGATCGTGTCGCAGCCCTCGGTCAGTGCCTCGGGATCCACGTAGGCGAACTCCTCGACGAAGCCTTTGCCCGCGAGCCCGAACGCGCGTTTCACCCCGGAGTGCATGTTCGTGTTGCCGCGCAGCACCTTGCCCTCGGGGCCGACGCCCTTGCGCTTGGTATGTCCTTCCCGCGCGGGCGCTTCCTCGGGCTTGATCGGCTTGATCGAGTCGAGCTCTGCGACCACGCGATCGACGTTGCCCTTGGTCGCCTTGATCATGCCCTTGCAGGAGTCCAGAGTGCCCGACTCGTCGCCGAACCAGACGACCGCGAAGTGCTTGTCCGGCGTCAGGCGCCAGAGCGAGATCTTCAGGTGCTCTCGCGCGAGGTCCCACCGGTTCTTGATCTTGTCCCACGGCAGATCCTC
The DNA here is from genome assembly GCA_036376355.1 of Planctomycetota bacterium. GTDB lineage: Bacteria > Planctomycetota > UBA1135 > UBA1135 > UBA2386 > DASVAL01. The sequence continues at coordinate 11,191 of DASVAL010000133.1, forward strand.
CTCGTCGAGCAGCTCGCGCTTCTTCTTCTTCGGCGGCTGGCGCGGCCCGGTCACCGGGCCGCTGGGTTCGGGCGGCCTGGCGCCCGGCGAGATCGGCATCAGCATCGAGTCGGACATGTCGATCACGTAGCAGAAGCGCTCCCCCTCGGTCTCGACGCCGAAGAACCGCGGTGCCACGACCGTGTGGCCCTTCTGCGGCGCCTTCACGTCGCCGCCCTTGAGCAGGTCGAGCCACGGCTGCTGATTGATGAACAGCGCTGGTCCGCCGACGATCAGATGCAGGTGCCGCGCCATCTGCACCTTCGCCGTGTGCGGCAGGTCGACCTCCTCGCCGAGCAGTCCGATGTAGGCGGTCAGCGCTTCACGGTACTCTTCGTCGTTGACGCGGCGCTTGTTCTCGATCAAAGCACCCGACATGGCGCCGAGCAGCATGTAGCGCTCGTACTCCTTCTTCGGGAAGTCGGCGCAGATCGGCAGGATGACTGCCTTGAGGTTGCCGTTGCGCGACTCGCCGATCGCGGCGATCGCCGCGGCGCGGTGCAGCACGTTCTTGTCGGTCTGCGCGATCTCGATCGCTTCGGCATCGCCGACTGCGTCGATCTTGCACTTCAGTGCCTTGACCCACATCCACGTGTCGACCGGCTTGTCGTTGGCCTTGCGCAGCGCATCGAGTCCGTCGACGAACTCACTCTTCGTGAAGTGCCGCCCGAACAGCGACCCGAGCGTGTAGCGCGTGTACTCGGGGTAGTCATCCGACTTGACGTAGTCCTGGGACAGGATGCGGAACGCCTCCATCTCGCGCGTCTCCGCGAGCCTCTCGCGGCCATCCGTGTGGTAGCGGAACGGAATCCGCGTGATGCAGTCCTTGTAGCGTGCGAGCGCTTCGGCGTAGCGCGGGTTGTCCGGAGCAGGCGCGGGCGCGCCCGGCTTCTTCTCCTGAGCCAGGGCGATGTCAACGAGGGTCAATGGAAGCAGCGCGACCAGAAGGGTACGGAGCGGGGACATCGAGGTCATCTGCAAGGAGCCCAAGGGCGAGAGGGAGTCTCAGAGTAGCGGGCCGCCACCTCTTGTGTAGAGCGGCGCCGCTTCCCGGTCACCGGATCGGGCAGGAAAACCGCGGTTGCCGGGCTTTGGTGCTGATTGCCTCGTGTCGTCGCGTCATCGCCGCCGCCCCCGAGCCGGCCGGCCATGCAACGCCGGCTCGCGGCTGCCGGCCAGATCGGTCGGGTCACCGTCTCGCGAACTCGCGCCGCACACGCTCGCGCCATTCGGCCTCGATCCTGCGCACGGCCTCGGCCGTCAGCGGCACGTTGCGCGGTCGCACGATCGCTGCGCCGTTCACGACCGTGACGTTCGGATCGAGTGCCTCGACGTAGCCCGGCGGTGGACGGCGATCGTGCGCCATCAGGCGGCCCGTGTTGAGCCGGTCGCTCGCGGGCCGATCGTGCGCGAGGCTACGGCTTGTAGCCGAAACGCCACGGCGTGTGATCCATCGGCAGGTCCTCGAGGCGCAGGCCGCGCAGTCGTTCGAAGCGTGGCCGCATCTCGGCGATCGAGTCGCCGCCGAGCTTCTCGAGCAGCGCGTCGGCGAGCACGATCGCGACCACGGCTTCGGCGATCGGCACGGCGCGCGGGACCTGGCAGAAGTCGCTGCGTTCGTAGTTCGTCGGCGACGGTTTGCCGGTCGCGAGGTCGACCGAGGTCAGCGGCTGCAGCGTGCTCGAGATCGGCTTGCACGCGGCGCGCACGACGATCGGCGCGCCGTTGCTGATGCCACCCTCGATGCCGCCCGCGCGGTTCGTGCGCGTCGTGATCACGGCACCGTCGAGATACAGCTCGTCGTGCGCTGCCGTGCCGGGCCGCGCCGCTTCGGCGAAGCCGTCGCCGATCTCGACGCCCTTCACGGCCGGGATGCTCATGACCGCGGCCGCGAGCCGCGCGTTGAGGCGGCGATCCCAATGCGCGTGGCTGCCGAGCCCCGGCGGAACGTGCAGTGCCGCGACCTCGACGACACCGCCGAGCGTGTCGCGCGCCGTGATCGCCGCGGCGATCGCATCGTGCATGCGCGTGGCCACCTGCTCGTCGTGGCAGCGCACCTCGGAGCTCTCCGCCTGGAGGAAGCGCGCGGCGAACGCGGCCGGATCGCGAGGCGTCTCGCCCGCGGGCACGCTGACGGTGCCGATGCTCGTCACGTAGCCGCCGATCTCGACGCCGAACTCGCCGAGCAACGCGCGGCACACGGCCCCGATCGCGACGCGCATCGCGGTCTCGCGCGCCGAAGCGCGCTCGAGCGAGAGCCGCAGGTCGCGGTAGCCGTACTTGACCGCGGCGGTCAAGTCGGCGTGGCCGGGCCGCGGCACGGTCATCGGCGGCACGTCGCGCCGCGCCCACGCGATGTGGTCCAGGTTGTCGATCGACAGTGCGATCGGGCCGCCGGTCGTCGCGCCGGCCATCACGCCGGCCGTGATGCGCGCGTGATCGCGTTCGATCTTCATGCGGCCGCCGGCGCCGAAGCCCTGCTGCCGGCGCGCGAGCTCGCGCGCGAGCACCGCATCGTCGAGGCGGAGGCCGGCCGGCATGCCTTCGAGGATGCCAGTCAGCGAAGGGCCGTGGGATTCACCCGCAGTGAGGAAGCGCAGTCCGGTCATGGGCAGGTCCGACGAGCTTAGGGCGGAACCGCGGGCCCGCTCATCGGGTGGCTTCGAAAACACGCGCGGCGGCGGCGAACTGCCGCAGTGCCTGCTGCACCTGGACCGCAGTCGCCGAGGCCGCGTCGAGGTGCACCGCCGCGACCTCGGCGTACTGCGGCAGGCGCCGCGCCAGCAGATCGTCGACTTCGGCGGCCGGCGGCGCGCCGGTCACCGACGGCCGCACCGTCGCGTCGGCGAGCAGGCGCGCGCGCAGCAGGTCCGGTTGGCCGTCGAGCCAGACGGTCAGCGCGCGCGTTCGCAGCAGGGCCCTGGTTGCCGCGTGTTCGACCGCGCCGCCACCGGTGCTGACGACGCGGCCCGGGGCCAGGGCCGCCGCGACGAGCTGCGCCTCCTCGGCGCGGAACGCGGGCCAGCCGTGCTGCGCGACGAACGCCGCGATCGGTCCGTGTCGGGCCTCGAACAGGCGGTCGGTGTCGAGCCATTCGAGCTCCGTCTCGTTCGCGAGCGCGCGCGCGAACGTGCTCTTGCCGGCGCCGCGCATGCCGACGACCGCGACGCAGCGCAGCGAGCGCTGCACGGCCTCGACGTCGCGCCAGAAACCAGGATAGCTCTTCGCGACGCAGCCCGGATCGCGGATCGCGACGCCGGGCACCACGAGACCGAGCAGCGCGAACGCCATCGCGATGCGGTGATCCTGCTCGGGGTCGACGACGGTCGGCGAAGCACGGCCGTTGCCGTGCACGACGAGGCCGTCGCGCAGCTCCTGCACCGCGACGTCCGCGCGGGTCAGCTCACGCGCCATCACGGCGATGCGGTCGCACTCCTTGTGGCGCAGATTCGCGGCGCCGACGAGGCGCGTGGTTCCCGTGCGCAGTGCGGCGACGATGGCGAGGTTCGGGAACTGGTCGGGCAAGGACGAGACGTCGACCGTGCGTTCGCCGTGTCCACGCAGCGGCGCGAGCACGGACGGAAGCTGCTCATCGGGCTGGCCGGAGCCAGAGCACAGGTTCGTCGCGCGCACGACCGACCCCGAGAGGAAGCCGATGCAGGTCCACACGCCCATCGCGCTCCAGTCGCCGCTCACACGGAGTTCGCCGGGGCCGGGCTCGCCGGGGCCGCGGCCTGCTGCGCGCCGCACCGACGCACCGCCGGCCCGCAGCGCGGCCTCGATGCCGAGCTGGCGCAGCACGTTGCAGGTCCACTGCGCGTAATCGATCGAGGCCGGCGCAGCCGTGAACTCGACGTCGAGTCCCGCAGGCAGGCAAGCGCCGGCGAGCAGCAGCGACGAGACGAACTGGCTCGAGACGGTCGGATCGAGCTGCACGCGGTTGCCGAACCTGCCGCCGCCGCGCACACGAACGGGTGGACAGCCATCGGTGTCCGCGATGTCGGCGCCGAGCTTCTGCCACGCCGCGACGAGCGGGCCGATCGGGCGCCGCTGCATCGCGGCGTCGCCGGTGATCGTCCATTGCCCTGGCGTGATCGCCGCGACCGAGACCAGGAAACGCAGCGCCGTGCCGGCGTTGCCGCAGAGGATCTCCGCGCTGGCCGGCGCGTCCGCCGTGCGCGGGCCGACGCGCACGTCGCCGCGCGCCTCGTCGGTGAACCGCGCCTCGAAGCCGAGTGCTTCGAGGCCGGCCACGAGCAATCGCACGTCCTCGCACGGTGTCGCGCCGGTCACGGTGATCGTGCGTCCGCTCGTCGCAGCGGCGACGAGCATGCGGTTCGCTTCGCTCTTGCTGCCCGGCAGCGACAGCTCCGCATCGCAGGGCCACCGCAGCGGCGCGATGGCCCGGGGTTGCTCCGAACCAGTCATGCCAGCGAGCGCGCGAGGTTCTGCGCCGACAGCTCGACGACGACGCCCTTGCCGATCGTCGTTGGAACGACCATCGGCACGCTGCCTCGCCGCACCTTCTTGTCCTTCTGCGCGAGCTGCCAGAGCCGCGCCGCGTCGGCGATCGGGTGCGGCATCACGGTCGCCACGCCGAGCGCATGCAGCAGCGCCTCGATGCGGGCCGTCACGCCGGCCGGCACGACCGGGCCGGCCGCGCGGCATTCGGCCGCGAGCCCCATCGCGACGGCGCTGCCGTGGCGGATCGTCCCCGCCGCGAGGCTCTCGATCGCGTGTCCGATCGTGTGTCCGAAGTTCAACCAGCGGCGGCGGCCGGCTTCCTTCTCGTCGGCGAGCACGACCTCCATCTTCATCATGACCGCCATCTCGACGACCTCGGCGACCGCTTCCGGGTTGCGCGCCGCGACGTCCTTCGCGATCTGCTCGAGGCGGTTGAAGCGCGCTGCGTCGAGCACTGCCGCCTTCTTGACGACCTCGACGAGGCCCTCGCGGAACAGCTCGTCGGGCAGCGTCTGCAGCCATTCGATGTCCGCGACGACGAGGTCGGGCTGGCGGATCGTGCCGAGCATGTTCTTGAGGCCGCCCATGTCGACGCCGTTCTTGCCGCCGACTGCCGCGTCGCACATCGCGAGCATCGTCGTCGGGCACAGCACGAGCGGCACGCCGCGCATGTAGGTCGCCGCGAGGAACCCGACGAGGTCCGTGATCGTGCCGCCGCCGAGCCCGACGATCGCCGTGCTGCGCGTCGCGCCGGCATCGCTGAGGTCGTGCGCGAGCCGGCCGATCACCTCGAGTCGTTTGCACGACTCGCCGCCGGGAACCGCCAGCGAGGCGCGTGCGCCGACGGCCCTCGCGATGCGCGCCGCGAGGGCAGGCAGCACGGGATCGTGCACGAGCATCACGTGGTCCGCGTCGAGCTCGCCGATGAGCTTCGCGAGCTGCGCTTCGACGCCGCTCCCGAGCACGATGCGGGAAATCGCCGAACGCCGGAACTGGAACCTTCGATCCATTTCGACCTTGGTCTTACCAGGGAGCGCCCGCGCGGGCGAGGTCGCGGGGGCCAGGACTGCTGCCGGCGCGGGATGTCAGGTCGCGCCGCCTGGGCCCACGGTATCCGGGGCAGGGGACCATTTTGTTGGCGTCAACAAAATGGTCCTGCACCCGATTCCGGCGCCGAGTCCTCCCCCCCTGCACCCACTGGAAGGGAAGGAGGCTCTTCATGAAATCCGACGAGGTTGCTGCTCTTCTCGCCCGGTTCGAGGCCATCGTCTGCAAGGAACAGGGCGTCGAGTTCTGGTTCGCGCGCGATCTGCAGGAGCTGCTCGGCTACGCCGAGTGGCGCAACTTCACTCTCGCAGTGGACAAGGCGAAGGAGGCTTGCGGGACCGCCGGCCAATCGGTGGACGACCACTTTCGCGACGTCACGAAGATCGTCGTGCTCGGCTCGGGTGCCGAACGCGCGATCCAGGACGTGGCCCTGACGCGCTACGCCTGCTACCTGCTCGCGCAGAACGGCGATCCGCGCAAGGAGGCCATCGCGTTCGCGCAGAGCTACTTCGCGGTCCAGACCCGGCGCCAGGAGATCCTCGAGGCGCGCCTCATCGAGCAGGAACGTGTGCAAGCCAGGCACCGCCTGGTCGAGAGCGAGAGAGAGCTCTCGGGCGTGATCTTCGAGCGGCTCGGCGACGGCCAGAGCTTCGCGCGCATTCGCAGCAAGGGAGATCAGGCGCTGTTCGGTGGGCGCACGACGCAGCAGATGAAGCAGCGCCTCGGCGTGCCGGACAGCCGGCCGCTCGCGGACTTCCTGCCGACCGTGACGATCAAAGCGAAGGACTTCGCGAACGAGCTCACGGTGCACAACACGAAGGAGCGCGACCTGCGCACGGAGCGGGCGATCACGAAGGAGCACGTCGCGAACAACACCGAGGTCCGCAAGGTCATGGGCGAGCGCGGCATCCAGCCCGAGGACCTGCCGTCCGCCGGCGATGTGAAGAAGGCCGAGCGCCGGCTCGCGGCCGAGGCCCGCAAGCTGCCGCGCGTCACGAAGGCCATCGCCAGGCGTGGGCGCAAGACGGGGTCGAAGTGATCCTGTGCTCCCGGAGACGCTCGGGCGGGGGCTGAGCCCGGTTTCTGCCCAATAGGCGCGTCGCGTGTTCTGGCTTCGTCTGTCACCGCGCCGCCCGAAAGGAGGCGGGGGACCATTTTGTTGGCGTCAACAAAATGGTCCTGGCACCTGATTCCGGCGCGGAGTCCCCCCCCTTCCCCCACTGGACGGGAAGGAGGCACTCCATGAAATCCGACAAGGTTGCAGCTCTTTTCGCCCGGTTCGAGGCCATCGTCTGCCAGGAACAGGGGATCGAGTTCTGGTTCGCGCGCGATCTGCATGAGCTGCTCGGCTACACCGAGTGGCGCGATTTCGCTCTCGCCGTCGACAAGGCCAAGGAGGCTTGCGGGACCGCCGGCCAGGCGGTGGAGGACCACTTTCGCGACGTCACGAAGACCGTCGTGCTCCGCTCGGGCGCCGAGAGCGCCACCCAGGACATGATCCTCAGCCGACGCGCGTTTTACTTGGTTGCGCAGAACGGCGATCCGCGCCAGGAGGCCATCGCTCTCGCGCAGAGCCACTTCGCAGTCCAGACCCAACGCCTCGAGATCTTCGAGGACCGTCTCTTCGGGCCAGGGGGCACAGAGACCCGGCGCCGCCCGGCCCTTAGCGAGAAGGCTCTTCGCGGCGTGATGTCCGCGCTCAGCGAAGCCCAGAGCGTCGCCTGTATTCGCGGCAAGAGCGACCAGCAAACGGGACTGGCGACACGGTGGCGAAGTCGGCGGGCAGGCGGGCAGAAAGCAGAGCCGAAGTGACCTGTGCAGCGCGGTCGGCTTCGGCCGTGTCGCGCTCAGCGGTGCACGAACGCGGCCTTCACCTTCGGCCCGTTCTTCGTGAAGTTGTCGACGCCGATGCGCATGTCCTCGGTGCCGCAGACCTCGCCGAAGCACTTCGCCTCGAACGGCAGCGCGTCCTTCAGCGGCAGCCTCGCGGCGCCGAGGATCGCCTTGCAGAGGATCTGGTCGACCTTCTTGCTCAGGTGGCCGATCTCGATCGCCGGCAGCGTCTCGGGCACGCTCTTCATCGGGCCCTCGTCCATGCGCGAACGCTTGGCGGCGCCGCTCGCCATGTCCTTGCAGAGCTTCACGGCGCGCGCGACGAGGTCGCCGTCGACCTCCTCGCGGATCAGGCCGAACGCGAGCGCTTTCTCGCTGCTGATCGGCTTGCAGGTGCGGATCATCTCGGCGGCCCGCTCGATCCCGATCAACCGCGGCAGGCGCACGGTGCCGCCGGCACCCGGGATGATGCCGAGGTTCGCTTCGGGCTGGCCCGCGAGCACACGCAGGCCCTTCTGCGCGATGCGCGCTTCGCACGCCATCGCGGTCTCGAGGCCGCCGCCGAACGCGAGGCCGTTGAAGGCCGCGACGGTCGGCTTCTGCACGGCCTGCACGGCGTCGACGCAGACCTGCGAGGCGCGCGAGGTCTGCTCGCCGTGTGCGGGCCCCGTGATCTTCGCGAGGAAGTTCACGTCGGCGCCGCTGACGAACGCCTTCTTGCCGAAGCCCGTCAGCACGATGCCGGCGACCTTCGGGTCCTTGTCGCACTGCGAAAAGCGCGTGCGCAGCTCCTCGAAGACCGACTGGTCGAGCGCGTTCAGCACCTTGGGCCGGCGGATCGTCAGCACGGCGATGCCGTCGCGGTCCTCGCGGAGCACGACGGGCACCTCGAACGGCTTGTTGTCGCGGCCGTGCGCCTCGATGCACTTCGGCACCGGGAAGCCCGTGTGCTTCTTGCTGTAGTTGCGCACGAGGTCGAGCGCCTTCTTCGTGCCGAGCTCGTTCATGAACGTGAACGCGGGCTTCATGTCGAGCGCGATGTCGAGGCCCATGTTGAAGTCCGCGACCGTGCAGAGGCCTGCGTCGACGATCTCGCCGCAGAGGCCGAAGTAGGCGCCGAGCAGGTCGTCGCGGATCTGAGAGGCGAGCGCTTCGGGCACGTCGACGACCTCGCCGCGGCCCGGCGTGTCCCAGTTGGCCTTTGCCGCGACCTTGTCCTTCAGCGACTTGGGCGTGCGGAACCACGAGTGGATCTTCGTCGTGTAGTTGTCGAGGCCGACCGCCGTGATCGGATTGCCGCCCGTCAGGTTCATCGCCGTGAACGAGCCGACGCCCATCGCGAACGTCTTCTTGCAGACGACGTCGATCTGCTTCGTCGTGCCGGTAGAGGCCTCGGCGAGCAGCGCGCACGCCTGGAACAGCCCTTCGAAGATCGGGTCGAGCGCGTAGCCGTAGCGCGACTTGACGGGGATCGGCACCTTGCCGATCGCCTCGTAGAACGACATCAGCCACGCTTTCGTGGCCGCCGACGTGTCCGCGCCCGACACGACCTCGACGAGCAGGTTGCGCTCGGCCGGGAAGAAGTAGTGCACGACGCCCGTGCGGTCCTTCTTCTTCGCGTTCGCGAAGATCACCTCGGGCTCGAGGTGCGAGCTGTTGCTGACGAGGATCGCGTCGGCGCCGACGAGCCCCTCGACCTGGCCGAAGATCTTGCCCTTGAGCTCCTTGTTCTCGGTCGCGGCTTCGACGACGAGGTCGGCGCCCGCGATCTTGCCGTAGTCGCTCGTGAACGCGACCGACGCGAGCATCTGCGTCTGCTGCTCGGCCGTGAACGCGCCCGACTCGACGCCCTTGCCGACCTTCTTCTCGAGCTTCTGCCTGCCCTTCGTGAGCGCGTCCTCGACGACGTCGACGACGACGGTCTGCACGCCGAACGGGCTCAGGACCTTCGCGAAGTAGAGCGCGATGTCCGGGCCGATCTGGCCCGAACCGATGACGGCGACCTTCTGGATGTTGCGACCGGCGTGCGTGAAGCTCATGGGGTTCTCGAAGTGGGCGCGGCAGGGTACCCAGGCGTCCGGAGAGGGGGAAGCGGGATGTCCGCCGCGACTGCGGCGGCGCAGTGAAGCGCTACAGCAGCGGCGCCAGATGCTGCGCGAACAGCTTCGCGGCCAGCTGGTGCCCCAGCTCCGTGAAGTGGCACTCGTCGGTGAACAGCGTGACGTGCTGCTCGGCCAGTTGCTGCACGTCGAGCAAGAGCATGCCATCCTGGGCGGCGGCCTTGCGCAGCGCTTGGGGCCGGCCGGCGCTCGACAGGTCGGGAATCGCCGAGCGCGCGGAGGCGATGGCAAGGGAGTCGCACACGCGACCGCGCGTGCGCCCGATCGCGGGCTCAAGTCGGACCACGCCGCGGATCGACTTTCTCGATGTGCCGGGATGGGCATCCCGTCCCGGTCCTGCACCCTCTGCGTAGCGCTCACCAAATGAAGCACCCTTGGATTCCGGCGACGGCACTCGTGTCGTCCGTGTTCTTCGCCGCCTGCGTCTCCGGCCCCGTCGTCCCGATGCCACCGCAAGTGGAGGTGAGCGAGTTCGGGGCAACCGTGATCACGCCCGAGCTGATCCAGTTCGTCGGCAAGGTCGCGATCCACAACCAGATGAACGGTCCGCTCGAGGTCCAGCAGGTCGACTACGGCGTCGAGCTGCACGACAGCCCGCTGTTCACCGAGACCTTCGCCGACCTGCGCCCGATGAAGCGGCACGCGACGCAGACCGTCACGCTGCCCTTCCAGATCGAGATGAAGGACGTCGGCAAGCAGATCGAGGACGTGCTCGCCGAGGAAGGCGTGCGCGTCACGCTGCGCGGCACCGTCTCGCCGGTCGGCTTCGGCCCGATCGCGTTCTCGGCGACCAAGGTGATCCCGATGCCGAAGATCCCGAGGATCGCGATCGACGGCGTGCGCGGCAATCCGCTCGAGGGTGAGTTCACGGTGTTCCTGAAGCTCGAGAACACGAACGATTTCCCGCTGACGTTCGGCTCGGCCGAGACCTGGCTGCGGCTCAACGGCAAGAAGTACGACCTGCTGAAGACCGAGTCGTTCCGCAGCGTGCCGGCCGGCGGCTCGGGTCGCGTCGCGCTGACGATGCGGCACAGCCGCGGCAAGGGCATCAGCATGATCGTGAACATGGCGAAGAACCAGTCCTCGGAGTTCGCGGTCGGCGGCATGCTCTCGTGCCAGACGCCGCACGGGCTGTTCTGCTTGCCCGTCGAGCTGAACTCGTCGCCCGTCGCCGCGCCCGCGCGCTGACGCACGCCCGGGCGCGAGCCCGGTGGCCATCAATTCTCGAGCAGGGGTGCAGCGTGATGCCGCGTCGGGCAAGATGACGGCGCGCGATCATGCCGGACGAGATCTACGTCAGCACCGATGTCGAGGCCGACGGGCCGATCCCCGGCCCACACTCGATGCTGAGCTTCGCGTCGGTCGCCTACCGCGCCGACAAGTCCGTCGTCGACGAGTTCGCCGTCAACCTCGTGCCGCTGGCCGGCTCGGCTCCGCATCCGCGCACGATGACGTGGTGGGCCGGATTCCCCGAGGCGCTCGCGAAAGCGCGTGAGAACGCCGAGGCGGCCGAGACCGCGATCCCGCGTTACGTGAAGTGGCTCGGCAAGCTGCCGGGCCGCATCGTCTTCGTCGCGCAGCCCGCCGGCTACGACTTCATGTGGGTCTACTGGTACCTGATGCGCTTCCACGGCAGCTCGCCGTTCGGCCATTCGGCGCTCGACGTGAAGACCTACGCGATGGCGCTGCTGAAGCGCGACTATCGCGACTGCGTGAAGGGCGCGCTGCCGCGCGAATGGACCGGCTCGCTGCCGCACACCCACGTTGCACTCGACGACGCGCGCGAGCAGGGCCTGATGTTCTGCAACATGTTGCGCGCGAACGGAGTCGCCCCCTCATGATGGCGGCCATGGACGTCGGCCTCGCACGTTGCCGCGCTGCCGCGGCGCTCGCCTGCATCCCGCTGCTCGCCGGCACGGCACTCGCGCAATCGACCTGGTGCGTGCGCGGCAGCGAAGCCTCGGTCAGCCTCGTCGGCGAAGGCCGCGTGCGGCTGCGCGGGCCGCTGCCGGCTCCGGTGACGCTGCCGCGAGGTCTCTACGACGTGCACTTCGGCGCCGACGCTGCCGGAAAGCCGATCTCGCTGTCGTTCGCCGTGCCCGATCACGCGAACGTGGCCGTCGCCGTGTCGCGCGCGGGCGCGGTCGAAGCGCGCGTCGTTCCGCTCGATGGCGAAGGCTGGACGGAGAAGCAGCTCGGCGGCGCATCGAAGCCGAGCTGGGTCGCGCGCTGCACGGGTCCTGCCGATGCGGTGAACTACCGGGTCGTCGCGACGTGCAGCGGCGGCAGTGCGTCGAGCGTCTGCGGCGTCGTCGCGCGCTGGCAGGACGTCGAGCAGCACTACCGTCTCGTCTGGGACCGGCGCGCGACCGAGCTGCGACTCGAACGCCAGCTCGGGCCCGGCGTGTTCGTGCTCGCGCGCGGCCCCGCGCCGGTCAACGACTTCGATCCGCACACGCTCGCGTTGCAGGTCGACGGGTTCCGCCTGCGGGCGACCTTCGACGACGACGTGGTGCTGCAGGCGTTCGACGGCGCGATCCCGCGCGGCGCGTTCGGCTTGCATTCCGCGGGCGACGCGGTGACCTGGCAGGCACTCGCCGTCGAGCCACCGGCGAAGCCGCGCGGCAGCAGCGCGCTCGTTCGCGACCCGCCCGCAGCGTCGTTCCATGCCACGACGGACCTGGCGCCTGGCCACTTCTACGTGCTGCAGCTGTGCCTCGACCGGCCGCACGCGCTCGTGCCGCTCACGCCGAACGGCCAGGAGCCGTGGCTGCTGCAGCGGCCCGCGGTGCCGCAGGTGCTGCTCGCCGACTGGCGCTCTACCCTCGGCGGGAAGACCATCGGGGAAGTCCCGCGCGAAGGCGCGTTCGTGTGCGAGCTGCGCTTGCCGCTGCCGGCCAGGGCTTTCGTGCAGTCCGTGCTCGTGCGCGCGCTGCTCGTGTCCGCCGACGGCGAGGCCGTCGTGGCCGTGACGCCCGCGGTGCCGCTCGCCTTCTGAGACATCCTGTGAGCCGCCCGCCCGCGAGGCGGCGCCAAGGCCTCATTACCGGCCCCACAACGCCAGGAACGTCGCGCACGCGCCGCCTCGGTTACCGCCAGCCGCTTCGTCGACTACATTGCCCGTCGCCATGTTCCGCGCCTCTCCCCTGTTCGCGTTCCTGTTGCTTGCAGCAGTTTTGCCCGCCCACGGCGGACAATACCGGGGTCAGGGCACGCCAGTCGCGCCGACTCCGGGCGGTGGTGTGCCGACGCCAGGGGGACCTTCGGGGCCGAGCAGTCCGGGGTCTTCCGGGCCGACGACGGGCGGCCGGCCGAGCGCCCCGGAGACCACGAGCTGGCAGACCTGGTGGGAGTTCAACAAGGAGCCATTCCTGCTGCTGCGCAAGGTCGAGGACAAGACGCCGACGACCGGCTCCGACGACTTCTATCTCGGCCTGCGCCGCACCGAAGCGCGCCGCGACACGCTGAAGCCCACGACGAGCGACCTGCAGGACCGCGTCGTGCCGACGCTCGGCAAGCTGCTCCGCGCCGAGAGCAACCGCGACATCCAGAGTGCGTGCCTCGTCGCGCTGGGCAAGATCGGACGCGACGGACCCGGGCTCGAGCTCGAGAAGACGATGGTTCCGCTGATCGCGCGCGACGACCAGGAGGTACGCGAGACCGCCGTGCTCGCGCTCGGCATCGCGGGCCGCGAGCAGGCGCTGCCGATCCTCGCAGCACTGCTGCGCGGCGACGCCGATGGCAAGCGGCTCTCGGATCGCGCCGAGGTCTCCGACCGCACGCGTGCGTTCGCGGCCTACGGGCTCGGCCTGCTCGCGATGCGCAGCGAAGACGGCGCGCTGAAGAGCCAGGTCCACGATCTGCTGTGGCCGCTGCTGCAGGACAAGCAGCTGAAGAATCGCGAGCTGCTGACCGCGGCAGTCACGGCGCTCGGGCTGCTGCGCGATCCGGAGCGCGCGCCACACAAGCGGCTCGCTTGGCAGACGGTCGAGGAGCTGTTGACCTGGTACCAGATCGACCTCGGCCGCAGCGACGAGATCGTGCAGGCTCACGCCCCGGTCGCGATCGCGCGCCTGCTCGGCCGCGGCTCGAGCCCGCTGCACCAGCGGTGCAAGGAACACTTCGCGGCAGTGCTGAACGCGAGCCAGCGCCGCAGCAATCCGATCCTGCAGTCCGCGGCATTGGCGCTCGGCATGCTCGGTCTCCCGGCCGAGGAGAACCCCGACGACGCCGCCTGCGCGAAGGCACTGCAACTGCACTACGACCGCGGCCACGACCGGCAGGCCCGCTACTTCAGCCTGATGGCGCTGGGTCGCATCGGTGGGACCGCGAACCGGACCTGGTTGCTCTCCGCCTACGAACGCTCGAGCAAGGGCGTCGAGCGGCCCTGGGTCGGGCTCGCGCTCGGCCTGATCGCCGATGCCGCTCTGCGGCGCGGTGAGCTCGACGCCGAAGTCGCGGAGATGCTGCTCGTCGACATCCAGACGATCCGCAACGACGACGTGCGTGCAGCGCTCGCGGTCGCGATCGGCCTCTGCGGGCACCTGTCGGCGGTGCCCACCGTGACGCGTCTGCTGCACGAACAGGAGGGCAACGAGCGGCTCGGCGGCTATCTCTGCGTGTCGCTCGCGCTGCTCGGCGACACGACGACCGCGCCGGCGCTGACCGCGATTCTCGAACGCTCGGTGCGCCGTCCGTTCCTGCTGCAGCAGGCCGCGGTCGCACTCGGCCGGCTCGGCGACAAGAACGCCACGCCGCGGCTGCTCGAGATGCTGCAGCGCAGCGAGAGCGTCGCGGTGCTCTCGGCGCTCGCGATCGCGATCGGCGAGATCGGCGACCGGCGTTCGATCGATCCGTTGATCACGCTGGCCGGCGACGCCGAGCAGACGAAGCTCGGCCGCGCGTTCGTTGCCGCCGCGCTCGGCGGCGTCGGCGACAAGGACGTGATGCCGTGGAACGTGCCGCTCAGCAAGGACTGCAACTACGCCGCCGTCGTCGACACGCTGACGAACGGCGCGACCGGGGTGCTCGACATCCTGTAGCCGCGCTCCGGAGCCTCAGCGGCGCGATGCCCTGGGCCGCTCGATCAGCATGCGCAGCTCGGGATCGATCTTGTACTCGGAGTCGCCGACCTTCAGCTCGCCGACGCCGTCCTTCATCTCGACGCGGACCTCCTTGCCGCGCACCAGCACGGGCACCGGAAGCGAGAAGGGCAGGCTCTGCGGCGCGTCCCATCGCAGCTGCAGCACACCGTCCGTCACCTCGCTGTGCAGGCGCGGCAACCGCGGCTGCCGCACGTAGACCTCGAAGAACCACGCGAGGTTCTCGCCGGCGATCTTGCTGCACAACGCGACGAACTCGTCGGTGTCGACGAGCCGCACCTGCGAGCCGTCGGTCGCCTTCCTCGCGGCTTCGGTCGGGTAACAGAACTCACGCAACGCCGCGAAGAACTTCTCGTCGCCCATCTGCCAGCGCAGCGTGTGCAGCACGAGGCTGCCCTTGTAGTAGATGTCCTGGCCGCTGGCGCCGAAGTAGATCTGGTGGCTGTCCTTGGTCTCGCGCGGCGCGATCGGCGACGTGTTCCTCGCGTTCGCCTTCCTGATCTCCTGCTGGTAGGCCTCGCGGCCGAAGCGGCGTTCGCGATAGAGCGGCTGCATGTAGGTGCCGAAGCCCTCGTGGATCCACATGTCCTTCCAGTCGCGGCACGTCACGAGGTTGCCCCACCACTCGTGCGCGAGCTCGTGGTTGTGCAGCCAGTCGTACTTCTCGTCCTTCCAGCCGTTGCCGTAGGCGATGATCGTCTGGTGCTCCATGCCGAGGTGCGGCGTCTCGGCGATGCCGTACTTCTCGGCGCGGAACGGATAGGGCCCGAGGATCTCCTCGAACACCTTCACGTGGTCGAGGAACTGCGCCACGAACTTCTGCGCGCGCTCCTTGTTCTCGGGCAGCACGAAGAACTCGATCGGCATCTTCGTGCCGTCGACGCACGTGAACGTCTCGTTGAGCTCGACGTACGGCGCGATGTTCAGTGCCACGCAGTAGTTCGAAATCGGCTGCTTCGTCTGCCAGTGGAACGTCGTCTTGCCGTCCTTCGTCGCCGGCTTGCCCGTGCGCACGCCGTTGCTCGCGACGACGAGGCCTTGCGGCACCGTGCAGTGCAGGTCGAAGCCGTCCGGCTTGTCCGACGGATGATCCTTGCACGGCC
Organism: Planctomycetota bacterium; assembly: GCA_036376355.1. GTDB lineage: Bacteria > Planctomycetota > UBA1135 > UBA1135 > UBA2386 > DASVAL01. The sequence goes on from DASVAL010000133.1 coordinate 26,899, forward strand.
ACCACAGATCGGCGCCCTCACCCTGGCAGCTCGTCGCGATCCACGGCTTGCCGTCCTTGGTCTGCTTCCACGTGAAGCCGCCGTCCCACGGCGGGCGCACCGCTTCGTGCGGCACGCCGCGGTACGCGACTTCCACGGTGAACTCGGTGTCCTTCGCCATCGCGAACGGCGGCTTCACGACGATGCGCCCGCCGTCGCGCTCGTTCGGCACCAACTCGCCGTTCAGCGTCACGCTGCAGACCTCGAGCGCCTTGTCGAGGTCGAGCGCCAGCTGCGGCGAGTCCGCGGTCCACGCGGCCTTCATCGTGAGCTTGCCGTCGATCGCCTTGCGCTCGGGATCGACGTCGATCGCGAGCGTGTAGTGCTTCACGTCGTAGCAGGCCTGGTCGGGGCGCAGCACGCCGCCCGACACGTTGCGCGGTTCCTGGGCTCGTGCGAACCAGGCGAGCAGCAGGGCGGGCAACAACAGGCTTGGGCGGTGCGTCGGGTGCATCATGGTCGTGATGGGGCGGACGGGAATGCTACGTGCGGCAGCCGTTCTCGCGAGCATCAGCGGAAACCTGCAGCTCCCGCGGCCGCCTGGCTGTCGCATCGAGCCCGTGGCGCGCCGCTACAGCTTGTTCATGTCGTGCGCGTTGCTGAGCGCGAACAATCCGTTCAGCGGGTTCGGCGTCAGCATGAGCGCCTGCCAGCGCAGCAGCGTCGGGTTGGTCGCCGGCATCACGAGGCTCAGCGTCCAGCCCGTCTGTGGGACGCCGGCGATCAGCAGCCAGCCGTCCGCTCGGTCGAGGTGCAGGCCCGGGATCACGCCGCTGAGCGGCGGCGCCGACGCGTCGTGCACTTCGAGGAAGAGCCCGCCGATGTGCAGCGCGTGCGTGCCGGCCGGGCTCGTCACGCGGAGGTGCATCGTGTCGCCCTCGCGGACGTCCTTGCCGCAGGTCTGGTCGAGCGGGCCCGAGTTGATGCCGGTCTCGAGGACCAGGTCTTCGTTCGTGCCGGGCAGGTTGCACCAGCGTGTCCTCGCCATGACCTCGGGCGCCGACTGGCCCGTGTTGCGCCACGCGTCGAACACGTCGACGCCGGCCGAGTTGAGCGGCGGGATCGTGCCCTGGTTGGCCAACAGCAGGAACTGGATGTACTCCCAGCTCGCGGTCTGGTAGAGCAGCTCGATCTCGGCGCGCGTGGCGCCCGGCGGCGGCGCCAGCGCGACGTCGTCGTAGTGCAAGTAGGTGCCGCCGGGGCCCGGATTGCCGAACTGCGTCGCTGGCACCGGCAGCGCGTTGCGGATCTGCGCCTCGTTGCGGTCGAAGCGCCACGGCGGGATGCGGTTGTCGGCGAGCAGCTCGTTGTTGAGCAGGAAGTGGAACGTCTCGTGCGTGCTGCCGGGCGGCATCGCCGCGAGCTGGATCAGCGTCATCGTCACGGCACCGGTCGTGCGATCGAACGACAGCGGCGTCAGCGGCGAAACGCCGAGCGTGAGCAGCTGCATCGCCCAGTCCTGCGAGATGCCCATCTTCGCTTCGTAGACGCGCGCGTTCGGATCCGTGATCGAGTTCACGGTGTAGGTCGCGCTGCCGACGGTCGCCGTGAAGGGGCCATACGCGCCGTCCTCGCGCAGAACGGCGCCGAGCTCGTTCTGCCACCGCGTGCGCAGCCACATGCGCCGGCCTTCGGGGAAGCCCGTGATCAGTTTGTGGCCCGTCAGGTTCGTGATGCGCAGCGTGTTGCCCGTGACTTCGAGCGCGCCGGCGCGCTGCAGGTTGGCCCGCGCGCGCAGCACGCCGCGATCCATCGCCGCGGACATCGTCGGGCTGATGCCCGGTCCGAGCCGCAACCGGCTCGGCACCTGGTTGTCGAGCCACTTGATCGCCTCGGGCACCCACGTGTTGCCGCCGGTCAGGTCGTGCAGCGGCAGGTCGCGGCGCAGCGGGGCCTGGCCCAGCGCGGCGCCCGTTCCGACCACGGGCTCCATGTGGCAGCTCTGGCACGTGAAGTAGCGCGGCGTGCCGTCTTCGTAGTTGCCGTTCGTGCCTGCCAGCATCGCCTGGTCGTGCGCGCGTTGGATCGCACCGCGCTTCAGGTCCGGGGGCAGGGTGCTGTAGGCGCTGATCTGCGTCGCCGAGAGGGCACTCGCCTTGTGCTCGCTGAAGGTGCGCTCGACGATCCCGTACTGGAACGGGAAGTTGTTGAACGCGGCCTTGGTGCCGACCGGCGCGTTCGGCACGCCGCTGAACGTGCCGGGTGCGAGCGGCTGCTGCGCGCCGTTGCGGGGCGCGAGGTCGCCGACGAGCGGATTGCTGATGTCGTGGCAGGTGCCGCACAGCTCCGAGCTGCGGTGGAAGTGCGACTGCGCCCAGGGATGCGCTGCCGTCGCGTTGTTGTAGGGGCCGTAGCGTGTGCTGTTGCCCGCCAGCGTCAGCATGCCGTTGCCGTAGTAGCCGACCGGCGGCGTCCCGCCGCTGTGCGCTTCGTACGGGGCAACCTGCACACCAGCGTGCTCCTGCTGGTTCGGGTTGACGAGGTTGTGGCAGATCGCGCACTCGACGCCGTCGTGGTCGACGCTGGGGACCAGCAGCGAGCCGTCGGTCGCCGAGGCGCGCCCCTCGTGCCAGCCGCGCGGCGCGTGGCAGCGGATGCAGAAGTCGCCGCCGCCCGGGAAGTCGCCTTCCGCGATCGCGAGCGCGGCCCAGAACAACGGATCGCGGCCGGCCTGGCTCATCATGCTGCCCATCCAGTTCTCGGCGGGCTCGACTGCCTGGTCGTAGTAGCCGTGGCAGCTCGCGCAGGTCGAGACGGGGCCGAGCAGCGGGGCCTGCTGCGGTTGCGTGCCCGGCATCTGGATGTCGGTCGGTGCGACGAAGAACCAGGGCGTGTTGCTCAGCAACAGGACCAACAGGGCCGCGCCACAGAGGGTCGCAGGGGAGACGATTCGCATCGGGTGAGGAACGAGGGCTGGCGCGGTTGTGGGAGGCGCAGGCTATCAGGAGTCCGAGTGCCGCTGGAAGGAGGTGTTCGCCGGAAAGACGCGTCCGGTGGACCCGCAGGCCATGGCACCGGCGCATGACGCGAGCACGCAGTTCTCCACCGGCCTGGAGCCGCACGCCGTCCCGCGCCCTCAATCCGTGCGTTCCAGCAGCGTCAACAGCTCGACGTGCTCGGTGTGCGGGAACAGGTCGCACAACCGCATGGCCTCGACGCGGTAGCCGCTCTGCGTGAGCGGGGCCAGGTCACGCGCGAGCGACTCCGCCGAGCAGGACACGTAGATCACACGCTGCGGCTTCGCCGCGAGGACGCGCGTCACCGCCTTCAGCTGCAGGCCCGAGCGCGGCGGGTCGACGACGAGCAGGTCCGCCTGCTCGGGCAGCACGGCACCGGCGAACGGCGATCGCACGACGGTCACGTCCTTCAGCTCGTTGGTCGCCGCGTTGTGCTCGGCGTCGCGGCACGCGGCGGCGTTCTCCTCGATGATCGTGACACGCGCGCCCTTCTTCGCGAAACGCAGGCCGAATGCGCCGACGCCGCCGTAGCCGTCGATCACGTGCTTGCCGCGCACGTCGCCGGCCATCGCGAGGGCCGGGCGATAGAGCAGCTCGTCGGCATCGCCGTGCACCTGGTAGAAGCTGCCGGCACTGATGCGGAACGTCAGGCCGTCGGTGCGGTCGACGACGTGGTCGCTGCCGCGCAGGGGCACGTGGCGATCGCCGAGCAGGAACTCGTCGTCGCGATCGCTGATGCTGTGTACGACGCCGACGAGGCGCCGCTGCTTGCGCGCGGCCGGCAGCTTGCCCGCCGCGTCGAGCAGCGCGGTCGCGAGGGCCTGTCCCTGCGCGAACGCGCCCGGCTTCGTGACGACGCCGGCGAGCACCTGGCCGGTGCCGCTCGCGAGCCGCGCCCAGAGTGCCTTCACGACGCCGCGGCCGCTGTCGGGATGGAACGGCTGCAGGCGCAGCTCGCGCAGCACGCGTTCGGCGGCGCGCCCGAACGCCGTGAGCCACGTGTCCTGCGTGCGGCATTCTTCGATGCGCACGAGCTCGTGGCTGCGGAACTCGTACATGCCGAGGATGCACAGGCCGTCGCGGTCGCCGCGCACGGGGTAGAGCAGCCGCGTGCGGAAGTGCCGCGGCGTCCACGTGGGTTCGGCGCATTCGATGCGCTTGCCGTCCAGGTACGGAGCGAGCAGCTGTTCGCCGGCTTCGATCTTGTCGTGCAGCTGCCACTGGATCGGCTGGTCGAGCAGCGAACAGCCGCCGCAGGTGCCGAAGTGACGGCAGTGCAGCGTTTCGTCGGGGCGGCGTTCGGGGGCTGTTGGCTTGCGGCGTGTCACGTCGCGAATGCTACGCGCTGCCGGCGGCAGCGGGTTGCGCACGCAGCGCGGCGGCGGCGAACGACAGCGTTGCGAGCGAGAAGAGCACGAGCGGCGGGCCGATCCCGTACTTGGCGCCCATGGCCGCGAGCACGGCGGCACCGAGTGCCATGACGATGCTCGCCTTGCGCAGCAGGCCCGCGTCGGTGCGGCAGGCTCTGCGCACCGTGAATGCGAGCGTGCCCGCGACCAGCGTCAGCACCGTCATGTACCAGGACAGGCAATGCAGGATGTCGGTCAGCGAGTGCGAGAGACCCATCATCTCGTCGATGGCTTCGGCCATCGCCTTCTGCGCGGCGACGGTCTGCGGCTTCGGGTTCTCGGGCGGCGGCGCGAAGTGCGTCATTCCGTGGATCAGGCCCGTGAGCACGTAGATCACGGCTCCGATCGTGTAGCAGTTCATTCCTCGCATGTTCGTGGCTCCATAGCCCTCCGACGAACGCAGGGCCGTGCTTTCGACAACGGGGCGGCAATTCGAACCGGACGACTGGCGCGCTCGCGGCGGGACAATAGGTGCGCGTGCACCGAAAAGGGAAGCAGATCGTCGTGCGAGGTCGTGGCGCAGCGCCGGCACGAGGCACGGCGTCGGATCCGCGGTAGAGTCTCGCGCGCAATGCCGCTCCGTTCCGCTGCCCCTCTCTTCGCCTTGTCCATCGGTGTCACGAGCTGGGGAACGGCTGGCCAGTCGCCTGTTCCGCGCGACGATCCGTTCACGACGTCGGAACAGTGTGCGGTCTGCCACACGCCAGCCCCTGGCGCGAATGCGATGCACTCGCGCCTCGGCGACGACGTGTCGCCGTACGGCACGTGGCAGGGAACGATGATGGCGAATTCGTTCCGCGATCCGTACTTCCGCGCGCAGCTCGACAAGGAGTCGGCGTCGGCCGGCGAAGAGGTGCAGGAGCTGTGCCTGCGGTGCCACGCGCCGATGGCGCACCACGGCGCCGTGCTCTCCGGGCGCAAGGCGCCGCGGCTCGCCGACGTCGAAGACAGCCTCGTCGCGGACGACGGCGTGTCGTGCACGGTGTGCCACCTGATGGACGGCAAGAACTTCGGCGAAGCGAGCAGCTTCTCGGGGCACCCGACCTTCAACCGCGAACGCAGGATCTTCGGCCCGTTCGCGGACGTCATCACGGGACCGATGCAGAACCAGGTCAGGTACACGCCGACGCAGGGCCTGCACGTGCAGAAGTCGGCGCTGTGTGCGACGTGCCACACGTTCTACACCGAGCACCACGGCACGAAGTTCCCCGAGCAGACGCCGTACCTCGAGTGGCGCAACAGCGAGTTCAGCGACGAGGAAGGGCGCACCGACAAGTCGCGGACGTGCCAGCAATGCCACATGGCGGACGCGGGCCCGACGCGCATCGCGCGCAGCCCGAACGGATTCGACTTCAACGTGCCGGTCCGCGACGGTTACCTGGCGCATGCGTTCGTCGGCGGCAATGCGTTCATGCTCGACCTGCTGCAGGCGCACCGCGACGAGCTCGACATCCTCGCCACACCCGAGGCGCTGTCGCGCATGGCCACGGCGACGCGGCGCCAGCTCGGCGAAGCGACGGCGCGCCTCTCGATCTCACCGGTCACGCGGGCCGAGGACACGGCGACGTTCGAGGTGCAGGTCGAGAACCTGACGGGACACAAGTTCCCGACCGGCTACCCGGCGCGGCGCGCGTGGCTGCACGTGCAGGTGTTGCTCGGGCGGCAGGTCGTGTTCGAGACGGGCGCGGTCGACGCGAGGGGGAGGCTCGTCGGCATCGAGGAGGAGCATCACCTCGAGCACGTGCGCACGGTCGAGCGGCCGACCGACGTCGTCGTCTACGAGATGGTCGCGCTCGATCCTCGGGGCGCACCGACGACCTACCTGACGAAGATGGTCAAGCGCGTGAAGGACAACCGGCTGCTGCCGCGCGGTTGGCGAGCCGATGGCAAGGACATCGCGGACATCGCGCCGGTCGGTACCGGGAACGACGCCGACTTCACGGCCGGCGGCGACAAGGTCGCGTTCCGCATCAGCCTGCCGCCGCGCGCGCGCGGCCGGCTGCAGGTCGTTGCGGCGATGTACTACCAGCCCGTGCCGCCGCTGTGGGTCGACGCGCTGCGCACGGTCGAGACCGAAGCGGCGAAGCGCTTCGTGCGCATGTACGACTCGGCCGACAAGGCGCCGGAGATCGTGGCCCGGGCCGTGCGCCGCGAGCAGTAGCGGACCGAGCGTCTCGCCGGCGCGGCTACTTCTTCTTCTTGGGCTTGTGCTCGGGGCAGGCGGCGCCGCCGGCTTTGCAGTAGCCGCACGTGTGCTGGTAGCCGAGCTTGCCGTCCTTCTCGATCGCCTTCCACGCGAGGCCGGCGGCCCTGCCTGCCTTCGTGCTGCCGAAGAGCCGCTCCGTCTCCTTGTAGCAGGCGTGCGCAGCGTCGAACTCGAACGCGGCTTCGCGCACCTTGCCCTCGGCGAACTTCTTGCCCGCTTCGATCTCCTTCTTGTTCCTCGCGTCGGCGAGCAGTGTGTCGAACCGGGTCTTCACGGCGTCGGCGCCCGGAGCTCCCTGGTAGAACAGTGCGACCGGCTCGAGCGCCGCCCATACGCCGTAGACGTCCTTGGCCTGCTCGGCCTTGTCGGCGTCGGCGACCGACCTGGTCACGAACTGCTCGATCGTCTGGATCCAATCCGTGGCCTGGGCCTGCGCGCGCGGCGACAGGCCGCCTGCCTCGAGCATCTGCTTCGCTTTGCGCCAGATGCTGCCGTGGTCGTTGGCGCGGCGCAGGCTCGCGAGCTCTTCGAGGCCCTTCACGACGACCGCGGGCTTCGCGCCGGCGAGCGACTTCTCGAGCAGCGGTTGTTCGAGCGCAGCGGGATGCCCGCGCCACGCGACCTTGCCGTCCTTGTCGATCAGGAACGAATCCGGGATGCCGCGCACGACGTAGTCGCCTGGAGGACAGACGCCGATCGGGAACTTGACGCCGGCTTCCTTGGCCCAGGCCGTCACGTCAGCGGCGTCGTCCTCGGTCACGCCGACCACGACGAGGCCGACCTCCGACTTGTCCGCGTGAAGCGAGTTCAGTCGCTTGATCTCGTCGCGCGAGGCGGCCGAGTGCATCTTGAAGAACACGAGGAGCACGACGGAACCGCGCAGGTCGCTGAGCTTCTTGTTCGCGATGTCGCCGAATTCGCACGTGCCCTTCCAGACCAGGTCGGGCGCATCGGAGCCGATCTTCTGCGCCTCGAGTGGGACGACGACGAGAGCCAGGAGCGAGCCAATCAGCCAGTTGCGCATTTGGGTGTTTCGTGCGGAAACGCGGACCGACGCGGCAGGATACCCGCGATCGCCGGCGCCGCCATCCTGTCGCAATCCCGGGCTGGCGCGCCCTGGCGTTCCGCGCCGCGACCGGCCGGGATCCCGGCCCGCGCCGGTATAAGGGTCGAAGCTCGATGGACGTTCTGCACGTCATCCACCAGTTCCCGCCCGCAAGCCGCGGTGGCTCCGAATCGTACGTGTTCGACCTGGCCCAGCGGCAGCGCGCGCGCGGCCTCGACGTGCAGGTGCTGACCGGCAGCAAGGTCTGGCGCGCCGACGTCACGCTGGAGAGCAGCCAGGTCGAAGGCCTGCCCGTGCACACCCTGCACCGCGACGACCTCTACTTCGACCACCATGCGAAGATGTGGCACCCCGAGGTCGAACGCACGTTCGCGGGCCTGCTCGAGAAGTGGCGCCCCGCGCTCGTGCACGTGCACCACTGGGTTCGCCTCACGTGCAACCTCGTCGACCTCTGCTGGCAGCACCAGGTGCCGGCCGTCGTGACGCTGCACGACTACTACACGAGCTGTCCGCGCGCTTTCCGCCGGCGCGCCGGCGACGACGCGTGCACGCGCGTGCTGTCGCCCGCGAGCTGTGGCGACTGCGTGCCGCGCTACGGCCACGAGCATCCGGGCGAGATCGCGGCAGGCATCGAGCTCTTCGCCGATCACTACCGCGCCGAGCTGTCGCTCGCGCGCGCGGTGCTCGTCGCGGTCGGCAGCACGGCCGACATGCTGTCGGCGACGACCGGCGTGCCGCGCGACCGCTACGAAGTGCTGCCGCTCGGCTACAAACCGCGCTTCGCGGCACTGCCGCCTCTGCCTGCACCGCGGCTCGGCGAGGTCTGGCGCTTCGCGTTCTGGGGCGGGGCCGGCCGGCACAAGGGCGTCGACGTGCTGCTGCGCGCGTTCCGCCGCCTGCACGCAGTGCGCCCGGGCCGCGCCGAGCTGCACGTGCTCGGCGGCGCCGAGAGCGACGCGTTCGGCTCCGAGCTGCGCACGCTCGCGCAGGGCCTGCCGGTCGTATTCCACGGCGCGTTCGACGCCGGCCGGCTGCACGAGGCGAGGCCGCAGGTCGGCGTGTTCCCGAGCACCTGCTTCGAGACGTTCGGCCTCGTGCTCGACGAGTGCTTCGAGCTCGGCCTGCCGTGCATCACGAGCGACCTCGGCGCGCTGCCCGAACGCGCCGGCGCCGCCGGCCTGCGCACGCGCGCCGGCGACGACCAGGATCTCGCATCTGCGATGCAGCGCATCGTCGACGAGCCGCCGCTGTGGGAGCGACTGCGCGCTGCCATTCCGCCGCCTTCACCGAGTCTCGAAGTGCACGAGCAGGCGCTCGCGAAGGTCTACGAACGCGCCCGGACGCAACCGCCGCGCGACTGGGTGCACGGGCCGGTGCCATCGCACCGTCGGATCTGGTTCCTGATGAAGCAGCGCGAATCGGCGCTGGGACGGCTGGTTCCACCGGGTGGACCGCAGTAACCGCCCCAGGCTCCGGGACTACACGAAGCATGGGATCCGCGTGGGCGGTCGATACACTCGTTGCCCACCATCCCCGGCGAGGCTGGCCAAAATGGCAAAGATCACCATGACGAAAGGCGGGCTCAATGTGCCCGCGAACCCGACGATCCCGTTCATCGAGGGCGACGGCACCGGCCCCGACATCTGGCGAGCCAGCGTGCGTGTGCTCGATGCGGCCGTTGCGAAGGCCTACAGCGGCAAGCGCCGGATCGATTGGATGCCCGTGCTCGCGGGGGAGTCCGCGTTCGAGCGGACCGGCAACTGGCTGCCCGATGCGACCGTCACGGCGTTCCGCGACTACCTGGTCGGCATCAAGGGCCCGCTGACGACGCCGGTCGGCGGCGGTATCCGCAGCCTCAACGTTGCGCTGCGCCAGATGCTCGACCTCTACACCTGCCTGCGGCCCGTGCGGTGGTTCAACGGCGTGCCGTCTCCGGTCAAGGAGCCGCACAAGACCGACATGGTGATCTTCCGGGAGAACACCGAGGACATCTACGCGGGCATCGAGTTCCAGGCCGGCAGCGAGGAGTGCAAGCGCTTCCGTTCGCTGCTGCACGAGCACTTCCCGAAGCAGTTCGCGAAGGTCCGCTTCCCCGAGACGACCGGCTTCGGCATCAAGCCCGTCTCGCGCGAGGGCACCGAGCGCCTCGTGCGCGCGGCGATCGACTTCGCGATCACGAGCGGCCGCGAGTCGGTCACGCTCGTGCACAAGGGCAACATCATGAAGTTCACGGAAGGCGCCTTCCGCGACTGGGGCTACGCGCTCGCGAAGCGCGAGTACGGCGCCAAGGACCTCGACGGCGGTCCGTGGCAGGTCATCGAGCGCAACAACAAGAGGATCGTCATCAAGGACACGATCGCCGACGCGTTCCTGCAGCAGATCCTGCTGCGCGCGTCCGAGTACTCGGTCATCGCGACGCTGAACCTGAACGGCGACTACATCAGCGACGCGCTCGCGGCGCAGGTCGGCGGCATCGGCATCGCGCCCGGCGGCAACATCAACTACGCGACTGGCCACGCGGTGTTCGAGGCGACGCACGGCACCGCGCCGAAGTACGCGAACCAGGACAAGGTCAACCCGGGCTCGGTGATCCTCAGCGGCGAGATGATGCTGCGCTACATGGGTTGGAACGAAGCCGCCGAGCTGATCCTGAAGGGCATGGACGGCGCGATCGGCAAGAAGCTCGTGACCTACGACCTCGCGCGGTTGATGGATGGCGTCAAGGAGATCAAGTGCTCGGCGTTCGGCGACGCCGTGATCGCCGCGATGTGACGTCGGTTCGCTGAAGCGCCGCGACGTCCAGCGCTTGCTGCCTACTTCTTCCGCTCCTCCTCGTCGTCGTCGTCGTCCTCGACGTTCGCGGTGATCGCCCACTCCGGATAGGGCACGCTGCTGCCGCGCATCGCGCGCCACAGGATGCGGTTCAGCACGTCCTCGGGCGCGCGGTCGACCTGCGCCAGGTCCAGCGTCGCCGAGACCTCGGCATCCTTGCGCAACACGGCGTCACCTACCGCCGCCGGATCGGGGTTCATCTCGTCGAGCTGCACGTTCGCGGGCAACGCGACGAACGGCGTCATGTCCGGCGTCTCGGTGAAGCAGTCGAACATCGGCGTCGCGGCGGCGTCGAACACGTTCATCGGCGGGATGCCGAGGATCTGCTCGATCGTGCGCAGGATGCTCGTCGTGTTGTACTGCGTCGACACGACGGCCCCGCGCCTGCAGTACGGACTCGCGACGTAGCACGTCGTCCGGTAGCCGCTCACGTGGTCCCAGCCGTTCTGTGGGTCGTCCTCGATGCCGAGCACGACCATCTCGCGCCAGAACCGCGAGTGCGACAGCGCCTCGACGATGCGGCCGAACGCGAGGTCGTTGTCGGCGATGCACGCCGCGGGCGTCGGACATCCCTTCTTCGTGCCGCTCGTGTGGTCGTTCGGCAGGCAGATCAGCACGAGCTGTGGGAAGCTGCCCTGCCGCTCGAACTCGGCGAGCTCGCGCAGGATGAAGTCGGCGCGGTACTGGTCCGGCACCGACATGTTCCAGCCGACGTAGTCGGGAGGCGAGCACGGGCGCAGCTGCGGCATCATCGCCTCACAGCCGAACACCACGTCGAACGTCTTGTCGCGCCACGCGCGGAAGCACGCCGTGAAGTCCGGGCTGCCTTTCTTCTGCACGTCGCGCCAACGCACCTGCGGGCCGCAGAACTCGCCGTAGTTGCGCAGCGTCATGCCGCGCGCGAGTGCGTGGTCCCAGAGGAACCCGGCCGGCGAGTAGGACAGCGCGTCGGACTCGTCGTCGCCCATGCCGTCGGGGTAGCTGCGCGGCCAGCCCGCGAAGCTCTTCTCGAGGTAGTCGCTCGCGAACGCGGCCGTGCTCCACTGGTGGCCGTCGGCGGACAGGATGCCCGAGCAGTACGTGTTGTCGAGCAGCACGAACTGGCGCGCGATCGCGTGCTGGTTCGGCGTCAGCCGCTCGCCGAAGATGCACAGCTCGGGATCGCCGTTGCCCTGCGGCATGTCGCCGAGCACCTGGTCGTAGGTCCGGTTCTCCTTGATCACGTAGACGACGTGCTTGATGCGGCTCTTCTCGCCGATGCGCTCGGGGATCACGCGCGGCGGCTGGTCCCTTCGCGGCGGCAGCAGCGCGAGCTCGATGTCGGGCCTGCGCAGGTTGATCTCGACCTGTGCGGTCAGCGTCGGCAACTGCGCGTCGGGCGGCACGGGCACGAGTGACAGCGAGCCGTGGTACTGGTGCGAGTTGAACTCGGGGACCATGTTGCTCTTGCGCGGTCGGCCGAAGCCGAGGCCCTTCACGTTCGTGACCGCGAGCCGCCCGCGCTGTGCATCGAACAGCATCGCCGACGGGTACCATCCGACCGGCACGAAGCCGAGCAGCTTCGACTCGCCGCGCTTCTCGGGCTCGAACTCGATCACGGCGATCGCATTCATCGTGCCGTTGCCGACGAAGAGCCGCTCGCCATCGGGCGAGAAGCACAGCGCGTTCGGCGACGCCTGCAGCAGATCGTTCGGCTTGCTGCGCGCCCAGATCGTGTCGACCAGGGCACCGTTCGGGTCGAGCACGGACACCGTGTCGCTGCCGGCGTTCGCGCAGACGACGAAACGCTGGTCCGGTGAGACGGCGAGGTCGCTCGCGTGCAGGCCGGTCCGCGTCTCGACGACGGGCTGGCCGGACGCGAGATCGAGCACGCTGACCGAGCCTTCGCTCGCGATGTGACGCACGGGATCGACGCGTACCGTCGTGCCTCGGCCCGCGGGACCGACGAGGTCGTCGGCCCCGGGGCGGCGTCCACCCTGGTTGCTGACGTAAGCGCGGTTGCCCCCCAGCACGACGTCGAACGGCGCTACGCCGACCGCGAACGTGCGCAGCACTGCGCCGGTGCGTGCATCGAGCTCGAGCAGCTGGTTCGACAGGTTGCCGCAGACGTAGAGCTTGCTGCCGTCGGCCGACAGCGCCAGCCCGCTCGGGATCTCGGCCTCGCGACGCGGCGCGTTCGCAGGCGGCAGCGGCAGCGTGTGCGAGGGACTCACGGTGCCGTCCTGGCCGACGGTGAACACCTTGATCGAGCCGCGCACGTTGCTGAGGTAGATCGACGCACCGTCGGGCGAGACCACGAGGCCCGTGTAGCTGACCTGGCCTTCTTTGTCGGGGCGCAGCTCCTTGGCGTTCGGCTCGTTCGGCTGCGTGGTCTGCTTCTCGTCGGGCAACGGCACGTTCTGCACGATCGTGTGCGTCGCGGCATCGACCACGACCAGTTCGTGCGACTTGCCCGAAACGTAGAAGCGGTGTCCGTCGCGCGACTGCGCGATGACCTGCGGGCGCAGGCCCTTGAGATCGACGAAGACGCCGTGCGGCGTCAGCGTCTGGTTGACCGGCGTGACCTGATGTGAGTCCGCGTAGCGGCCGACCGGGTCCGGAAGCGAGGTCGGTCGATGGGAGGGCTCGGGTGCATTGCAGGCAGCGAGCAGGAACGGCAGTGCGACGAGGCTGCGGAGGCGCATGCCGCCATGGTGCGGTCACCGCGGCTGCGGCTCCAGGGGGTGTTCGAATTGCTGCGCCTCCACTCGAACCCGCCCGTCACACGCTGCGCAGGAAGCTGAGGAGCGTGTTGCGATGGAAGGCGAGATCGGGCGTTCACGCTTCCTGCAGCGGGCGCCCACCATGCGCGCGGTGCCAGGCGATCAGCGCGCTGCACAGCCACTCGATGGTCTCGGCTCCGAGGCGGCTGTCGTCGCCGAACTGTTCGGGCTCGCCGAGGTTCGAGAACACCATGACCGCCTTGGCCGATCGCCGCCACTTCCCCTCGACGACGAAGTACCAGAGCAGACCCCACCACGGCATCGGTCGTGGCGGCTGCTTCAGCTCGCGGCGCCGCTGCGCCCAGAGCTGGTGCATGTCGGCGCGCCAGTCCCTTCGCACGTGCCATGCGGCCTTCGGGCCGCCTGACGCGGTGCGCCCGAGGATCAGCGGCGACACGAGGATCTGCGTGATGTTCGCCCACGGCAGCTTGCGAACGGCGTCGCTCGGGCCGGTTGGCGTCGACAGCCTTCGCACGATCTCCAATGCCTCTGGCGTCACGCGCACGAGGTCCTTGAACACGCGTCGGTACGGAGTGACGTCGACCTCCCAGCCGTTCCCGAGTTGCCGCGCGACGAGTTCGCTGCCGGCCGGCGGCCTGCCGATGTCCGCGCTGCCCGACACTTCGCGATCCGACGGATCCTCCTCGACGGCCGGCACGCCGAGCGTCTTCGCGTATCCACGCCACAGCGCCTCGACGGCGGCACGGCCGCGCTCGGCTTCTACCGCCTCGATGACGTAGCCGCGGGCCGAGCCCTTCGGCACGAGATGGATCCACCAACCGCGCGGCCGCCCTTCGGCGAGCACAACGCGCGCGAAGTCGTCGAAGGTGCCCTCGACGCGCCGCTGCCAGAAGCGATAGCCCGAGCGCAGGCGCCAGGTGCGCGACGTGGTGTCGAGCGTGAGGTCCCACGCGATCACGCCGTTCCCGATCGCTCCGAGCAGCTGCACGGCGGCAAGCGCCCACGTGAGGTAGCCGACCACGGGACCGACGAGCGCGAACGTGACCGCGCCGATGACCGCGACGAACCCGGCCTGCGCGACGGCTCCGTACGAACCGCGGTGGCGGAACCTCAGGATCCGTGGGTCGTCACCGACGCGAGCCAGGACGTAGCCGATGGGTTCCACTGCCGCAGCAGCTCACTCGCAAGGCGTCAGAGGGTCCGCGTGAACGCCGTCACCCAGGGTCGCAACACGGCCGGCGCCAGGTCCCACCTTCCGTCCGAGACGATCGCCGCGTCGATCCTGATGCCGGAGTACAAGCCCGCCAGGGGCGAGAGCACGATCATGATCGGAAGCACCCACATGTTCTTCGCCGGCATGCTCTCCTCGATCGCTCTGCGGACGACGTCGATGGGCCCCGTGATGGGGCTGAGAGCAGTCCCGACGACCGTACACCCTGGCAGGCACAGGACTGTCGCGGCGAAGACCGCTGGTGTTCGAAGTGTGCGCGCTGTCATCGGTCGCGGAACATACGCGACCACTGCCGGACCAGCTGCATGTTCATGTCGGTGGCGTCGGCCGCGGCGCGCAGAACGCCGAGCGCGTCGATGAACATGACCCACGGGAACGGCCCCTGGAACGGTGCGCCGACGGCGTGGTCGAGCACGGGCATGCCTTGGGGTCGGAACTCCTTCAGGCTGTCGAGCGCCGCCTTGCGTGCGTCGGCCGACATCTCACGCGGCACCGCGAGCAGCCACGGTTGCGGGCGCTCGTGCGTCGTCTCGAGCAGCTTCGCGAGCACCGGCAGTGCGATCGCGAGACCGTCGCGCGCGGCCGGATCGGCGGCGTCGACCTTCGGCAGCCAGAGCACGAGCGTGCCGTTCGTCGCGCGCGGGACGCCGTGCACCGGCAGCAGCAGCAGGTCTTCGAGCGGCACGAGCGGCTGCCGCGCGAGGTCGAGGCCGTCGACCTGATCGATCGAGCTGCCGTCGAGGCGCTGCACGGTCGGTTGCTGCACACGGATCGCGCCCATGTCCATCGCGAAGCCGGCGTGGCCTTCGATCGGCGTGCCGTCGTGGACCGCGTAGCGCAACACGGCCTGGCCGTTGATCGCGAGCATCACGCGCGGCCCGCGGATGTGCAGCGCGTAGTCGAACCACGGTTGCTCCGCCGAGACCTCGAGCGAATGGCTCTGATTCGTCTCCGGCAGCTGGCCGTCGCGCTCCCACAAGCCGAGCAGTCTGAGGTTCAGCCGGTGACCGCCTTCCTTCTGCTCGCGCTTGCCGACCGCGTAGCGGAAGTCGCCCCACGAGAACGCGAGCCGCAGGTCGCGATCGCGGCGTGAGTGGCCGAAGACGATCGCGCCCGAGACGTAGGACGTCGTGAAGTGCACGCGGCCGCGCAGCACGTAGGCGCCCGGCGCCTGCCAGGCAACCGAGTGCACGAACGCGTGGCGCTGGTGCGCCTGGCGATCGATCGTGCCGGTTCCGTCCCGCGGTTGTTCGCGCCCGACGTGCAGGTCGCCCTCGGCCGCGTACCAGAGGCCCGGCGCGCGGCGGTCCTCGTAGCCCGTGAGGCCGCTCTCCGTGAAGCCGTGGCCACCGAGGTGGCGCGGCAGCGCGGGCGGCGCGCTGGCTGCGGCGTCGGGCAGCGGCGGCCGGCCGAACAGCTGCGAAAGGTCGTTGTACTCGGAGCCACTCGCGGCCGCGGCGACCGGCGCCGTCGCGGCGAGTGCCGTGCTGCGGGCCGCGAGCGCGTCGAGCAGCGTGCGCGTCGCCTTCAGCGCGGCCAGGAGCTGTGTGCCCTCGGTCCGCTCGATCGTCGGAAAGCGGCGTCTGCCGACCGCGGCGAAGGCCTGCGCCGCGTCGGGGTTCTTGTTCGTGCGCAGCGCGGCGAGCGTCGCGGACGCCGTGTCGAGCCGCCAGCCGTCGACGGTCAGCGACCACAAGCCCGCGGCGACGGTCGCTTCGGCGTCGTGTGCTTCGTGCAGCAGCAACGTTGCGGCGGCCGCGTGGTCCTGGCCGAACCAGGGCTCGGCGCGGTTGCGCGCCCACGACCAGGTCGGCTCGTCGAGCACGAGCTGGCCGCGTTCCCGCCCCGGCGCGCCGTAGCGCTCGACCCACTCGTTGCCTTCCTTCTGGTTGTCGGTCCACTCGTAGCAGCCGCGCAGGAAGCTCTGCCACTCGGCGAAGAACGCGTCGAACGACGCGGGGCGGCCCTGCTTGCCGTCGCAGAAGCATTTCGTGAACCAGCCGAGCGGATCCTTCTGGCCCGCGCGCGCGTTGCGCTCGAAGCCGGCCAGCGCATCGCGGTAGCGCGGTGATCCCGGCGGGAACGAGCGCAGGAACGAGTAGAGCGAGTAGCCCGCGAAGTAGTTGTCGCGGTACTCGTCGATGGTGCCGGTCAGCAGCTTCTCGAACGAGCCCTTGTTGCCGTAGCCCTTGTACCAGGTGTGCGCGACGGTCCCGATGTCGAGCTGGCCGTCGACGAATACCGTGTCGGTCATCGCCGTGTAGTTGCCGGCGGTCCACTGCGCGTGGCCCTCGCCGTACCAGGCGCCGAGGAACGGCCGCAGCACGCCGTCGAAGCGGTGCGTCAGCTCGTGCGTCAGCGTGCGTCCGAGTCCCGGGATGTCACCCCACGCGAACCGCACGGTCGTGCGATCGCCGGCCTGGAAGCCGCCGGCCCACCAGTACGGCGCACCTTCGGTCTCGAGGTCGCCGTGCTCGGGCACGATGCGCACGATGCCCTGGCGCTGCTCGAACGGATCGCTGTCGAAGTGGCTCGTGAGTCGCCTGTGGTGCAGCTCGATCGTTCGCGCCGTGTCGAGCAGCGTCTGGTAGCCGCAGGTCGTCTCGATGCGGTAGCGGCCCGTCGCGCTCAGTGCCTGACCCGGGTCGCGCCAGCTGCGGTGTCGGGCCGTGAAGACGGCCTGCGCTTCGGGCGCCAGCTGCTGGAGCTCGGCGATGCTCCAGATCTTGCCCTTCGCGACGGCCTGCGCGTGCTGGTCGAGCAGCTGCTGCGCTTCTTCGGCGAGGCTCGCGACGTCGTAGGGCGGTGGCCCCTTCAGGTCCTTGAACGTGCCCTGCCGCTGCAAGCCCGTCAGGATCCGCGCGGCGCGCAGCGCCTGGTCCATCAGCTTGCTGGCATCGGGCTCGGCGCCCGCGGCGGCGTTCGCGGCGTCGGGTCGCACTCGCTGGCGCATCAGGCGCGCGAGGCCCTGCAGCACGAGCTCGTAGTCGGGCAGGAACGCCTGCTGCGTCTTGCCGACGTTGGGGCTCACGCTGGCGAGCGCGTTCGGCGCGCCGAGGCCCAGCGCGAGCAGCAGCTCCGCGGCCCAGCGCACGAGCACGGCGCGCTGCGTGTTCTGCTTCGCCTGCGGCTTGTACTTGTCGGCGAAGCGGCCCAGCTCGGCGATCGCCAGAGCGCGCAGCGTGCTGAGCTCCTGCGCCTGCTTCAGCATCGCGTCGAGCTCCGGCGTGCTCACGAGCTTCTTCGCGGCCGCGTCGAGCTTCAGCTTGCCCTGCGCGTCGGATGCCGCGCGCACGAAGCGCTCGGACCAGAGCGACTGCATGTCCTTGTCGTCGCGGCAGGCGAGCAGCACGTCGAGCAGCAGCGGTGGGGAGGCCGGATGGAACTCGAGCGCCGCGAACAGGTGCTGGCGTGCGGCCGCGAAGTCGCCCTTGGCGAGCGCGTCCTTGCCGGCCTGCCAGCGCACGTGCGCCGCGCCTTGCGCCGGCACCGCGGTCTCGTTCGCGAGATCGTGCGGCATCGGCGCGCCCGGCGGGCATTGCGCGGGCAGCGGCGCGGCGAGACAGACGAGGAGGCAGAGGGGCCTGATGCGGAACATGCGACGAGAGGCGGCTGCGGCATGGTCCGGCGCCTCCGCCCCGATGGCAACCCCGGGCTCGAGAACGGTTCACGTCCGCGCGTGTTCAGGTGCTCGCGCCCGTCGCGGTCAGCTGCCGCAGCGTGCGCAGGACGAGCAGCGTCGCGCATGCGACGAAGGTCGCGAACATGCGGATCAGGAAGCCGTACGAATGGTCGCCTTCGAGCAGCATCGGACCGAGCCACAGCAGGCCTCCGAGCGCGAGCGCGGTCCACCGCCCCGCGCCGAAGAGCCAGCGTGAGGACAGCACGAGCGGCAGGCCGACGCAGACCCACACGAGGTTGTGCGCGATGCGCTGCGACAGCGGTGGGATCGCGGCGTGCTCCGTCGGCCCGGCGGGCGGATCGAGGGTCAGCCAGATGGCGACCGCGATGGCCACGAGACCCGCGAGGCACAGCATCGCGCGCAGGAAGGCCAGCACGCGCCGCGCCACCTTTCCGAGGAACTCGATCTCGGGCTCGCGCGGCTGCGCGACGGGGGATTCGTTCATGGCCACAGGGGTGCGGGGTTCATGGCGGTCGATCTCAGCCGCCCTTCACGGCCTCGCCGATGCGCAGCACCAGCTTGTCGAGCCCCTGCGGCGGCACCTCGATGTCGTCGCTGCGGTGTTCGCGCTCGTCTTCCTCGCCAGTGCTGAGGTGCACGCGCACGCGATACCTGCCCGGGGCGAGGTCATCGCACGTGAAGCCGCCGTCTTCGAGGTCGACGCCAGCGCCGTCACACCAGTCGCCGACGCCGTCGCCGCCCTCCGCCGGCACCGCGTGGAAGCTGATCCAGCACGAGTCCGGCTTCTTGTCGCCGAGCCCTGTCAGGTCGAGGCGCCCCTTCACGGTGATGGTCTTCTGCATGTCGATGCGCAGCTCGTGCGGCGTGCCCGCTGCGACGACGATGCCCGCGACCTTGCCGCGGCCCGCGAGCTCGCCGAAGCCGCGCGCCTCGAAGGTCCACGTGCCTTCGCTGATCTGCGGGAACTGGAACCTGCCCTGGCGGTCGGTCGTCGCCCCGAGCCACACGTCGCCCCGGTCCGCCTCGACGCCCTTCAGCCTGCCCTGAGCCTGCACGAACAGGCCGGCGGCGAGGCTGCCGTCCACCCGGTAGCAGGTGCCCGAGACCGACGAGGTGACGACCCGGATGTCGAGCGCTCGCTCCTCGGCGAGGGCGAGCGTGACCGTGCCGACCCAGAGCGTGCCGCCGCCTTCGCCGAACGCCGTGGTGTCGCCAGTGGCCATCACGTGAACCGCCAGGTTCTTCTCCGCGGGCACGGTGCCGAGATCGAAGCGGCCGCTCTCGTCGACCTTCGCGTGGAAGTTGCGGTCTTCGCCATGGCACATGACGGCGTTGCCGGCTGCGAGCCTGCCGTCGATCGTCACGGTGCCGAACAGGTGCGCCGCCGGGCCTTCGATCGGCTTCACGCCGGCGTCGAGCCGCACCTCGGCGGTCGCTGCGGCATGGACCGTCACCAGCGAGCTCGGCATGTCGTCCCCGCCGGAATAGTACTGTGTGAATAGCCCGCTCAGGCTTCCGGGCGAGCGCAGTGTGTCCAGCGACCCGATCACCCCGACCCGGTATTCGCCGGGCTGCAGCGCCTTGACGCCGAACGAGCCGTCGGGTCGCGGCGTGACCAGCGCCGGCGGCATTTCGATCGGCCCGCGTGGACCATCACCGTCTTCCTGCGCGACGAACAGCGTGAACTTGCCGAGCTCCGGTGGCCGCCCGTTCTCGGTCAGCACGCCGCGCAGCGAGCCCGGCGCCTCCATGCGCAGCACGAGCTCCTCGCCGAGCTTCGCTTCGCCGTGCACGACGCCCCAGCGTGGGTGGTCCGCGCTGACCCGCAGCGTGTGCCCCTGCAACTTGTCGATGACGAGACGGCCCTCGGCGTTCGTGCGCCCGCAGTGGATCGCCATGTCGAACAATGCGTTGCCGACGGCCTCCGCGTAGATCGCGGCATTGCGGATCGGCTCGTCCTCGGGACCCGAGACGCGGACCAGGAAGTCCCTCTTCGCCGTGAGCTGCAGTGCGGTGCTCGCGTCCGCGTCCGCGATCTCGAACGCCTGGAACCCCGTCGCGTGGCCCGGCGCGTCGGCGACCAGCGAGTACTTGCCGGCGACGAGATTCTCGATCCGCCACTTGCCCTCGCCGACGAGCGTCAGCCGATCGCGGAGGTCGACCGGTGGCACGAACCCGAACACCGCCATCTCCGTCGCGCCATCGCCCGCGTCGCCCGACAGCAGCTTCAGGCGCGCATTCTTGGCCGCACTGCCGTCGGCCAGCGTCACCGTGACGGCCACGCCATGCGTGGCCGGCAGCGTCACCACGACGTCCCCGAGGATCGGCTGCGGTTCCGCGAGCACCCAGGCGTGCCCGCGGCCGCGCCGCGCCGCGACGCTGACCTTGCCACCGCTGAACCCCTTGCCCTCGAAGCGGCCGTCGGCATCCGTGCTGGCGAGCCGCCGCGCGAAGTCGAACGGGACCTGCGCCAGGGTCGAGCCCGCGAGCACCTCGGCATCGGCGACGGGTTTTCCGGCACTGTCGAGCACGCGGCCCGTGAGCTCTTCGCCGTGTTTCAGCTTCACGTTGCCGACGTCCTTCACCTGGCCCGCGCGCACCACGACGCTCGGCTTCACGTCCGACAAGTGTTCCGCGGCAGTCGTCGCGAGCAGGTTGCTGCCCGGCACCACACCGGCGAGCCGGAACCTGCCTTCGGTGTCCGAACGCGTGCTCGGGATCGGCAGGTGCTCGAACGCCGACCTGACCCACGCCGGCATCTCGACGACCTTGATCGGCGAGCCCGCTTCGCGGATCAGCACCGCGCCCTCGGGGTCGAACCGTTCGACCGGGAGGAACGCGGCCAGCATGCCGGGCAGGTCGGTCGCGCGGACGAGCGCGCCGGGCAGCGGGTCGCCGTCGTCGTCGAGCACGAGGCCGACGATCACGCCCGTCTCGGGCAGCACGACGTCGCCGAGATCGACGATCTCGCCCGGCGAGGGCGTGTGCGAGAGGATCTGGTGCATCGGCGCGTCGGTGCCGATGCCCGCGAGCAGTACGTAGAAGGCGCGCGGCCACACGCCCGGGATCAGGAACGTGCCGTCCGCCGCCGTGCGCGTCTCGCCGGCGACGTATTGCGGCGCGAGCGTCGGCTCCTCGGCGAACAGGTCGACGGTCTCCTGCAGCACGGTGTCCATCGCGCCGCGGTAGATCCGCACGCCGGCGTCGGGCACGGGCTCCTTGCGGTGGTTCACGACGCGTCCCTTGAACCCCGTCAAGGCCGCCGCGATCTCGGGATCGCCGAGCAGCTCGTGCGCAGGCGAATCGACCGCCTCGCGCTTCGTCGATCCCGGAGCCTCGTCGCGCGACGACGCCATGGCCACGCCCTGCGCGGCCGGTTCCGCCGCCTGCCCGCCGCTCGCCGCACGACCGCTGTCCAGCGGCACCGAGACCTGCCCGCGCGAGAGCCACCAGAGGGAGCCGGCGACGGCTGTGAGCACGAGGACGAAGACGACGACGAGCGATCGCTGCATGGGCGCGGTGGCGGTGGAAGCACCCGTTGTAGCCGATCGGGCCGCGTCGCTGTTGGCTCGGGATCTTGCAGGCAGGCATGCCCGGTGCTCGGACGACGCCCGAGCTTCGCGCTTTCGAGCCCGGCGGCTATGGTGCGCGCCCGATGGCCAACCCTCCCTTCCGCCGCGTGCTGATCGCGAACCGCGGCGAGATCGCGGTGCGCATCGCGCGCGGCCTGCGTGAGCTCGGCATCGAGTCCGTTGCCGTGCACAGCGACAGCGACACACGCTGCGCGCACGTGCTGCAGGCCGACCACGCTGTGGGACTCGGCGGCAACACGGCGGCCGAGACCTACCTCGACGTGGGCAAGATCCTCGCCGCGGCCAAGCGCAGCGGTGCCAACGCGATCCATCCCGGCTACGGCTTCCTGAGCGAGAACAGCGCGTTCGCGCGCGCCGTGATCGAGGCGGGCTTCGTGTTCATCGGGCCGCGGCCCGAGGCGATGGACCGGCTAGGCGGCAAGAAGGCCGCACGCGAGGAAGCGCTCGCGGCCTCCGTGCCCGTGATCCCGGGCACCGAGCAGGACCACGGCGATGCGGGCCTGATCGAGGTCGCGAAGAAGATCGGCACGCCGATCATGCTGAAGGCCAGTGCGGGCGGCGGCGGGCGCGGCATGCGCCTCGTCGAGCGCCACCAGGACCTCGCCGAAGCGCTGGTCGCCGCGCGCCGCGAGGCGAAGGCGTCGTTCGGCGACGACCGCATGATCCTCGAGCGCGCCGTGTTCCCGGCGCGCCACGTCGAGATCCAGATGTTCGGCGACAAGCACGGCCACGTCGTCTCGCTGCACGAACGCGAGTGCTCGGTGCAGCGCCGCCACCAGAAGGTGCTCGAAGAAGCTCCGTCGGCCGTCGTCGACGAAGCGCTGCGCGAGCGCATGGGTGCTGCCGCGATCGCGCTCGGCAAACGCGTCGGCTACGACAACGCGGGCACCGTCGAGTTCCTGCTCGACGAGCAGGGCAGGTTCTACTTCCTCGAGGTCAATACGAGGCTGCAGGTCGAGCACCCGGTCACGGAGCTCGTCACGGGCCTCGACCTCGTGCACCTGCAGATCCACGTCGCGGCCGGCGGCCGCCTCGAGCAGATGCTCGCGGGCAGGGACCTGCGCCCTCGCGGCCACGCGATCGAAGCACGCATCTGCGCCGAAGCGCCCGAGCAGGGTTACCTGCCGGCGTCGGGCACGCTGCGGCTCGTCAAGGAGCCCGAAGGCCCCGGCATCCGCGTCGACAGCGGCGTCTACACGGGCGCCGAGGTGCCGCCGTATTACGACTCGATGCTCGCGAAGCTGATCGTCTGGGCGCCCGACCGCGCGATGGCCTGCGCGCGGTTGAGCCAGGCGCTGTGCTCGACCGCGTATCTCGGCATCCCGACCAACGTCGACTTCCTGCGCCGCGTCGTCGACGACGCGGCGTTCCGCGGCGCGCGCCTTCGCACGGACATGCTGCGCCTGCGGCCCGAGCTCGCGGAAGGTCCCCAGCTGCCTCCCGAGGCGCTGGCCCTCGCGGCGGCCGTCTTGTGCCAGGCCGTCGAGCCGCAGCGCGGCGCGAACGGCAGCCCCGCCGGACCGGGCGCGCGTTCGCACTCGGTCTGGAGCGAGCTCGAGGGCTTCCGTCTGTTCGAGGGTGCGCCATGAAGATCCATCGCGAGTACGTGTGCGACGGCAAACCGGTCAACGTCTCGGCGGAGTGGATCGAAGGCGACCGCTGGCGTGTGCGCGTCGGCGACCAGACCCACGAGTTCCACGCGGTCGCGCTCGGTGACGGTGGCGTGCGGCTCGCGCCGGTCGGCCAGGAGTTCGAGCGTTCGTTCGTCGCCTACGGCGCGCCTGCCGGCAAGCAGTACATGGTCCGCGTGAACGGCCGCACCCACACGCTCGAGTCGCCCGCGGCACGGCGCGGCCGCGGCGCGCCGGGCGCCGACGGCACGATCCGCGCGCCGATGTCGGGCACCGTGCTCGACGTGCAGTGCAAGCCCGGTGACGCGGTCGCGGCGGACCAGACGCTCGTCGTGTTGTCCGCGATGAAGATGGAGCACAAGCTGACCGCGGGCCTCGCCGGAGTCGTGCAATCGGTCGCCGCGAAGAAGGGCGGCACCGTCGACCAGGGTGCTGTGCTGGTCGTCGTCGAACCAAGGAAGGAACCATGAAGGACCCTCGCTATCCCATCGGCACGATCGAGCTCACGGGCTCGCTGACGGCGGCGGCGCGCGCGACTGCGATCGGCCGGCTCGCGTCCATCCCGAACGAGTTGCACGAAGCGGTGCGCGGCCTCGACGGCGCGCAGCTCGACACGCCGTACCGCGACGGCGGCTGGACCTTGCGCCAGGTCGTGCACCACGTCGCCGACAGCCACATGCACGCCTACATTCGCAGCAAGCTCACGATGACGGAGTCCGATCCGCCGATCCGCGCCTACGACGAGAACCTGTGGGCGAAGCTCGCCGATGCGAACGGACCGGTGGGCCCATCGCTGCTGCTCGTGCAGTCGCTGCACGATCGCTGGGTGCATTGCCTGCGCGCGCTGCCCGAGGCGGCGTTCGCGCGGACCGCTGTGCACAGCGAGCGCGGCAAGATGACCCTCGACGACTTCACGGCGCTCTACGCGTGGCACGGCACGCACCACATCGCGCACATCACGCAGCTGCGGCGGGCCAAGGGCTGGTGAGGCGGACCCAGGCGGTCCGGCGCACGGCTCACTGCACGAGCAGCGTGCTCGGCGTGCCGAGCCAGATCGCGCCGCCCGGCGCGAGCGTCAGCGCCTGCTGCACCCAGATCGTGCCACGCAACGCAGCGAAGGTCGGGATCGGCAGCGTCACGACGGCGCGTGATTCACCGGCTGCCGGGACCAGCACGAGCGTGACCGTGCCGGCCAGGTCGAGGTGCAACTCACCCCACGGCAGCGGCAGCGGTGCGGCTGCCTGCGGCCCGAAACCGAGCAGGACGACGTGGTTCGCGGGCGTGCGCGCCTGCAAGTCCGCGCGCGTGCCGCGGCCGACGCCGAAATCGCCATCGGGATCAGGCTGCCACGTCGTCGTGTCCGCGAGACCGCTGAAAGCGTACACATGCGTCGCGGTGCGCACGTAGCCGACGTCGTCGGCGGCCACGGTCGCGATCACCGGCTCTGACAAGGGCTGCTCGGCGAGCTGGCCGCCGCGGATGCCGTAGCCAACCGCGCGCATGGAATCGGTCGCGATCACGATGCGCTCACTGAGCACCGGGTTCTGGCCGGATTGGCTCGGGTGCGACAGCCACCGCCCGGTGCGCCAGTCGAACACGTGCAGGTCGCTCGGGCTGCTGACCACGTATCCGTTGTGACGCACGAAGCCAGCGCCCGCGAGCGGCACGAACGTGCCGGTGCGCGCCTCGACCGCGACCGCGCCGGTCCCCGTCAGCCACACCGCGGAGTTGTCGTGGAGCCAGGGATGACCAACGGCGCCCGCCGGCATCGCGCCCCATTGTCCGGTGTAGGCGCTGTATACCGACTGGCCGCCGGTGACCGGATCGTTCGCGAAAGCGAGGCTACCGCTGGTCCCGACCCCGGCAGCTGTGCAAGGCGTCGTCGCCGTGGTGCCGAGGATCGCGCTGACCGCGTACGCCTGGCCGTTGCCGTAGCCGGCAACGATGTGCTGGCGCACCGCCCAGAAGGCGACACCCGCGGGCAGCGGCACCCACGTGTCCTGACCGACGAGCGCGTGGTACCCGCCACCGCCCGAGGCGAGCGCGCTACTGCGGTTGACCTCGATGGTGCCGGGGGATGTCGCGGAGTACGGCAGCGGTGACGGCGTCCACGTGCCGGTGACCGCCGAGAAGATCGAGCCTCGCATTCCCCTCAGGTCGCCGTCGAAGGACTGGTGCTGGACGTACGGCTGCGGGAACACGCTCGTGTCCGGCATCTGCTTCCACGCGCCACGAAGCGGCGAGAATCCGAACAACAGTCCGCCGCCGAAGCCGGTCACGGCGCCGCCGCCGATCGACAGGGAGCTGCCCGCAACCAGTACCGGCAGGTCGTGCCACTGACCCGTATGGACGTCGAACGCGCCGAGCAGCGGGGGCACGGCCGCCGGCGCATGCACCGTCACGATCCGACTGTCGACTCGCACCGTGGTGCCCGCCGGAATCGTGCGCGAATGCCATTGTCCTGTGAACGCCGAGAACACGTACAGCTGCGTGCCCTCCGTCACGGCTGCGACCGAGTCCGCGTGCTGGATCGTCGCCGTGAAGTTGTTGACCATCTGCACGGCGAACACGCCGCGGTACGCCGAGAACGCGGTCCAGCGGTCGTGCTCCGGGATGAGCAGGATGTCCTTCTTCAGCACGGTGGACGTGCCCAAGCTCAGCGTTTGCGAGTGCCACTGGTTGGTCACCGCGGAGAACACGCTCACGGACGTGTCGCGGAAGAGCACGAGCTTGCCGTCCGCGGACACGGTTGCGGTGGGCGTCGCACCGCCGATCGGCAGGGCGACCCACGGCGACGACGCTTGGGCGAGCACATGTGCGGCGATGCTGCAGGCGATGAACGACACGACGCGGCAAGTGAGCATCGGCATGTGTTTCTCCAGACGAGCGAATGCGACTGCGACAGCATACGCGGCACGCGCGTCTCCGGGGCTTCGAGGGCCAGCCTGGCCATGGCCAGGAACTTCCAGCTGCAGTTCGGACCACCAGAACTCACCGCTCCGACGATCCTCCGCGCGTCATGACGCGTCATCGCGCACATCACGCAAACTGCGGCGTGCCAAGAGCTGGTGATGCGAGCAGGCGCTGGCTGAACGGCTACTGCCCGCGCGGCTCGGCCTTGATCCGCTGCGCGAACTTCTCGATCTCCCGGTGCAGCTTCGGCACCAGATCAGAGGTCGCGTCCGCGAAGCAGCTCTCGGTCTGGACCTGCGCGTTGTCGTCGTAGTAGGGCGGGGCGAAGGACCCCTGGTTCGCGGCCGAGCCCGCCGCGCGGAAGAGCAGCGCGCCGTTCGACGCGTAGACAGCGGTGTCGAGGAAGAGCTCGCTGCTGAGCTCGTTGCCCGGCACGAACATCATCGTGACCAGCGCGATGTACGTGAGCGACCAGCCGTTGACGCGGTTGAAGTGCTGCAGGTCGTAGGTCACGAGCGCGACCGCCTCGACGTCGAAGGTCGCACGCACGCTGGCCACGATCTCCGGCGCCGTGCGGCCGCCGAGATAGAAGGACGGCACGACATCGATCCTGCCGACGAAGGACTCCTTGCGGAACGCGTCGGCGAGGTTCTCGAGGACCTTGGCTTTGAAGGCTTCGGGCAGCGGGCCGGTGGCCCACGAGGAGATGCCCTCCGCGGACGTGCCTTGGGCGTTGGCCTCGGGCACGAAGGCCAGCGCGATGCGCGCCGGCACCGGCATGCTCGTCGGCTGCGCGGGCCGCGGGCCGCTGGACGCGTGGCTGCCGTCCTCGGCCTGGCCGGTCACGGGCTTGATCGAGGACTGTGAGCGCGCGCTGCCGACCGTCGGTCCGACACAGCAGGTACAGAGCAGCGAGGCGAGGACGAGAAGGACGATCTTCATGGACACGATTCCGCGCGTTCGGCGCGGTCCAGCGAGGCCCGGCGATGTTGCGCTGACGGCTTCCGGGCGTCCAGCGGGGCGGATCACTTTGCAGGCAGCTGGAGGTCCTCGACCTGCTCCGTGCCCGCCTTCAACGTGGTGACGCGCCGCGTCGCCTTGATCTGCGCAGCGCGGTCCTTCAAGACCCTCGGATCGCTCGCCATGATCGCGTACGTGCCGCTCAGCGGCACCGGCTCCGGCAAGCGGTAGGTGCCCTTCTCGTCGGTCAGCGCGACGAGGCGCACCGGGGTGAGGCCCAGCTTCAGGTCGGGGACCGTGGCGAGCTCGTTCTGCAGCAGGACCTCGAAGCCCTCGACCGGCTTGCCGTCGCGTGTCACGGTGCCGGTCACGACGACGCCCGGCTCGAAAGCGATCGGCACGTCGGTGCGTCCGTCGCCGGCGACGGTCAGCGCGAGCTGCGCTCGCGGGAACGCGGCGTGGCGCGCGACGATCCGATACTCACCGGCGGCGACGTGCTCGAAGCGGAACGAGCCGTCGGCTGCGGTTCGCACCGTCGCGTCGGTCGTCGTGCGCACGAGCATGGTCTGCAGCAGTTGTGCGAACGGATTCGAGTCGGCGAGCGGGCCGCCGACGCCGGTCGTTACGTCGACGTTCGCCATCGGCTTGCCCTGCGGATCCACGACGACACCCTCGAGCGTGGCGCCGGTCTGCAGGCGCACGGTGACCTGCGGCACCTTCGCGGCCGGCAGCTCGAACGGCTCGCTGAGCGTCCGCGCGTGGTGCTCGGCATCGACAAGCAGCACGTAGCGTCCCGCCGGCAGGTCGTCGAACCGCGCGTGGTCGCCGGGGAAGTCGCGCGGCGCGAGATCGCGCGGCGGCTGCCCCTTCACCGCGGAGTACCCGCTGCCTTTCTTCGTCATCGACAGCACCTGGACGCGCGCGAGCTGGATCGGTCCCCCCTTCGCGTCCGTGATGCGGAACTCGACAGCCGTCGCCGCGGGCGGCTCGGCTTCCTGCGCGAGCGAAGGAACGGCGAGCAGGAGAACGGCGGCGGCGAAGGACTTCATCGGATGTGCCCATTCTGCCGGCGCAGGTGGGTGCAGCAACAAGGCGGCGGCGGAGGTGGTCCGCCGCGACCCGCCGCCGGTCAACCGAACTGCACGGCGAGCCGGCTCAGCGCCCCGAGATCGAAGCCCGTGATCGGGAACATGACTCCGCCGCGGTGCTGGACCGCGGCGCCGAGTGCCACGAGCAGCGGCAGGAAGTGCTCGTGGGTCGGATGCGCGAGCGCGAGGTCGGGTGCCTTCTCGCGGAACGCGACGATGTCGTCGACCGCGCTCGACACGAGCCGCCTGCGCAGCCAGTCCTCGAAGCTGGTCGCCCACGCGGGTGGCCGCCGCGGCTTCCCGCTCCAATCGAGGCGGCCGGGGTTGTGCACGGCGCCGCCACTCGCGAGCAGCAGCACACCTTCGCGGCGCACGGGCGCGAGCTGCCGGCCGAGCTCGAACAGTTGCCGTGGCGACCACGCATGCGGCAGCGACAACTGCAGCACGGGCACGTCGGCCGCGGGATACATGTGCACGAGCGGCACCCAGACGCCGTGGTCCCACGGTCGCTGATCGTCTTTGCGCAGGTGCGGCAGGAGATGTTCGAGGTCGGCGGCGAGCGCCGCCGCGGCCGGGGCCGCGTAGCGCACGCGGTAGAGCTCGGCCGGAAAGCCGTGGAAGTCGTAGAGCAGGTCGCGCTGCGTACGCGTCCCGAGCGTCGGCGGTGCGGCGAGCCAGCGCGACGAGACCACGAGCACCGCGCGTGGTCGCGGCATCGCTGCGGCCCAGCGCGTGAGGTCCTTTCCGCGCGCAGGATCGAGCGCGAGTGTCGGCTCCCCGTGAGAGACGAAGCCGACCGGCATCGGGGAAGTCGTCAAGGCGTGGTGTGCGGCGGTCCCCGTCGTTCGCGGGGAGGCCGGTGGCGTCCGAACACGGCGGGGATCCTGGGGTGAGGTGCGAGCCGATGGCAGTCCACGTTCAGGTGTCGGATCGGGTGGTGGCGGGGATGTGGGCGAGTGCGCGAATCGGCTCAGGAGACGATATGGACAAGTCGCGAGACGATCGGCAGGTCGACCCTGGCCGCGCTACAGGTGAATTCCTGACTGGGGATGCGGTTTGCCCCGAGGAAGTCGGCGCGCAGGAAGCGTGTCGGCGCGAATGTCCGCCGGTGCCGTTACGATGCGCGCCCTCGCGAACCCCTGTTCATGCTGCACCGGCACACTCCCTTCCATCTGCTGATCTCCGCGTGCAGCCGTCGCACGCCGTGCCGTCCGCGCGCCAGCGAGGACGCCAGCCGTGGGTGATCCGGTTCCGGCGACCGTCGTGCACTCGGGCCTGTCCGGGCTCGCGGGGCTGCTGCCGCCCGGGAAGGCGCTGCTTGCGCGCCGCGTCGTCGCTTCGGGCCGGAAACCGACGGAGGCCGAGTTCGACAAGCAGGGTCTGCGGTTGTCGCCGAGCGAACGCGAGGTGCTCTTCCGCTGGCTCGAAGCCGGCCTCGTCACGAAGGTCGCCGGCGAAGTGCGTTCGCAGGACGGCACGCGGAAGCTGCTGCTCTCGCTGCACGACGGCAAGCAGGTCGAAACGGTCGCGATGCCGATCGGCGCCTGCTGCGTGTCGACGCAGGTCGGCTGCGCGGTCGGCTGCCGCTTCTGCGCGTCGGGCATGTTCGGCGTCGAGCGCAACCTGTCGGCCGACGAGATCGTCGAGCAGGTCGTGCACAGCCGTCGCGTGATGCCGATCAACCGCGTCGTGTTCATGGGCATGGGCGAGCCGTCGCACAACCTCGACAACGTGATGACGGCCGTCGCGCGCATCAAGGACGAGGTGCTGATCTCGCCGCGGCGGCAGACGTTCTCGACGGTCGGCGGCGTCAAGGTGTTCGAACGCATGCGCCAGTACGCGGAGCGCCCGTGCCTCGCGATGTCGCTGCACCTGGCCGATGACGAGCGGCGGCGCGAGCTGCTGCCGCGCGCACACAAGGACCCGTTGCGCGAGATCGTTGCGGCGGCCGATGCGTATGCGCGCGAAGTCGGCACGCCGGTGCAGTTCGAGTGGACGCTGCTCGCGGGCGTCAACGACGGCGATCGGGACGTCGAACAGCTCTGCGCGCTGCTGGGTTCCGTGCGCGGCTACGTGAACTTCATCGTCTACAACCCCGTCGAGGGATTGCCGTTCACAGCGCCGCCGCGCGAACGCATCGTCGAGATCGTGCGGGCCGTGAAGGCGCGCGGCATCCTCGCGACGATCCGCGATTCGTCGGGCGCGGATGCGCAGGCCGCGTGCGGGCAGTTGCGCCTGCGCGGCGCTGTGGGGTGACCGACCAGGATCCTGGCCGGCCACTCGACTACTCTGCCGCGCCGTCACTCAGCACTGGCATAGACACGTGCGATCATGGTTCAGAACAGTCGGTCCGATTCGCGATGTCGAGAGCATCGCTGCCGGAAGGGAGATCCGTGAGTTGCGTAGACTCCGGAAGGCGTACGGCGGTCAGCGCTGGCGAAAACTGAAGGGCATCGCCACGGTGGAGTTGGCCGATGGCCGCATCGTGCGGGCGTAGGTACACTGGTATGAAGCCCACGGCGTTGGACGCCGTGAAATGAAACTGAAACGGATCATCGACGAGTCATGACCAAGCCACGCCAGTACGCCCTTTGCGTCGAGAACCGGGGCTACCGTGCGGCACTCGAGCAACGCAAGATCTACCAGCGCATCCCGGATCGCGCGGCCCAGAAGCTGGGCCTGATGCGAATCGTGGACGAGTCAGGCGAGGACTACCTCTATCCAGCGGCACTCTTCGTGCCGATCGAGGTGCCCAGGGAGGCCGCTCGCCTGTTCATCAACCGCTCTGCATGACTGACCGGGGCTGAGGACGCACGACGGCGAGGCTCGTCGATCGCGTTCCTGGCTTCGCTCTCAGCGGATCTCGCCGAAGCCGGCGTTCGACAGCGTCCACAGCGCGTCGAACTCGAGCACCTGGTTGTAGAGCAGCGTGCCGGGCAACGTGAGCGCCGGCGGGATCGGCAGGATCCAGGCCGCGCCGCCCGTCGAAGGCGACAGCACGTGCATCAGGTCCGGCGTCACGAGCAGCGTGCAGCCCGCAACGAACTGGGGCAGCGCGAGCGGCACGCTGAGCTGGCCGAAGCCGATCAGCATGACCGGGACGCCGCTGCCGAGGTTCGACACGCTGAGGATGAAGTTCTGGCCGAGCGCCGGCGGGCTCGCGACGTCGAGCACCGGCACGCCGCCGGGGCCCGCGCAACCGGTGCCGTAGGACGTCCAGGTCGCGGGCGTGCAGGTCAGGTCGTCGATGCGGAACGCGTCGAGCGCCGCTTCGGTCGTCGAGTCGTCCGGGTTGTCCGCGACCGAGAAGCGCACGGTGAACATCGCCGGCGACGCGAAGTGGTCGCGCACGCGGATCTGGTGCGCCGTCCAGCCCGCGAACGGGCCGAGGTCCTCGATCACGATCCAGTTCGCGCCGGCGTCGTTCGAGGCCTCGACGACGAGGCGGTCCTCGTTCGTCGGGTTCGTGAACCACAGCGCGTAGCGCACGACGGGATTCCAGCTCGTCGACAGGTCGACCGCCTCGGTCACGAGCCGCGTCGGTCCGCCGTCGAGGTCCTCGTTGGCCGCGAGGCCCGTGACCCAGCACTGGCCGCTGCCGTCGAAGTCGGCGCCCGGATTGCCGCTGCCGGCGGGCGCGCCGCGTTCCCAGGCGCCGGCCGTGACCGACGTGTTGCTGACGAACCAGGCCGGCGGCAGCGTGTTGAAGTCGTGGTTGCGCACGACGACCACGGAGTCCGCAGCGGCCGCCGAGTGGACCGACGCCGGCGCGGTCGCGGGGCTGCTGAACGTCGCGGACAGCGTGTTCTGCGCCGTGAAGTAGAATTGCACGTACGAGCCGCAGGCGCACGCCGGCACCGGGGCGTCGAACAGGTTCAAGCCGACCGTCGCCGGGACGATGGTCTGCCACGCACCTCCCGTCGAGACGTGGAAGCGCACCGAGCCCGGCAGCAGCGACGCCGCGTTGCCGATCTGCATGCGGATCAGCGACGTGCCGTTCGGCGCGGTCCTGGTCGGCAGGCCGTTCGGGAACGTGAACGTCGGGCATGCACAGACGCCGAGCGGGTTCGCGAGCGCCGCCTGCAGCCCCGCGTGGTTGCTGCCGGTGCCATGGTTCGAGCCTCCGGTCGACGTGCAGCCCGCGTGCGTGTGGATGCCGATCGTGTCGTTCGTGCCGTCGAGGATGACCGGCGAGCCCGAGTTGCCGCCCGTCGTGTCCGTGACGTAGCGGACCGTCGTGCCCGCGAACGACGCGTAGGGCCCCGCGTGCGTCTTCTGCACCTGGGTCCACGTCGGCGAGACCGGCGACGACGTCGAGCCGTAGCCCGTGATGCGGATCGACTGGCTCGAAACGGGTGGAGGCATCGGCAGGACGTCGAAGGCCTGCCCGCCGTAGGCCTGGAACGGCGTCAGGTTCGTCGTCGAGTTCGCGAACACGCCGAAGTAGCACCAGTCGTTGCCGATGCCCTGGCCGCCGTTCGTCTGCCGCGACGCCGGATCGACCGCGTACTGATGCTGCGGTCCGGGATGCTGGAGCGAGCCGCTGCTCGTCGACAGCGGCACGTTGAACTCGATCAACTGCAGGCCGCTCGCGCAGTGGCCCGCCGTCAGGAAGCAGTGGTTGCAGTCGTTGATCATCCACGACGTGCAGCCGGTCGGCTGGTTGCGTGCCGTGCGGTTGTCCGTGCTCAACACGCGATTGTCCGCGCCGCCGCAGATGCTGTCGGTAGACGCAGGCTGGCTCGGGCCCGCGATCACGTCGCCGATCATCAGGCGGTTGTTGCCCGTGCCCGGACACGCGAGGATCTCGACGAGCACGCTGTCGCCGTTGAAGTAGGCCGAGGTGTCCTGCCACTGACCCACGTGCAGCAGATGCTGCGTCTGCTTCTGCCCGTCGAGCATCGACGTGATGCGCAGGAACGAGCCGTCGCTGCCGCGGTCCGGTGCTCCCGACAGCAGCACGCCGACGTACGTGAGGCGCACCCAGGCGGCCTGCGGCACCGAGACGACCGTCGACCAGACGACTTCGGGAATGCCGAGCGCTGCAGCGGCCGGGTTCTGGTTGCCGACGAGGCCGGAATCGACGCCGGCGAAGTGCCGCGTGCTGACCTCTTCTTCTTGCGCGGCGAGCCTGGGGACGATCGCGAGCAGGACGACCAGCGTGAGCGGGCGCGAGAGCGGGTTCATGGTGGCTCCGGGGGCGAGGGAGGAGAGGCGGTAGGCTAGCTTCGACACCGCGGCGCGACATCGGGCGAACGCCTGGTTCCTTGCGCCGCCTGCTCGCGCGGCCTGCGGTGGGCCGTGGACCTCGGAGCCAGAGCACGTTGGCGCTGGCCGCACGCGGCCGGCATCCTTCCGGCTCGAGGGCGCGCGCACCGATGCTGCACACGATCCACATCTCCAACCTGGCTCTGCTCGAACGCGCCGAGGTGCGCTTGCACGAGGGCCTGACGGTCGTCTCGGGCGAGACCGGTGGCGGCAAGTCGCTGCTGATCACGGCGTTGAAGGTGCTGCGCGGCGAGAAGGTTCCGGGCTCGCTGGTCCGGCACGGCGCTTCGGAGCTGCAGGTCGACGGCGAGTTCCGGCTCGGCACGGGTCCTCGCAGCGTGATGATCACACAGCTCGTCGAAGAGCTCTGCGGCGGCGCGATCGAGGACGACCTGCTGCTCGTGACGCGCATCGTCGACGGCCAGGGCAGGACGCGCGTGCGCATCGGCGGCCGGCCCGCGACGCTGAACGCGCTGCGTGCGCTCGGTGCGTTGCTGCTCGAGATCCACGGCCAGGGGGATTCGCGCGCGCTTATGCGCCCCGAGATCCAGTGCGAGACGCTCGACGCGTTCGCGGGCACCGGCAACCTGCGCCGCGAGTTCGCAGCTGCGCTGCACGCAGCGCGCGCGCTGCGTGCCCGCTTGCAGAAGCTGTCCGAAGGCGAGCGCGAACGGCGCCAGCGGCTCGAGTTCCTGCGCTTCCAGCGCGCCGCGATGACCGAGCTGAGGCTCGGCGAAGGGGAGCTCGCGGAGCTCGAGCAGGAGCACCAGGTGCTCAGCAACCTCGACGGCCTGCGCCAGCAGCTCGCCGAGGCGCTCGGAGCCCTGCAGGACGGCGACGGCAACGTGCAGGACCAGCTCGCGCGCGCTTGCAGGGCCGTGCAGCAGGCCGCGGCGATCGACAAGAGGCTCGACGACGCCGCCGAGCAGATGGGGCAGATCGAGGAGCTCGCCGCCGACGTGTGCCGCAAGCTGCAGTCGAGCCAGGCGCGGCTCGACCTCGACCCGAAGCGGCTGCAGGACGTGCAGGCGCGCCTCGACGAGATCCACGGCGCGTTGAAGCGCTTCGGTCCGCTCGAGAGCGATCTGCGCGCGAATCTCGCGAAGGTCGCTGCCGAGCTCGACGCGGCCGAGGGTGGCAGCGCGGACCCCGAGGTGCTCGCCGGCGAGCTGCGGCAGGCGGCGGAACAGGTGGCGGCGATCGGGCGCAAGCTCGTGCGGGCCCGCAGCAAGGCGGCCGGTCCGTTCTGCGCGCGGATCCGCGAGGAGCTGCAGGACCTCGGCATGCAGCGCACGGAGATCCGCGTCGTCATGGCCGACGAGTTCGCGGCGGAGCGGCTGCTCGACGACGCGACCGAGCACGGGCCCGTGCCGGTCGACCTCGAGGTGCGCGTCAACCCCGGCGAGCCGTTCCATTCGATGCGCGACACGGCGTCGGGTGGTGAGCTCGCGCGCATCGTGCTGGCGGTCAAGAAGACGCTCGCCGACCAGGATCGGGTGCCGTTGCTCGTGCTCGACGAGATCGACGCCGAGATCGGCGGGCGGCTCGGCCTGCAGGTCGGGCGCAAGCTGCACGAGGTCGCGCGGCATCACCAGGTCGTCATCGTGACGCACCTCGCACCGGTCGCCGCGTTCGCGCAGCACCACTTCCGAGTCGACAAGGAGGTCGCTGGAAAGGCCGGCGACGAGCGCACGCGGTCGTCGGTCAGGCTGCTCGACGCGGGGGACATCGAGAAGGAGCTCGCCGCGATGGCGATGGGGGACGGCACCGACAAGGCCGCGCTGCAACAGGCGCGGCGCCTCGTCGAGAAGGCGAGGAGCGTCGGTCAGTGACCGACACGGCGCGCGCAGTTCGCGACCGAAAGTGCCAGAGCCAGCCAGCGCGTGGTCTTGCCGCTGGATTCTTCGGCCCCGAACACGGACCTTGCCAGCCCACTCTTCGAAGGCTTCCCGTCCCATGAACAAGCCCGTCGTAGTCCAGCGTCCTCTCGTCGGCCCCGAGCGCTCGTTCCCCGAGATCACGATGAAGGCCGTGGTCCTCGGCATCGTGCTCGCGATGATGATGGCCGCTGCGAACGCGTATCTCGGCCTGCGCGTCGGCATGACGGTGGCCGCGTCGATCCCTGCTTCGGCGATCGCGCTCGGCGTGCTGCGCGCGTTCAGCCGCTCGAACATCCTCGAGAACAACCAGGTCCAGACGATCGCGTCGGCCGGTGCGTCGACGGTGTCGGGCATCATCTTCACGGTGCCGGCACTCGTGATGATGGGGGCGTGGTCCGGCTACGACTACTGGCCGATCTTCCTGATGGTCTGCGTCGGTGGCGTGATGGGCGTCGTCTTCACGACGCCGCTGCGGCGCGCCCTGATCGTCGACGCGGGGCTCACGTTCCCCGAGGGAGTCGCGACCGCGCAGGTGCTGAAGACCGGCGGCATCGCGCGCGGTGAGGATGTGCCACCGGGCGAGGTCGAACAGAAGAGCGCGAGCGGCGCGCTCGGTTTCAAGCTGCTGCTCGAGGCCAGCGTGATCGGCGGCCTGTTCAAGCTGTGCGAAGGCGGACTCAAGTGGATCTCGGACGGAGTCGCGACCACGAAGGCCTTGTTCGGCGGCCAATGGCTGTTCAAGGCGGATGCGACGCTCGCGCCGTCGCTGCTCGGCATCGGCTTCATCGTCGGGCCCAACATCGGCACGCTGATGATGTCGGGTGCGATCATCGGCACGATCTTCGGTGTTCCGATCAACTGGCTCATCAACGAAGAGCGTCTGCTGACGAAGGCCGGCGTAGCGGCGGGAACGGAGTGGGCCGCATTGACGGACTCGCAATGGGGCGCTCTGGCCGGCGCGTCGTGGCAGGAATGCCGGCGTATCGGCATCGGCTGCATGCTCGTCGGCGGTGTGTGGTCGCTGATCACGCTCGTCGGACCGATCCGCAATGGCTTGCAGGCGAGTCTCGCCGCGTTCCGCGCGCAGCGCAGTGGCCAGACCGCCGGGTTTGTTCGCACCGAGTTCGACACGCCGGTGCCGTTCCTCGCGTTCACGGCGGCGCTGATGACCGTGCCGCTGTTCCTGGCCTTCCAGTCGGCTCTCGCCGGCTACGAAGGAAGCACGCTGATCTCCCTCGTGCTGACCGTTCTGATGCTGGGCTTCGGCTTCCTGTTCTCGAGCGTCGCCGGCTACATGGCGGGTCTCGTCGGCAGCTCGAACAACCCGGTGTCAGGCGTCACGATGGCGACGGTCGTCGTGTCGTCGCTGCTGCTGCTGCAGCTCATGGGCAACGACGGCATTGCTGCCAAGGTGGGGCCGGCGGCGGTCATCTACCTCGCTGCGTTCATCTGCACGGGAGCTTGCATCGCCGGGGACAACCTGCAGGACCTCAAGTGTGGTCACGTCGTCGGCTCGACGCCGTGGAAGCAGCAGCTCTGTCTGGTGCTCGGCACGATCGGGTCGGCGGCCGTGATCCCGCTCGTGCTCGGCGTGCTCGACCAGGGCACGGGCATCGGGCGGCTGCCCCCCGGCAAGATCATGCCACCGGACGCGAAGCCGCTCGACGCACCGCAGGCAAACCTCATGATGGACCTGTCGACCGGCATCTTCGGCGCCGGCATCAACTGGAACTTCATCCTGTTCGGCTGCGCGCTCGCGGTCGTCATCATCTCGCTCGACGAGTACCTGAAGCGCACCAAGGCTCCGTTCCGCACGCCGATCCTCGCGGTCGCCGTCGGCATCTACCTGCCGTTCGGCCTCTCGGTGCTGATCTTCGGCGGCGGCATGCTCGCGTGGCTCGCGAAGCGCAAGTTCCAGCCGAGGGACGAGCACGAGACCGTCGCACTCGAGAACTCGGGCATGCTGCTCGCCTCCGGCCTCATCACGGGCGAAGCCATCATGGGCGTCGCGATCGCCGCGGCCCTCGTGGCCAACGAGGAGCTGATACCTCAGAGCCACAGCGGGCTCGCTGGCCCGCTCGCGATGGCCGCGACGCTGGGCCTCATCGTCTACCTCTACGTTCGCACGCTCGGTGCCGCCCGGCGCATGTAGCGGTCCGTGCGGGAACGTGCGGGCCATGGCTCGATGAGAAGTCCCTGCGGCCGTGTTAGTCTGCCGCGCCCGGAATGCACACCCCGCCGCCAGCCGCGAGCCGCACGACCCTGAGCGGGTCGACGTGGCTCGCGATCCTCGTGTGCTGCGTCGGCGCCTTCTTCGGCTGGCGGCTGCTGTGGCACATGGCGGACGATGCCTACATCACGTTCCGCTACGTGCACAACGCGATGGTCGGGCGCGGGCTCGTCTGGAATCCGGAGCCGTTCGCGCCGGTCGACGGCAACACGGACTTCCTGTGGTCGCTGCTGATGCTCTTCGTCTGGAAGCTCGGCGGCATCCTGCCGCCGGACAGCTCGAACCCGATGAGCCTCCTGTTCGGGTTCGCGACGCTGCTGCTGCTCGGGCGCGCGGCCGAACGCCTGCCGCTGCCGGAGCGATTGCAGCGCTGGCGCCCGGCCCTGGTCTGGCTCGTGCTGCTCTCGGTGACCGGCAATCGCGCGTTCCTCGCTTCACTGAGCTCGGGGCGCGGCATCGCGATCTTCAACTTCTGCCTCTTCGCGTGGGCGCTGCTCGCGTCGTCGCCTCGCACGTTCGACTCGCCGCGCCGCTGGCTGGCGCTGGGCCTCGCCGCGGCCGCGTGCGGCCTGTGCCGCCCCGAAGGCCACCTCGTCGTGGCCGGCACGTGCGCGCTGCTGCTGTGCTGGAGCCTGCCGCAGCGGCGCGTGCGCGGAGGGCTGCTCGCGATCGCGGCCGCGGCACTTCCGATCCTCGCGCACCTCGTCTGGCGGCGGCTCACGTTCGGCGACTGGATGCCGTGCCCGTACTACGCGAAGACCGTCGAGGCGTGGCCCGAGAGCGGCGTGCGCTTCTTCGGCTCGTTCGTGATCGAGTTCGGCGTCTACGTCTGGATCGGCGTCGCGATCGCGTGGTCGTGGCGGCAGGTCCGCGACGGGCGCCTGTTCGCGATGCTGCGCCGCGAACGGCTCGGCACGAGCGCGGTCGTCGGCGTGATGCTGTTCCACTTCGGCTACTTCACGCTGTTCATGGGCGGCGACCTGTTCGAGTGGCGCGTCTACAGCCACCTGGTCCCGCTGTTGCCGCTCTCGCTCGTTGTCATGGCGCGCGACCTGTCGCCGCGGCCGGTTTTCGTCGCCGGCACGCTCGGCCTGTCGGTCGTGCTCGCGCTGCCCGTCGCGTGGATCAAGTACCGCTTCGACGACGGCGACGTGGCGCCGCACCTGCCGGGCTTCCTGCAGCCGCTCGTGCGGCCCTACGACGACTGGCAGCGGTGGCTGAACCAGCGCGCGGTCTGCATGCGCAACTTCCACATGAAGCAGAACTTCGCGGTGTTCGAGCGGCAGTGCCCGTCGCGCGAGGAAGGCGAACGCATCCCGCTCGACGGCTTCCCGGTCTACGCGACGCCGACGGTCGGCCTGATCGGATGGGTGCTGCCGAACGTCGCGATCATCGACCTGCTCGGCCTCAACGACCTGGTGATCGCGCGAACGGAGGTGCCGACGGCCCCGCAGCGCCTCGAGCGGCGGACCCGCACGCTGAACGGCGAGTTCGATGCGTTCGACAAGGACCGCGACCAGCGCGTGACGCAGGACGAGCTGAGGCCCTTCCTGGCGGCGCTGCGCCCCGAGGTGGCCGCTCGTCCGGACGAGCTGGAGCGGGCCGTGACCGCGGAGCTCGGCCGCTACGACGTCGACGGCGACGGGTTCGTCACGCGCGGCGAGTACGTGCAGCGGGGCAACCTGCACGGCGATCGCCTGCTTGCCCACGATCGCTCGCCGCCGCCCGGGTACGTCGCCGGCTTCCGACCGAACGTCGAAGTCTTCCAAGGGACCGTCACGGTGAAGAAGCGCGAGGTACCGCTGACCGAGCAGGAGATCCGGCAGCACGAAGGCACGTTTCGCGCGCACCTTGGCACCGGACGCTGAAGACCAGATCGGGGCAGCTTCAGGGAGGGACGAGGTGGCGCCGGTGCGGCTTGGAGGTCACGCGTGGTTTCGGCCGCTGCGGCCTGATAGAACTACACGGTTTGCACCCGCGCCCCCTGCTCACGAATGCCGTCACCTCGTCCGTTGCTCTTCGAACGCAAGTTGCTGCCCAAGGTCTGGGGCGGTCGTGCGCTGGAACACGTCATCGGGCTGCGGCTGCCGCCCGGCGACGCGATCGGTGAGACCTGGGAGCTGTTCGACCGGCCCGAGGGCAGCAGCCGCGTGCGCGGCGACAACGCGACGCTCGCGGAGGTCATGCGGGCGGACCCGGCCGCGGTGCTCGGCAGTGGCGTGGCTCCTGGCTACGGCGGCCGCTTCCCGCTGCTGCTGAAGTTCCTCGACACGAGGGAGGCGCTGTCGGTGCAGGTCCACCCCGACGACGAGCAGGCGCGCGGCGAGGACGACGGCGGCAAGAACGAGGCCTGGATCGTGCTGCACGCCGGCAAGAACGCGCGCATCATCCGCGGGCTGCGGCCGGACGTCGACATCTCGCGCTTCCGCGCGCAGGCCCATACGGCGGCCGTCGAGCCGATGCTGTTGTCGTTCACGCCGCGCGTCGGCGACACGATCCACGTGCCGCCCGGCACCGTGCACTCGATCGGCCCCGACGTCGTCGTGTTCGAGGTGCAACAGAACAGCGACGTGACCTACCGGCTCTACGACTGGGGACGGTCGCGCGAGGTGCAGGTCGCGAAGGCGCTCGCCGCGATGCGCGTCGAGGAGCCCGCTGTCGCCGTCGACCGGCCCGTCGTGGCGCCGCGCACGCTGCCCGACGGCGGCAAGCTGCTGATCGCGACGAAGCACTTCCGCGTGCGGCGTTACGACCTCACACGCCCGCACTCGCTCGCGACCAACCGGCAGTTCGCGACCGTGACCGTGGTCGGCGGCCGCGGCGTGCTCGGCTGGCACTCGGGAGGCAACGACGATCCGATGCAGCTCCTGCTCGGCGACACGGTGCTCGTGCCGGCCTGCGTGAACGACGTCTTCCTGTCGCCGATCGGCCGGCTCGAGGTGCTGGTTACGGGCCCTGGAGGGCCGTGATGGCGCGGCGCCACGAAGACCGCACGACGGGTCCGCGGCGCCCGCAGCGCCCGCAGCCGCGAATGAGCGGGCGCCGCCAGCGCGGCCTCGTCGTCACGCCCGCGAAGGGGCGCGAGGCGCCGCGCGACGGCAGGGTCCGGCTCAACCAGTTCCTCGCGATGAGCGGCGTCTGCAGCCGGCGCGCCGCGGACGGCCTGATCGCCGGCGGCCGCATCGAGGTCAACGGCGAGCTCGTCACGGAGCTCGGGGTGCGCGTCGATCCGAAGCAGGACGACGTGCGCTTCGACGGCACGCGCGTGATGCCCGAGCGGCCCGTCTACGTGCTGTTCAACAAGCCGAAGGGCGTCGTCTGCACGAGCGCGCGGCACGAGCAGAAGAAGCGCGTCATCGACTTCATGCCGCAGGTGCGCGGCCGCCTGTTCACGGTCGGCCGGCTCGACCTCGACAGCGAGGGGTTGATCCTGCTGACCAACGACGGCTCGTTCGCGCTCGAGATGACACATCCGCGCTACGGCGTGCCGAAGCTCTACGCGCTGCTCGTGCACGGCCGCGTCGAGCAGCGCGAGATCGACAAGGCGCGCGGCGGCGTGTGGCTCGCCGAAGGCCCTACGGCCGGCATGAACGTCAGGGTCGAGCGGCTCGGCAGGGACCGCACCTACATGAAGGTCACGCTGCGCGAGGGCAAGAACCGCGAGATCCGCCGCGTGTTCGCGAAGCTCGGCCACGCGGTGATCTCGCTGAAGCGCGTGCGCATCGGCGAGATCGACCTGCACGGCCTCGACACCGGCGAGTGGCGGTTCCTGCAGCCGGCCGAGGTGCAGCGGTTGCGCGAGGTCGCGCGCGCCGAGCTGCCGGCGAACCAGACTCCAGGGAGGGGCGTTCGGTGATGAAGACCATGAAACAGGGCGAGACGAAACCAGCCGAAGCGAAGATGCTGCCCGACGTCGAGGTCGTCGAGCTCGACAACGGGTTCAAGGCGCTGCTCGTCGAACGCGGTCCACTGCCCGTCGTCGCGTCGGTCATGTGGTATCGCGTCGGCGCCCGCGACGAGCACACCGGCGAGACCGGCGTCTCGCACTTCCTCGAACACATGATGTTCAAGGGCACGAAGCAGTTCGCGAAGGGGCAGATCGATCTGCAGACGAGCAAGATGGGCGGCAGCAACAACGCCTTCACGGACAACGACAGCACTGCCTACTACTTCGCGATGGCGGCCGATCGCTGGGAGACGGCGCTCGAGATCGAATCGAGCCGCATGCGCGGGTGCCTGCTCGACCCGCTCGAGTTCGCGAGCGAGAAGAACGTCGTGCTCGAGGAGCTCGCGATGGGCGAGGACGATCCGTGGCGGCCGCTCTACCAGACCACGGAGTCGCTGCTGTTCCAGGTCCACCCGTACCACCACCCGGTGATCGGCTACCGCGAGGACCTCGAGCGGCTGACCGCGCAGCAGATGCGCGGCTACTACGAACGGCACTACGGGCCGAACCGCGCGTTCCTCGTCGTCGTCGGCGCGATCGACAAGGCGCGCACGAAGCAGCGCATCCAGGACCTGTTCGGGCCGATCCCGCGCGCGATCGACCGACCCGTCGCGCTCAAGGAGCCCGTGGCCCAGGGGGAACGGCGCGCCGTGCTGCGTACGCCGCACTCGGTCACGCGGCTGTGCATCGGCTTCCCGACGTGCCGCATGGGCGAACGCGACGACTACGCGCTCGACGTGCTGGCGCACGACCTCGGCAACAGCAAGAACAGCAGGCTCTACAAGCGGCTCGTGCTGAAGGACGAGCTCGTGATCGAGGTCAGCGTCATGAACGAGACGAGGCAGGATCCCGGTGCCCTGCTCGTGCTGTGTGAGCTGCGCGAAGGTGCGAACCCGGCCCGCGTCGAGGCAGCGATCCGCGAGGAAGTCGGCAAGCAGATCGCCGAAGGCGTCGACAAACGCGACCTCGAGCGCATCCGCAGCCAGATCCGCGCGTCGTTCCTGTTCCAGGACGAAGCGGCGCTCGACCTCGCGATGAAGCTGAGCCGGTTCGAGGCCGGCGCGCCCGAGGGTTACCGTACGCTCGAGACCGTGCTGCCGACCTACGACTCGCTGACGCGCAAGGAGCTGCGGCAGGTCGCCGCCAAGTACTTCGACTTCGACCGCGCGGCGATCGTCTGGGCCATGCCCGCAGCTGGCGCGCAGACCGCGGCCTCGGCGCAGGCCAAAGACCAGCCGTCCGGCGGCGGGAAGGACGAGCGCGGCAAGCAGAAGAAGGGCGAGCAGAAGGGCAAGAAGGCGGGCAAACGCGCATGAGCTCCATCCGCCTGTCGATCGCCGAGCGTTCGCTCGACACGGGTCTCACCCTGCTCGCGGTCCAGAACCCGCGCGTGCAGACCTATGCCTGCGTGATGTCGCTCGAGATTCGCCCCGGCGACGAGCCGGCCGAGAAGTCGGGCCTCGCGAACCTCGTCGGTGAGTGCCTCGACGAGGGCACCGAGCACTACGGGGCGCTCGAGCTCGCGTCGGCGGCCGAGAACCTCGGCGCGATGCTCGAAGGCAACCAGCGCGGCGGCGTCGTGATGTGCCCGGCCACTTCGAGCAAGGAGGCCACGGCGCTCCTGCGCGAGATGGTCGTCGAGCCCGTGTTCCCCGGCCACGAGGTCCGTCGCGTGCAGGGTGAGGTGCTGACGGAGATCAAGGCCGAGGAGGACGACCCGCGCGCCGTCGCGTCGCGCCGCTTCCGCAAGGAGATCTACGGCGAGCATCCGCTCGGACGCCAGCTGCACGGCTCCGCGCGCAGCGTCGCGAAGTTGAAGCCGAAGGATCTGCGCGAGTTCCACGACGAGTGGTTCCGGCCCGCGGGCGGCTACGTCGCGGCCGCGGGACCCGACGAGCCCGAGCGCACGCTCGATCGCCTCGAGCAGGTGTTCGGCAAGTTCCGCGGCAAGCCGGCCAAACACAGGCCGATGCCCGCGCTCGACCTGGCGCCGAGCGGCCGCGACGCGCACCTGCCGATGGCGCGCGAGCAGGTGCACATCTACCTCGGCCACCTCGGCATCCGGCGCACGCACCCGGACTTCTACGTGCTGACGGTCATGGACCACATCCTCGGCACGGGTCCCGGCTTCACGTCGCGATGCTCGCGCAAGCTCCGCGACGAGCAGGGCCTCTGCTACGCGGTCAGCGCCGGCATCACGGCGAGCGCCGGCGAGGAGCCCGGCACGTTCACGGCCTACATCGGCACGTCGCCCGAGCACCGGCAGAAGGCGATCGACGGCTTCCTCGACGAGATCCGGCGCATCCGCACCGAGGTGCCGAGTCCGCAGGAGCTGCAGGACGTCAAGGACTACCTGACCGGCAGCTTCGTGTTCGCCCTCGAGCGCAACAGCAACCTCGCGGCCTACGCGATCCGCGCGCGCCGCTTCGAGCTCGGGTTCGACTTCGTGCAGCGCTACCCGGACCTCGTGCGCGCGGTCACGGCCGAGCAGGTGCGCGAGGCCTCCGAACGGCACCTGCATCCCGACCGGCTCGCCGTCGTCAGCGCCGGAGCCTCGTGACGTCGCATGGCGTGCGCGCTCGCTGAAGTCCTCGACATCCTGCACGAGATCGCGCCGCTCGAGCTGGCCGCGGAGTGGGACAACGTCGGCCTCCTGCTGCAGCCGCGCGCGCGGGCCCCGCGCATAGCACGCGTGCTGCTCTGCATCGACCTGACCGACGCCGTCGTGGCCGAGGCGAAGGCGGGACGCGCGGACCTCGTCGTCGCCTACCATCCGCCGATCTTCCAGCCGCTGAAGCGGCTGCTGCACGACGACGGCGGCCAGCGCAAGGTGCTGCTCGCGGCCGCCGCGGGCCTCGCGGTCTATTCCCCGCACACGGCTCTCGACGCCG
Source organism: Planctomycetota bacterium (assembly GCA_036376355.1). GTDB lineage: Bacteria > Planctomycetota > UBA1135 > UBA1135 > UBA2386 > DASVAL01. The sequence continues at coordinate 71,405 of DASVAL010000133.1, forward strand.
CGCCGAGCGGCATCGCCGACTGGCTCGTCCAAGGTGTCGTCGGCGACGCGGCGCCGGAGGAGCTGCGGCCGTGCGGCGACGGTGAGTTCGGCCGCGTCGTGCGGTTGTCGCGCGCGCTGCCGTTCGCCACCTTGCTGCAGCGCTGCAAGCGTCACCTCGGCGTGAAGAGCCTGCAGGTCGCGCGGCCCGAGCGTGTGCGCGGTGCCGTGCGTTCGGTCGCGGTCGCCGCGGGTGCCGGCGGCAGCGTGCTGCGCGGTGTCGCGGCCGACGTGTTCGTGACCGGCGAGATGTCGCATCACGACGCGCTCGCGGCGGTGGCCGCGGGCACGTCGGTCGTGCTGGCCGGCCACAGCAACACCGAGCGCGGCTTCCTGAGTGTGCTCCGGAACCGGCTGCGCGAAGCGTTCGACGGCGATCTCGACGTGCGCGTCGCGCGCTCGGACCGCGACCCGTTCACGGCAGCCTAAGATGCTTCCAACAAAATGGTTGGATGCTCTTCCCCTCCCATGGGCGAGCTCCTGCGCGGTGGTTAACGTTCAGAACGTTCGATAGATTAACGTCGTGAACGTTAGAGATGTCAACGAGGCTCTGCAGGCCGGCGATCTGGCCGCTGAGGGTCTGTTCCCGCACCTCGAGGCGCTCGCCTCGAGCAGGTTCGCGTTCCGTGCCGACTTCGGCCTCGACGCGCTGCCCGACGAGCCCGGCGTGCTACTCGTGCGGGGCCCTCGGCAGTACGGCAAGAGCACGTGGCTCGAAGGCGAGCTGAGGGCCACCGTCGCGCGCGCCGGTCCGGGCTCGGCGTACTACCTGAACGGCGACGAGCTCGCCGACGGCAGCGCCTTGGCCGCGGCGATCCGAGAGCTCCTGCCGTGGTTCCGCAGCGACGCGCCAGTGCGCCGGCTGTTCATCGACGAGATCACGGCAGTCGAGGACTGGGAGCGTGGCCTGAAGCAGGTGCTCGACGCGGGCGAGCTGCGATCTGTGCTCGTCGTCACGACCGGCTCGCGAGCAACCGACCTGCGGCGCGGCGCCGAGCGGCTGCCTGGCCGCAAGGGGCGGCTCTCCCGCACGACCTTCCTGTTCACGCCGGTTGCGTTCGCCGAGTTCGAGCGCTTGTGCGGGCCGTGCTTCGGCGACGACGCGATCGTCGCCTACCTGCTCTCCGGCGGCTGCCCGATCGCCGCCGCCGAGCTCGCGGAACACGGCCGGCTTCCCGAGCACGTGATCGAGATGGTGCGCGACTGGGTGCTCGGCGAGTGCGCTGCGAGCGGCCGGCAGCGCGGCAGCCTCATCGCGGTCTGGGACGCGCTGATCGCGCGCGGCGGTACGCCGGTCGGCCAGGCGCTGCTGGCGCGCGAGGCGGGCCTCGCGAACAACACGGTCGCGGCCGGCTACGTCGAGCTGCTTGCCGACCTGATGTGCGTCGGCTCGGTGCTGGCGTGGGACCAGGACCGGCGCGTCGCCGTGCGACGGCGGCCCGCGAAGTTCTCACCGATCAACTTGCTCGCGACGGTCGCGTTCGACCGCAACCGCTTGCGATCGGTCGCCGACTTCAAGGCGCTGCCCGAGCCGGTGCAGGGGCGGTGGTGGGAGTGGCTCGTTGGCCAGGAGATCTGGCGGCGTGCGGCGCGTCGCGGCGCGGAGTCGCCCGAGGAGCTCCTCTACTGGGGCACGGGCGAGCATGAGATCGACTGGGTCGTGCGGCCCGACCTCTTCGTCGAGGTCAAGCGCGGCGGCGCGAGTGCGATGGAGTTCTCGTGGTTCCCGCGCTCGTTCCCGAAAGCTCAGCTGTGGATCGCCGGGCGCGAGCGGTTCGCCGCCGAGCGGATCCGCGGCCTCACGGTCGCGGACCTGCTGCGCGACCCGGAGTGGTGATCGCGCCGGAAACGGGCCCTCAGCGGATCTTCGCGGCGCCGGTCGTGGGACCCTTCTTCGAGGTCTTGTTCTCGTAGAGCCAGACGCACGACGTGCGCGTGTCCTCGTTCTCGGCGTTGCCCTTCTTGGGCATGTGCGTGTAGCCGCCGACCACGAGGTCGAGATCGCCATCGCCGTCGCAGTCCGCGACGTCCGCATAGAGGCCGCTGTCGGGACGCAGCGGTTCCTGCTTGCTCTCTTTCTTGCTGAGCGGAATCAGCAGCTGAGCCTTCGCGAACGGCGTCTTCTGGCTGCCGGTGTTCAAGAACAGCCAGACGCCGCCGCCGTCACCGTCTCCGTAGGCGTCGCCCATGCTGCTGCAGACGAGATCCATCAGGCCGTCGCGGTCCCAGTCGACGATGCGCGGCGTCGACATCTTGCCGACGTTGAGCGGCTTGCCGCCGACCATCACGGGCTTGTTGCGGCCGACGAACTTCGGCGCGCCGGGCTTGCCGTCGTTCTTGCGCAGGTAGAGGTAGCCGCCGTCGTAGTCGCCGAGCAGCAGGTCGAGATCGCCGTCGCCATCCTGGTCCCACGCGATCGCCGACGTGCCGTGGCCCTGCTTCAGCGCGTCCTCGGGATCGCAGCGCTTGGTCTCGTCCCACTTCTTGGTCTCGTAGTTCCAGAACTGGTTCAGCACGATGCGATCACCCTTGCCGTCCTTGATCTCGACGGGCTGCTGCCAGCCCTTCTCGCTGCCGATCGCGACGAAGGGCGAGCCGCTGAACGTGCCCGCGACGATGTCCAACTGCTTGTCGCCATCGAAGTCCACGAACTGTGGACTCATGCCGATGCATCACCAGTTGTGGAACTTGAGGTCCTTGCCGTCGGCGGCCTTCAACGTCGTCTCGGCTTCGAACGCGATCGGCCCGTCACCGGGCCGGCGCAGTGCCACGGTCAGCTTGCCCACCAGATCGCCGACGACGATGTCGAGCGAGCCGTCGCCGTTCATGTCGTGGAAGACAGGCGATGGGAAGTAGCGTTGCTCGCCGACGAACTTCTCGCCTGCCTTCAGGCGTACGGGCGGCGCGAACGTGTCGCCCGGGTTCTGTGCTGGGCTCGCAGCGGCAATGCACAGGCCGCCGGCCAGCGAGATCAGGGTCTTGTGGTTCATGACCATTGGTTCCTCCGCGGGGTCTGGGAAAGCGCGGAGTCTAGCGCGCGCCTTCGCGAGCGTGGCAGCCCCCGCGCTCCGCCTCAGGCGTTCTTCCGCTCCGTTGCCTCCAGCGGCCGGGCTGCGTCAAGGCTCGACGAGTCGTTCGCCCGAGTGCCGGATCGCGTGGCGGAAGAAGTAGTTCACGATCGGGATGCCGAGCACGAGTCCCCAGATGCCGAACAGCTTGCCGCCGATCGTCAGCACGATCAGCACGAGCACCGGGTTCATGTGCATGTGGTGCCCGTAGATCTGCGGGTTCAGCACGTAGGTCTCGAGCGCGTGGATGATGCAGATCAGCGCGATCGCGACCACGAGCGACGTGATGCCGCCCGCCTGCAGCGCGAGCAGGCAGATCGGCGTCGAGCTGATGAACGTGCCGGCCACGGGGATGAAGCTGCAGAAGAACACGATCGTCGACAGCACGAGCAGGTTCGGCAGGCCCATCATCCAGATGCCGATCGCGGTCAGGATCGTGTTGCAGACCGCGATGAACAGCTGCGCCTCGAGCGCGCGCCCGAGCACGCGGCCGAACCCGGCGATGTTGTCGGCGACCTCGTCGTAGATGAAGCCGATCTTGGTGTTCGACAGGCCCTCGATGTTGCGGCTCAGCTTCGGCAGGTCGAGCACGATCAGGAACGAGAACAGCAGCGACAGCAGGAACGACGACAGGTAGCCGAGCACGGACTGGCCGAAGGCCACGGCGTTGTCGGTGATGTCCTTGCCGACATTGTCGAGCAGGTTGCGGACCGGGTGCAACTCTTCGTCGACGGGTCTCGGTTCCACCGGGTCCTGGCCGTTCGGTTTCACCGTCAGGGTCGGCGCGTCCGGGTTCGGTTCCTTCTCGCGCATCCTCGCGAGGGCCGTGCTGCGCTCCTGCAGCGACTTGTAGACCGATGGGTACGCCTTCAGGGTCTTGTTGACCTCGCGGTCGGCGTCGTCGGCGTACTTGTGCCGGTTCTGCCAGAACGTCTCGGCTTGTTCCCTGACCAGCGGGAACAGCGTGAAGCCGGTTGCCAGCAGCGTGCCGAGGAACACGAGGCCCACGAGCGTCACGCGCAGCGGCCGGTTCTTGATCCGGTGCTGCAGGCCCTCGACGCCGTGCGCCTGGATGTAGGCGAACACGAACGTCAGGAAGATCAGCAGCAGGAACGGCCGCAGCAGGTAGAGGATCGCGACCAGCAGGCCCCATACGAACGTGCGCGTGGCCAGCGAGAAGATGCGGTCCCAGGGTGGCGGCAGACTCTTCTCTTGGGGTTCCGTGCTCAGTGGCATGCTCGATGCGAACGCTACGCGGGTCGGGAGTCGACTGCCAGCCGGATCGGGAATCGCCGCAGCGGGGCTGGTTGCGTGATTCGCCCTGAACGCGTCCCCGCGTTGCGGCGCTTCAGCGAACCATCGCAGGGTTGCTCGCCTTCAGGCGAGCAACCCTGCGATAAACACCATCACGAACAGTGCGACGGTCTCGATGATGCCGAGTGCCATCAGGTAGTTGCCGAAGCCCTTGCCGGTCTCGGCCATCGCGTCCGACGCCGACGCGCCGATCCTGCCCTGGATCCAGGCCGACAAGCCGATCGCCATGCCGCCGAACAGGCCCATGCCGAGCATCGCGGGCCAGTTCGAGACCGCCGCGGCGAACGCTTCGGCACTCATGCCGGCGGTCTGCGTGCACTTCGCGGACATCTGGTTCATGAGGATCATGCCGTAGATCGTCTGCGACAGCGGCGCGCCGATGAAAGTGACCAGCACGAACGGCGCGGCCTTGTTCTGCATGTAGCACTTCTTCCAGCTGCCGACGGCCGCGGGGCCGGCGGCGCCGACCCCGAGGCACGAGCCGAGTGCGCCGAGGGACAGCGCCATCGCGCCGCCGAGTTTGCCGAGGGATGCCATCGTTGCCAGGTCCACTGTCATGCCTCCGAGTTCGGGGTTCCGTTGGAATCAGATCGTGGCGCGAGCGCGGCCAGACGGCGCGCGAACGGCCGGTAGGAGAAGCCATTCCACTGCAGGCCCATGTGGGCGCTGAATTCGAGCGTGTTCAGGCGCACGCCGTGCACGAGCACACCCATCGCGCACAGCGCGAGGTTCAGGCTGTGGCCGAAGACGGCGATCAGAGCGGCTGTCACGTAGCCGAAGCCGCCGCCCGAGGCCGCGTCGGCGGCCATCGTGTTGAACGCCTTCGCGACCTCGAAGCCCGCGACGCCGACCGCGAACAAGCGCAGGTATGACACGACGTCGACGAAGTTGCTGACGAGGCTCAGCGGCAGCATCACGTGGTTGAACCACTCGTCCTTGAACTTCGCGATCGGCGTCATGAACAGCACGATCAGCGCCGTGCCGACGGCCAGCACGGTCCACATGACGGACGGCATGTGGTCGCCGAGCACCATGTGGTTGGCGATCGCGAACATGAACCACGTGCACGCGATCCAGCCGAGCTGGGCCAGCGCCGTGAGGCTCTTCAGCGACCGCAGCGCGGCCCAGCCGTGCGCGATGGTCAGGTGCAGGGCGCCGAGGAAGAAGCACAGGAGCATCACGTGGTTCCTGGCCGTGATCGGGTCGGGCCCGGTCAGCCACTCGACGCGAGGCAGGTCGAGGAACGCGGGCAGCGTCGGGATCGCGAGCCACGTGCCCGTGATCGCGCCCCAGCCGATCGTGGCGATGCTGATCGTGCGCAAGAGACGCACGGGCTGCGCAACGGGACGGCCGCGCGCGAGGAAGAAGGTGGCGAGCAGCAGCAGCGTGCCGTAGCCCGCGTCGCCGATCAGCATCGCCGCGAACACGACGAGGAACAGCAGGAACAGCGCACTCGAATCGGGTTCCGCGTAGCCCGGCGTGATGCCGAGCATCTGCAGCACCGAGTGGATCTGCTTGACCCAGGGCGGGCTCCGCAGCAGCGTCGGCACCGGGTCGTCGGGGCCCGGCTCGCGCACGGCGAGCGCCCAGCCGTGCTGCGCTGCGGCTGCCTCGACCTGCGGTACCAGGTCGGCCGGGCAGGCGCCGCCGAGCCAGCAGAGATCGGGCTCTTCGTTCATGCCGGCGCGCGCCTGCAGCAGCTCGAGCTCCTCGTCGAGCTCGAGCCCGCGTGTGGTCAGGGCCTGGCGATGCGCGGCGAGCGCACGCAGGCGCGCTTCGATCGCGGCGCTGCGCGCGGTTGTCGCGGCGAGCGCCTGTTCGATTGCGGTCAACGAACGCGAGGGCAGCGGCAGTTCGCGGACCGCGAGCGTCGTGCTCGCGAGCGTGGCGCCGGGCGGCCCGACGAGGACGGTGGCGGCCGTCGTCGCGGTGCGGTCGAGCACCTCGAGTACGCAGCCGGCCGGTGCTGGCGGCAGCTCACCCTTGCCGGTCACCAGATAGAGCCGCAGTGCGACGCCGTGCTGCGCGAGCTGCGCGGCACTTGCCGGATCGAAGTCGCCGAACGGCAGCAGCGCTGACCGCTCGGCGTCGAGCTCGGTGCGCTGCTGCTCGAGCTCGCGGCGCTCGCTGCCGAGCTGCAGAGCCTCGGCCGTGACCGCGTCGAGGCCGGCGGCGCCGGGCGCGGCACCGGCCGCGGCGCTGGCGGCCTCCGCGGGCAGCAACGCGAGTGCCTGCGCGACGCGGTCGCGTTGCTTCTGCACGGCGTCGAGCTCCGAGCTGGCGCGCAGCTGGTGCGGCAGCAGGTGCACGACGCCGAGCTCACGCAGCTGCGCGAGCGCCTGCTCGGCGTCACGCTGCCGGCAGATCACGGTCACGAGCTGCATCGGGACGATCACGTGGCGGTCTCCCGTTCGAGCGTCTTCTGCTTCGCGATCTTGCTGCGCGCGACGTCGAGCGTCTGCACGTCGCCGAGGAAGATGCGGATCCTGCGGATCGCCTCCTTGCACTCGGGGATCTTGACGCGCTCGAACAGGTTCACGCGCTGGTTCGTCGTGCGCAGCTCGTCGGCGAGCAGGCGTCGCTGCTCGTCGAACACGCGCCGTTCGAGTCGCAGCCGCGCGAGCTCGGCGAGGCATTGCAGCGCGTCGTCGTACCAGGGTGGCGTCGTGTCGAGTGGCGGCTGCGTGCGCTGGAACTCGACCTCACGCAGCACGGGCACCGTGACGCCCGCGATGTTCGCGGTGTCGGTCAAGACGCGACCGATGTCGAGCCACGGCACGAAGTCGACCGGATCGCTGAACAGCGCGACCCACGTGCGCAGCCCGTCGAGCAAGGCCTGCTCACGCTGCTGGTTCTGCTCGATGCGCGCGTCGACGGCCCGCACCTCGACCTGCAGCTGCGTCTTCTTGAGCTGCAGCGTCGGCAGGTAGCGCTCGAGCCGGCGCATCGTGTCGCGCTGTGCCTTGAGCTCGTTCTTGGTCGTCTTGAGGCGGGCCATGCCAGGACTTCGATCAGTGCTCGGCGACGGCCGCGGCGATCATGGCGCGGGATGTTGGAGCGGCCTGTTGGCGATGTCCAGTTCTCGTCCAGAAGAATGCCACCGCCGAGCGCCGTCGCGCCGGTCGCGCGTCGTCACTGCGTGATCGGCGAGGCCGCGATGCGCGCGACCTGGCGCGCCACCCGCAGCCGTGCGCTGACGCGAGTGGCGGCGCGGCAGCCTGCCTACTTGGCGGGGGCGACGGCTTCGCAGGTGGCCTTCAGCTCGACCTTGCCCTTGCTCTGCGATTTGGTGTCGATCTTCTGCTCTTCACCGTTTCGATCCACCTTACGGCTCGATTCGCGCGCGACCTGCACGTCGCCGGCGAACTCGACGCCGACGACGCGCTGCGCCTTGAGGTCGAAGCGCACGGTGCCGGTCAGGTCGAACGAGGCGTCGACCTTGCTGGTGCCCGCTGGTGCGGCTGCGCCGCCGCCCTGGCCGCGTCCGCCCGCGCCACCGAAGCCGCCGGTGACGCCCATCTCCTCGTTCGTGCCCTTGCCGGTCAGCTTCGCGTGGATCGCGAGCGTGGCGATGTCATTGTCGACGCCGGTCACCTTGCCCTTGGCATCGACGTCGAACTTGCCGCCGCTGAGCAACTGCAGCACGACGTTGCTGCCGCCGCCCCGGCCGCCTTGGCCCCGGCCGCCCTGGCCACGGCCGCCTTGGCCGTCACCCGCGGCCCCGCCCGCGTTCTCGTTGGGTGCCCGGTTGACCGCGTGCGCGAGGTTGCGCAGAGCCGGCAGGAACGTCTTGGCGACGTCGAACTCCTCGCCGGTCGCGACGCCGTGATCCGGCAGGAAGCCGACAAACGAGATGCGCCCGGGGACGCCGCGCACCAGCGCCGCGGCGACCTCGGCCTGCTTGTCCCCTTCGCCTTCGGTGAACGTCACCTTGCCGCCGTCGCCGGCCTTCAGCGTCACCTTCTTGCCCTGCAGGCCGCCTTCGGTCTTGGTCTCCTGCGGCGTGCCGTCGCGGCCGGGACGCGTCTGCGTCGCAGTGAGGGTCTTGTAGTCGCGCCAGGGCGCGCTGCTCGGGCCTTCGTCGAACACGACCTCCTGGGCGAGCGACATCTCGCCACCGCCACCACCGCGGCCGCCGGCGCCACCGGCTTCCGGCTCGGCGCCGTTCACCAGCATCTTGCTGGTTTCCGTGGTCTTCAGCTTCGTCTGCAGCGAGTAGCGCAGCGGCTGGTCCTGGGTGGCGGGCGGCTTGAACTCGACCTTCTGCGCGAGCAGTGCCGCACTCAGGACAGGAAGGACGATCAGGAAGCGATGCATCATCATGGGGATTCTCCAGATCGAGGACTGGAACTGGAACACGCGGGGTTCCGGAGCCTTGGCAAGACTCGTCAACCTCGCTGGGGAACCGTTCTGAGTAAGTGCTCTGGCGTAGCGGCGTCCAGCCTCCCCCGGCGAGGTGACAAAGCTAGGACATGGAGGGCGCCGCGATGGCGAACGCCTCGAACCCGAGGCCGGGCCGCTTCACGAGAACTCGCGGCACAGGTCCTCGATCTGGTCGAGCAACGCGAGGAAGCGTTCGCCGAACGGCGTCAGCCAGTACTCGACGCGCGGCGGGATCTCGGCGAACGAACGCTTCGTCAGCACACGGTAGTCCGACAGCTTCGCGAGCCGCTCGTTCAGGACCTTCGCGGTCAGCCCCCGCTTGCTGCGCGCCAGCGCGCCGGGCCTGCGCACACCGCGCCGGATCTGGCCGAGCACGTGCAGGGTCCACTTGCAGCCGATGCAGCTCTCGAACATCGCGGCGACGTCGAGGCCAGGCGAACGAGCAGGCGGTTTCTCGACGGCTGCAAGTGGCGCACGCACGGCTTTCTTGACCAAGAGGTACCCACCTCACCAAAAAGTGTCCGGTTGTCGATCCGCCGCGCGCGAGCGAACGTGCGCGCCACGCGGCATGTGCCGCGCACCATCATGGAAACGAACGTGAAGAAAAAAGCAACGTGGTATCACGCGGGCTGCGACGTCTGCGTGTTGGCGGAGAACGGACTGCTCTCGGTGCTCGACGCGCAGAAGCTCGACGTCGACAAGGTCGACCTCGGACGCGCGCGAGCGCGCATCAACGAGGCGAAGCAACGCGGCGTGAAGACGCTCCCGGCGCTCGTGGTCGGCGACGACGTCTTCCACGTCAACTTCGGCGCGAACCTCGCGGATCTCGGATGACCGCTCGGCTGATCGCCGTCTGCACGGGCCGGCCGGAACGCCGTGGCACGAGTGGTGCCGCGGATCCGTTCGATCGCCCGTGGGAGTCCGCGATCTGGAAGACTGCCGTCGCGGCCCCAGTGCGGGTCGATGCACTGGGCCTCGACGGCGACGTGCAGGCCGACCCGCGCGTGCACGGCGGCGTGGAGAAGGCGGTGCTCGCGTACGCAGTGAGCCACTACGCCACGGCGTGGCGCGAGGTGTTCGGCGAAGAGCTGCTGCCGGGCGCGTTCGGCGAGAACCTCGCGATCGACGGCCTCGACGAGACGTCGGTCGCGATCGGCGACGTGTTCGCGATCGGTGCAGCACGGCTGCAGGTATCGCAGCCGCGCGGGCCGTGCTGGAAGCTGGTCCGCAAGTTCCGGCGCGAAGATCTCGTCGAGCGCGTGATCGAGACCGGGTTCACCGGTTGGTACCTGCGTGTGCTCGAAGCAGGCACCGTCGAAGCGGGGTTGCCGGTCGCGCTCGTCGACCGGCCGCATCCGGCGCTGACGATCGCTGTCGTCAACCGCGTGCTGCACCATCGACCGCTCGACCGCGGCGCGGCCGCGGCCCTCGCCGCGTGCGCGGAACTCGCGCCGACCATGCGGCGGCAGATCGAGGCCAAGCTCGCTGCGCCGTGAGCGGCATCGGCGCACCGCGATCGTGGGGCTCTCGGCAGTGGCATTCACGGTTGGGCGCCGCGGCCAACCGCACCGAGCGGCCGCGCGAACCACACCGCGCGCAACGCCAGCACGACGAGCAGCAGGCTGCCGACGAGCATCCGTTCGTCGACGAGCCACTGCCAGGCGCTCGCGCACCGGCGGGTGCAGCCCCGCGTCGAGCAGCACGAGGCTAGCTCCACGCCTGGTTTCCATGGCCGTCGACTGCGCCGTTCACGTGCTGCCGCAGAAAGGCGCGGAGCGCCGGCAGCTCGATCTCCGGCGGCGGGCCGATGCGCACGAGCAGTTCGACGGCGTCGGGTGTCGCCAGCAGGAGGCTTCCTCGCCAACGCGCGTCGCGAACCCGCCGGCAAATCGGCTCTGGCGCGCTGCGAGCCTCAGGCGACAAGTCCCACATGGGCTCGAAGTCCACATGGACTGCGAGCGAGTCCATTCGGGTATCATCGCGAAACGCGCGAACCTGACGAGGTTCCGCCACAGGGGGGTCGACGATGAGTGACCGCAGCAAGATCGAATGGACTGACGCCACCTGGAACCCCGTGCGCGGCTGCACCAAGATCAGCCCGGGCTGCAAGCACTGCTACGCCGCCACCTTCGCCGAGCGCTGGCGCGGCATCCCCGGCCACCCGTACGAACATGGCTTCGACCTCCGCCTCGTCCCCGACAAGCTCATCGACCCCATCCTCTGGGCCCGTTCACGCACAGTGTTCGTAAACTCGATGAGCGATCTGTTCCAGGCTGACATCCCGGATGGCTACATCGAGAGCGTCTTCGGCGTGATGCACCTGGCCGACTGGTACGTCTACCAGGTCCTCACCAAGCGCGCCCAGCGCATGAAGACCGTTCTCACCCGGAGGCGCGATCAGGGGCATCCACCGCAGCAGCACGTCTGGCTCGGGGTCAGCGTCGAGAACAAGAAGCACGGCCTGCCGCGCATCGAGCACTTGCGCGAGACTCCTGCCGCCATCCGGTTCCTCTCCGTCGAACCCCTGCTCGAGGATCTCGGCGAACTCGATCTCGATGGAATCGACTGGGTCATCGTCGGCGGCGAGAGCGGCCCGGGTGCCAGGCCGATGCACGCCGACTGGGTTGCGTCGGTCCAGCAGCAGTGTGTAGACGCAGGCGTGCCGTTCTTCTTCAAGCAGTGGGGCGGTGTACAGAAGAGCCGCTTCGGCCGCGAACTCGAGGGGCGCACATGGAACGAACTGCCGCCACTGCCTGAGCTCCCCGTTCCCTCGTCGGCGGAAAGGAAGCGTCGGCGAGAGATCGTCGAGAAGGACCTCGCGCGGGGAAGATGACCAAACCGGATCCCAAGCTGTACGTCGATCGGGAACAGACGTACGTCAAGCACTGCGTGCTCAAGAGCTACTTGGAGAAGCTCGTGCACAAGGTGGGGAGGAATGGCGTGACACTCAACTACATCGACGGCTTCGCTGGTCCTTGGCAGAGCCAGGGCGAGCAGCTGCAGGACACCTCGCCCCCACATCGCGATCGGAGTTCTGCGGTCCGTGCGAAGCACGTTGGTGGCGCAGAGTTGCCCGGCACTGCGCATCCGAACGATGTTCATCGAGGAAGACCAGGCGCGCTGTAACGCCCTGTCTGCATCTCTCGTTGGGTTGGCGGACGTCGAGGTCGCGGTCCACCAGGGAGAGTTCGAGGCCCGCATCCCAGAAGCCGTCGCTTTCGCTCGAACCGGTGAGCGGCGGTTCACTTTCACGTTCATCGACCCGTGCGGTTGGACCGGTCTCGGTCTTGCGGCGATCACGCCACTGCTTCAGGTCGAACCGGGCGAGGTCTTGATCAACTTCATGACGAACCAGATCAACCGGTTCATCAACGACGACCAGGCCAAGGTTGTCGCGCAGTTCGAGGACCCCTAAGGCGACCTGACGTTTCGCGAGAGACTGCGCAGGTTGGACGGCGTCGAAAGACAGGATGTGATGGTTGCCGAGTACTGCCATCGCGTTCGCGCGGCCGGCAAGTTCAAGCACGTCGTCAGCGCGGTGATCCTCAACCCGCAGGAGGATCGTACACACTCCCACCTGGTCTACGGCACCCGCCACGATGAGGGCCTCAGGACCTTCGGGAGATCGAGCGTGGCGCGCTTGGCCTGCACGCGAAAGTGCGCGCTGGCTTGCAGCACGAAGACAGAAAGCGAGAAGAGCCGGGGCAGGGCTTCTTGTTCGAAAAGCCGGAGGAAGTGATGGCGCGCCCATACGTGGAGACGCTGCACGATCGCTATCTCGATCAAGCACGGCCGAGGATCGCCGATCTTCTGCGCAAGGGGACGGCCGTGCCGTTTGATGAGCTTGCGATCGCAGCGATGCAGATACCCATGGTTTCCGAACAGGACACTCGCGACATCCTGGTGGGTGCCCGGGATAGCGGAGGGGTCGAGTTCCAGGGGCTCGGGCCGAAGCAGCGGAAGCCTCAGTGGCGCAAGGGACACCGCGTTCGGTCCACTTCGACCTTGTCCTGATGGTGAAGCCATCGTCGGCTTTCGCGTCAGACACGCGAACCGCGTACTTCCGCGTCGTGCGCGACCACCTGCGCGAGGCCCAGATCACCGCGACGCCACCCGCCACCTATCCGGATCCTGTCGCACACTGCGATGTCCGCAGCTATTGGCAGTTCTGCGACCAGCGTCGCCGGCGCGACGACCATCCATCGCTGATCGCCAAGAATGAGCGGGCGCACGTGCGCGAACTGTAACACCAGGGCCTGCCAAACAGTGGCGGCAGTGGCAGCGAGCAGCGGCACGCTGCGGCGCGATTCCTCCAACTGCTGGAGCTGGGCTAGACCGCGCCGGCAGCTGCCGTCGCCGGCACTCCCGGTGCCTTGGCCTTCGGCCAGAACTTCTCGAGCAGCTTCGTGGCGATGCCGGTCTCGGCCGGTTCGAAGCAGTCGGCGAGCATGCGCCAGCCGAGATCGAGCGCCTGCTCGAGCGGGATGTTGACCGAGAGGTCCATCATCTCGTGCTCGAAGCGTTCGCCGTACTTCAGCAGCTTGTCGTCCCACGCGCTCATCTTGAAGCCCATCGAGCGCTTCTCGCGCGACTCCTTGCACGCCGCGTAGAGCTGGATCATCACGTTCATCAGCGTGCGGTGGTCGTCGCGAGTGCGGCCGTTCACGAACTGCTTCAGACGCGACAGCGAGCCGAACGGCTCGATGCGTCCGTTGCGCAGGTAGAACTGGCCCTCGGTGATGTAGCCCGTGTTGTCGGGCACCGGGTGCGTCACGTCGTCGCCGGGCATCGTCGTGACCGCGAGGATCGTGATCGAGCCGGCGTCCGCGAAGTCGACCGCCTTCTCGTAGCGCGCGGCGAGCTGGCTGTACAGGTCGCCCGGGTAGCCGCGATTGCTCGGGATCTGCTCCATCGTGATCGCGATCTCCTTCAGCGCGTCGGCGAAGTTCGTCATGTCGGTCAGCAGCACGAGCACGCGCTTCTTCTGCAGCGCGAACTGCTCGGCGACCGCGAGTGCGAGGTCCGGCACGAGCAGGCACTCGACGACCGGATCGGCGGCCGTGTGCACGAACATGACCGAGCGCGACAGGGCGCCCTTCTCCTCGAGCGTGTCGCGGAAGTAGAGGTAGTCGTCGTGCTTGAGGCCCATGCCGCCGAGCACGATCACGTCGACCTCGGCCTGCATCGCGATGCGCGCGAGCAGCGGGTTGTAGGGCTCGCCGGCGACCGAGAAGATCGGCAGCTTCTGCGACTCGACGAGCGAGTTGAACACGTCGATCATCGGGATGCCCGTGCGCACGAGGCGCCGCGGGATCACGCGGTTGCTAGGGTTGACCGACGGTCCCGCGATCTCGATCAGGTTGTGGCTCAGTGCCGGCCGGTTGTCTCTAGGCTGGCCGCTGCCGGTGAAGACGCGGCCCAGCAGCGTGTCCGAGAACGACACCTGCATCGGCCGGCCGAGGAAGCGCACCTGCGCGTCGGTGTGGATGCCGCGCGAGCCCGCGAACACCTGCAGGAACGCGCGGCCGCCCTCGAGGCGGATCACCTGCGCGAGCGAGGTGCCGTTCTGCCACGTGACCTCGGCGAGCTCGCGGTAGCCGACGCCGCTCGCGTTCACGACGATCACGTTGCCGACGACCTGCTCGACGCGCGTGTAGACGGTGTTCATGCGTGGTCTCCGGTGGCCGTGACGTCGCGCACGAGCGCTTCGATCGCGCGCTGGCCTGCCGCGAACTCGGGGCTCTGGAAGGCCGTCCGGTTCCAGTCGTTCGTCGCCTGCACGAGCCGCTGGAAGAAGCGCCGTGCGTTGTCCTTGTCGGGGAAGGTCATCTTCGTGCCGAGCACGCGGTGCACGGCCGCGAACACGTGCTGCTGGCGGTCGGCCGGCGTCGCCGCGTCGATGTCGTGGTAGGCGTCCTGCTGCAGGTAGCTCGCGTCGAGGTACTCGGCCTTCAGGTAGACGACGAAGTCGTCCATCGACGTGCCCTCCTCGCCGACGACCTTCATCATCTGGCCGACCTCGTTGCCGCGCCGCAGCGTCGCGCGCGCGAGCTCGACGTCCTCGTCGGACACTACCGACGCGTACTTGCTCCAGCTGTCGAGCGGGTTGATCGCCGGGTAGCGGCGCGCGTCGCTGCGTTCGCGGCTCAGGCCGTGGAACGCGCCGACGACCTTCAGCGTCGCCTGCGTGACGGGCTCCTCGAAGTTGCCGCCGGCCGGGCTGACCGTGCCGCCGATCGTGACCGAGCCGGTCGAGCCGTCGCGCAGCCTGACGACGCCGCCGCGCTCGTAGAACGCGGCGATCACGGACTCGAGGTAGGCCGGGAACGCCTCTTCGCCGGGGATCTCCTCGAGCCGGCCCGAGACCTCGCGCAGCGCCTGCGCCCACCGCGACGTCGAGTCGGCGAGCAGCAGCACCGAGAGGCCCATCTGCCGGTAGTACTCGGCGACGGTCACCGCGAGGTAGACCGACGCTTCGCGCGCGGCGACCGGCATCGAGCTCGTGTTGCAGATGATCAGCGTGCGCTCCATCAGGCTCTTGCCGGTGCGCGGGTCGATCAGCTCCGGGAACTCACGCAGCGTCTCGACGACCTCGCCGGCGCGCTCGCCGCACGCCGCGACGACGACGATGTCGACGTCGGCGTTGCGGCTCGTGATCTGCTGCAGCACGGTCTTGCCGGCGCCGAACGGGCCCGGGATGCAGTAGGTGCCGCCGCGCGCGACCGGGAAGAACGTGTCGATGATGCGCACCTTCGTGATCAGCGGCTCGGTCGGCCGCAGCCGTTCCGCGTAGGCCCGGATCGGCAGCTTCACGGGCCAGCGCATCATCATCCGCACGTCGTGCACCGCGCCGTCCGCGTTGCGGAGCTTCGCGACCACGTGCTCGACCGTGTAGTCGCCGGCCTTCGCGACCTCGGCCACGGTCCACGAGCCGCGCAGCTGGAACGGCACCATGATGCGGTGCGTGAAGATGCCCTCGGGCACCGTGCCGAGCGTGTCGCCCGCGAACACGGTGGCCGAGACCTTCGCGACCGGCGTGAACGGCCACTCGCGCTCGTGGTCGAGCGGCAGCAGGTAGGTGCCGCGCTGCAGGAAGTTGCCGCACTGCTCGGCGAGCTGCGGCAGCGGGTTCTGCAGGCCGTCGTAGGTCTGGCCGAGCAGGCCCGGGCCGAGCTCGGCCGACAGCAGTTCGCCGGTGAAGTCGACGAGGTCGCCGGCCTCGAGCCCCGTCGTGTCCTCGAACACCTGCATCTCGGCGAAGCGGCCGCGGATCCGGATCAGCTCCGCCTTGAGCCGCAGCTCGCCGAGTCGCACGTAGGTCACTTCGTTCTGCGTGACCGGGTGCCCGAACTCGGCCGTCACGAGGTTGCCGTTGACCGCGGTGACCTTGCCCGAGTGAGTTCCAGAACGAGGACAACCTCGGTGCGCCGTCATGATTCGTTCTCCTGCGCCTTCCTGTCGAACACGGCGAACATCGCATCTAGGTGCTGGCCGAGCCGTTGCCGCCCGGCCGATTCGGTGCGCCCGGCCCACCGCACGACGAGCTGCAGGCGCAGTCCGAACGCCAGCACCGCGGGCGTGCCGAACGGTGTCGCCTGTGCGAGCTCGTCGAGCGTGCGCCACCGCAGCATGTCGAGCTGCAGCTCGCGGCTCCTCGGATCGGGTTGCTGCATCGCGTCGCGCACGGCGGCGATCAGGCCCGCGTCGGGCACCCCGACGTCGGCCCGGTACGGCGTGCTGTCGATGCCGAGCCGGGCTGCGCGCAGCACCGCGCATTCGTCCTGGACTCGCAGGCAGAACTCGCGCCACGACCGCGCGAACGCGGAGGTGCCGGCGCCGGCCGCGGGGCCGGCGAGCACGGCGTCGAGCTCGCGCAGGTCGGCATCGGGCAGATGCTCGCCGCAGAGCGTGCGGAATGCCTGCAGCGACAGCGGCGGTTCTGCGCCGAGCGTCAGCGACGGCAGGCTGGCGACCAGGTACCAGTGGTTCACGGCTTGCCTGCACCCACGCCGAGTGCCGCGCGCTGGATCACTTCGCCGAGCTGCGGGCGCACGAACTGCGCGAGCAGTGCTCCGATCGCAGCCGGCGTGAAATCGTGCCGCACGGTGTCGTTGCCGAAGCTGAGCCGGAAGCCGTGCTGCAGGTGCTGGTCGAGGTGCACGTTCGCACCCTTCTGCAGCGCCTCGCGCAGCTTGCCCAGCGCGAACTTCGCGATGCGATCGTGTTCGCCCGGGCTCACGGCGATCGTCACGGCCTTCTCGTCGAGCTCGCTCTGCGCGAGCCCCTCGCAGAGCCGCAGCAGCATCTGCTCGACGATCTCGGGGCGCAGCGCCTGCTGCGCCGCGTCGACGAGCAGCGCGTCGATCATCGACTGCAGTCGCTGTCCGATGCCGATCAAGAGGTCGCGCGCGGCCTGCTCGAGCGCCTTGCCGCCGCGGTCCACGAGTGCCTGCGCCTTCTGCTCGGCCTCGGCGACGATTGCTGCGGCGCGTGCCTGGGCCTGCTCGACGGTGCGCCGCGCCTCGTCCCGGGCCTCCTGCTGGATGCGCGTCGCGTCGCGCTGCGCCGACTCGACCGCATCCCTGCGGATCCGGTCGATGAGATGTTGGACCTGATCGGACATGGGCGGAGGATGTTGGAGCGGCCCCTCGGCCGTGTCCAGTTCGCGCCGCGAAGAAACGGCTCGGCAACGGCTACGACTTGTGGCTGAGGATCGCCGCGGCCACGGAGGCCAGCACCACGACGAGGATCAGCACGACGTAGCGGCCGCCGTCGCTCTTGTGCCTCGTGCGGGGCCGCGGCGGCCCGTGTTCCTCGGCCGTGGCCTGCTCCTCGATCCGATCGAGTGCCAGCACCAACGCACCCGCATCGGCGGGGCGCTGGCCCGGATCCTTCGCCAGCAGCTGCTGCACGACGAGCTGCTCGAGTGCCGGCGGCACCAAGAGCTCCTCGGGCAGCGGCGGCGGCGCTTCGGCGACGTGCCCCTTGACGATCTCCTTGATCGTGCCGAGGAACGGCGGCCTGCCGGTCAGCGCCGCGTAGGCGGTGCAGCCGAGCGCGTAGAGGTCGCTGCGGCCGTCGATCGGTGCTCCCCGCAGCTGCTCGGGCGACATGAAGGCCGCCGTGCCGACGCGGTCGGCGACGTCGCCGATGCTGCGCACGAGGCCGAGGTCGGCGAGCTTCGCGTGGCCGTCGCCGGTCAGCAGCACGTTCGCGGGCTTGACGTCGCGGTGCACGAGGCCCGAGTCGTGCGCGGCCTGCAAGGCACCGGTGACGTCGCGCAGGATCGGCAGCAGCTCGTTCCACGGCAGCGGGCCCGCCATGCGGATGCGCCGCGCGAGGCTGCCGCCGCGCATGAGCTCCATCGACAGGAAGTGGCGGCCCTGGTCCGTGCCGAGGTCGAAGATCTGCACGAGCCGCGGATCGACGAGCCGCGCGGCGGCGCGCGCTTCGCGCAGGAATGCCGCGAGCGCTTCGGGCTGCGCGTCGGCGGTCGGCTTGCGCAGCACCTTGACCGCGACCTCGCGCGCGAGCTGGATCTGCTCGGCGCGGTAGACGGCAGCGAAGCCGCCGCCGCCGAGCAGCGAGAGGATCCGGTAGCCGCCGAGCGTGCGGCCGATCAGCGCGTGGTCGCTTGCCTCGTCGGCCGGAGCGCTGGCTGCGTCGACCACGTCGACGGCGTCGACCGCGGCGCCCGCCGTGTGCGGCGCGGGGGCCGGGCTGGCCGTCGGGCGTGGCGCGAGCGAGGTCAGTTCCTCGAAGCACAACTCGGCCGCGCCGATCCGCACGCGGTCCCCGACGCGCAGGTCGCACTGCATCGTCCTGCCGCCGTTGCGGACGAGGCCGTACGCCGAGTGGAGATCCGTGACCACGAGGATGCTGCCGTGCAGCAGGAGGCTGCAGTGGCGGCGCGAGACCGTGGCTTCGTCGATGACCAGCTCGCAGTTCGTCCCGCGGCCCAGGATCACCTGGTGGCCCTGCTCCACGCGGAAGTGCTGCGTCTCGGCACCTGCGCTGACGGACACCTTCGCGGACATCGTGGCTGGCAGCCTAACCGCCGCGAAGCCCGCGGCAACGCAGCTGCCTGCCGCCTCGCTTGCGCGCGACCGCGGCGCCGGCCCGTGGCGGCTGGTGCCGTGGACGGCGCGTGGATTAGGCTCCCGGCACGATGGAACTCGGCAAACTGTCAGCCACCACCCGCGGCGAGACGATCCGCTTCGACCTGCGCCCCGGGCGGCCGCTGACGCTCGGCCGCAGCAGCCGCTGCACGGTCGTCGTGCGCGATCCGAAGATGTCGCGCGAGCACTGCCGCCTCGAGATCGTGAACGGCAAGCTGCGCGTGACCGACCTCGCGTCGTCGCACGGCCTCACCTACCGCGGCCAGACCACGGCCGGGTTCGAGATCGACGTCGGCGACGGTTTCCACGTCGGGCAGACGTTCATCCGCTTCGAAACGCGCGAGAAGGAAGTCGCCGAGGAGCGCGGCGCGGCTGCCGCGCTGCCGCAGTCGCAGTCGTCACCGCCGCCACCGCAGGCCGACGAGAAGGCGCTCGTCGAGGCCGAGCTCGGTGAGAGCCTCAACGAGCTCGGAGTCGGCGCGGAGCTCGGCGGGTTCGTGATCGAGGCAGTGCTCGGGCGCAGCGACCGCTGCACGGTCTACCAGGCCCATCAGGTGCAGCTGAACCGCCGGGTCGCGCTGAAGGTCCTGCGCCGTCCCGCCCAGGGATCCCACTCGGCGCACGAGCGCATGCTGTTCCTCGAGGACGCGCGCACGGCCGCGTCGATCGCCGACCCGCTGCTCGTCCAGGTCTTCGACATCGGCCAGACCGGCGAAGACTGCTTCGCCGCGCTCGAGCTCGTGAAGGGCCAGTGCCTCGCCGAGCGCATCGACCACGGGCGCTGCATGACGTGGGCCGAGCTCGTGCCGGTGCTGATCGACGTGCTGCAGGCGCTCGAGACCGTGCACCAGCTCGGCCGCGTCCACGCGGCCGTCAAGCCCGCGAACGTGTTCCTGCTCGACCGCGGCGGCAGCAAGCTCGCGGACCCGCGCTCGACCGCGCGCCCGCGCAGCACGGAGGAGCCGTGCTTCTCGGCGCCCGAGCAGCTGAGCCGGCACCCGGTCGACGCGCGCACCGACCTGTACGCGCTGGGCCTCGTTGCCTACGCGGCGCTGGCGGGACGGCCGCCGTTCCTCGGCTCGGCGCGTCGCATCGCCGAGGCGCAGCAACGCGGTGCGCCCGAGAGCCTGTTGGCGATCGACCGCACGATTCCCGACGCCTTGGACGAGCTGATCCTCGACCGGCTGCTCGCGAAGGATCCTGCGCACCGCCCCGCGACGGCTCTCGAGGTCCGCGACGAGCTGTTGGCTCTGCACGATGTCGGCGCGCGCCCCGCGGCGGTTGCGGCATCGGTAGCGGCAGCGGCAGCGCCGCCGGAGCCGCAGGTCGAGTACCCGACGATCCCGGTCCCTGGCCGCGTGCAGGCGCGTCCGGTCCGCCGGCAGCGGAATGCCGCCCCTTCGTTGGTGTTCCAGCTCTTCGGCCAGCTCGTGCTCTACGTGATGATCCTGATCGCCGGCGCCGCCGTGGCGCTCGCGTTGAAGCACAAGAACCCGGACTACGACATCTATCGCCTGCTCGACTACCTGCGGCCGCCGGATGCCACGACCGCGCCGCGGTGAACGAACTGCCCGTTCTCCTGCCTGGAAGGCCCAACATGAACAAGCTCCGCCTCCTTCTCGCCGCGGCTGCGCTCGGTGCGTGCGCCGCGCCGCAGGCGCCCCGCACCGACCTGCAGCGCTGGGAGCAGCAGGCGCGCAACGTGACGATCACGCGCGACGACTGGGGCATCCCGCACGTGAAGGGCAGGACTGACGCCGACGCGGTGTTCGGCATGATCTACGCGCAGGCCGAGGACGACTTCCATCGCATCGAGACGAACTACCTGAACGCGATGGGCCGCCTCGCGGAGGCGAAGGGCGAGCGCGAGATCTGGCGCGATCTGCGCATGAAGCTCTTCATCGATCCCGTGGCGCTGCAGGCGCAGTACGCGGCGAGCCCCGACTGGCTCAAGACGCTGATGGACGCGTGGGCCAGTGGACTCAACTACTACCTCGCGACGCACCCCGAGACCAAGCCGATGGTGCTCACGCGTTTCGAACCGTGGATGGCGCTGTCGTTCACCGAGGGCAGCATCGGAGGCGACATCGAGGACGTCTCGCTGCGTGAGCTCGAGGCGTTCTACGGCGGCAAGGCGCCGGCCGGCGGCGGCGACGAAGACAAGGCGCCCGAGGAAGAACCCGGCGGCTCGAACGGCTTGGCGATCGCGCCGTCGAACAGCGCCTCGAAGCACGCGCTGCTGCTGATCAATCCGCACACGTCGTTCTTCTTCCGCGAGGAGCTGCAGATGACGAGCGACGAAGGGCTGAATGCCTACGGCGCCGTGACGTGGGGGCAGTTCTTCGTCTACCAGGGCTTCAACGATCGCGCGGGCTGGATGCACACGTCGAGCGGCGCCGACGTCGTCGACGAGTACGCGGAGACGATCGGCAAGCGCGACGGCCAGCCCTTCTACCAGTACGGAACCGAGGAGCGCCCCGTCACGGCGCAGCAGATCATGGTGCCGTACAAGACCGCGTCGGGCCAGGCAACGCGCGAGTTCACGGTCTACCGGACGCACCACGGACCCGTCGTGCGCGAGGCGTCGGGCAAGTGGATCGCGGTCAAGCTCATGAACTCGCCGGTCGAAGCACTGACGCAGAGCTGGACGCGGACGAAGGCGAAGAACTACGCGGAGTTCCGCGCGACGATGCAGCTCCACACGAACTCGTCGAACAACACGATCTTCGCGGACGCCGACGGCAACATCGCGTACCTGCACGCGAACCACGTCGCGAAGCGCGACCCGAAGTTCGAGTGGCAGCGGCCCGTCGACGGCAGCGATCCGGCGACCGAGTGGGGTGCTTTGCACGGCGTCGAGGAGAGCCCGTTCGTGCTGAACCCGAAGAGCGGCTGGCTCTACAACACGAACAACTGGCCGTACTCGGCCGCGGGACCCGACAGCCCCGTGCAGCAGGAGTTTCCGGGCTACATGGAGACGTTCCCCGAGAACGCGCGCGGCCTGCACGCGATGGCCGTGTTGTCGGGCAGGAAGGACTTCACGCTCGCGACGCTGCGCGACGCGGCCTACGACAGCTGGCTGCCGCCGTTCGCGCGGCTCGTACCGCCGCTCGTCGCGGCCTGGGAGGGCCTCGCGGCCGGCGACCCGCTGAAGGTCAGGCTCGAGCAGCAGATCGCGACGCTGCGCGCGTGGGACCATCGCTGGTCGGCCGAGTCGGTCGCGACGTCGCTCGCGGTGTTCTGGGGCGAACGGTTGTGGCAGCAGGTGCGCGGCGACGTCGGCAGCGAGGAACTCCTGATCCACGACGCGATCGCGAACAAGACGACGCCGGCCCAGCAGCTCGACGCGCTCGCGAAGGTCAGCGACAAGCTCGCGGCCGACTTCGGCAAGTGGCAGACGCCGTGGGGCGAGATCAACCGCTTCCAGCGGCTGACCGGCGACATCGTGCAGCCGTTCAACGACGCCGGGTCGAGCATTCCGGTGCCGTTCACGGGCGGCACGTGGGGCTCGCTCGCGTCGTTCGCCGCGCGCGCGTACCGGGGCACGAAGAAGATCTACGGCACGAGCGGCAACAGCTTCGTCGCGGTCGTCGAGTTCGGCGACAGGGTGCGCGCACTCGCCGTCACGGCAGGCGGTCTGAACGGCGTGCCGGGCACGAAGCACTTCAACGATCAGGCCGAGCGCTACGCGAAGGGTGACCTGCGCGAAGTGTACTTCCACGAAGACCAGCTGGCTGGGCACACCGAGCGCGTCTACCGGCCCGGCGAGAAGAAGTAGCGAGCAGGCAGACGCAGTCGCGTTGCGCATGCACACGCCCGCTTCGAATGCCGCGCGCTGGTCGCGCGGCGAGCAGGCAGTCATGATGCAGGCATGCAGCGTTGCGTCGTGATCCTGCTCGGTATCTTCTGCGCCTGCTCGGCGGATTCGGACAAGCCCGTGCTCTCGGCGACTCCGCTCGCGGCTCGACTCGCCGTCGAGGGCAAGCGGTTCGAACGCCTCGACGCGGCGGCCACGGGGCTCGCGTTCACGAACGAGCTGCGGCGCGAGAACACGATCGCGTACGTCTACTCGGGCGCTGGCCTCGCGGTCGGCGACTACGACAAGGACGGCCTGCCCGACGTCTACCTCGTGTCGCAGGACGGGCCGAACAAGCTGTTCCGCCAGGTGAGCCCGCTGCGCTTCCAGGACGTCACGCTGTCGGCCGGCGGGCTCGGCGGCGGCGAGGCGTGGGGCACGGCGGCGGCGTTCGCGGACGTCGACGGCGACGGCGACCTCGACCTCTACGTCTGCAACCTCGAGTCGCCGAACCTGCTCTACCAGAACCAGGGCGACGGCACGTTCCGCGAGGTCGGGGGCACGTTCGGCCTCGGCGTCGTCGCGGCGTGCATGGGCGCTGCGTTCGCGGACTACGACAACGACGGCGACCTCGATCTCTACGTGCTGACGAACCGCGTGCTCGGTGCTCTGCTGCCGCCCGCGATCGTCGACGAGGTCACGCTGCCGAAGGACATCAAGAAGACGCGGCGCGAGCTGTTCCCGCCGTACCCGGACTTCCGCCAGCCGGACGGCGGGCTCGCGGTTCCGAGGGGCTACGAGGACTTCTTCTTCACGGCCGGCGGGCGCGTCTTCCAGGCCGGCCAGCGCGACCGCCTGTTCCGCAACGACGGCTACGCGCGCTGGAGCGAGGTCACCGCGGAAGCCGGCATCGACGACCACGGCAACGGGCTGTCGGTCGTCTGGTGGGACTACGACGGCGACGGCTGGCTCGACATTTACGTCGGCAACGACTTCCAGTCGCCCGACAAGCTCTACCACAACCTGAAGAACGGCCGCTTTCAGGAGGTGTCGAAGCAGGCGCTGCCGCACACGGCGTTCTTCGGCATGGGCAGCGACTTCGGCGACCTCGACAACGACGGGCGCCTCGACTTCTGCGTCGCCGACATGTCGAGCACGACGCACTACATGGGCAAGATGCTGATGGGCAGCATGGACGTGCACCGCTGGTTCCTGATGAACGCGGACCCGCAGCAGTACATGCGCAACGCGGTCTACGTGAACTCGGGCACGGACCGCTTCCTCGAGGCGGGCCACCTGACGGGCCTCGCGAGCACGGATTGGACGTGGAGCGTGCGCTTCGCGGACCTCGACGAGGACATGCGGCTCGACTTCTTCGCGACGAACGGGATCCCGCGGTTCACCGACAACCCGGACGCGGTCAACACGATCAACCGGCTGTTCAAGGCCGGTGAGAAGGACGCGGCGAAGACGGCGGAGGCGCTCGAGCTCTATCGCGCGATCCCGAAGGTCGACGAGCGCAAGATCGCGCGCCGCAACGCCGGCGACTTCAAGTTCGAGGACATCGGCGCTCAGTGGGGGCTCGACGAGAGCGGTGTGAGCCACGGCGCCGTGATCACGGACCTCGATCGCGACGGGGACCTCGACATCCTGGCGAACAACCTGAACGCACCGGCGAGCCTGTTCGAGAACCGCACCGCGGACACGAACCGCGTGCTCGTGCAGCTCGAGGGCACCGTGAGCAACCGCGAGGGAGTCGGCAGTCGCATCACGGTGCTGGCCGGCGGCGTCACGCAGACGCGGCTCGTCGTGCCGACGCGCGGCTACATGAGCGGCGGCGAAGCGGTCGAGCATTTCGGGCTCGGTGCCGCGAAGAAGATCGATCGCCTCGGCGTGCGCTGGCCGAGCGGGATCGTGCAGGAGTTCACGGACCTCGACGGCAACCAGAGGCTCGTCGTGCGCGAGCAGGGGGCGCCGCCTGCCGCTGGCGGGACGCCACGTCCGAAGCCGCAGCTCACGACGTTCGCGAGCCGCGAGACGATCGCGGTGCGCCATCAGGAGCGCGAGTTCGACGACTACGCGGTTCAGCCGCTGCTCCCGCACCGGCTGTCGCGGCTCGGGCCGGGCCTCGCGTGGGGCGACGTGAACGGCGACGGCCGCGACGACCTGTGGGTCGGCGGTGCGGCCGGCCAGGCCGGCACGCTGAGCCTCGCGCGTGCCGACGGCTCGTTCGTGGCGAGCGACGGTCCGTGGAGCGGCGATGGCGAGTGCGAGGACATGGGGGCCGTGCTGCTCGACTTCGACGGCGACGGCGATCTCGACCTGTTCGTCGTCAGCGGCGGCGTCGAAGCCGGCGAAGGCAACGAGCTGCAGCGCGACCGGCTCTACGTGAACGACGGCCAGGGTCGCTTCGCGAAGGCCGGGAGCGACGTGCTGCCCGACCAACGCACGAGCGGCAGCTGCGTCTGTGCGGCCGACTTCGACCGCGACGGCGACGTCGACCTGTTCGTCGGCGCGCGCGTCGTGCCGGGCAGGTTCCCGAATGCACCGTCGAGCACGTTGCTGCGCAACGACGGTGGGCGGTTCGCCGACGCGACGAAGGAGCTGCTGCCGCAGCTGCGCGATGCGGGAATGGTCACGAGTGCCTGCTGGACCGACCTCGATGGCGACGGCTTCGTCGACCTCGCGGTGGGAGCACAGTGGCAGCCCGTGCGCGTGTTCCACAACGACACGGGCAAGGCGTTCACGGACCAGACGCAGGCGCTCGGCCTCGGCGCCTGGCACGGCCAGTGGAACGGTCTCGCCGCGGGCGATCTCGACGGGGACGGCGACGTCGACCTCGTCGCGAGCAACCTCGGGCTCAACACGAAGTACAAAGCGAGTGAGCAGCATCCGCTGCGCCTGTTCGCGCAGGACTTCGACGGCAACGGCACGCTGGACGTCGTCGAGGCGAAGCAGCCGGCCGAGACCGTGCTGCCGGTGCGTGGGCTCAGCTGCAGCAGCGACGCGATGCCGTACCTGCGCCAGAAGTTCCCGACCTACGACGCGTTCGCGCGCGCGAGCCTCGCCGAGATCTACGGCACGGAACAGCTCGGCAAGAGCCTCGAGCTGACGTCGAACGAGCTGCGCCACGTCGTGCTCGAGAACCGTGGCGTGGACTTCGCGCTGCATGCGCTGCCGCGGATCGCGCAGGTGTCGGCCGGGTTCGGCCTCGGCCTCGCGGACTTCGACGCCGACGGCGTGCAGGACATCGTGCTCGCGCACAACTTCTTCTCGCCGGAGCCCGAGACCGGCCGCTTCGGCGGCGGCCTCGGCGTGTTCCTGCGCGGCCGCGGCGGCATGCAGTTCGAAGCGGTGCCGGCGCATCGCTCGGGCCTCGTGATGCCCGAGGATGCGAAGGGCCTCGGTCTCGTCGACCTCGACGGCAACGGCGGTCCCGACGTGGTCTGCTCGACGAACGACGGCCCCGTGCGTTCGTTCGTCGCCAGCACGGCGGGCCTCTGCGTGCGGCTGAAGGGCCAACCCGGCAACCCGGCCGCGATCGGGGCCCGCATCGTGCTCGCGGCTCCCGGTGGTGCGCGCATCGTGCGCGAGGTGCAGGCCGGCAGCGGCTACCTCGCGCAGTCGGCTGCGTGTGCGTGGTTCACGGCGGTCCCCGAGGCCGCGCGCGTCACGGTCCGTTGGCCGTCCGGCGTGGTGACGGAGCACGTGCTGCAGCAGACCACGGGAACCGTGACGCTGGCGCCGTGAGTGCCGCGTGCCCTGCCGGCGCCGATCAGTGCGTGCCGAGCACCTGGTAGAGGCGGCTGCCCGCCGGCGGCGCGCTGATCGTGATCGGCGTGTTGCTGCCGAGCGCCGCGAACTGCACGACGGCGTTCGCGAGGTTGACCACCGTCGAGGTGCCGGTGCTGAGCGACCACACGAGGCCGCTCGGGTTGGTGCCGCCGCAGAAGCGCACCGACCCGTCCGTGATCGTCTGCGACGGCTGGCTGACCGAGCACTGCGTGATCGTGCTGGTGGCCAGGTTCAGGTGGAACACGTTCTCCGGCGTCGACGCGGTCGACGTGGTGCCGAGGCGCTGCGTGTAGGCGACGTGGTTGCCGTCGTCCGAGATGCACAGGTTCTCGATGCAGATCACGTTTGCCGCAGCCGCACCGGTGCCGAGGTTGTTCGTCAGCATCACGGCCTGGCCGCCGTTCTCGATGTCGAAGCGGAACACGTTCGCGTCCTCGAACAGGCCGACCACTTCACGGCGGGCCGTGAAGTAGGCGTAGTCGCCGACCGGGGCGCGGCGCAGCTGCATCTCGAGCGCGAACCACGGGTCGGCAGTCGTGTTGAACGCGCCCGTGCGGATCGTGCCGACCGGGCCCGGCGTGCCGAACTCGGTGCCGGTGACGCTCTGCACGGCGCCGGTCGCACAGTTCACCGACACGATGTCGTTGACCGTGCTCGCGCTGTTCGAGCGCACGAAGTACCACCAGTTCTTGTTCAGCGACCAGAACTGGCCGCGGGTCCGGATGTCGCTGGTCGCCGTCAGCGCCGTGACGACGCCGAGCTGCGCGCCGGCGGTCAGGTCGAGCTTGTAGAGGTTCTGCGTCAGGTTCGACGCGCCGGCGAAGAACATCACCGTGTTGTCGTTGATGAACGCGACTTCGCTGTAGTACGCAGCGCCGGGCGCCGTGTAGAGCACGGGGTTCGGCGTGCCGTCGGCGACGTAGAGACCCGGGAACGCGGTGGTGGTCGTCGTCGCCGCGAGGAACGCGAAGCGGTTGCCGCTCGGCGACACCGAGGCCTTGATGCCGATCGAGCTGTTGTTCGCCGTCGACGGCGTGTAGGCGCCGTAGCCGAACTCGGCCGTGCCCGTGGCGACCGGGAACTGCGTGTAGTTGACGACCTGCGGCACGCCGCCGTTGTTCGTCATCTTGACGATGTCCATCTCGCCGCGCGACGCGCTCGGATTGCTGCTGATCTGCAGGTAGCCCGTGCTGCCGTCCGGCGAGACGCGCCAGCTCAGAGCGAAGGCCCACGCGTTCGGCAGGTTGCTGGCAGTGGTGTTCGGCAGCGCCAGCGGCTGCAACGTGGCCGGCGCCGTCGCCGACGTCCAGAAGAAGCCGTTGGTGGTCGCCGCGAACAGGAAGTCGTCGGTGAAGCTCAGCGTGCCGTCGAACAGCGCGGTCGTCGCGACGGTGCCGGCCGGCGTGATGTCGATCACCGGCTGACTGCCGTCCGTGCGGAAGGCCCACACCATCGGCACGAACGGCGTCGTCGTGTTGCTGTCCTTGACGTAGATCGCGCCCCAGACGCCGTCGCGCGAGAAGCCGAAGTAGAACATCTGCTGCGTCGGTTGCGCCGCCGTGCCGGTGTCGACCCACGTCGAGCCGGGGATGACGACGGTCGCGCCGGTCGCCCGGTTGTAGCTCGCGAGGCTGAACTGCTTGCCGTTCAGGCGGTCGCGGATGATCGCGATCTCGTAGCCGTTCGGCAGGCCGATCGTCTGGTAGGCGGGGCTGCAGCTGCGGCGGCCGACGCGGCGATAGCTGACCGAGTCGATGTCGCTGTTGAACGACGTGCCGCTGAACGTGCCCGCGTAGCCTTCGACGAAGCCTTCGTCGCCGCGGTGGCGCGTCGCGAGGAAGCTGAAGGTCGGCTGGCCGTAGCTGACCGGTGCGCCGATCGTTCCATTCGTGATCTGGTGCGTGTTGTGGTCGCCGGTCGCCGTCGAGGTGTTCGTCGCCTGCGTGATCTCGACGTTGCCGGGGCCGGCGCCGACGGCGATCTCGAGGTCGTTGTCGGCGAACGTGAAAGTCTGCGTGATGTCGATGTCCACCGACTGGCAGTCGAGCAGCGCGCCGAGCACCGACGGGTGGTTGGGCACCGCGATCGCCATCGAGACCGGTGGGCCCGTGTAGATGCCGAGGTTCATCAGCGTCATGCTCGCGAGGTCGACGCGGCAGTTGCCGACGAACGTCAGGCCCGGAACGACGATCGGGAACGAGCCCGGGAACGGGCCCGACCACATGAAGCCGTAGACGTTGCCGACGGCGGCCGGCGGGTAGGTGATCACCGAGTTGAAGATCGCTCCGGGGAACGGGAACCCCGTCAGCGACATGGTGCGGCCAGTTTGGGCCGCTGCGATCGCCGTGAACGAGACGATGGCCGTGGCGGCGAGAAGACGAGACTTCATTGGTTGTTCCCGGTCAGAAGGAAGCGGGTGGGCCCGCGAGGATGGGTCAGGCCGAGCGCTCGGCTTTGGCGTGGCAATGGTGCCGGAGCCACCGGGCCAGTCAACCGGCTGCCGTGCCAGCCTCGCGGTAGTTTCGCGTGCCGTTGGCGCATTGCGGGGCGCCGTGTCGGGCGTGCCGCCCATCGCGCGGGGCGCACGCTCGCGTTCAGCCGCGCGTCACGATGACCAGGTTGCTCGCGGCGACGACGAGGTCGAGTGTCTGGTTCACGGCGACGATGCGCAGGAACAGTGGCTCACCGGTGTTGGGCGGCGCTGCGAGCGGCACGGTCGTCTCCGGCGCGTCGAGCACGACTGGCTGGAATTCGGGCAGCGACGTCAACGCGAGCGCTGGAGGCACGGGCTGCGTGCTCACGACGAGGAACCTCGATCCGGTCGCAGGCAGGCCGCTGCACGCGATCTGCAGCTTGCTGCCCGAGTCGTTCACGCGGATCCGCGGTGCCTGCCCCGTGGCATCGGCGACGCCGTCCGCGACCTCGACGAGGTCCGGCCAGTCGGCGACGACGGGCACCGTGGCGCGGTGCCTGCCGTGCAGCACGACGAGCTCGCCGCGGCCGCGCCGCTGCGCGCGCACCGTGCCGGTGCCACGCACCTCGACGATGCCGCCGTTTCCGGAGGCGCGCGTGCCGAAGCCGGATCCCGTGATCTCGTACTCGGCGCCGTCGCGCATGACTCCGTAGACGACGAACCGTTCGGTCACTGCGGGGGAGCCCAGCTTCAGTTCCGGTGGACTCACGCGCAGGCGCTCGAAATCGACGCCGGCGATCTCGATGCGCGCGCGGATCGCGCCGGCGATGTGCTCGGCGAGGATGTCGTAGCCCGACTTGTTCAGGTGGCAGCAGAGGTCCACGTAGAGCGCCTCGCGGTGCTCGCGGAAGATCTGCGTGAGGTCCTCGAAGGCCACGCCGGCTTCCTGCAGCACTGCACCCTCGCGCTGCAGCAGCGGGTAGCCGTGCCGCACGGCCGGGAGCCAGGGGTTCGTCGCCTGGATCGCGCGTGCCTCCTCGGCGGGCGACATCGGCTTGCTGCCGGCGAGATACTGGTTCGGCTGCAGGAAGTGCAGGTAGAGCGCGCCGTGTGCCTTGCACAGCGCGTCCAGCTGCTGCGAGCAGCGGCGCCAGACGCCGGCCATCTCGACGCGCGCTTCGGCCTCCGACGCGCTCGCGGGGCCCGGCCCCGTGACCGCGAACGATCGCGTCACGGCGGCGCGCTCGGCCACGGCGGTGCGCGCGGCGATGTTGCGGCCGGCCCTGCGATCGCGCAGATACCAGAGCAGCTGCGCGGTCGGCGACCACCAGAAGCAATCGGCCAGATCGGCGAGCTCGCGGCGCGCGTCGCGCAGCAGCACGAGCTCACCGAGGCGCCGCTGCTGTTCGGGCGTCGGCGCGCGCTCCATGAGCCTGCCCCAGCCGCGCGGGAACCACGCCGGCACGCCGTGCGGCACGTTCTCGTTCAGCAGCGCGATTTCGTTGAAGCCGTCGAGGCAGACGATGCAGTCGAACTCACCGCCGATCGCCATTGCGAGCTGCACGGCGAGCAGCTGCTGCGGCTGCTTGTAGCCGCCGATGGCGAGCCGCACGACCTCGACGCGGCGCCCCTGCAACCGCGGGCTGCGCTCGAGGGCCGCAGCGAGCGTGCCATCCGAGTACTTGCTCAAGTCGAGCGCCACCGAGCCGCCGACGACGCCGACGACGAACCGATCGGCGGCGCGCTTCTGCAACGGCGGCGCATCGTCGGCGAACCCCCAGCGCGAGACCTGGCCGTCGCTCCACTGCGACGCGTCGTAGACGAAGCCGAGATACGGGTGCAGCACGCAGTCCGGATAGGCGAGCCGCTGTCCGCCGGCCTGCGGACCCGACCAGGAGACGCCGGCTCGCGCCGCAGCGCGCGCGTCCGCGGCGCGCTGCCACGTGAAGACTCCGCCCGTCGAGTACCACCAGCCTGCCCACGCGCCGGCTTCGATGACGACGCCGACCAGCAGCGTGCCGAACAGCGCGAACATCGCGCGGCGGCGCCAGCGGCGGCGGGGCAGACGTTGCTGCGCCGGCGCCTCGACCGCGGTGTTCTCTTCGACCGGCAGCGGCATGTCGCTGCCGGGGATCCTAACCCAACGAGGTGGCAGTTCGCGATGAGGAGCCGCTTCCACGGCATCCGCCGTGCGCGCCGCGCATCACAGTTGCTGGCGGCCGCACGGCGAGGTGTGGAACACGCCGCCGGCGAAGTCGAGCTCGACCGCCTGCTGGACGATGTTCAGGCCCGCAGCGAGCGGGCGCAGTGCTGCGGGGAACGCCGTGACCAGGAACGCTTCGCCCTGCGCGTCGCAGACGCCGGAGCCGAGCTGGAAGAACGTCAGGTTCATGCACACGACGCCGGTCGAGCCCGGGAAGACCAGCGCGAGCGGAATCTCGGGACCGAACGTGCCGAAGTCGGCGAAGAAGAACACGAAGTTGCCGGCGGCCGCGGTGCCGCGGAAGTAGTCGAACGTGATGTCGTCGGCGCGGCCAGGGTTGATGCCGACGACGTCCGGTGACACGCCGGACATGAAGTCCGCCGTGCCGGGAGCAGGGCCGAAGCCGGTCGGCGGCGGATTCGCGCTGCCGAGCAGCGAGGTCTGGTTCGTGATGCCCATGACCACGCCGCCAGCGCCGATGTGCGCGACGTCGATGAGCTGGTTGCGGCGGCGATTCAGCGTGAGCGTCGTCGGAGGTACGAGCGTCATGCCGTGCGTGTTGCCGACCGTGATCGGCATGTCGGGCGACTGCGTGGCGCCCGGGATGTCGAAGACCGTGAACGTTGGACTCGGCTGGTAACCGAGCACGATCTGGATCGACAGGCCGTCCGTGGCAACGGCAGTCGCCGGAAGCGCGAACGACACGAACACGTCGCCGGAGCCCGCGATCGGCACGGTCACCGGTGTCGCCGGCGTCACGATGCGCACGATGGCCGAGATCGTTCCGGTCGTCGGCGCCGGCGGGCCGGCGACGCCGCTTGCGAAGACGACGCCGGCGGCGAGGTTCGGCATGCCGGGATTCGCGACGTCCTCGGGATACAGCTTGATGTCGAACGTCTCGGGGGTCGCGACCGCATCCTGGTCCTGCACGATGCAGAAGATCGAGTTGATCGTGCGCACGCCCGGAACCGTTGCGCCCCAGCCCGCATAGTCTTCGCCCTTGATCACGGTCATCACTTTACCGGCGAGCAGGCCGAGTGAGCCGCGAGACGTGGCGCCGACCTCGGCGTTGTAGGAGAAGCCGATGAAGACCGGAGTCTGGGAAGCCGCCGCGGAAGCGAGCGCTGCGGCGGCGATACTCACACCGAGAATTGAGTTCATGGCAATGGACAGCGGAAGGAAGGGTGGGGGCGATCAGGGAGCTTATTCCCCGGCTCGGTTCCCGTTACTCGGGCCTTCACCGCATTGACACGGCTCCGTCGCAGCCACCGGCGTCGCTACTTGTCGCCGACCAACGGCTTCGGTTCGGCAGGCAGCGAGATCTCGCTCACGGCTTCCTGCACGCCGTTCTTCCACATCAGTCGCGTCGTCGATCGCGCGCCGTTCTCGTGCACGTACCACTCGACGCCGTTCCTGTCACGTTCCTTGCCAGTGACCTTCGAGAAGGGAACCCTGCGATGGAAGACCATCGGCGGCGCCTTCTTGACGCCGTTCAGCGGCGGCAGGAGCGAGCCGTCGGGGTAGGTGATGCAGTCGGCCGCCGCGACACCTGCCGACTCGGGTGTCGGCAGCGGCGCAACGGCGGGCTCTGCGGGTTCGTGCGGCACCGTCGCGTCGGGTGGCGAGGCCGGCTCCGGCGGGACCAGGGCCTGCGCGGGCGTGCCGGGCCACCACCAGAACGCGAGTGCGATGGCGGCGACGAGCAGCAGCGCCGAGAGCAGCGAACTACGCGACGAGGTGACGAAGCTCATGCGCCGAAGTCTACTGCGTGAACGCGGCTGCGAGAGGCCATCCACGCAGTCGCCGCCGTGTGCCAGAACGGCTACCAGCATGCGCGCGTTCTCGACCGCGCCCGCCGCACGTGTCGCTCGACTCAACGCACGGCGCGGAAGCCCACGAGCTCGATGCGCGGCGTGAGGTAGTGGTCCTGCACGGGCTCCTCGCGGCACAGGTCCGTCGACAGGTACTTCTTGTTGCTGTCCGCGAACACGGTGATCACGGCGCCGGCGCCGTCCGCGGCCGCGCCGAGCTCCTCGACGAGCTGCACGGCGCCGAGGAAGTTCGCGCCCGAGCTGATGCCGACCGCGAGACCGAGCTGCTTCGCGAGCGCCTGCGCCATCAGGATCGCGTCGCCGTCCCACGCGTCGACGACCGGATCGAGCCAGGCGAGGTCGACGACCGCCGGCACGAACTCGTCGGAGATGCCCTGGATGCGATGCGAACCGACGCGGCGGCCCGTGCGCAGCGTCGGCGAGTTCGCGGGCTCGAGCGGATGCACGCGCACGTTCGGGAACACGCTGCGCAACGCGCGCCCGACGCCCATCACGGTGCCGCCGGTGCCCACGCCCGCGACGAACGCGATCGGCCGCTGCCCGAACGCTTCGAGCTGCAGCAGGATCTCGGGGCCCGTCGTCGCGGCGTGCGCGCGCACGTTCGCCTGGTTCTCGAACTGCCGCGGCAGGAACGCGTGCGGCTCGTTGCGCGCGAACGTCTCGGCCTGCTGGACTGCGCCGAGGAACCCACCCTGTGCCGCCGACACAGGCACGATCTCGGCCCCGAACGAGCCGATCAGCTGCACGCGCTCCTTGCTCATCCAGTCGGGCATGTAGATGCGCACGGGATGGCCGAGTGCCGCGCCGATCGCCGCGAACGCGATGCCCGTGTTGCCGCTGCTCGCCTCGACGATCACGTCGCCGGGCTGCAGCACGTCGGTCGCGTAGGCCTCGGCCAGGATGTGGCAGGCCATGCGATCCTTGGTCGAGCCCGTCATGTTCATCGACTCGTACTTCGCGTAGAGCCGGCGGTCGTGGCCGTCGAGCCGGTAGAGCACCTCGAGCAGCGGCGTGTGGCCCACGAGCTGGCGGATCGCCGTGACCGTGCGCGCGTTCGCGGGAGTGCAGGCGTGAATGGTCATGCCGGTATTCGAGCGCCCGAAGGGCCCGCACGCCCCCGGCATTGTGCGTAGCTCCGGGCCGGGGCAGCAGGGAATCGCGCCGATCAGCCGCGGTCGTCGGCAGGTGCTACGTGCCGGGAGCGGGCGGCGCGAACGAGCGGCACGAACGGGACGGGTGTTCGCGCTGTTGCCTGCGCTACTTGCCCTTCGGGCCGATTGCGCGAACGGCCGCGGCTGCCCGCGCCCGGATCTGCGCGTCGCGATCCTTGGCCAGCTCCTGCAGCGCGGGCAGCGCCGCCGCTGCCGGAGGGCCGATCATCGCGAGCGCGGTCACCGCCTCGCGGCGGACCAGAATGCTGCCGTCGGTCAGCGATCGCTGCAGCGCCTGCACCGACGCGGCCGGATCGGCGCCGGGGTCCTGGCCCATCTGCATCACGGTCTGCAGCCGCACGTCGAGGTCGAAGTGATGGATCAGGATTGCGCGCGCGGCCGTTCCCTCCGGCGTGTCGGGTGCGTGCTTCGCGACGGCGCGCGCCAGCTCCAGCATCACCCGCCGGGAGCCCTCCCCGTGTTGACGCCACTGAGGTTCCATGCGCTGCCAGGTTTCGAGCAACTGCTCGCGCGGCACACGCGCACCGGGCTCGGCGCGGCACAGCAGTCCCGCGACGGCGACCAGCGTGGCATGGTCTTCCTGCTTCAGGAGCCTCGAGGCTTCGGCCTCGGACAGGTCGAGGCCCAGGTCGATGCGCCGGCAGGCGAACGACCACTCCTGGTGGCTCCAGCCCGGCGTGGGCTTCCGTTCGCGCAGCGGGCCGAGCACGTCCTTGCCCATGGCCTGCGCCTTCGGCCCGATCTCGCCGAGCGCCCAGTAGACGTTGCGCAGCACGTCGTCCTTGGCTGCCGGCAGCAGGTCGATCAACAGCAGCGCGGCCGGCGCCGCCGCGTCGCCGATCTTGCCGAGCGCGTAGATCGCGAGCGCGAGCTGCCGCTCGTTCGACTGGAAGACCGGATCGCGGATCGCGGCAGTCAGCGTCGCGACGGCCGGCGCGCCGCGCCGCACGAACGCACACACCGCCTCGAAGCCGCGCTCCTCGGTGCCGAGGTCGCGCAGCAGATCGGCGTCGGTGGGTCTCGGCTCTTGCTGCGCGTGCGCCGCGGCGGCGCACGACAACGCGAGGAGCAGGCACGAGAAGCGCGTTGCAAGGTGCATTGCTGGCGTCGCAAAGCGAAGGTGGCGGTGTTCGCGCCGTGGCCTTCTCGGTGTGTCTTCTGGTGGGGGCGACGGCAGGATGATTCGCTCGCGGCGCGGCGTCAAGCCGGGCACGCTCGGCACGCTCGGCTGCGTCAGCGCGCGGGCTCGGGCAGGAGGCAGCCGACTGCCTGCGGGAACGGTGCCGGGACGACGCCGCCCTTCAGTGCGGTCTCGACGGCGGCGCGCAGGTCGTGCACCGAGGCCTCGGGCCTGCGCGCGCCGAGCTCGCGCCACTGATCGTCGATGCGCCCGCGATAGACGAGTCCCGCGCCGCTCAGCACGACGGCCTCCGGTGTGCGGGTTGCGCCGAGTGCGGTCGCCAGCTGGTGCCGCGGATCGAGCAGGATCGCGCCGGGCAGCTCGTAGTCCCTGGCGTGCGCCGCGGCTGCAGCTGCGGCGAGATCGGGATCGACGTGGATCAGGAACAACCTGACCGGCTGGCCCTGCCACTGCGAGGCGAGCGTGCGCAGCGTCGGTGCATAGGCATTGGCGATCGGGCACTCGTGGCTCGTGAAGACCAGCACGTGCACCTGTCCGCGCGCGGGCTCCGTCGGCTGGTGGACGCGGCCGTCGAGGTCCGGCAACGTGATCGCGGTCGGCGCGCCACATGCGGCGAACGCGGCGGCCGCGAGGGCGAGCAAGGGTGCGGCACGCAGCATTCGCGTCACTATAGCTGCCGCTGGCCCGGCGAAGACGTTCCTGGCCGCGCGCGGCAGGGTAGGCTGCAATCACGATGGAGCCAGCGAGCGAAGCAGCAGCGACCCGGGCGAGGTCGTGCCGGGCCCGGTACTGCGGCGCGTTCGCGGCATTGGCGCTCGCTTCGGCCTGCGGCGAAGCAGCGCAGGGCGAACCGACGTTCGCCGGCGACGTGGCGGGGATCGTCTACACCTCGTGCACGCCGTGCCACCGGACCGGTGAGCGGACGCCGTTCACGCTGCTCGGCTACGACGACGTCTACAAACGGCGCGACAAGATCGCCGACGCCGTTCGCAGCCGCCTGATGCCGCCGTGGCTGCCGAGCCACGGCGACTTCGCCGACGACCGGAGGCTGTCCGAGAAGCAGTCGGCACTGCTGCTGCGGTGGATCGAGGCGGGTGCGCCGCGCGGCGACGCCGCGAGCGAGCCGAAGCGCCCCGAGTTCCCGGCGGGCTGGCAGCTGCGCGAACCCGACCTCGTCGTCACGGGCCAGGAGGTGGTCGTGCCGGAGTCGGGGCCCGACCAGTTCCGCAACCTCGTGATCCCGGTGGCGATCACGGCGCAGAAGTTCGTCGCGGCGATCGAGGTCCGGCCCGGCAACCCGGCCGTGCACCACGCCGTGGTCGCCGTCGACGCGACGGGTCGGTGCCGGCAGCTCGATGCGCGCGACGCGGAGGCCGGGTTCGCCGGCATGTCGATGGGCAACGCGAAGCCGCCGGACGGGTGCTTCCTCGGCTGGACTCCCGGCAAGCGTGTGCACGAGAGCGCGCCCGGCATGGCGTGGCGCCTCGCGCCGGGCAGCGACCTCGTGTTGCAGCTGCACCTCGCGCCGACGGGCCGCCGCGAGACGGTGCGGCCGCAGATCGGCCTCTACTTCACCGACGTGCCGCCGGCGGTCATCACGTACCCGCTGTGCCTGTCGGCGAAGGACATCGATCTGCCGCCGGGTGCGTCGGACGTCGTCGTGCGCGACGCGTTCGTGCTGCCGGTGCCGGTCGAGGTGCACTCGGTCTACCCGCACGCGCACTACCTGTGCCGGCGCATGGAGGCGTGGGCGACGCTTCCGGGTGGCGAACGGCGCGAGCTGTTCTCGATCGAGCGCTGGGACTTCGACTGGCAGGACGACTATCGCTACCGGAAGCCGATGCCGCTGCCGGCCGGTGCGCGCGTCGAGTTCGCGTACCACTACGACAACAGCGCCGGCAACCCTGCGAACCCGTCGAGCCCGCCGCGCCACGTGCGGCTCGGCGACCGTTCGATCGACGAGATGGGCAACCTGACGCTGCAGGTCACGGTGCAGAACGTCGAGGCGCGCCGCGCGATCGGCGAAGCGGGCGTTCGCCGCGAGCTGCAGCGGGTCGGCTTCGACGCGGCGCTGATGCTCGAGCTGACGACGCTGCTGCGCGAGAGCGGGCGCCACGACGAGGCGCTGGCCACCGTGACGGCCGTGCGCGAACGCGAACCCGAGAACGTCGACGCGCTGTTGGAGCAAGGCCACTGCCTTGCCGGCGCCGGCCGCATCGACGAAGCCGGGCGCGCGTACGAGGACTGCCTGCGCCGCGATCCGGCGCTCAACGTCGCGCGCATGCAGCGCGCGATGCTGTGGCTGCGCCAGGAGCGCTACGCCGAGGCGATCGCGGTGTTCGACCAGGCGCTGCCGCTGAGCCCCGACTTCGCGCCGCTGCACTACAACCTCGCGCAAGCCTGCATGGGTGCGGGCAAGCTCGATCGCGCCGAGCACCACTACCGCCGCGCGGTCGCGATCGACCCGGCGCTGTTCCCGGGCTGGTTCCACCTCGGCCGTGTGCTCGCCGCCGCCGGCCGCACGGCCGATGCACGCGAGGCGCTGCTGCGCGCCCAGGCGCTGCGGCCCGAGGATCCGAGGCCGCAGGAAGTGCTGCGGCAGCTCGGACGCTGAGCTGCTCCTGGCGGAGCGCAGCGGGTCCGCGCCTCGCCGCGCGGGTCAGTTGCCGATGCTCGTCGCGAAGCCGTTCGACATCGAGGTCGCGAGCGTCGCGGCGTCGAAGGCGAGCACCTGCGTGTAGATCCCGGTCGGGAGGCTGACGGCAGCCGGGATCGGCAACGGGATGCTGCTCGGCGGGCCGGCCGTGAAGCCCGACAGCGTCACGGGCGCGTCGGCGAGGATCCAGCAGCCGTTCAGCAGCGCCAGCAGCGGCGTGCCATCGAGCGGCAGCGGGATCACGCCGCTGAAGAAGCAGCGGTCGAAGCCGGCGAGCAGCAGGAACAGTTGGGGCGTCGTCGCGCTGACGTCGAGCGAGTAGGCGAAGTTGCCGGCGAACGGCGCGCCGCCGGAGCTGGCCAGCGTCACGTTGCCGGCGCCGCACTGCGACGGGATCTGCGACAGGTAGTCGCCGTCACCCGCGCGCGGCGACAGCGACAGGACCAGCACCTCGGCCGCCGAGAACGCGCGGTTGCTGATCAGGAACTCGTCGAGGTCGTAGTTCGATTCGACCGTCGACAGCTGCGAGCCGACCATGAACGTGCCCGCGGAGTTGATCAACGCGCCGCCGACGCCGGACACCTGGTGGACCTGCGTGCCGTTCGCGTACCACGTCGCGGTGCCGGCCGGCTGGTCGACGACGATCGCGATGTGCACCCAGCTGGTCGCGGCGAGCGTCTGGAAGTCGAGCACCGCGGTCAGCGCCGACAGGTCGACGCCCTGCGGGCCGCTGGAGACGACGTTGCGGAAGTAGAGGCCACGCTGCGCAATGCCGTTCGTGAAGAGCCGGTTCGCGCTCGTCGTGACGCCGCACAGGTAGTTCAGGCTGGTGCCGTGGGCATTGCGCAGCTTCGCGAAGAACGCGAACGTCAGGTTGCCGGTCAGCGGCTGCGCCGACGGCGTCCAGCCGGTGTTCACGCGGTTGTAGAGGTTCGACGCGTCGACGCCGCCCGCGAGGCAGGCGCCGAAGGCGCCGACGTCGAACGTGGGACTCGTGTTCGTCTGCAAGACGCCGTTCGCGGGGAACGCGCCCGGGCCCGACGCGAGGTTCAGCACCTCGTTCGTGCAGTTCGAGTCGAACCTGTAGTGGATGAAGTCCTGTGCAGTTGCGAGCGTGGTGCACAGGGCGAGGATCGAGAGCGCTTGGTGTCGCATGGTGGGTTCTCGGGTTTGCGAAACGAGGAGCGCCACGGAGGCGCCTGGGATCTGAGACGGTGGGGACTCAGTGATGCGTACTGCTCGACCTCGGTGGAGGACGGCCAGCGCGAACACTGCTTCCCGCAGCCCCTCCCAGGCCGTCAAGCCTATCAGGCCATCGCAATGTCTGCTGCAGATCGTCCTCTGCCAACCGTGCCGTGGTCTCATGCTTGCCCGTCCAATGCTTTGCCCCGTGAATGCGGTGCTGCGCGAAGCCGTCGTGCCGCGCCGATCGCACCGCCTCACGGCACGCGCACGAGATGCAGCCCCGACAGCGGGAACACGGCTTCGCCCTTCGCGGCGCGCAGCTCGACCACGAGCACGACCTCGCGCAGCGCGTCCTCGATCTCGAAGGCGAACGCGAGCGCGCGTTCGCCGGTGCCCTCGTGGACGCCCGGGCGGCGGCCGCCCGAGATGCGCACGCCGGGCCCGCGGTTGCCGTCCTCGGCGAACGCGACGACGCCGTCCATCCGCATGCTCGAGCGCAGCTCGTAGCGGCCCTGCGGCAGCAGCACCTTCGCGCGGAACGAGCCGACGCACCGCCCGCAGCCGGCGGCAGCGAGGCGGAGCCGCGGCTCGTCGCCGTCGAGGCGCTCGAGCACGACGTCGTCGCACTGCGTCTCGGGCCGCCAGGGCAGGTCCTTCAGGGCTGCGCCGTCCTTGCCGACCGCGAACGGCTGCGGCTCGGGTCGAGCGACCGCCTCGGCGAGGTAGCGCGAGCGCGCGGCGACGCGCCGCTCGAGGTCGCGCCATTGCCGGTCGCGCCCGGGTGTCAGCTTGCGCAGCCGTTCTTCGCGGCCGCGCAGCCAGGTGATCAGGCCGTCGGGCGGCGCGAACAGCGGCAGCAGCTGCTTCATGCGCTCGCGGAACGCGGCGCGCCACTCGGGGTCGGCCAGCACGACCTGGGCGACGCGGCCGCCGGGCCGGCGGAACAGCTCGGCGTCCGCTTTCTCGAACACCTGGTCGGTACCGTGCGGCACGAACGTCGCGCGGCCGTCGCGGTCGAACCAGATGCGGTAGTTGTTCGGGTTCAGCGTGTAGCCGTCCCAGTGGCCGATCATGACTTCGACGGCCATGAAGGTCAGGAAGCGGTCGACGTCGAGACATGCCGCGAGCGCACGCTTGCGCGCCGCCGCGTCGCGCTGCGCACACGCTGCGGCGAGCGCCTTCAGGTCGGCGCGGTCCTCTGGCCCGCGGGTGACGTCGCGCTGCAGATCGTCGTGCACCTCGCCGTTCGTGCCGCCGTCGTAGAGGTTGCCGTCGGCGTTGCCGAGGTGGCGCAGGGCGAAGCGCTCGTCGTAGCCCTCCTTGAGCACGTAGATGCCGAGGTCGCGCTCGCCGAGCCGGAGGCGCGCGTGCGTGACCAGCGGTGCCGGCAGCCCGGCGCGGCGGAACACTTCGTAGGCGAGCGCTTCGTGCAGCAGGGTCTCGTCCTGCACCGCGTTGTTCAGGTGGAACTTGACGAGCCCGTGGAAGTCGCCGGCGCCGTCGACGTGCCGCAGATCGATCGTGAGCCCCGGCCGGTCGTCGATGCCGCGGAAGCTGCCCGCGGAGCCCTTGAGCTTGACCGCGACGCGCCGCGGCGCGGTTCCGTCCTCACGCAGCTCGGCGCGCACGAACTTGCGCGGCTCCTTGCGCAGACTCTCGATCGCATCGGCGTCGAGCGTGATGCAGAGCTCGGGGATCGCGCCGTTCGCGAACCATTCGGCCGTGGGATCCTGCGCCGCGAGCGCCGCGGCCAGCATGATCGTGCACGCAGCGTGGTTCATCGCGGTGGCTATCGGCCCGCCTGCACCGTGACGCGGATCAATGGCGAATCGGCCTCGGCGCGCACCGTGACTGCGCGCACGGGCCCGGGCACGGGGCGCCGCAGCGTCGCCGTGCGCTCGCGCACCGCGAGCGGTGCGAGCTGCACCTTGCCGGCCGCGCCGCAGTCGGCTTCGACCGTGAGCGCGAAGTCGAACAGTCCGCCGGGTTGCCGCTGCGCCACTTCGAGCTCGAGCACGCGTGCGCCGCCCGGCTCCTCGCGCCCGCGCCACGTGACGTCCGCGCGCGGATGCCCGGCCTGGAAGAACCACTGATCGAAGAACGCGCGCAGGTCAGTCTCCGCGGCGTCACCGAGAGCCTGCTGCAATTCGTCGTAGCCGGTGCGCTTGCCGCGCAGCTGCGTGAACGCATGCCGCCACGCCGCGCGGAACCTCTGGTCGCCGAGCCGCACGCGCAGCAGATCGAGCACGGCGGGCACCTTGCAGAACGCGACGGCGCGGTAGACCTTCGACTCGTAGAGCGCCGGGTCGGCGAGTGCCACGTCCTGTTCGGCCCCGGCCGCGCCCAGATACACCTGCGCGCAGAACTCGACGCCGCGCCGGTACTCGGCGGCACCGCTCTTGGCCTCGATCACGAGCAGGTTCGTGAACGTCGAGATGCCCTCGGCGAGCTCGTTCGGCAGCGGCACGGCGTGGAAGTTCCACTGGTGCGAGAGCTCGTCGGCGATCAGCAGGAGGCCGAGCCCCTTCGGCTCGCTGAGACTGCTCGCGTCGAGCCGCGCGTCGGCCGCGTCCTTGAAGAAGCCCTCGGAGGCCAGCACGAGGCCCGGCAGAGCGACGCCAGTCTCCTTGTCGCGCGGCTTGACGCAGCAGAACGCGACGCGACGCCAGGGCAGCGGCCCCATCAGGTCCTCGAACAACGTGCCCGCGGCGAGTCCGACGTCGAGCCGCTGGCGCGCCTGCTTCTCCTTGCCGGGTGGATGGTAGACGTCGAGTTGCAGTCCCGACTCCGTCGCGGCCGAGAGCCGCTCGTAGCGCGCTGCCGCGAAGCCGAACGGCAGGCCGCGCGGCGTGCGCGCCGCGGCCTCGTAGCGGAACACGCGCCGGCCTTCCTGTTCGTCCTCGCCGAGAAGCTCGCCGCCGGTCACGGCCGTGTAGCCGGCCGGCACCGAGATCGACATGCGCATGCTGGCGGAGTTCTCGCGGTCGCTCGGGTACCAGTGGACGTGCGAGCTGAACGACGAGATCGGGTCGACCTGGCCGAGCACGGCGATCTCGGCGACGAGGTCCTGCTCAACCGTCGCGCGCAGCGACTCGGCGTGCGCCGCGAAGCGCAGCCGCAGCTGCGCGCCGGCGGCGAGCCGTTCGGGCAGCGGCACGGTCAGTTTTCCGCCGGCGCTCTCGAACGCGAGCTTCGCGCCTCCGGCCGTGACTTCGTCGACGTGCACGTGGGTGCATCGGAGCTCGAGCTGCTGTGTGCCTTCGCCGCGTCCCTCGACCACGAACTCGTCGGTGACCGCGAGCGAGCCGCGTTCGGGCTCGAGCACGAGCGCCACGTCGTGCGACACGATGTTGAACGGCTGCGGCTCCGGTTCGTGCGCCGCACGCGCCGCGCGCACCTGCTCCGGCGTCTTCCGGTCGACGCGCAGCGCGCGAGGTGCCGGTGCGGCCAGCAGCGATGCCGTCGCGAACACGCGTTCGTACGCGGCCGCCTTGGCGGCGTCCTTCCAGTCGGCGTCGTCGGCCGCGACCTGCACGACGACCCACGCGTCGCCCGCGCGGCGGCCGCGTTCGACGGTGCGCACGCCATAGCAGCGGTACTCGAACACGTTGCCCGCTGCGCCGGCGATCTCACCCGGTTCGAAGCGCACGAGATCGAAGCCC
Organism: Planctomycetota bacterium; assembly: GCA_036376355.1. Lineage (GTDB taxonomy): Bacteria > Planctomycetota > UBA1135 > UBA1135 > UBA2386 > DASVAL01. Next base: position 114,181 of record DASVAL010000133.1, read on the forward strand.
GGGATGGCCGCGAGCTGCGTCCTGCGCGTCGCGAGTCCGTCGGCCAGGAAAGCGGCCGGGAAGCGCATCAGCGTGACGCGCGGCACGGGCGGCTTCTTCGGCGAGTAGATGTGCACGATGGCGCCACCGCCGCTCTGGTCCTGCAGCTTCCAGTCGGCGGAGGGCAACAGCACGCGCAGGCCGGCCGCCTCGTCGTCGAGTGGATGTTGTGCCGCGGCCGCGGCGCCCAGCGCGGCAGCCAGCAGGAAAGGGCGCGTGTGCATTCGATCGATGGACATGGTCGGCTCGGCTCCGCCGGGTGCGCATGCTACTGCACGACGTGCGTGCGACGAGCACGGCGGAGCGTCGCGAACGATTCCCTTTGCCGCGCGCTGCGAAACCTCGGGGCGGGCAGGAGCACGGGCGCTCAGCTGCGAGGCGCTGCCGTGCGGGCCGCGAACGGCGCGTTCCCGACCATGCGTTCCATTTCCTGCGCGAGCTGCCTGCGCTGCAGGCGCGCCAGGCCGGCGAAGAGGAACGGCGGCCACAGCACGTGCACCGCCTGCACCATCTGGAGCACCTGCACGCGCTCGAAGTAGTTCGGGCTCGGCACCGCATACAAGCGCAGCGCGACGTGCAGGCCGACGACGACCAGCGCACCGAGCGCGACCACGATCGTCCCGACCAGCAGCTGGCCGTAGCCTCGCGTGAGCTCCCACTCGACGCGCGTGCTGCCGGCGCCCGGCGAGACGGTGATCCGGCCTTCGTGCGAGAGCGGACGTCCGGAGTGCCAGCGCACCTCGCGGTCCGTGGCCGAATCGATCGAAGGCCGCAGTGCTTCGCCACCGCCGGTCGCGAACTGGTGGGCCAGCGCGCGCATCACGTCCGCCGCCGGCATGTCGACGCGCCGTTCGCCGCGGATCGGCTCGCGGCAGCGGCGCTTCGTCGACGCGACGAACCACGCGCCGGCGAGCCACGCCGCGGCGGCGCCGGCGGTGATCGCATCGAGCCAGAACGCGGCGGTTGGCACATCCATGCCGCGAACCTTACCGCGGAGGGGACACTTCGGCGCCGGTGTGCGCGAGGCGGCGGCGTTCCCTTGAGGTCGTTCGCGAAGCCAGCTGATCGGAACCCGACGATCACACGCTCCGAGCGCGCGGCGTCGCGTGAATCCGCCGCGAGCGATGCTGGCGAGCTGCAGCCGCGCGGCGCCTGAGACTCACTTCGCCTTCTTCTTGAAGGTCATCTTCATCTTCTGGCCGCCCACGTCGTCCTCGATCGCGAAGGTGCCGTTCGCGTAGTCGGCCGTCTTGGTGTCCTCCGTGCCGGCCGCGTTCGTCGTCACCAGCGTCAGCTTGCTGCCGTCGAGCTTCCAGGTGCCCTTCTCGGTGGTGTCGACGTTCATCATCGCCATCTTCACGTTGAAGCTGGCGGTGCCGTCGGCCTTGAGGTCGAGCGCGATCTCCATGCCTTCGAGCACCTTGTCCAGATTCCCTTCGGCCGCAGGGTTGCCCTTCGCCGAGGCGGGCATCGCGGCCATCATCGCCTGCTTGAGCTCGGCCTTGTCGACGGTGTAGGTGCCCGCGGCACTGGCGCCGCCGCCGCCGCACGCGGTGAGGAGCGACAGGGCCAGGGCAGAGAGGAACGCAGCGATGGTCTTCTTCATGAGGCGCAGCATGCCGCCGCGCGCACCCGGATGCCACGACGAGCCGCCGCGGCCGCGTGTGTTCACCGCACAGCAGTCTGGATGCGTTGGATGGCGACGGACCAGCTGCGATCCGCATCGTCCTGCGCGTCCGGCTCGGCGCGTTCGATGAGCTCGTGATCGACGCTCGTCGAGAAGCGCGGTCCATGCCGTGCCACACCCCGAGGCTGCGGTGAGCGGTTACGCGCACATTGCGTCGGGCTATTAGTCGCCGCGAGAACACACCGCCAATGAAGCTCTTCCAAGCCTGCACTCTCCTCGTGCTGGCGACGACACTCTCTGCGCAATCCGTGGGGGTCTCGTTGTCGGCGTTGACGCCGTTGCAAACCGTGGTCGCGAATGGCGCCGCCATCAACACTGCAACGTGGCCGGCCGGACCACTGACGAGCTACCACTCGTTCGGAGCCACCTTGCCGGGGCCGTCCGCACCGCAGGCCACCGTGTTCTGGTCGTTTCTCGGTTGGAACAACCACGCGTTCGTGGAGCTCCTGCACTCCCTCGCGAATCCGGGCGCAGTGCCGACGGTGACTGCGACCACGGGGTCTCACGAGTTCCTCGCCGAGTTGACCGCGACGGCACCCGTGTCGGCCGACATCCGGATCAGCCGTGTCGATCACGTTGTCGCCGGAGCCGTCTCGCCTACCGTGCAGCTCGACTATGACAACGACGGCACGATCGACGTCGCGAGCGTGTCCACGGCCAGTCCGCTGCTGCTGACGCGGCAGTACGGGCCACAACCGTTCCGTGTGCGAATCGTCGTCAACGCGAGTCTCAGCGGTGTCGAGCACACGTCGACGCACCTGACGCTCGAAGCGACGCCGCACAACGACCTCACGATCACCGAGGTCATTGCACCCTGTTTCGCGACGGGGCCGTTTCCGCCGTCCGTGCAACCGTCGTTCTTCGGCCGAGGCGTCACACTGGTGGCGGCACAGTACGCCGGCACGCTGGGTCTCGTCGTCGTCGGGTTCTCACCGCAGCCGGCGTTGCTCGGCAGTTCGTCGGGTCTGCCGTGCATCCTGCTGCCGTCGCCGGACATCGTGCTTGTCACGTCGGGCCTCGAAGTGCCGCTGCCCGCATCGCTGCGGCCGTTGACCTTCTTCGCGCAAGGCGTCACGTGGACGCCGAATGGCCTCCTCACCAACGAGGGCTTCGCCGTCACCGCGTTCTGACTCGTCGGTCGCGCATCAGCGCGCCGGGACGACGAAGCGGCCGACCTCGCGCGTGCCGCCGCCCAAGGCGCTCTCGATGAGCACGTTCTCGCCGACCGGCGCGAGCGGCGTGTGGAACTCGAGCGTCGACGGGTCGACGAGCACCGACGCGGTGATGCGCTGCTGCGGCGTCTCCTGCTGCAACATCGCCCAGCTGTCGCGCGAGCCCGATGCTCCGGCGGCGCGGCCGCGGAACGGCGCGAGCGCGAGCGGCACGTTCACGGCGTTGTCGCCGGCGACGAGTTGAATGCGCACGATCACGCTGACGTTGCCGAGCGGTCCGCCGGGCGCCGTGAACCGCAGGTCGTGCGGGCCGGTGCTGCTCGACGTCAGCACGAACGAGCCGTCGCGCGTGCGCGCCGCGTCCTTGCAGGCCGGCATGCCGTCGTGTGCGCGCAGCAGCCCCACGCTCCAGCCGCGCGTGTCGAAGCCGGTCGCCGCGAGCGTGGCCGTGACGCGGCAGCGGTCGGCGACCACGTCGAAACGCGTGGTCTTGCCGTCCACGACTTCGCAGTCCGGATGCGGCGCCTCGTCCTCGATGCCGGCGAGCCCGAGCGTCGACGACCAGTTGCCGTCGAGCACACGGTCGGCGTGGCGCACTTCGTGTGCGCCGGCGCGAAGTCGGTCGCAGCGGAAGCGGCCGGCGCCGTCGGCGAACACCGTGCGAGCATCGCCGTGGAAGTCGTGGATCGCGATCAGCGCGCGCGGCACGGCGCGGCCTTCGCGGTCGCGCACGACGCCCTCGATCGCTCCGCCGGCCACGAGCTCGATCGCGACGTCGTTCCAGCCCCGGACCGGGTCGAAGTCGTGTCGGTCCGTGATCGCCGGCGCGTGCCGGTCCGAACGCACTTGCAGGCGCAGCACGTCGGCGTCGCGTTGGTCGATCCGGAAGCGGCCGTCGGGGCCCGACTTCGCGTTCCAGCGGCCGTTGCGCGCGCCGACGCTGCGGTAGCCGTCGAGCAGCACGACGTGCTGGCAGTGCAGCAGCGACACCCAGGCGCCGGCGACCGGCTTGCCTTCACACGTCACGATGCCGGTGATGCCGCGCTGCACACCGAGCGTGACCTCGAGCGGGGAATGCGTCTGGCCCGGCACGAACGGCACTCGCATCTCGGCGCAGCCCGGTGCCTCGACGACGAACGTCGCCTCGGTGCACGGCTCGCTCAGCGCCGCGACGCCGTTGTCGCCGGTCGCCGTGGCCTCGCCGACCGCGGGGGCCACTGCCTCCCAGCGCACCGTGAACGCGGCGATCGGCGCGCCGTCGGCCGCACGCGCATGCACGGCGAACGGAGTGCCGGCCTTCAGCACGAGGCGGATCTCGTCCTCGTCGAGCGGCGGCTGCGGCACGAAGGCGTGACCGAGCTCCGGCCGGTCGCTGGTTGCGCCGAGCACGAGCTCGACGGCGGCCTCGTTGTTGCCGAAGTGCAGCGTCGTGCGGCCGTTCCTGTCGGTCATCTGCGAGCCGGATTGGCGCGAGCCGAGCGCCGTGCTGGCGCGATGGAAGACGCGCGCTTCTGCGATGCCGGCGCCGGCTTCGTCGACGACGCGGACGCGCTGCGGCCGCGGCTTGATCTCCAGCTTCGTCACGGGGGCGACGCGCAGCACGAGGTCGTCGCAGCGCGCGAACGGCGCCGTCGCATCGAGCAGCTGCCAACCGCTCGTGTAGCCGGCCTTGCTCGCCCAGACGATGACGCGGTCCGCGACGACGTCGGCCAGCGTGAACGCGCCGGTGCCGGCGTCGGTCGTCGCCGTCGAGGTCGCGTACGGCACGTGGCTCGTGGCAGCGAGGTGGTCGCAGAACTGCGGGAACGGCGCATGCAGCGCGCAGACGCGGGCACCGGCGAGCGGCCGGCCTTCCGCATCGAGCACGCGGCCCGAGATCGCCGTCGTCGCCTGGAGCTCGATCGTGCCGAGGTCGCGGTCGTCGCCGTTCGCGAGGTGCAGCTCGACCTTCTGCTCGGCATGACCGCTCGCACTCGCCGCGAACGTGGCGCGCGCGACGAGCTGACCGCTCGGCAGCTCGCCGATCAGCGCGAGCAGCTCGCCCGGCGCGCGCAGCGCGAGCGTGACGCGGCCGTCGGGGTCCGTTGGCGCTGCCGGCGCGAGCCGATCCAGCAGCTCGGCCGGCGCCTTCTCGTCGCCGAACGCCGCTTCGACGAGGCGCAGCGTCGCGTGACCGAGGGGAACGCCGTCGCTGCCGACGATCCGCGCGCGCACCATCGCGCGCTGGTCGCCGACTGGCGTCGGTTCGTTCGCCGGAGCCGCGGCCGTCGCGACCTGTTCGACGGCGCCGCGCGCCGGTCGAGGGTCGGCCGGTGCGTCGTGTTGCTCGTCGCGGGCGGCCGCGGCGACCTCGGCGCGCTGCGCCGGCGGATCGGACGCGAAGGTGCCCGTCGCCCAGAGCACCGCCGTCGCGAGCAGCCCCGCGGCGAGCAGCAGCGGCACGAAGGCCGGCGCGAGCAGAACACTGCGCCGCACCGGTGCACACAAGAGCAGCAGGCCGCGCCGCCAGTCCCCGCCGCAGCGCGAGGCGAGCGCTTCGCGCAGCAGCTCGTGCGCGCGGAAGAGCCGCCAGCGCACCGTCCCCGCGGGCACGCTCTGGCTCTTGCCGATCGCGGCGAGGCTCATGCCCTCGAAGTGGTGCAGCAGCACCGTCGAACGGAACGGCTCGGCGAGCGCCTGCACGGCCGCGGCGACGGTGCGCTGCGTCTCGAAGCGTTCGTTCGTCTCGGCCGCGGCGTCGGCCGCCGTGTCGCGCTGCGCCGCGACGGCCGCTTCGCGCCGCACGCGGCGCGCTTCGGTCCGGTGGTGGGCCCGCACGACGTTCGCGAGCACGGACGACAGCCAGGCGCGGCCGTCGCGAAGCGGGCTCTTCGCGAGCAGCGCGTGCAGCCACGTCTGCTGCGCCGCGTCGGCGGCGCCGTGGGGGTCGCGCACGAGTGCCTGGGCGAGGCCTTTCAGCCATTCGCGCTGGTGCAGCAGCTCGTGCAGGGGGAGATCGAGTCGGGTGTCGGACATGGGATCCTCGGAGTTCTGCTCCGGGGATGCCGGCGGGGGCGCCGGCGTTGGCGGAAAATCATGATCTGCGCGCGGCCGGCCGGCCAGCGGGCCCATGGCATCCGGGCTGGCGCGGCGGCATTCTGGGGCCGCAATGAAGACGACGCCCGCTGCGTTCCTGTCGGTCCTCGCGCTGTCCCTGCTCGCCTCGTGCGGCGCCGGTGCCGCGGGCACCTACGCGGTCGACGAGGCCGAGCTCAGGAAGGCGATGATGACCGGGCTGACGGACGAGGAGAGGAGCAAGCCCGAGACCGCCAAGCTCATGGACGAGATGCTCAACGGCATGGACATCACCTTCGACCTGCAGGCGGACGGCACCGCAACGCTGCGCGTCAAGATGGTGGTCGCGGGCCAGCGCAGCGACGACTCCAAGCAGCGCACCTGGAAGCTCGACGGCGAGCGGCTGACGATCACGAGGAAGCTCGACAAGACCCTCAAGGAGGAGGGCAGGACGGTCGACTACAAGGACGGCTCGTTCACGATGGAGGAGGAAGTGCGCGGCCGGCAGGTGATGTTGACCTTCAAGAAGAGGTGAGCACCATCGCCGGCTCGTTGCGTCAGAGCCCGAAGACCAGCTCGAGGCCGTTGCTGGCGCCGAAGGTGTTCGCGTCGAGCGTGAACGCCTGCAGGTAGAACCGCTGGCCCAGCAGGCCGGGCGGCGTCGCGACGGGCAGGTCGGCGGCGCCGGAGCCGGGCACACCCGGAATGCCGGGCGTCCCGAGCACGAGCAGGATCAACGGCGCCACGCGCAGCGTGAGGCCGGCGAACGGCACGCCGGGCAGGTCGGCGGAGGCGATGCCGAAGTCGAGCGCGGCGAAGCTGTTCGGCGGCGCGCGGCGCAGGCGCATCGCGATCGTGCTGGCGCCGCGCACGGGGCCCTGCACGCCCAGGATCGGGCCGACGCCGGAGGTGCCGGGCTCGCTCGCGCCGTACTGGGAATGCCGGCCCGCTGCGACGCCGGACCACCGCCCGCTGCGCGTGATGTCGTTGCGGCCGTGGAGATCGGGATCGCCGTCGCCGTCGAGGTCGGCCGGGTTGGCGACCATCGGCGACGAGGTCACGTAGCTGCGCGGCGCCGCGTAGGTCGGGCCCGGGCCGGTCCTCCGCCAGACGAGCGCCACGTCGCCCCAGGTCGACTGGCTCGCGGCAGCGACGTCGGTCAGGCCGTCGCGGTCGAAGTCGTCGACGAGGATCACTTCGAACGCGCGGTTGCGGCTCGCGAGCACGATCGGCGGCGCGAACACACCACCCTGGTTCGTGCGGATCTCGACCGCCGGACCGACGGCCGTACCGACGACGAAGTCGAGGTCGCCGTCGTCGTCGACGTCGGCGAGCGTGCCGCGCGGCAGGCCCTGCACGAACGAAGTGCTCGCGAGCAGCGTGCCTGCGTATCCACCGCCTGGCTGTGCGAGGAAGAGCCGGTGCTCGTTGATCGTGCCTGTGAACGTCTGCGTCAGCACGTCGATGCGGCCGTCGCCGTTCACGTCGGCGAGCTCGCGCGCCCTGCCGGTCCAGGCGGCATGGAAGTTCGGGAACTGGCCGCTGCCGTTGTTCTGCCACCAACCATCCCGCATCGCGACGTCGACGTCGCCGTCGCCGTCGAGATCGCGGTGCGCGACGAGGATCGAGTCGTCGTCGCCGAGCACGGCGCCGGGCGGACCCGCGAGGCCGCGATCGAACAACGTTCCGTCCGCGCGGCCTTCGAGCAGATGCGTGCCGAGGACCTGGAACTGCGGGTAGATCAGGTCCTGGCCGAAGACGGCGAGCTGGTCGACGCGGCCGTCCCCCGTGAAGTCCCCGATCGCGAACGCCTGCGTGTAGCGGAACGGAGGCGACGTCGGCGGAAAGCGGCTCGCGTGCGTGACCCACACGTCGCTGCCGCGGTTCTCGCGGCGCACACCGCTCTCCTCGAGGATGTCGAGATCGCCGTCGCCGTCGTCGTCGACGGCGCGGCGGTAACCGCTCAGGATCGCGCCGAACGCGTCGTTCTCGAAACGGCCGGTGCCGAACACGATCGCGTGGGCGCCGACGAAGTCCGGCCGCTGGTCGCCGTCGAAGTCGGCGACGGCGGCGCCTTCGTGGCCGTTCGACGAGCTCGACGAATTGAAGGGCTCCATGCGCCGTGCACCACGCGCGTGCAGCGTGCCGCCGACGTTCTCGAGCGTGCACAGCTGGTCGTGGCCGAGCAGCACGTCGCCGTCGCCGTCGCCATCGTGATCCGTGACCCAGGCCCGGCCCTGCCAGTAGCCGCCCGGCTGCAACGCGACGAACTGCGTGGGACCGATCGAGAGGGTCCCGCCGTTGTTCGTGACGATCACGAGGTTGCTGCCGGTCAGATACGTCGGCCATGCCACGACGATGTCCTGGTCGCCGTCGATGTCGACGTCGCCGCAGCTCGGGACCGGGCCGTTCGACGACGCCGGCATCGGTCCGACGAGAATCCAGCTGACGGCACCGAGTCCACCGCCCGGCAGCGACGGCACGAGGAACACGCGATTGTCGCTCATGCAACCGAGCACGGCGTCCTGCAGGCCGTCCCCGGTGACGTCGCCGACTGCGATCTGGTTCGTGAAGTCCGGCATCGCGAGCGTGTTGCTGCCTACGAACCCGGCGCCTTGCCACGTCCAGCGGCGAAGGTCGACGCCGACGCCGTTCAAGGTCACGGCGAGCAGCTCGAGCACGCCGTCGCCATTCCAATCCGACAGCGTCCCGCTGTTCGCCACCCAGGACGGGAAGCTCGACGGCGTGTGATGTGGGGCAGCGAACGTGCCGCCGCCGAGGTTGCGCCAGGTCACGAAGCCGCTGCCGAGCGGGCCCGACGCGCCGTGGTAGCTCATCACGACGTCGGGGAGGCCGTCGCCCGTCACGTCCCCGGCGAGCACGTAGGCGTCGCCGTGGTAGCCGGTCGGAAGCAGTGTTTGGTTGGGTCCCGCCACGAAGTCGCCGGCGCCGGTGCCGAACGCGATCCAGAACGTCGTCATGTGGAGCAGCGGATCCAGCCGCGTCACCACGAGATCGCGGCGGCCGTCGCCGTCGAAGTCGGCGAAGGCGCGCACCCGCTCGTTGAGTTGGCTGCTCACCTGCAGCGGCGCCGTCAACCAGTGTTGGGCGATTGCAGTCGACGACAAGCACACCACGAGCGCGAAGCAGCGGGCCGGCGGCGGAACACGACGCGGGTGAGAGGGCACGGACATGAGAGCGAGCGAGTGGAGATGGAAGTCCAGCGACAATCGTACCGGTCGTTGTCCCTCGTTGCCCGTGGGCGGGGCCACCCGTCGTTCGTGATGCTGCAGTGCCACGCAGACCATCGGCCTGTTGTGGGCCGGCACGAGAAGTGCTCTGTTGCTCACTGACAGCGCTCTCGGCCCTCACCCCATTGCTGCCATGCCCAGCTCTCGATGGCTCGCCGCCGGCGTCCTCCTGGCCGCCATTGCCGATCACGCCGCAGCTCAAGCAGTTCATCTCGTCGGCCCCGGCCAGCTGCCGACGATCCAGGCCGCCGTCGACCTGGCGGCACCGGGCGACGTCGTGCTCGTCGACGCCGGCGTCTATCCGACTTTTCGCGTCGGAAAGCCGTTGACGATCACCGCCGTGCCGTCGGCACTCGTGCAGATCGCGACGAAGGGTGCCGTGACGTTCACGCTGCTGCCCGGCGACCGCGTGCACCTCGGCGGCCTCGACGTCGAGGCAGCTGGCGTGACGATCGGCGGCGGCATCGTCTCGATGGAGCGATGCACGCTGCGCCTGCAGCGCGGGCTGCGGCTCGTGCAGGCCATGGCCGCCATGCGCTGGTGTGCCGTCGGCGCCGCGAGCAGCAGCGCGGTACAGGTCCAGGACGCGCACCTGCACGCGAGCGACAGCACGTTCTACACGCTGGCCGGCAGCGCCGCGCCGAACGAGCATGCGGCCGTGAAGCTCGCCGGGTTGTGCACGTGCCAGCTCTCGCTGTGTACGCTGTTCGGCACCTGGCCGGCGAACACGCCGTGGCCGAGCGTGCCGCTGCACGCAGCAGGCGCGAGCGCGGCGAACGAACGCATCTGGGTCGTCGACTGCACGCTGATCGGCGGCTTCGACGCGAGCAGCAACGTCGGGCCGTGCATCGTCGCGCCGCCGTTGCCGGCGCCGCCGCCGGTGCGACTGCATCGCTGCACGACGGTCGGCGCGCTGCTCGGCTCGATCGCGACGGGGCCCGTCGTCGGACTGACCACGCCCGTCGACATGCAGATCGGCGCCACGTTCACGACGACGATGGTCGGCGAGCCGGGGCACGTGCTGCTGCTCTACGCCGGCTCGAACATCCTCGGTCCGTTCCCGATCCCGCAGGCCGAGCAACCCGCGCTCGGCTTCCTCGACACGGTGATCCTCGGCGCGGTGGTCGCGAACGGCAACGGCAGGGCCGACTTCCCGTTCGCGGTGCCGCACAGCGTGGCGCTGCGCCATCAGGTGCTGTGGTGGCGCGGCCTCGACATGAGCACGACGCCGTGGCAGGCGACGCCCGCGTTCGTCAGTCTCGTGCAGTGATGCGTGCGTGAACGCGCCCCGCCGCTGTAGAACGCGTTCATGCATCCGCGCACGGCAGAGCTCCTGCAGCACCTCGAACAGAACCGCGCGATCCTGCGCAGAGCACTCGACGGAGCGCCGCTGCCGCTGCGCGAACGCAAGCCCGCGCCGGAGCGCTGGTCGGCGGCCGAGGTGCTCGAGCACCTCGCGATCGTCGAGCAGCAGGTCGGGGCGCTGCTGAGGCGCGGCCTGCGCCGCGCGCTCGCCGACGGCGCGCTGCCGCGGGATCCGGACCACACGCCGGTCGTGCCGACGATCGACGCGCAGCTCCTGCTCGACCGCGAACGGCGGCTGCAGGCCCGTGAGGGCGTCGCACCGTCGCGCGGGTTGACGGCCGAGCAGGCGTGGACCGAGCTCGAGAGCTCGCGCGCGGTGCTGCGCGACGTGCTGCTCGCGGCCGACGGGCTCGTCACGAGCTCGATCAGGGCGCCGCACCCGTTCCTCGGCGAGCTGACGTTCCACCAGTGGATCGCGTTCGTCGGCTTCCACGAAGCGCGGCACGCGGCGCAGATCCGCGCGACGGTCGCGGCGCTGCGCGGCTGACGCCGGGGACGAGCGGCGCGGCCGGGTTTCTGCTCTGCTAGTGGATGTGCTGGTCCTGATCTGGCGTTCGTTGCTCGCCGCGGTCGTCGCGTGTGCGGCGCCGATTGGCGCCCAGCGTGCGCTGCTCGATCGGCTGCCGCCCGACGCCGACGTCGCGGCGCACAGCTGGGTCGGCTTCGGCAGCGAGCTCGACCCGTGGACGCTGCCAGGGGACGGCATGGTGTTCGGGTTCGCGAAGATCGGCGGACGCATGTGGATCGCGCGCGGCAGCAAGCTTCACTGCGTCGAGTGGCCGTCGCGGCGCCACGTGCGCACGATCGACGCGCCGCCGGACCTCGTCGGGCTGTGCGCGGACGAACGCTTCGTCTACGGCATCGCGGGGACCGAGCTGCACGTGCTCGATCCGATCGCGGGTGCGTCGATGCGCACCGTGAAGCTCGCGAGCCCCTGGCCGCCGGCGGCGATCTGTACCCACGGCGGTGTGCTGCACGTCCTCGTCGATCTGACCGTGCTGACCGTCGACCCGTCGACCGGCGCGGTTGCCGAGCTGTGCAAGTTCCCCGCGCGTCCGCACTGGATCGCGAGCGACGGGACGCGGCTGTGGTACGGCGACGGCCTGCAGTGCCGTCCGTTCCGCGGCGACGCGCCGCCGCGCGCGTGGCAGGGTCGTGACTGGCCGTGGCCGTTGCACGAGAGCGCGGCATCGTGGGTCGATGGGCGGCTGCTCGTCGCGCTCGAACGGCGCGACGACCGCAATCGGCCGATCCACGATGCAGGCCTGCTCACGCCGATCCCGGACCTCGCGTCGCCGCGGCTGCGGCTCGACATCGGCACGTTCGAGAGCAAGCTGTGTTACCGGCTCGGCGACGTGATGGTGGCCGACGAGCAGGCGCTCGCCGCGGAGCTGCGGGCTCGAGCACACGAGCGAACGGCGCGGGTCCGTTCGCCGAACGGCGAGTGGGTGCGCATGCCGGTGATTCTCGAGGTGGAGCCCGGCGTGAAGGTCCGCGACGTCGCGAGGGTGTGGGACGTCGTGATCGCCGCCGGCATCGACACCGTGCACTGCCCGCCGCTCGAGAACTGGGTGCGGCAGCAGCAGGCGCAGAAAGCGCCCGCTGAGCCGGCGAAGAAGCAGTAGCCGCCGCCGCGCGTTCCCCGGCACGAGTCCCGGACCGGCGCGATAGTCTGCCGCGCACATGGCCCTGTCCGCCGTCACGCTCTTCCTCGCATCGGCCCTTCTCTTCATGGTGCAGCCCATGACGGCCCGCCAGGTCCTCCCGCTGCTCGGTGGCACGCCGGCCGTGTGGACCACGTGCATGCTGTTCTTCCAGGCGACGCTGCTCGCGGCCTACGCGTATGCGCACCGCGCACCGGGCTGGCTCGGAACGCGCGCGACGCGGTTCCACCTGCTGCTGCTCGCATTGCCGCTGCTGCCGCTGTGCGTGCCGATCCCGCCGTTCTGGACCGGGTTCGCGGGCAACAGCGCCGTCGCCGGCCTCTTGCTGATGCTCGCGACGACGATCGGCTTGCCGTTCTTCGTGCTCGCGACGACGGCGCCGCTCGTGCAGCGATGGTGTGCTGCCGGTGATCCCTCCGGCGTCACGGACCCGTACTGGCTCTACGCGGCGAGCAACGCCGGCAGCCTGGTCGGCCTGCTCGCCTACCCGACGCTCGTCGAGCCGGCGCTGCCGCTCGGACAGCAGCGCACGATGTGGGCGGCTGGCTACGTGCTGGTCGCGATCGCGACGGCCGCGTGCGCTTTCCGGCAGAAGGCCGAAGCGGCGCCGGTGGCGCCGGCCGGGACCGTGCCCGCGAGCAAGAAGGCACTCTGGCTGCTGCTCGCTTTCGCGCCGTCGAGCCTGCTGCTCGGCGTGACGACGCACGTCACGACGAACCTCGCGCCGATCCCGCTGCTCTGGGTGATCCCGCTGTCGCTCTACCTAGTGACGTTCGTGATCGCCTTCTCGCGGTCGAGCAGGGCTCCCGCGAAGAGAACGCGGCCCGTGCTGCCGCAGTGGCTGCCTGCCTTCCTGCGGTGGACGGAGGTCCCGCACCCGGTCAGCGCGATCGTGCCCGTGCTGGTGCTGCCGCTCGCGGCGCTGTTCTGGTGGGAACGGGCAGGACACGGGCCGCTGATGACGCTGCTGCACCTCGGCGCGTTCTTCCTGATCGCGCTCGCGTGCCACGGCAGGCTCGCCGGCGAACGGCCCGAGCCGGGCCGGCTCACCGAGTACTACCTCTGGATCGCGATCGGCGGCGCGCTCGGTGGGCTGTGGAACGGTCTCGTCGCGCCGGTGCTGTTGCCGGCGATGATCGAGTACCCGCTGATGCTCGCGTTCGCGTGCTTCCTCGTACCCGGTCCGCAGAGGTCCAGGGTCGACGTGGTCTGCGGCGTGTCGATCGCGGTTCTCGCCGCGATCCTCCTCGCGGTGCAGCCGTCCGTCGAAGGCAGGCGCCTCGCCGTGCTCGGCCCGCCCGCACTGCTCGCGCTGCTGATCGCGGATCGGCCGGTGCGTCTCGGGATCGCGGTCGCCGGCATCCTGCTCGTCGGCGGCCTGTTCAACGACCGCGGTACCGAGGTGATCCATCGCGACCGCAGCATCTTCGGGGCGCACCACGTCGAGCATCTCGGCGCGGACCTCACGTGCCTCGTGCACGGCAACATCCTGCACGGCGCGCAGGACCATCGGCCCGAGCGACGACGCGAGCCGCTGACCTACTACCATCGCTCTGGGCCGTGCGGCGCGTTCTTCGCCGCGATGGCCGGCAAGATCCCGGGCGGGCGCGTCGCGGCCGTGGGCCTCGGCACCGGATCGATCGCCGCCTACGCGGCGCCCGGTGAGCACTGGACCTTCTTCGAGATCGACGCCGCGATCGAACGCACGGCGCGATCGCAGTTCACGTTCCTCGCCGACAGCAAGGCCGCGATCGACGTGCAGATCGGCGACGGCCGGCTCCTGCTCGCGAACGCGAAGGACGGCGAGTTCGGGGTGATCGTGCTCGACGCGTTCAACTCGGACGCCGTGCCCGTCCACCTGCTGACGCGCGAGGCCATGGCGATCTACGTGTCGAAGCTCGCACCGGGCGGTGCGATGGCCTTCCACGTCTCGAGCCGCTACGTCGACCTGCCGCCGATCCTCGGGGACCTGGCGGCGGATGCGGGCCTCGTCGCGCGCTTCCAACAGGAGCCGGAGCTGTCCCTCGAAGCGGCCGCCGAGGGCAAGCGCGAGTCGAAGTGGGTCGTGATGACGCGACGTGCGCAGGACATCGAGTGGCAACCGTCGGTCGAGCTCGCGGGCCGGCCAGGCCAGCGGGTGTGGACCGACGACCATTCGAGCCTGCTGAGCGTCCTGAAGCTCCTGCGGTGACACCTCGCGGCAGTTTCGTGCAGCATTCCAGGCGTCTGAGGCAAAGCAACGTTCCGTGCAGCCGGCAGTCGAAGACCTGTTCGAGCAATGGCGCCGCCGCGGCGATCACCGCGCGCTCGCAGCATTGTTCGATCGCACCGCGCCCGAGCTGTGGCGCGTCGCGCGGCACCTGAGCCGGAACGCCAGCGAGGCCGAGGACCTGTTGCAGGGAACCTTCCTCGCGGTGATGGAGTCGGCCGACCGCTTCCGGGCCGGGCAGGCCCTCGTGCCGTGGATGCTCGGCATCCTGGCCAACAAGCTGCGCATGGCCCGGCGGCGGCAGCGCCTTCGTGATGCGCTCTCGCCCGCGAGGCCGCAGCCGGTGGAGGATCCGCTGGCTGCCGCGGAGGCGTCCGAGGTCCGCGAGCTGCTGCGGGTCCGGCTGGCCACGTTGCCGGAGGTCTACCGGGTCGTGCTGCTGCTGCAGTTCGAACACGGCCTCTCTGCAACGGAGATCGCGCACACGCTCGACCGGCCGCTCGCGACGGTGCGCAGCCAGGTCTACCGCGGTCTCGAGCTGCTGCGCCGCGCGCTGCCGGCCGGCATGTCGGCGCGGCCGGACGACGGCGAGCCGGCGCCGGACCTGCGGTCCGTGCGCGGCGCGGTGCTGATGGCGGCGGGTGGCAAGGCGACGGTGGCGGCGACGTTCGGAGTGACACTCATGGCGAAGAAACTGCTGGTCGGTGCGGCCGTGTTGCTGTGTGCCGGGCTCTGGTACGGATGGCCACGGCCGGAGAACACTCAGGTCACGGCCGCAGCGAGCGAAGCGACGCCTGCGGCCCAGCCGCTCGAGCTGGTCGCCGCGGCCAAGGAGCAAACCGCGCCGCCACCGCCGGCGGCCCGCCACGAGGTCGACGGTGCACCACGCGGTGCCGGATCGCTGCGTGTGCACGTGCTGTGGGCGGACGGAACGGCCGCCGCGTCGATGGCCGTGTGCGTGCAGCCGGCCGGCAACGACGCGGACTGGTTCGCGCAGCGGTGGCAGGCGACCGATGCTCGCGGTGCTGCGACCTACGAAGCCCTGGCGCCAGGCAAGGTTCAGGTGCGGGCGCGTCACGGCGGCACCGTCGACGCGGAGATCGCCGCGGGCGTCACCGCCGAGGTCTCGCTGACGATTCCCGCGGGCATCGACGTGCGCGGCACCGTGGTCGATCCGAAGGGCCAGCTGGTCAGCGGCGCCATCGTCGTGGTCGGTCCTCGGCCCGACGAGATGCTCGAGGCCACGCGAACGGACGCGAACGGCGTCTTCCTGCTGCGCTCGATGTCGGACAAGAACCTCGTGGGCGCGTTCGCCGAGGGCTTCGGCCACAGCCTGGCCGTGCGGGCCAAGGAGTCCAAGAACGGTTCGCTCGAGCTGCGGCTCGCCGGCCCCGGTGGCAGCGTCGCCGGCCGCGTGCTCGATGCCGAGGGCCGGCCGCTCGCCGGTGCGTGGGTTGCCCACGGTTATGGTGAGTACGAACAGCCGCCGCTGGTTCCGATGCGCGTCGAGATCACCGACGCCAGCGGCGCCTTCCGACTGCAGGGTCTGCCGCTCGCGACGCCTTGGCCGCTGCACGTCGGTGCCGCGGGCCACGCCGGTTGGAAGGGCAGCGTGCGCGTGACGGCGGACAGCGTGCCGTTCGTCGAGGTCCGGCTCGAACGGGCGGTGAGGCTGCACGGCGTGGTTCGCGGCCCGGGTGGCGAGCCCGTGCGCGGATTCGTCGCGGTGATCGATCGCAACGCGCCCGGCAAGAAGATCCAGGATCCTCGGCCGCGGTGGAGCCGGCCGTTCCGCGCCACCGGCGTCGATGGCGCCTATGCGTTCGCCGGCCTGCGCGCCGGCCCGCTGCTGGTCGCGGCGCACGACAAGGGCGACAACGTGGCCGCCATCCGGCTGGACGCGCAACCTGGCGACGACCTCGTGTGGGACGCCACGCTGACCAGGGAGCGGG
Organism: Planctomycetota bacterium; assembly: GCA_036376355.1. Lineage (GTDB taxonomy): Bacteria > Planctomycetota > UBA1135 > UBA1135 > UBA2386 > DASVAL01. The sequence continues at coordinate 130,574 of DASVAL010000133.1, forward strand.
CGATCCGCGGCACGCTGCTCGACGACGGCGGCCGGCCGCTGGCGGGCTGGCGCGTCGTCGCCGATGCAGCGGAAGGCGTGCCGTTGCCGGACCAGGTCGCGACAGCTGCCGACGGCAGCTTCGCGCTGGTCGGCTGCGTCCAAGCCGCGCACACGATCCGCTGCTACTGCCCGGGCAACGAGTGGCACGAGGCGATCGTGGAGCAGCGCGGCGTCGAGCCGGACGGCGAGCCGCTGGTGCTGCGCGCGCGTCGCACGGCGATGCCGAGCTGCGTCGTGTCCGGCAGGCTCGCGGCCGACCAGACTGGCGAGAGCCACCTGCTGCTCGTCGGCGAACGCCTGGGCATGCAGATGAAGGGGCCGTTGCGTCCCGGCGAGACGTTCGAGCTCGCCGCGGTGCCTCCGGGCCGCTACACGGTGCAGTTGCAGCGACTCGCTGCTCCCGGCGCATGGAGCAACCAGCTGACCGCAGTGTTGCTCACCCGCGAGCTGCAGGCCGGGGAGCGATTGGATCTCGGCGAGGTTCGCATGCCGGAGCTCGGCGAGGTCGCGGTCACACTCGTGGATGCCGCGGGCCGTGCGGTGCCCGAGGCCACCGTCACGCTCGGCCTGATCGGGTCGGCGATGAATGTCGCGACCATCTCGGTGCGCGACGGCAAGGGCGCGGGTTCGCTGGCGCCAGGTGTCTACGTGCTGGCGGGCGGCGGCCGCGTCTGCATCGAGCATCCGCCGATCGCCGTCGCCGCCGGCTCGCGCCGCGAGCTGCGCCTGCAGGTCGCCGCGACCGTGCATCGTCAGGTGCGCTACGACCTCACGGCGGCCGGCGGACCGATGCGCGCGGTCGGCACCTGGAAGAAGGCCGGCACCGCGCTGCTGCGCCACACGTTCCACTTCTGGCAGGAGCATCCGAGCACGATCGAGCACGACTTCACGCCCGGTTCGTGGGTGCTCGAGCTCGAGCTCGGCAACGGCAGCGTCCAGACGTTCCCGTTCGTCGTGACCGCCGACGACACCGCGCCCGTGATCGAGGTCAAGGTCACGGGCTGACGACCGCGCGGCTCGCTCGCGAGTCGACATGCCGTCATGCTGCCGTATGCTCCGGCCGGCGCGCCGGCATGGAGCCGTGCCAGGCGGCCAGGAGGAATCGACATGATCGTGCTCTCGCTGCTGCTCGCGGCCGCCGTCTTGGAAGCACCGCAGGAACCCTTGCGCATCGGCGTCGTCGCCGTCGACTCGCCGGACAGCGGCGACCTGCACTTCGTGCGCGGTGCTCGCCATGCCGCGGCGAAGCAGGCCGACGGCAAGGTCGAGCTGCTGATCGAGCGCGCGACGACGCCGCAGGAGATCACGGCCGCGGTCGAGAAGCTGCGCGCTGCCGGCGTCGCCGGCATCGTCGCACCACCTTGGCTCGCCGACGCGGTGCGCACGAAGGCCGCGGCGGCGAAGCTGCCGTGCGTGACGTTCGCGGCGCCGCACGCGGCGTTCGTGCAGGTGCTCGACCACCTGATCGACCGCACGCTCCGCATGACGCGCGTCGCGTTCGTGCGCGACCAGAGCAAGGGCGCGAAGGAACTCGGCAAGCTGCTCGCGAGGGACCTGAAGGCGCCGGCGGTGCTCGTGCACGAGCTCGACGTCGCGATCACGGCCAAGGCGCTCGGCAAGGAGAAGGAGTGGATCGAGGGCCGCCCCGAGCTGATCGTGATCGACGCCGATCCGGCGGCTGCCGTGCAGTTCCTCGAGAAGACGCTGGGCCCGGAGCCCGTGACGATCGTGCTGACGTTGCGCACGGCGGGTGACGCGGTGCGCGCTGTCTCGCGGCGCCTGTTCGTCGTGCACGGGCAGTCGACCGCGACGGTCGCGATGACGAGCGCCTTCCGCGCCGACTACGAGAAGGAGCACGGTGCGCCGCTGCTCGGGGCGGCGGAGGGTTTCGAGGGTGTGGGCGCGCTCGTGCGCGCGTGCCGCACGGCCGGCAGCGGCGATCTCGCGGCGATCAACAAAGCGCTCGCGGCGACCGTGCTCGAGGGCACGCGCGGCCGCTACGGTTTCGACGCGGCGGCCGTCGCGTTCACGCCGCCGCTCGCCGTGTGGGCGCTCGTGCAGAAGCAATGGAAGCCGTACGTGCCGGCGGTGGTGCCGCTGCTGGCCGTCGGTGCTTCCGCCGGCACCGACGTGAGCGCGGGCAAGCCGCAGACCACGATCGGCGAGCCGTTCGGCACGTGGCGCACGCGCCAGTTCGTGCCCGAGGACGCGGCACAGTGGGTGCTCTGCTCGTGGGCGGACGACGGCGCCTACGCGACGATCGAAGACGACCTGAAGCAGCTCGGGCTGTCGACCGGCGGCGCCGATCCGGTCGCGGACCACCTCGTGCGCGAGGAGATCATGGCGCGCACGATGGCGATCGCGTCGACGAAGTTCGGCCGGCGCGAGGACGGCACCGGCGTCGAGGGCAAGAGCCTGCGCATCGCGTTTGCGATGCACGTGCCCGCGAAGGAACGCGAGAAGCGCAGGCTGCGCATCTGGCCGGCGCGCTTCGGCGGCGACCACGAGGGCGCCGGCGGCGAGGCGTTCGGCACGTTCTGCCGCGTCTACTCGACCTTCATCCGGCGCACGATCTTCCAGCCGCACGCGCTCGTGCCGCCGATGGCGTCTGACGACTGTGAGTACGTCGACGGCTCGTACCGCTTCGGCAGCGACCCCGCGAAGGACAAACGCAGCGAGCTGATCCGCGCGCTGATCAACAGCTACGCCGGCTCGATGGCGCTGACGCTCGCGCACGAGGTCGGGCATCTCGCGGGGCTCGGCCACGTCACGGACGATCCCGTCGAGATCATGAACGTCAACGAAGGTGCCGGCATCGACTACCGCGACGCCCACTTCGGCGCGGCGTCGTGGGCGACGATGCAGCAGCGTTACGGCCTCACGGGCGACAAGCCAGCCAAGGGCGCGAAAGGCGACAAGGGGCGCTGACCGGCCGCCGAACCGCTGTCGAAGCCACGTCGCGGCACCAGCGCGTTCCCGATTGTGGTAAGGTGCGCCACGGGAAGCCCGGGCGGCGTGGGAGTTGCCTCAGGCGGTACCACGGACCGCCGTCCCCATGCACGCATCACGCACCCTCCTGGCTGCTGGCCTCGTCGCCGCGATCCCGTTCGCACTCACGGTCTCGTCGATGCGCGCGCAATGCGCGACGCAATGGGTGCCTGGCGTCGGGGTGCCGGGCGTCCTTGGCAATGTCTTCGCAACGACCGTGTGGGACCGCGACGGCGCGGGACCGTTGCCGCCGCTGATCGTGATCGGGGGTTCGTTCACCGGGGCGGGCACGGTCATGACCAACAACATCGCCGCCTACGACCCCGCGAACCAGGTGTGGTCGACATTCGGCAGCGGCACCAACGACGAGGTCGATGCCCTGGCCGTGCTGCCCAATGGTGACCTGGTCGCAGCCGGTGAGTTCTGGCTCGCGAACGGCATCCCCGTGAACTTCATCGCGCGCTGGAATGGCACCACCTGGTCGCCGCTCGGCGCCGGCGTGGACGGCAAGGTGAGTGCGCTCACCGTGCTTCCCAACGGCGACCTCGTCGCCGGCGGCTGGTTCAGCCTCGCCGGGGGCAGCCCCGCGAACAGGATCGCGCTCTGGGATGGCAGCACCTGGTCGCCGCTCGGATCGGGCACGAGCGGACCGGCCGGAGGGGGAACGGGCGGATCGAGCGGACCGCCCATACCGGGGGGCTTGGTGCTAGCCCTCACCACGCTGGCCAACGGCGACCTCGTCGCTGGCGGCACGTTCACGACCGCGGGTGGCGTTGCCGCGCCGCGCATCGCGCGCTGGGACGGCGCCAGCTGGTCGCCGATGTGCAGTTCGCTCGCCCCCACGCAAGATGCGAGCGTCACGGCGCTCGTGCGATTGGCCAATGGAGACCTCGTTGCCGCCGGCACCTTCAGCGCCGTCGACGGTGTACCCGCCAACAACATCGCCCGCTGGAACGGTGCGACCTGGTCGCCACTCGGCCTCGGCACCAGCAGCCGGATCGATGGTCTCGCCGTATCGCCGAACGGCGACCTCTTCGCTGGGGGCGTCTTTCAGCAGGCCGGGACGGTGCCGGCCAATCGCGTCGCGCGTTGGGACGGCACCAACTGGTCGCCGCTCGGCAGCGGCGCCAGCAGCTACGTGTCCACGCTCGTGGTTGCACCGAACGGCCACGTGTTCGCCGGCGGCTACTTCAGCTCGGTCGGCGGTGTGGCGTCGAGAGGCCTTGGCGTGTGGAACGGAACCTCGTGGTCGGCGACATTCAGCGGGAGCGGCGGGCTGGGCGGGGCCGACGCGCCGGTCGTTGCGCAGGCCCTCCTTCCGAACGGCGACCTCGTCGTCGGCGGCGCCTTCCTGAATATCGGCGGCATCGCCGCCAACCGGATCGCCCGCTGGAACGGCAGCGCGTGGTCGCCGCTCGGGAGCGGCATCAGTAGCTTTGTCAATTCGCTGGTGGGCTTGTCGAACGGCGACTTGATCGCCGGCGGCAGCTTCAACACCGCCGGCGGGGTGCCCGCAATAGGCATCGCGAGGTGGAACGGTTCGAGCTGGTCGCCGCTCGGCTCCGGTATCACCTACTCGGTTGGAGCACTCGCAGTGCTGGCCAACGGCGATGTGGTGGCGTGCGGCACCGGCTTCGGTTCGGTTTTTTCCGTCGACCGCTGGGACGGCAACACCTGGCAGCAGCTGGGCGGCGGAACCGGGTATGCGTGGTCGCTCGCCGTGGCGCCGAATGACGACGTGTTCGTTGCGGGTGCGTTCTCGTCGATCAATGGCACCCCCGTGAACAACATCGCGCGGTGGAACGGAGCCTCGTGGTCGCCCCTCGGCGGCGGCTCCAACAACTTCTTGACGACGATGACGGCGATGCCCAACGGCGACGTGATCGCCGCTGGTGGCTTCATCATCGGCGGCTTCAGCGTGGACCATGTCGCGCGGTGGAATGGAATCACCTGGTCGCCGCTGGGAACGGGTGTGGCCCACACCGTCAGAGCGCTGCTGCCACTGCCCGACGGCGACGTGTTGGCCGCTGGCGGGTTCCTCATTGCCGGCAGCGGCAACGCGAACCGGATTGCGCGCTTCAACGGCACGTCCTGGTCCCCGCTCGGCCAGGGCTGCGACGGCGTGGTCAATGGCCTGCTGTCGATGCCCAACGGCGACGTCATCGTCACGGGCGAATTCAACAGCGCCGGCGGTCTCGCGTCGGCCAAGGTGGCCAGGCTGACGACGACCTGCCCTGCCGCGGTCGTCAGCCAGGGCCTTGGCTGCACCGGTTCGGGGGGCCTCAACTCGCTCACCGCCCGGTCGCTGCCTTGGACCGGCAGCACGTTCCGAGCCACGGCGACCGGGATGCCGGCATCCGCGTTGGTGCTGTCGGTCTACGGCTTCACGCCGGCTTCACTGCCGATGGCGAGCGTAATGCCGCAAGGGCTGCCCGGCTGCGAAGTGCACGTGCTGCCCGACCTGACCGAGCTCCATCTGCCCGTCGGCGGCGCGACGCTGACAACGCTGCCGGTGCCCGATTCGGCGGCGCTCGCGGGCCTCGTCCTGCACCAGTTCGTCGTGTCGCTGGAAGTCAGCGCGTCGCTGCAGATCCTGGCGGTGACCAGCTCGAACGCATTGCGGCTGACGGTCGGCGTCATCTGAACGGAGGCTCCGCGTTCGCGAGACGCCGAAGCGCGCGATGGAGTTGGAGGGCCGTCGCCAGTGCAGCGCGACCCGTCGGACATCTAGCGATGACGCGGGGCCTCGCCGGAGTGGATCCATGCAAGGGCTTTCTCGGCCGACGCCACCAACGCGGAGTCGCCACCCTGCAGCGCCGCCTCCAACGCGGGAACCGCCGCTTGCGCGGCTCTGCCGAGCGACGCCAGGGTATTCGCGGCCCAGGCGCGGGACGCTGGATCCGGCTCGTGCTCCAGCACGTCGACGACCACTTCGACCAGGCCCTCGGTCTCGAAGCGAATGTGGTGCAGCGCGTCGACCGCCGCCAACCGGACGCGGGCATCGTTGTCGTTCAGGCTCTCGCGCAGCGCACCACGTCCAGGGAGTGCCGCTGCGCCCATGTCGCGAAGCGTCACCGCGGCGAGGACCCGGATCTCGGCGGATCGGTCCTTCAGAGCCAGGATCAACGGCGGCAGCACGACCGCAGCGCGCTGCGACACGTAGCCGCGTTCCACCAGCCAGAGCATCCACCGGCGCGCCTCTTCCCCGAGGCGCCGCGAGCGCGTCGACACGAGACGGTCGTGCCCCTCGTACACGCAGCGCAGCCGGCACACTGCGCTGCGACGCTCGGCCTCGCTGCCGCTGCGTGCTTGCTCGACGAGCTCGGCCACCGGCTTGCCCTCGAACAGCGTGGTCTCGGGGTCGCACGGCACGGCGAACTCTTCGAGGATCCGGTTGCGGATGCGGCGGGCGTCGGTGTCCTCGTAGTAGGCGAAGCTCCAGAGCACGAACGACGTGAAGAAGGCGGCGGCGACCAGCCACCAGACCGCCTCCGGGATTCGCCGCTTGCTCTGCATTGCCCGTCTCATCGGCAGTTCCTCGTCACCAACTATCGCGACGACGCGTCGAGCGCGCCGGGCTCGCAGTAGCAGGCCGAGGTCGGCAGCACATCCGCGCGGGCCCAGGACTTCGCGCGCTCGCGAGCGAGGTCGTCGAGCCCCTCGGTCTTGCCGAGCCGCCGGCGCGCGGCTTCGAGGCCGAGCAGCGACCAGCCGTTGCGCGGGTTGCGGTCGAGGTCCTGCTGGAACACGACCTCGGCGTCGGCGTAGCGGCCGGCTGCCGTCAGCAACGCACCGAGCGCGTGGCGCGTCGGCTGCAGCCAGCTCGGCGGCTCGTCGTAGATCATCGCGTCCTCGAGCTCGGCGCCCGCGCGCAGCTCCGCGAACGCGCGGTCGTGGTCGCCGCGCCGGAACGCGAGCTCACCCTGCATCATCTTGCGCGCGATCGGGTAGACCGCGTGCGCAGGGTTGAAGCCGATCGTCCAGTCGGTCGGCGTGCGCCCGGCCTCCTTCTCGAACGCTTCGATCTCGGCGACCGCTTCGTCGACGCGGCCGAGGGCACTGTTTGCGATGCTGCGCGCGTAGCGGCGCATCGCGCGGCTGATCGGCCGCGACTCCGGGTACTCGGGGAACGAGAGGATGTCGTTCCACTTGCCGAAGCGGATCAGCACGTGCGGTGCCGCGGCCATCCAACCGTCGGCGATCATCGGGTAGCGCTGCAGGAACGTCTTCGGCACCTCGTTCTCGAGTGCGGTGGCTGCGGCGAGCGCGGACTCGAAGCGCCCTTCCATCATCGCGGCGTAGGCGAGGAAGTGCAGGTTGTGCGCGATGTAGAGGCCGTAGTAGTCCTGCTCCGGCGCGCTCGCGAGGTAGCTGCGGTCGGCGGCGACGGCGCGCGTGTTCGCGTCGGCGGCGTCCGAGTAGCGGCCGATGCGCGCGTAGATGTGGCTCGGCATGTGCGTCAGGTGGCCCGAGCCCGGCACGAGCTTCGCGAGCCGGTCGGCCGCGGCCTCGGCGCGTTGCGGCGTCTTCGAGGCCTCGACGGCGTGGATGTAGTAGTGCAAGGCACCGGCGTGGTTCGGGTCGAGCTGCATGACGCGCTCGAGCACGGCGACGATCTCGGTTGCCCGTCCCTTCGGCTCACCCTGTTGCGTCCAGTAGTCCCACGGCTGCAGGTTCATCAGCGACTCGGCGTAGATCGCGCCGACGTCGGCGTCCTGCGGGAACTGCTGCCACACCTTGCCCATCGCGGCCGCGAACGCCTGCTCGAACGGCTTGATGTCGGCCGGCGGCTCGGCGGCGTAGCGCACGGCGATCGCGTCGATCAGCGCCTGCTCGACCGGCGAGGCCTTCGCCCTGCGCGCCTGTGCCTGCTGGACCGCGCGCCACGCGTCGGCCGACTCGCGCGGCGACAGGATCGGGTCGTTGACGTTGATGCCGTTGCTGTAGGCGATGCCCCACCAGGGGAACGCGCAGTCCGGATCGAGCTCCGCGGCGCGGTGGAAGCAGCGGATCGCCTCGTCGTCGTTGAAGCCGTAGAGCCACTGCATGCCCTGCGCGATGAACGCCTGGGCCTCGCGAGAGCTCGTTGACACGGGGCGGTGCCACGCGTCGAAGCCCGGGCGCGCCTTTGCGCCTTCGGTGGTCGGCGCGCCTTCGGTCGCCGGCGCGTCGCCGCCTGGAACGGGGGCCTGGCAGCCCCCGAGGACGGCAGCGGCCAGGAGGGCAGGAAGAGACAGTCTGTGCACGTGATTCTCCTTCGGGCAGGGGCCCGGTCGTTTCCCCCTCTGGCGTGAAAACGGGCGTCACGGTGTGACGCCGGGGTGGCCCCCGTGGTCGCGGGCGGCGCGAGTGGGTACCCTTCGCCCCTCCCAAACGACCATGCGGCAGAAGGTTGGAACACACGGAGCAGCGCACGAGGCTTCGCCGGCAGTGCCGGCCGCGCCGGCCGGTGAGGTCCGCGACTGGCGGCAGACCTACGACCGCCTGCGCGCCGCCGACGCGCGTGGTGAGCTCGAGCCGCAGGCGCTCGAGATGCTGGCCGAGGCCGCGCGCTGGACCGGCGACGACGCGGCGATCGTGGCCCCGCTCGAACGTGCGCACGCGGCGCACACGGCGCGGCGCGATGCGACCGGTGCTGCGCGCACGGCGCTCTCGCTCGTGTGGGCGCACCGCGACCACCGCCGCGATGCCGTTGCGTCGACCTGGCTGACCCGCGCCGCCGAGGTGCTCGACGAGATGCCCGAGGCGCGCGAGCACGGCTGGCTCGCTTGGTTCCGCGCGCGCGGCAGCGCCGTCGAAGGCGACGTCGCCGCGACGCGCGAGCAGTCGCACCGAGCACTCGAGCTCGCGCGGCGGCACGGCGACCGCGGCCTCGAGGCGCTCGCACTCATGGAGCTGGCGCACGTCGCGGGCGGGCACGAGTCGACGCCGGCCGCCTTCGCGCTGGCCGAGCAGGCGACGGCGATCGTGCTCGCCGGCGAAGCGGGCATCCTGCCGGCCGGCGAGGTGTTGTGCGCGACGACGTGGCTGTGCCGCACACGCGGCGCGTGGGACCGCGCGCAGCAGTGGATCGAGCTGGCCGACCGCTGGGTCGAGCGTCAGGGGGTGCAGTACTTCCCCGGCATGTGCCGCATGCACCGCTCGGAGGTGCTGCGCATCCGCGGCCGGCTCGACGACGCCGAGCGTGAGAGCCTCGAGGCGATCCGCATGCTCGAGGGCTCGCTGCCCGTGCTGTCGATGATCGCGTTCGCCGAGCTCGGTGAGGTGCGCCGCCGGCGCGGCAACGAAGAGGCCGCGATCGATGCGTTCGGCAAGGCGCTGCAGCTCGGCTGGGATCCGCAGCCCGGCATGGCGCTCGTGCTGCTCGCGACCGGGCACGGCGCCGAGGCGATGCGCGTGCTCGAGCGCGTGTTCCGCACGCCGCAGCCGACCTACCTCGTCGAGGACCGCGCGAACCTGCTCGCCGCGCGCACGACCGTTGCACTCGCGAACGCCGATCTCGAGATCGCCGGCAGCTCGGTCGACATCCTCGCGCAGGTCGCGGAGGCCGGCGGCACCGCGTGGGAGCAGGCGTGCAGCGCCGAGGCGCGCGGCCGGCTCGAGCTCGCGCGCGGCCGCGTCGAGCCCGCGATCGATCTCTTGAGCCGCGCGCGGCGCATCTGGACCGAGATCGACGCGCCGTTCGAGCTCGCCACGACCTGCGTCGTGCTCGGCGACGCGCTCGCGCGCGCCGGGGACAAGCAGCACGCGCGGCTCTCGCAGCAGGCCGCGTGCGAGATCTACACGCGCCTCGGCTCACTGCGTGGTGGCGCCGGCGACGGCGCGGAGCGGCGGCTCGCGGGACTGCATGCGGTGCCGGCGCCGGCGGCGGCACCGGTGTCGGTTCCCGCGGAGCAGGTCGGCGCGGACTCGGGCGGCGCTTCGCTCGTGCGCGAGGGGGACTACTGGTCCGTGTGCTTCGAAGGCCGCGTCGTGCGCATCCGCGAGGGACGCGGCGTGTCGTACCTCGCGGCGCTGCTCGCGCGACCCGGAGAGCCGTTGTGGGCCGTCGAGCTGGCGGCAGGACCGGCAGACGCGGCCAGCGGCCGCGCCGATCTCGGCGACGCGGGCCTCGTGCTCGATGCGGCGGCGCGCCAGCAATACGCGCGGCGCCTGCGTGAACTCGAAGAGGAGCTCGACGACGCGCGCGAAGCTGCCGATCCTGGCCGCGTCGAGGCCGCGCGGTCCGAGATGGACGCGCTCGGCCAGCAGCTCGCCGCGGCCGTCGGCCTCGGCGGTCGCGGCCGGCGAAGTGGTGGCGCGGCCGAGCGCGCGCGCCAGAGCGTGACGAAGGCGATCCGCAGCGTGCTGAAGCGCCTCGCCGAGGAGCACCCTCCACTCGGCGAGCATCTGCAGGCGTGTGTGCGTACCGGGACCGCGTGTGTGTTCACGCCGGATCGCGGGCGGTCCGTCGTGTGGACCGTGCGGCGCGGGTAGGCGCCGCTCGCGCGCGGGCGGGATCACCCCTCGTGCGTCGCGGTCGTCCAGCGGTCGAGACGTGAAAAACCTGCCCCCGGTCGTGCACTACGCTGAAAACGCCATCGGAGGGCACACGCAATGAGGAACATGAGCTTCGCGCTGACGAAGGAGCAGATGCGATCCCGCACCAAGACCGTGACGCGCCGGCTCGGCTGGAGCGACCTCGAGGAAGGCACGCTGCTGCAGGCGGTCGAGAAGGCGCGCGGCCTCGCGAAGGGGGCTGCGGTTCGCAAGCTCGGCGTGATCCGGGTCGTCAGCGTGCGCAAGGAGTCGCTGAGCAGGCTCCGCGAAGCGCGTTACGGCAGGCTCGAGGCGAAGAAGGAGGGCTTCCCCGGGCTCTCGGGCCGCGAGTTCGTCGAACGCTTCGTCGAGGAGGTCGGCTGCAAGCCGAACGCCGTCGTCACGCGCATCGAGTTCGAGCACCAGTGACGCGCCGCGATGCGCGCCGCGCGATCGCCGCGCTCAGCGCGCCAGCGAGCGCGCGGCCTGGCGGCGGACCTTCTCGTCCGCGTCGTTCTGGCTCGCCAACTGCAGCGCCTGACGAACGCCCGGCTGGTCGAGGTACTCGTCGAGCGATTCCGCGGCTTCTTCGCGTACGTCCGCGTCGGCGTCGTGCAACAGGCTCTGCACGAGGTGCGGCGCGAGCCGCGCATTGCCGGCGCCGTGCATCTGACGCCACACGTCGGCGCGCGTCTTCGCGACGGTGCTCGTCTGCACGAGCTGGATCGCCGCGTCTGCGGCGTCGTGCGTCGCCTTTCGCGTCGTGCCCGGCACGGTCCGGCCGCGCAGCGTCGAGAGCGCGCGCAGGCGTTCGGCTTCGGTGAGGCGCAGGTCCGCGAACTTCGTCAGCAGCTCCGGCAGCTCGGCGTTGCGGCGCGCTTCGGCCTCGGCGAGTGCTGCGCGCTGCTCGGGCGTCGGCTGCGCTTTGGCGGGGCGCTCGGCCAGCCGCTTCAGCTCCGACTCGATCTGTTCCAGGCGCTGTTCGAGCGCCGCGAGCCGCACGCCGGACGCCGGATCGGCCTCCTGCCGGAGCGGCGCGGCCGGTGGCGGCGCGACTTCGGGCTGCAGCTGCGCGCGCTTCAGCTGCTGCAGTTCCTCGCGCAGGGCCGCGACCGCGGTGGTCAGCTCGGGATCGGTCGCGCTGGACGGGTTGGTTGGCGGGCCGACTGGCGCGTCGTGGCGCAGCGAGACGAACATCGCGGCGCTGGCGATGCTGGTGGAAGCAACGGCGAGCAGGAGGGCGGATCGGCTCATGGGCGGGCTGCGGCGCGCGCGGGCCTTTATTGGGGAATGCGGAACAGGCACTGTTCTCCCCGAGCCGCCCTCCGGCGTCGAGTCCAGGCGGCGCCGCACGCTGCGCATTCCGCCGCTGCCCGGCGACGCAACGATCGTTGCGCCGGTGGGGAAGTGACGCGGCTCACTGCGGCGCCGGCAGCGTGTCGGCCAGCAGCGGCGGCAGCGTGCCGAGCAGGCGGCGCAGCCAGAAGTACTCGTTGAACGGGCGGTCGTCGGTGATCGTCAGGCGCCGGTTGGCCGGCAGCAGCTGCTCGACCGGCACGAGCTGCTCGAGCGCGAGCGGCCACGCCTGTTCGAGCGGCAGGCCACCGGTCCACTCGAGCATGTCGGCGCGCGCGGCGGCCGGCATGCGCGCGATCGCCTGCGCGGCCGTCGGCGGTGTGAGCGGCCGGTCGGAGGCCAGCACGTGCAGGCCGAAGTGCGGGGGCTCGAAGCCGCGGTAGACGAGCACGTGCGGGAACACCTGCACGACGGTGTTCACGACGGCCTGCGCGATCGCCGGTTCGCCACCGGGGAACCACTGCTGCAGCACGCCGGTCGGCGACAGCCGCGGGCGCAGCGTGCGGTAGAACTCGAGCGAGTACAGGAGGCTCGAGCCGCCGGCTTCGGCGGGCGGCGGCGGATCGATCGTGATCAGGTCGAACGTCTCGGTCGTGCGCTTCAGGAAGCGGCGGCCGTCGTCGATGACGATCTGCACGCCGGGCCGCGCGAGCACGGCGGCCGCGTCGGGCCAGTAGAAGCCGAACGCGTCGGGCACGCTCGGTGAGAGCTCGACGGCCGTCACGCGGCCGCCCCAGCTCGTCAGCGAGCGGAACGTCGTGCCCATGCCGAAGCAGATCGCCAGCGTCGACTGCGGCGGCTGCTCGCGCACGACGAGAGGCAGGTGCGCCATGAGCTTCGTCAGCTGGTTCAGCTCGGTGATGACGATGCCGTTCACGAGCATGCGCTTCTGCGTGCCTTCGCAGAACGACACGACGGTCGCGACGTGGTCGCGGCGGACTTCGCCGTTGTGGTGCAGCGCCGGATCCTCGTGCGTGCGCACGACGAACACCGCGAGCAGCGTCGCGACGACGCCTCCTGCGACCGCGAGCCGGTGTGAGGTCAGCACGGTGGGACCGCTGGCGAGCAGGAAGGCAGGGTAGACCGCGGCAGCGAGCAGCAGCGTGTACTGGACGCCGACTGCCGGCAGCAGCAGGTAGCCCGCGAGCAGCGGGCCGGCGATGCAGCCGAGCACGTTGACCGCGTACGCGAGCCCGGCGGCGCGTGGTTCGCCGCGCGCCTGCTCGTCGACGAGCTGCGGAGTCAGGTAGCCGAGCAGCGCCGAGATCGGCACGATGCTGGCCAGGACGATCATCACGCTCTCGTGCAGGCGCGGGTCGTTGAGCAGCAGCGGCAGCAGCGACGCCGGGAACAGGAGCGCGAGCAGCGTCGGCGTGCGGGCCGGTGCACCGCGGCGCAGGTGCCGCCGGTAGACCGCGGAGCCGATCCAGGTCGCGGTCAGGTACACGGTCAGCACGGCCGCGAAGGCGTAGATCGTCGTCCGCAGCACCGGCGTGAAGGCTCGCGTCCACGCGACCTCCATCGTCATCGACGTGCACCCGGTCGCGAACAGCAGCATCAGGCTCGAGCGCCGCGACGTTCCGGGCGGTGGGGCCGGGACCGCGGCGGGGGTCGGCGCGGCGGCCGCGGGCGTCGAGGCTCGAGCGCGCACGAGCACCGGCAGCAGCATCGCGATGGCGCCGATCGCGACGTTGCCGGCGGCCGCGACCCACAACGTCGCGCGGAAGCCGAGGCACTCGATCAGCACCGCCGCCGTCGCCGCCGCGCCGAGCATCGCGCCGACGACGTTGCCGAGGTAGAGCCAGCTGAACGTGCCTTCCTCCTGTGGCGCCCGCGCGCGCAGGTATGCCATCATCAGCGGGAACGTGGCGCCCATCAGCGTCGCGAACACGAGGATCGTGCCGGCGAGGATCAGCGCCGACGTCAGCATGTAGCTCGCCGACGACCAGTCGCCGATGCCGAGCAGCGACTGCTCACCGGTGCGGAAACCCCATGGCACGACGAACGCACCGGCGGCGATGCCCCACTCGACGAGGCCGTAGCCGACTGCTGCGCCGCGGCGCCCGCGCGCGGCCAGCGGTGCCGCGAGCCTGCCGGCGAGCCAGGAGCCGAGCGCGAGACCGCCCATGAACGCCGACAGCACGACCGACAGCACGGGCGTCACGACGCCGAACGCCGCGAACGCGAGCCGCAGCCACACGATCTGGTAGACGAGGCTGCAGAACCCGGAGACGACGAACAGCGAGAAGGCAGTGGCGCGCAGAAGGGGCATCTGGTCGGGACGTGAGCGCGGGAGTCTAGTGGCCCGCGTCCGCGCTACATGGTCCGTTTTCGCGCGCGTCGTCGGACGGCGCGGCAGCGCCCAGGCGAGCCTCCGTCAGTCGAGCGTTCGCCGGTAGCGCCGCACGCCGATCACGAGCGCTATCGCGGTGAACAGCGCGATCGGCCACACGTGGCTCGCGACGTCTTGCAGTCCGTTCCCCTTCAGCATGATGCCGCGCACGACGCGCAGGTAGTGTGTCAGTGGGAACACCTCGCCGATCGCCTGCGCCCAGCCGGGCATGCCGCGGAACGGGAACATGAAGCCGCTGAGCAGGATCGACGGCAGGAAGAAGAACATGCCCATCTGCATCGCCTGCCGCTGGTTCTGCGCGACCGTCGAGAACGTGATGCCGACAGCGAGGTTGGCCGCGATGAACACCGCGGACAGCACGACGAGCAGCAGCGCACTGCCGAGCATCGGCACGTCGAAGCCGTAGCGCGCCGCGAGCAGGATCAGCCCGACCTGCACGTAGCCGACGAGCACGTACGGCACGATCTTGCCGAGCAGCACCTCGAGCGGCCGGGCCGGCATCGAGAGCAGGTTCTCCATCGTGCCGGTCTCGCGCTCGCGCGTCATCGCGAGGCTCGTGATCAGCACGAGCGTCATCGTGAGCACGACGCCCATGAGCCCCGGCACGATGCTGTACTGCGTGATCGCCTCGGGGTTGTAGAGCGTGTGGATGCGCAGCTCGATCGGGCTCTCGCCGGGGCGCAGCCGCGCGAGCGGGCCCGTCAGGTCGCGGTGCAGCGAGCTGTCGACGATGCGCTGCAGGTTGCCGACCGCGTTGCCCGCGGAGCCGGGATCCGTGCCGTCGGTCTCGACGAGGATCGCAGGGCGCGCGCCGCGCCACACGTCGTGCGTGAACAGCGGCGGGACGTTGACGACGAACTGCACCTCGCCGCGCGCGAGCACCTGCCTCGCCTCGTCCTCGCTCGACAGCGTCGCGACGACGTCGAAGTAGCCGCTGTTCTGCATCGCGGCGACCAGCGCGCGACCCGCGGGCCCGTGGTCGGCGAGCACGACGGCGGTCGGCAGGTGCTTCGGGTCGAGGTTGATCGCGAAGCTGAACAGCACGAGCTGCAGAAGCGGGATGCCGACCATCATCGCGAACGTGACGCGGTCGCGCCGCATCTGCACGAACTCCTTCTGCACGATCGCGGCGAAGCGGCCGAACGAGAACGCTCCGCGGTGGGGGCGCGCGCCGTTCATCCGGCCTGCACCGGCGGCTTCGCCCCGGCCTCGGCCTTGGCCTGCTGCATCAGGTGGATGAACACGTCCTCGAGGCTCGGGTCGATGCGGCGGAAGCGGTGCACGCTGCCCTCGCCGCCGTACTTCGCGACGACGCGTTCGAGTGCACCGCCATCGCCGCCCGCGACGTGCAGCTCGTTGCCGAACGCGACGGCCTGCTCGACGCCGGGCTCGCTGCGCAACTTCGCCATCAGCTCGGGCAGGTCGGGTCCAGCGACGGCCCACGTCAGCAGCCCCGAGTCGCGCACGACCTGGTCGACCGTGCCGTGCGTCAACAGGCGGCCGTGGAACACGAACGCGAGCCGGTGGCAGCGCTCGGCCTCGTCCATGTAGTGCGTCGCGATCAGCACCGTGATGCCCTCGCTCGCGAGCTGGTGGATCTGCTCCCAGAACTCGCGGCGCGCCTGCGGGTCGACGCCGGCCGTCGGCTCGTCGAGCAGCAGCAGCTTCGGCGAGTGCAGCATGCACGCGGCGAGCGCGAGCCTCTGCTTCCAGCCGCCCGACAGCGTTCCGGCGAGCTGGTCGCGGCGCTTCTCGAGCCCCATGCGCTCGATCGTCGCGCGCACCGCGTGGCGCCGGTCCGGCACCGCGTAGACGCGTGCTATGAACTCGAGGTTCTCGCCGACGGTCAGGTCTTCCCAGTAGCTGAAACGCTGCGTCATGTAGCCGACCTGGCGCTTGATCGACTCGCTGTCGTTCACGACGTCGAAGCCCAGGCACGTCCCGCTGCCGCCGTCGGGCCGCAAGAGGCCGCACAGCATGCGGATGAACGTCGTCTTGCCGCTGCCGTTCGGCCCGAGGAAGCCGTGGATCTCGCCCGACTCGACCTGCAGGCCGATGCGATCGACCGCCGTCAGCGCGCCGAAGCGCTTCGTCATGTCGCGCACGTCGATCGCGAGGTTCACGGCCTGCCTTCGAGACGCACGTCGACCGGCTGGCCAGGGTGCAGCGACCTCGCGGTCTCGGGGGCGAAGCGGATCTCGACCATGAACACGAGCTTCGACCGGCTGTCGCGGCTGAAGATCACGGGCGGTGTGTACTCGGCGCGCGGCGACACGAACGTCACGCTGCCGCGCGCGGGCTCGGCGACGCCGTCGATGTGCACGCTCGCCGGATCGCCGACGCGGATCGCGGCGACGCGCGTCTCGGGCACGAACGTGCGCACCTTGACGTTGCCAGGCGGCAGCAGTGCCATGACGGGCCGGCCCGCGTCGACCCATTCGCCCTCGCGGTACAGCGTGTCGAACACGAGCGCGTCCGCGGTCGCCGCCTGCCGCTTCTGGTCGAGGTCCCACTGCCTGCGCACGAGCTCCGCCTCGGCCGCGCGCACCTCGGCCTCGGCGGCCGCGACGCGGTCCTCACGCGCGCCGAGCCGCGCGGTCTCGAGGTCCGCCGTGGTCTGTGCCGTGCGCGCCTTGCTCTCGGCGGCTTCGGCGCGCGCGCGGTCGAGCGCGTTCTGCGACGCGGCGCCGCTCGGCGCGAGCTTCTCGATCCGGGCGAGCTCCGCGTCGGCGAGCTTCTGCGACGCGCGGTTCTGCTCGAGCAGCGCATCGAGTGCCGCGATCTCGGACGGCCGCTTGCCCTTCTTCTCGTCCGCGAGCCGCGAGCGCAGGCTGTCGACGATGCGCTGCTGGCGTGCCGCTGCTTCGCGCTCGCTCGTGTCCTCGAGCGCGAACAGCGGGTCGCCGGTCTTGACCAGAGCGCCGCGCTGCACGGCGAGCTGCTGCAGCTCACCGCCGAGCGGCGACGCGACGAAGACGAACTCGCCCTCGACGTAACCTTGCAGCGTGCCGTCGTCGGGCGCCGCGCACGCGGCCATGGACAAGGTGAGGACGAGAACCGTGGTGCCGAGGCGCCGGACGCGTGCGTGCATGGTGGTCGGTCCCCGCGGACGGGCCGCATGGTCGCGTTGTCCGCGAGGGCGGTCAAGGTTCGTTGCGCAGGAAACCGCGCGCGCAGCGTACGCCGAACGGCCCGGGGCAAGTTGCGCTTGGCACCGCCGCGCCGGCCGTCGAACATGCTCGATCGTGTCTGGCGCCACCCGATCGGCCAGCGACTGGAGATTCCATGAAGGCAGTGTGTCCGCGGCTCGTCACGAGCGTCCTGTTCCTGCTGGTTGCTTGCGCTGCTCCACCGCCAGAGGACGAGCCGGGCGACCGCCTGACGCTCGGCAAGGTCCAGGGCGAGATCAAGGTCGGCATGAGCGGCGCCGGCGTGCTCGAGGTGCTCGGGTCGCCGAACATCATCAGCACCGACGACAAGCGCTGCGAGGTCTGGGTCTACGACAAGGTGTCGACGGAGCGCATGAATGCGAGCACGTCCCAGTACGGCACGCTGCTGATCCTCGGCGCGCGTTCGGACCAGGGCACCAGCTCGACGCGGCAGCGCACGCTGACGATCATCATCAAGTTCGACGAGCAGAAGAAGGTCCGCGACTTTGCGTACAACTACACGCAGTTCTGATCCGGGCCGCCCGCGCTGCGCGTTCGTCGCCGCGGCTGCGCTGGTGCTGTTCGGGCTCGTCGCGTGCACGACCAGGCCAGCGGCCGAGCTGATGCGGCTGCCGGCGTCGGCGCCGGAGCACAAGGCCGCGCAGACGCGCTTCTTCGAGACCCGCGACGCGAACGAGCTGCTGTCGGCGTCGGCCGCCGTGCTGCAGGATCTCGGCTTCCACATCGACGAAAGCGTGCGCGACCTCGGTTTCCTGCGCGCGACGAAGGAGCGCAGCGCGCGCGAGTCGGGGCAGGAATGGGCGCGAGTGTTCGTGCTGATCGTGTCGTTCGGCTACGCGCTGATCCCGGTCGACCTGCAGCAGCGGATCGCCGCCACGCTCGTCGCCCGTCCGCTCGGCGACGACGGCACGAGGCACGAGGTGCGCATCATGTTCTATCGCGTCGTCTGGCAGGGCGACGGACAGTCGAACCGCGACTACATCGCGCCGGGGCAGCAGCGCGTCGAGATGATCCGCGACCCGGTCGTCTACCAGCAGTTCTTCGCCAAGCTGTCGAAAGCGGTGTTCCTCGAGGCATTCACGTTGTAGGTGCAGGCATGTCGCAGGCCGTTTCCACTCTCCCGGTCGTCTGGCTGCTGCTGGCCGCGTGCGCGGCGCCGAAGCCGAGCCCCGACCTGCTCGCGCCGTCCGAGGCGCAGACGAAGCTGCGCAGCTACCAATCGCGCACGCTCGAAGTCGGCGACCGCCAGGTCGCGATGCGTGCCGTGATGGCGGTGCTGCAGGACCTCGGCTTCCTCATCGAGCGCGCGAACGAGCCGCTCGGACTCGTCACGGGCGCCAAGTTCGCCGAGCCGAGCTTCAACGACGTCGTCGGCGTGACGGTCACCGTACGCCAGCAGGGGGAAGGCCGCATGCTCGTGCGCGCGAACGCGGTCTTCAACAATCGGCCCGTCGACGATCCCGCGGTCTACCAGAACTTCTTCGCGGCGCTCGAGCGCTCGCTGTTCGTCACCGGAGGCTAGGCGTCGTGCGCTTGCGCTGGCCGTCGTTGTGGTGCTGCCTGCTCGCCGGCTGCCTCTCGCCGTTCGAGTCGCGGCACGAGAGCCAGTCGAACGCGCGCGACCAGATCTGGATGTCGGAAGAGAGCCAGGTCAAGCTGCGTGCGGCGCAGTCGCGCCTGTTCGACTCGACCGACCGCGTGCGCATCCTGTCCGCCGTCGTGGCGACGATGCAGGACCTCGGCTTCATGGTCGAAGTGCTCGACGAGGAGCTCGGCATCGTGTCCGGCACGCGCTTCGTCGCGAGCGAGGGCGAACCGTGGCTCGATCCGAGCTACCACCTCTACGACGACAAGAGCCTGCTGCTGTTCACGCGCAGCTACCGGACCTGGGGGCCCTTCTACCATCGCAGCGACCTCGTGCGGCTGACGGTGACCGTGCGCAAGCGCAACGACGCGCAGTCGGTCGTGCGCGCCAGCGCGCAGTTCTACCTGCGCGCCGTCGAGGATCCGGAGCACTACCAGAGGTTCTTCCGCGCGCTCGAGCAGGCGCTGTTCCTGCAGGCGCAGCTCGTCGAGGAGCCGACTGGCAAGGGGTGAGCAGCGCGTGGACTTCAGCGGCCGCCGCTTCCGCGCCGCCAGCAGTCCTGCCGCGACGTCATCGCTCGCCCTCAGACGCCGCCGATCGACACGGCGACCGCGTTGCTGATCGTGAGGCCGAACGGGTTCGCTCCGGGGTCGAACGAGCCGGCTTGCACGTGGAACGTCGTGCCGACGAGCGACGGCAGCAGCGGGATCTGCACAGCCACCTGCGCAGCTCCGCCGCCAGGTGAGCTCGTCACGAGCGTGTCGAGGCTCACCTGCAGCGAGCAGCCCGGCATGCCGAGGAATGCGAGCGGCAGCGGCAGCGGCACGCCGCCGCTGATCGTGTTCGACATGCCGAGCACGAACACGCCGAGGATCGGGATCGGCGCGGCGCTCAGGCTGACCGTCGTGCCGATCCACGGGAAGCCGAGGCCTGTCAGCGCTGGCGTGCCGGACGGACCGGCGCAGCCGAAGCCCGTCGCGGTGAACGAACCCGGTGCCGTGCTGTCGAGCGTGAACAGCTTGTTCGTCGCCGTTCCATCCGAGCCGCCGAACATGAAGAGGCGACCGACGCTGAACTCGGCCTTCAGCACGGCATTCCAGACCGTGGGGTATGGCGCCGCGAGAGGCAGCAGCTGCCACGTCGTGCCGTTCCACGCCCAGGTGTCGTTGCCAGCGCTGGGAGTGGACTTGCCGTGCAGCACGACGCCGCCGAACGCCGCCGACCACGCCATGCGGTGTCCCCAACGTGCCGTCGGGGACTGGGCCGGCGAGCGCTGGAACCATGAGTTGCCGACGAGTTCCCAGGTGTCCCCGAAGTTGGATCCGCCCCAGCCGCCGAACAGGACGAGGGAGCCGGTCGTGAAATCGAGCGCGAGGTCGTGGCAGCAGCGGGCTGGTGGTTGGGGGCTGCTCGTCAGCTGCGTCCACGTCGTGCCGTCGAAGATCCACGTCTGTGCCAGGTGTGCGCTGCTCGGATCGCGGCCGCCGAACAACACGATGCGGTTGTTGAGGAGGTCGGTCGCCATCGCGTGGCCGAGCAGCGCGGGCGGCGATTGCGGCGGCTGCAGCTGGGTCCACGTCGTGCCGTTCCACCGCCAGGTCGTCGCGTTCGGTGACGAGCCCCCCGTGACGGTCGTGCCGCCGAACAGGATCGTCGTTCCGGTCACCGGATCGAACGCCATCGACGCGGCCCAGCGCGGGCCCGGCGACGCCGTCGGCGTCCTCAGCTGCCACGCCGTGCCGTCGAACTCCCACGTGTCGGAGAACGCCGGCCCGCCATTGTCGCCCCCGTAGACGACGAGGCGACTGCGAGTCATGTCGTAGGCGGCGCAGTGGTTCTCGCGCGCGAGGGGCGCCGGCATGCCGCCCTGTTGTTGCCACGAGATCTGGCAGGCCAGCGGGCTCGCGAGCACGAGGACTGCCAGCGCCGGGGAGAGTCGCATGGTGGCCATCGGCGGAGCCTAGCCGGCTCGGGCGATCGCGTCACAGGGGGGCGTGCCGGGCGCATCGTTCAGCCCGTTTGGCTCTCGCTGATCGCGGCGTGGTCGAGCTCGAGCAGCAGGTTGTTGTAGGCGAGGTCGTCGATGACGCCGCGGTCGCGCAGCCCGAGCAGCGCAGCCTCCTGCGACTGCGCGACGGCCGCGCGCACGTCGCGCGACACGGCGATCCGCTGTTGCGCTCGCGTCCGCTCCGCTTCGTCGTCGGCGCGCAGCGACGCGAGCTCGTCGACCATCGACTCGCGGAAGCGGTGCACGGCGACCGGACAGCTGCGTTCGCTGCAGAACGCGTCGAGGCGCACGATGCCGGCCTGGAGCAGATGTTCGCGCGCCGCGCGCATCTCCTGCGCCGTCGTGCCGTCGTCGCGCAGGCCGAGCAGCCGCACGAGCGGGAACAGCGTGCCGCCCTGCACGAACAGCGTCGCGAGGATCACGGCGACCGTGCACGCGATGACCTCCTGCCGTCCCGGGAAGGCGTGCTCGCCGTCGATCGTGGCCGGCAGCGCGAGTGCCGCCGCGAGCGAGACGGCGCCGCGCACGCCGCACCACGAGACGACCATGACGCCGCGCGGCGTCGGGTAGCCGCCTTCGCGCGCGCGTAGCCGCGGGAACAACCACAGCGGCAGGTAAGCGGCGGGCCAGCACCACAGCATGCGCGTGCCGATCACGGCGCCGCTGACCGCGAGGCCCGCGACGAGCATGCTGCTGCCCGCCCCGAACGCCTGCTGCAGCAGGCACGGCGACTCGAGGCCGATGTAGAGGAAACACAGCCCGTTCAGCACGAACGTCAGCTGCGACCACGTCGCACGCAGCTGCACCCGCGCCGGCGCCGGCACGCGGTGGAAGCGCCACGTCACGACGGCGGCGGCGACGACGACCGCGAGCACGCCGGAGACGTCGAGCATCGTCGCGAGCGCGAACGCGAGGTACGGCGACAGCAGCGACAGCGTGAACAGCACCGGCGGATCGCGCACGAGCCGGTGCACGTTCGCGAACACGCCGCCGACCAGCACGCCGACGAGGCCGCCGACGCCCGCGACCCACGCGAACTGGCCGAGCACGTGGCCGAACGAGAACATGCCCTCGAGCACGACGACGACGCCGATCTGCACGCCGACGAGGCCCGTCGCGTCGTTGACGAGGCTCTCGCCGCCGAGGATCGCCGTGGTCCGCCGCGGCACGCGCAACCGTTCGAGCACCGACTGCGCCGCAACCGTGTCGGTCGGCGACACGATCGCGCCGAGCACGAAGCAGACCGCCCACGGCAGGTCCGGCAGGCACAGCTTCGCGACGAAGCCGACGGAGACGATCGTCGCCGCGACGAGACCGACGGCGAGCATCATGATCGGCCGCAGCCAGCGCTTGAAGTCGCGCCAGGACGTCTGCCACGCGTCCGCGTAGAGCAGCGGCGGCAGGAAGCCGACGAGGATCAGGTGCGGGTCGATGTCGATGTTGCGCAGGTCGGGCACGAACGCGAGGCCGACGCCGGCGAGCGCCAGCGCGAGCGGCTGCGGCAGGTGCAAGCGCGGCGCCAGCAGCGTGACGGCCGCCAGCGTCGCGAGCACCGCGGTCAGGACGTGCAACGACTCGAGCACGGCCGGAAGTGAAGCGCCGGTTGCCCGGGCGCGCCAGCGCGGTCGGTGCTGCCGAGCTCGGTGTGCCGCGCGTCAGCACCAGCCGGCGACGCAGGCGAGCGCGAACGTGACGAGAGTCCCGACCAGCATCGGCGGCACGCAGAGCAGCAGCACGGCGGGCACCGCATGCGCGAGGCGGACGCGCTGCAACAAGTGCTGCGTCGCGAGCGTCGCGCACAGCAGCGCGACCGGGCCTGCGAACACGAGTCCCGTCCAGGTCAGCGGCAGTTCCATCGCCTCGTCGAGCCGGCGCGGCGTCTGGTACGCCGCCTCGCTGATCCAGCCGAACAGCAGGCCGGCTCCGACCTGCAGTGCGAGCGCGACGAAAGCCAGCAGCAGCGCGCGCTTCACGGCACCGCTCCGATCGTCAGCGCGCCGTCGCCGGCGCGTTCGGCGTGCGTCGACGCAACGGTCGCCTGCGGATTGGACAGGGTGCCCTCGAGCCCGCTGCCGAGGAACGCCTCGGTGCGCGCATTGGCCTCCGCGACCGCCTCGTCGAGCGTGCGGCCGCGCAACCAGCGGCGCAGGAAGTAGACGTAGAACACGGGCGACTCGCTGAGGCCGACGTGGCCGACGTAGGCGCGGGCGCCCAGTCCGAGCCACAGGTCCTTCTGCCGCAGGTCGTGGCAGCCCGTGTTGTAGACCAGGCGCAGCTTGCGCCGCAGCTCGGCGGGCACCTTGCGCACCCAATCGACGAACGGGTTGCTGTGCGCGAGCAGGAACAAGTCGACTGCGTCGTGGGTCTCGAGCAGCTTCACGATGCGTGATGCGACCTCGTCGCTGCGGTCCTCGCCCCAGGAGCGCAGCGTGACGTAGTCGACGGTGCCGTAGCCGGACTGCAGGTTGGGCAACGTGAACGCTCGCGTGCCCCACTGCTGGAACGGGATCACGTAGTCGCGGATCGCGAACGCCGCGCGTCGCTCGCGGCCGTGCTGGTGCGGCCGCGCCAGCAGTGGCCGCTCGACGAACAGCGCGACGGCGAGGAACGAGAGCAGCAGCAGGCATGCCGTCGTCGACCACGCGGTGCGGCGCGACAGCACGCGGAGCGGCGGCGGTGAGGCAGGCTGGACCGCGGCAATGGGCTCCGGCACGTCCATGCCGGGAGGATAGCCCCGGCACTTTCAGCATGGCATCGACACCGCCGGGATCTCGTCGAACGCCGCCGCCTCGCGCCGGCTCACGCGAGCGGCAGGTCGCTGCGTGCGCGCGAGAGTGCGTCGTGCACGCGCTGGACCTCGGCGCAGCGCGGGTGCACCGGACCGTCGCCGACGTCCTCGAGGAAGCGGCACGCCGCGTACTTGACAGCGACCGCTTCGTACTCGGTGACCCAGGCGTCGCGCAGCGCGCTCCGGTCGGGATGCACGGGCCAGACACCTGGGCGCGGGCGAATGTGGCGTACGCCCATGCGCCACGGCTTGCCGCTGACGCGCGCGCGGAAGCACGACTGCAGCGCACACATCAGCACGTAGGCGCGGTCGCTGCCGAGCGCGCGCAGGAATTGCTGCGTGCTCTCGGCGTCCGGCTCGAACGTCTTGTGCAGCACCAGCACGCGCAGGCCGCGCGGCGTCTCGTAGATTGCGGCGCGACCTCGCGGCTCGGCCGCGATCACGCGGCGCACGTTCTCGGTCTGCTCGCGGTGCTGGCGTTCGCGCCGCGTGCGGGACTTGCCGAGCATCGCGAAGAACGTGCCGACCGCGATCGCCACTGCGAGCCCGAGTCCGCCGATCAACCAGGCGTTTGCGGCCAGCATGATGCCGAGGCTCGCGACGCCGAGCGGTCCCATCAGCCCGGCGATCAACCGCAGGACGAAGGGCAGATGTGTCGCGAAGTCGATGTCGGCGAACATCACGTCGGGCTCGTTGAGGCAGTGTGCGCCGTACGAGTTGCGCGTGATCACGAGGTCGCCGTGGCGCGCGAGCACCTGTTCGCGGATCGGCAGGCCCGCACCGCCATAGGCGAGCTTCTTCTCACGCGGCGCGACCGGGCGACCGGCTTGCAGCTCGACGAGCGCCTGCGTCGCGCGCTGCTCGGCGAGCCGCTGCGCGTCGGCCGGGCTCGTGTCCGACCAGCCGAAGCGCCGCACCACGCGGTCGCGCCCCTTCACCCTGCCGACGACGCGTGCCTCCGCCCAGTGTTCGGGAATCTGCATCCGCGGGCGAGAGTAGAGCGCGCTCGCAGGGCGGAAGGAAGCTCGCGACATGGGCAGCCTGCCGCAGCCGCGCCGGCGCGACCGCGAACGGACGTGCAGGCGCATCGTCAGCGCGCGAGCGCGATTGACCGCCTCCGCGCCGCCGGGCGTCAGCACGACCGAGGTGCGGCCGCGGAAGCCGCCGCCGGTCGTGACGTCGATCGTGTAGCTGCCTTCGAGCAGGCGCTTGCGCCACGAACACCTCGGCCATCTCGCGCGGGCTGCCGCTGCGGCGGAACTCGGCGAAGGCGGCTTCGGCACGTTCTTGGTCGGTTCGGTTGGCCATGACGGATGCTTCCTCGCGAAGCCTCACGTCGGGGTCCGCGGCACGCGATCACCACGTGTGCATCGCTTTCGGCACTCTTCATCCGGGAAGACTGACAGGGCGAAACCGGAACGCGCCGCGACGGCCTGCATGTCCCCGCTTGACTACCGGAGTAGTCGAAGGACGATCGCACGCCATTGGAGGCCCCCGCATGAAGCTGCAGTTCGTGATTCCCGTCGCATTCGCACTCATTGGCAGCGCCGCCGCGCTGCGCGCCCAGGGCACCGCGTGCGATCGCACCGCGATCGAATGGGTCCTGCCCGGCGACTTCGAGCAGGCGCTCGCGCGCGCGCAGAAGGAGCAGCGCATCCTCGTCATCAAGGGCATCTCGTTCGGCGTCGACGACGAGGGAGCGAAGTGCGCGACGAAAGGCGTCTGGTGACCCGGCGCCGAACCAATGAGAGGGGGTCCCTTCTCGGAAACGCGCGTCATCGAGCTGCTGAACCGTCGCTTCGTGCCGTTCTTCTTCAACACCGGCGGACCCGGTGAAGGCAAGGACGTCAAGGCACGCGACTTCGTGCTCGGCAAGGTGCCGAACCGCTGGGCCTACTTCGCCGCGTTCGCGCCCGACGGCCGCATCCTCGGCCAGACCGGCATCTACGACGGCACCGAGCAGGTGTTCGCGTGGCTGCGCGCGCTGCTGCGGCGCCATCCCGAGTTCGATCGGCCGACGGCCGCCGAGAGCGAGGTGCGCAAGCAGGCGGGCACCGAGCTCGAAGCACCCGCGGCCCTCGAGGTCGCGCGCACGTGCGAGCAGCTCGTGTGGTACGCGGAGGCGAAGCGCGCCTTCGAACGCGTGCTCGCGGCCGGCGACGCGACACAGCGCGCCGAAGCACATCGCGGTCTCCTGCGCATCGCGCGCGGCGACGGCGACTGGCCCGCGCACGCGACGGCGCTCGCGGCGGCGTCGGCGAGCGCGGAGGCCAAGGCACTGGCAACCGATCTCGCGATCGAGCAGGGCCTGCGCCATCTCGCCGAGAAGCGCTTCGCGACGGCACGCGTCGTGCTCGAGTCGGCGATCGCGGGCGGCAAGGACTCGCCGCGCCTCGCCGAGCTGCACTACGAAGCGGGCCGCGCGTGCTGGTTCGCCGACGATCGCGACTGGGCGAAGGCGCATTGGTGCTGGATCCTCGATCAGCGCGCCGACGACCGCATGGCGATGCGCGCGCGGCTCGCGGCGGGGGCCGAAGCGTTCCCGTACCGCAACTGCGAGCTCGGCGACTTCGAGGCGAAGACAGGCCAGGTCGGGCCCGACGCGCTCGACCGCGGCGTGAGCAAGGCGCAGCGGGTCTACGAGAAGCTGCGCGAACGCCTCGTCGCGAATCAGTTCGAGCTCGATGCCGCGCGCGAGGCGGCGAAGAAGGAGGATGAGGTCGTGCTCGCGCGCACGGCGCCGCCAGCCGTCGATCCTGCCGACGGGCACGACAATCTGGTCGCGCAACTCGCCGACGCCGACGCCGAGACGCGCAAGAAGCTCGTCGAGCAGATCGTTGCTTTCGGCGAACCGGCCGCGCAGTCGCTCGCCGTGGCCGCCGGCAACGAGAACTTCCGCGGCCGCCTCGCGGCGGTCGAGGCGACCGGCAAGCTGTTCACCGCGCATCCCGAGATC